>NZ_HE978616.1:0-1468 GCF_000307225.1 Anaerococcus vaginalis
AAAAACAACACTTTGCAATTTGATAGCTAGATTTTGGGATGTAGATTCTGGAGAAATATTGATTGATGATAATAACATAAAAGATTTTAGGTATGACAATCTGTTATCTAATTTCACTTTTGTTTTTCAAGACGTCTATTTATTTGATGACACTATAAAAAACAACATTAAGTTCGGAAATCCAGAAGCTAGTGATGAGGAAGTTATTAATGTTGCTAAGCAAGCACAGTGTCATGAATTTATTATGAAGTTGTCAGATGGTTATGACACAGTTTTACAAGAGGGTGGTTCAAATTTATCTGGAGGAGAGCGTCAGAGAATATCTATAGCAAGAGCTATGCTAAAACCAAGCAGAATTGTTATTCTTGACGAAGCTACTTCAAGTGTAGATCCAGAAAATGAACAACAACTTATAACTGCTTTAAACAATTTGTTAAAAGATAAAACTGTAATTGTGATTGCACATAAACTTGAAACTATTAAAAATGCTGATCAAATTGTTGTTATGGATAAAGGAAATATTGAAAGTATTGGTAAACATAAAGAGCTTATGGAAAAATCACACATATACAAGAGCTTTATTGAGAAAAGAGAAAAAGCTACTGGTTGGAAAATTGAATAAAATTTAATAGAGGATGATTTTATGAAACAAGATATGAAAGAACAATTATTAACAAAAAGACCTATAGATTTACTTTTTCAATTATCTGTCCCTGCTGTAATAGGAATGATAGTAATAGGTCTTTATCCACTAATGGATGGAATTTTTGCAGGAAATATTATAGGACAAACAGCAATGACAGCTTGTGGTGTAGCTATGCCACTTACATTTTTCAATAGTGGTGTATCTACACTTATTGGTGTAGGTTCAGCATCGGTTTTATCAAGAGCTATAGGAAAGGGCGACAAAAAAACAGTTGATAAAATTATGGGGAATTTAATCTTTTGGGTTATTCTATTCTCATCAATTATTACAATAGGCGGAATTTTACTTGCACCACATTTTTTAGATATGGTTGGAGCAAGTGGAGAAATTAAAGAATATGGTATCAGATATTTACGAGTAATTTTCCTTGGTTCTTTATTTGTAAACTTTACTCAATCAGCAAACATGGTTATGCGTGGAGAAGGATTAATGAAAAAAGCAATGCTTATTATGGGGCTAGGGGCTTTTTTAAACATAATTCTTGATCCCATTCTAATGAAATTAATGGGAAAATATGCAATTGAAGGGGCTGCACTTGCAACTATTACAGCACAATTTGTTCAAGCAATAATAACACTCCATTACTTCAAATACAAAAGTAAAGCAGTAAAAATAAATAAAATCAAACCTGATCAGGAAATAAAAAAAGAAATGTTTGGCGTAGGTTCATCTGCTATGATGATGCAAATTTTATTTATGATTCAACAAACAATGCTATATAAAATGTCGTTTAAATATGGAGGAGATACAAATGCTATCTTG
>NZ_HE978616.1:2075-12784 GCF_000307225.1 Anaerococcus vaginalis
CTTTCTTTATTTGGAGTAGAAGAAAGTATTATAACTCAGGGAATAGGAAACTTTAGACTATTTTATTCTATCTTTATTCTATATGGAGTAATGGTAATGACTATAACATTCTTCCAATCAATAGGAAACGCTAAAAAAGCCGGCATAATAGTAATGCTAAGACAGTTATTTTTATTCGTACCTGCCATGATTATTTTACCAATGATATTTGGAGTTAAAGCAGTATGGTTTGCAGAACCCCTTGTAGATTTAATTATGATAATAGCTGGTGTAGTAATGATGTTTGGGGAATTAAATAGGATGGATAAAATTAGTTTGAAAAATTCAAGTAATGAATAATAAGTGGGTTTATTTAAAAGAATGGAGGGAAATATGCAAATAAATATAATTAAAGTACATTTACCTTTTTTCTTTGGTTTACACTATTTACAAGTTAGATAACTCAGTTAAAAAATTAAATACAATTACTATTAGAAAGAGTTTCTTTCATTCTAGAGGACTAACCATGCCCAAGAGCAGGAGTCCTCCTTTTTTTGTCTGAAAACATAAAGACAAAAAAAGAATGGAGGAAACATAAATGACAAAAGAATATTACCTTTATGTCGGTGGACAAAAAATCAAAGTAAGTGAGCAGATATACAAAGCCTACTGGCAAGAAAGAGAACATGAAAAATATTTAGAGCAGGTGGACAAGAAAAACCACTTGCTATTTTTTCGTCTCTAAATCACGATGGGAATTTTGAAAATAATCTAGAAGATAAAAATGTTGATGTAGAAAAAGTTGTCGCAACACAAATGATGATTGAAGCACTAAGAAATGCTATGTTAAAGTTAAATGAGGAGGAACGGGAAATAATTGAAAGATTATATTTCAATGATGAAACACTTCGTGCAGTAGCGAAGACTCAAAATATCTCACATCCAACTTTAATTAAAAGACGAGATAAAATTTTAGAAAAACTAAAGAAATTTATAGAAGAACTATAAATTATGGTTACCAAAGAGGGCAAATTTTCCTTTATAAAGTGAGGGGAATTTTGTCCTCTTTTATATATAAAAGAAATTAATAGAAATTTGAACCTTGACAACTGAATAGACCAAGACAGGACATTAACCATTTGTGGAGCTTTATAATTTCTTCGCCATGACATTTCTGCTGATAAGGATTTCGGTTTAAATAAATACTCTAGTTAAAAGAAGGATAAAAGAAAACGAGCGATAAAAAGAAATTATATATTCAGCCTAGGAAACTGATGCATTGAAGCAAATGGGGATAATGATACTTCTACAGTTGTTGCCGGCTCATCTTGAAAAGGGGCGGTGGTGAAATTCCAATGTCGTGACCTACACGCCTGTTAATGTCAAAAAACTTAAAAATATTGAAGATAAGGAGAAGATATTATGTGTGATGAACATAATATAAATACAGAAATGAAAACAGATAAAAAAGATAAACAGATGATAAATCAAATTGATGGTTGGAACATAGAAGTTAAATTTAATGAAAATGGATTTAGCTTAGAAAATTTAGTAGAGGAATACATCAAAGAAAAATTTTCTGTCTATTAGGGGCTGACAAAAAATATAAGGAGCGTTATAATATTTTTGTGGAAGCCTTACCTTGGTTCGATTTATTGTATGTAAATTGAATTAAAGGAGGCTTTTTTATGTTTAAAAACAATTTAGCAAAAGAAAATTTGGCAGTTATGTATTTAAGATTATCAAAAGAAGATGGCGAAAAAACAGAAAGTGACTCTATATCCAATCAAAGAGAAATTATAAACTCTTATGCAAGAAAAAATCAAATTACAATTGTCAAAGAGTATGTGGATGATGGGTATTCAGGTGCAAATTTTGATCGTCCCAATTTTAAAGAAATGATAAAGGCTGCCTATGATAGAAAGTTCAATACAATTATTGTAAAGGACTTATCGAGATTCGGAAGAGATTATATAGAAGCTGGAAAATATATTCAAAGAATATTTCCGGAAAACGGTATAAGATTTATATCAGTAAATGACAATTACGATAGTAAAAGTGCAGATATAAACGATACACACCTTATACTTCCTATAAAAAACTTCATCAATGATAGTTATTGCCGAGATATTTCCAATAAGGTAAAAAGCTCTCAAAAGATAAAAAGAGAAAAAGGAGACTTTATCAGTGCTTTTGCACCTTATGGATATAAAAAGTCTGAGGAGAATAAAAACAAGTTAGTGATTGATAAAGAGATATCAGATATTATCAAAAATATATTTGATATGAAACTCTTGGGATATTCCTCAAAGGCAATTGCAGATGAACTAAATCATTTAGGAGTTTTAACTCCAAGAAAATATAAAGAAAGTCAAGGATTTAAGTGTAATGGATTTCAAAACACAAAAGGTGGAACCTGGTCAGCAAAGACAGTAAATAGAATTATAGAAAATGAAGTATATATTGGAAATACCTTACAAGGAAAGAGTGTTACTTTAAGTTACAAAAATAAAAAGCAGATAGAAAAAGAGAAAGAAGAATGGATAAGAGTAGAAAATACCCATGAAGCAATTATAAGTAAAGAAGTTTTTACTATTGCAAATACTATGTTAAAAAGAGATTTGAATAATTCTCGTGGAAAGGACAAAATTGATATTTTTACAGGAATGCTTTTTTGTAAAGAATGTGGAAGTTCTTTGATTAGAAGGACTGTAAAGTATAAAAAAAGAGAAGAGGTTTTTTATATATGCTCAAAGTATAACAAGGAAAAATCTTGCACAAGACACAGCATAAAAGAAGAAACCTTGATAAAAGCAGTATCTAAAATAATGAAGTCCTACATTGAATTTAATGAAAATCTATATTCTAAAGTTCAGCGTATAGATATAAATAAAAATTTGAAAGACAATCAAATTCCTATACTAAAACGAGAAAAAACGATGACAGAAGAGCTCTTATCTTCTCTATACCTTGACCTAAAAGAAGATGTTATCAGTAAAGAAGAATATCAACTTTTTAGAAAAAACTATACAGAGAAATTGACTAAATTAGATGAAAGTATCGAGTATAGATTAAAAAAACAGGAAGATACTAAGGAGAAGATTGACAAAAATAAGAGTTGGATCATCGACATTAACAAGTATAAAAATTTATCTGAAATAGATAGATTGTCTGTTGTGATGCTTATTGATAAAATTTTTATTTCTGAAAATAAGACGATAGATGTTAGGTTTAATCATACCGAAGAATTGTCTTTACTTGAAGAAATGACAAAAATGGATAAGTCTGACATTAAATCTAACACCATAAAAAAGAAAAGTATCGATATAAGCAGGAAGTCAAAAACAATCCCCACTGTTATGAATAAAAGTCTTGTAAGCGCTGAAAGTGAGGTATGCTATGGCTAGAACAAAAAATAGACATATATCACAATCAGAAACAGAAGTTGGAGAAGTGATTGAAAAAATATACATTGCCGGTATTTATGCTAGGTTATCACAGGAAAGAAAGGAAGCTTATAGGGATAAAAGTAATTCACTTGAAATGCAGGAAGAACTTTGTACAAATGCTGCAAACGAAAAAGATATAAAGATTTTAAGAGTATACAAGGACTATGAATATTCTGGAACAAATTTTAAAAGACCTGCATTTATTGAAATGATGGAAGATATTCGAACAGGCAGGATAAATTGTATCATAGTAAAAGATATGTCAAGGTTTGGTAGAGAGTATTTAGAAATCGCAAACTATATCGAAAAAGTATTTCCATTTTTGGGAGTTCGATTTATTTCCGTAAATGATAATCTGGATACTAAAGAAGGTATAAAATCAGATCAGAGTTATGAAATAGCAATAAAAAATATCTTCAATGATTTATACGCAAAAGATATTTCAAAGAAAATAAAAGCCTCTAAAGAAATAAAAATGAAACAAGGGTCTTTTATAGGAGCAATGGCTCCGTATGGCTATAAGGTTGATAAAATTGATGGAAAAAGAGTTCTGATGATGGACGAAAAGGCAGCAGATGTAGTAAGACTTATCTTTTATATGGCAAGTCAAGGTAAATCCAATATGCAAATAGCAAGAGAATTGACTAAAACATATACGACACCTGATGAATACAAGAGAACAGGTAAAATTTTTAAGGATAAAGAAGATACAAAACAATGGGATATTTCTTATATATCAAAAATGCTTTCTGATGAAGTATATATTGGGAATTTGATTCAAAGAGTATACTCAAATAGACATGATCCAAGTAGGAAAAGTAAGTTTCGTGATAAAGAAGAGTGGATTATAACAGAGAACACCCACGAAGGTTTAATAGACAAAACTACATTTGAAAATATCAGAGAGATAAAGGAGAAAAAACAAAACTATCTACCTTACCATTCACTGAAAAACATAATAAAAGACGGAAAAGAAAATGTTGGAGTAAAAATTCAAAGAAATCATAAAAAAGAAGGAAAGTATGACGACCTCATACAGTGCAGTGTTTGTGGAAGATATTTGAAAAAACAATATGGACCACGAGGACTGAAATATCATGATGAGATTTGCTATTGCTATTATTGTAAAGGTGGAGACAGATTAAACTTAGAAAAATCTCATGTAAGAATATACGAAACAGACCTAGACAAAATTTTAGTAGATACCTTAAAAAAACTGGTTTCAAGCTTTTATAAAAAGGATAAAAGATTACAACTAAAAATATATTTAGAAAATATAAGTGCTGAAAAGATAAATCAAGTTTCTCTAAAAACAGATGTAAATAATAAAAAGATTGCTTCTCTTAGGATCAATCTACAAGAACAATATGAAAACTATGTTAAAGGAGATGTTCTTTTAAGTGATTTTAAAATAGAAAGTAAAAAAATAAATAACCAAATAAAAACCTTGAAAAATGAATTAAAAGTTTTTGATGAAAGAATAAGAAATATAAAAAAGAAAAAAAGAGAAATTATAGAATTTATAGCTGTACTATTTTGCTGCTTGGATGCTAAAAGCATAGAAGTTGATAAAGAATTGGTCGATACATTAATTAGCCATATAGAAATATCAGAGTATAAGCAGGTTACCATATATTTTAAGTTTAAACTTGATAAAGATGTGGGAAAGCAGTTGGAGGTAGAGCATGAATAAGATAGCTATATATTTAAGACTTTCTGAAGAAGATTATCACAAAGTAGATGAAAGTGAAAGTATAGCAAATCAAAGAGATTATATAAAAAGCTACATTGAAAATGAAACATCTTTAAAAAGTTGTGAAATAGAAGAATATGTAGATGATGGATATTCTGCTACTAATACAAATAGACCTTCCTTTTTAAGGCTTATTGAGGATATAAAGAGTGGTAAAGTAGGAACTATAATTGTAAAAGATATGTCTAGGTTTTCAAGAGATTATATTTTGCTTGGGGATTACTTAAGCAATATATTACCATTTCTAAAAATACGATTTATTGCTATTAATGACAACTATGATTCTTTAAAAGAACAAGGCAATGGATTAGATACAGATACACAGTTTAAGACATTGTATTATGATTTATTTAGTAAGGAATTATCTGAAAAGGTAAGAAGTTCTATTAGGCAAATTAAATCGCAGGGGAAAAATATAAATTGGGCAGCACCTTTTGGATATATTAAAGATCCTAAAGATAAACATAGTATTATCATTGATGAAAAAACAGCTTTTATAGTTAAAGAAGCTTTTGATTTATTGCTAAAAGGATATTCCTGTATTCAAGTGGCTAATATATTTAATGAAAAAGGTTATATTACACGCTCTGAACGAAAAGAAGAACTGAAACTTTCTGATTATACTGGAAATTTAATTACTGGAAGTGAGGTAAAGAAAAGAGTTTGGACAAATGCAGCTATCTCACAGATTACAAGGAACGAACTATATACAGGAGATTATGTATATAATAAATTCAAAGAAACAAAAATAGGTGGAAGAAAAAGAATTTTACTTTCTGAAGAGGAGTGGAAAATACTTCCAAATACCCATGAAGCGATTATTTCAAGAGAAGTATTTGATGAGGTAAAGAAAATAAAAGAAAAAAGAAGTTTTGGAGGATATACAGGAAATAAAAATCGTTCTATTTTTTCTGATAAGATTTTTTGTAAAGAATGTGGTAGACATATGAGTTTTCGTAGTGATATTAGACAAAAGAAAAATTCAGATAAAATATACAAGTATAAAAGTTATTATTGTAATTTATGTAAAGCTGAGAAAAAACCAAACAATATCAAAGAGAAAGATATTATTGAACTTATAAAACCCAAATTAAAAGATTTTAAGATACAAAACACATTAAATGAAGAGAAAGTTATAGAACACAAGAATGTGAAAGACGAGATTCTAAAGGAAATATCCATATTAAACAGTAATTTACAAATCATCTATGAAAACTATAAAAAGAAAAATATTTCAAAAGAGGCGTATCTAAAGGAAAAATCTCTTATACAAGATAAAAAGATATTATTGGAGAGTAAGTTGGAAGAATTGAAGTCAGAGAAGATTGATTCAAAGAAAGAAACGGATATTGTTATCTTAGATGAGGAAGGTTTGCTGAAAGTTTATGTGAAAAGTTTAATTGATAAAATAATCGTATCAAGAAGTGGAGAAATAGAAATTGTAGAAAAATAGATGAATAGCATTAAAAGTAACTCATAATCTCGCCAACTTTAATTTTAATACGCCAAAATGAAAATAATGACGAGAAAATTCGAGAAAATAAATAGTACTGTTTATTATGAGACGATAGGGTAAATATTTAGGAACAAACAAAAAAATGATATAATTATAGTTAAAATGAGATATTGTGAGGTGATTTTTGTGTCTAAAATAAATGTGGAAGGATCAGAAATTAGCATTATTGCCATAGATAATAGAGATTATATTTCTTTAACCGACATGGTTAGAAATGTTGAAAATGGTGTGGCACTAATAGAAAAATGGCTAAGGAATAAAAATACAATTGAATTTTTAGGAATATGGGAAGAAATGTATAATGCGAATTTTAATTCCACCGAATTCGAGGGAATTAAAAATGAAGCAGGTTTTAATCGTTTTATTTTATCGGTTAAACAATGGGTCAATAAGACGAATTCTATCGGAATTGTTGCCAAAGCAGGAAGATATGGTGGAACATATGCACATAAAGACATAGCTTTTGAATTTGCGTCGTGGGTATCACCTTATTTTAAGCTCTATCTTATTAAAGAGTTTGAGCGCTTAAAAGAAGAAGAACAAAAACAATTAGGTTGGGATATCAAGAGGAATTTAGCTAAGATAAATTACAAAATCCATACAGATGCAATTAAGAATAAACTTGTCCCTGAAAAATTATCAAAGGAAAGAATAAACTATATCTATGCAAGTGAAGCAGATATATTAAATGTAGCTTTGTTTGGAATGACAGCAAAAGAATGGCGTGAAAATAATCCTGAGTTAAAAGGAAATATGAGAGATTATGCGGATATATCACAATTAGTGTGTTTATCAAATCTTGAGAACTTAAATGCTGTTTTTATAAATGAGGGAATGGATGCAACCGAAAGGATAGAAAAATTAAATGCAATTGCTATTGAACAAATGAGGATTCTAACAGAAAGTGAACGTATAAAAAAGTTAAAATAAAAGTTTTGTATATAAATTAGGCGATAGAAATATCGTCTAATTTTATGTAACAATTGCTTGACATTGTAGGGAAAGTCCACTCTATTAAAGCTTATGAACGGCATAATACCTGAGTTTTATGATGGGGACATTTCTGGCAGTGTTATGGTAAATGGTATGAATACATTTACAACACCAATTTATAAATTATCTAATAATGTAGGCTCGGTTTTTCAAAATCCTAAAACACAGTTTTATACAACCAATACAACCGATGAAATTGCTTTTGGTTTAGAAAATTACGGAATAGAAAGAGAAGTAATTAACAAAAGGATTGAAGAAGTTGAAAAAGAGCTTCATCTTGAAAACTTGATGAATAAAAATATATTCAATCTTTCTGGAGGAGAAAAGCAGAAGATTGCTATAGCAAGCATTTACGCATTAAACCCTGAGATATTTATTCTTGATGAACCATCTTCAAGCTTAGACATAAAGTCAATGAAAGAATTATCTCTTACAATAAAAAAGCTTAAATCTTTAGGAAAAACTATTATTATTGTAGAACACAGGTTGTGGTATTTAAAAGACATTGTTGATAGAGCAATATACTTAGAGGATGGGAAAATCATCAGAGAATATAGTATGGACGAAATTGAAAATCTAAGTGAAGATGAACGAATGAGAACGGGACTTAGGCATTCTGATTATAAAGCCATTGAAAGATTTGATGATTTTGAAACTTCAAATAAAGGGACTTTATTAGAGTTAAAAAATCTGATATTCAAAAGAAGTACCAGAACAATTTTGTCCATTAAGGATCTTAAATTTAGCTATGGGAATATTATTGGGATTGTTGGAGAAAATGGAATTGGGAAGTCTACATTAGCAAAAATCATATGTGGCTTATACAAAGAAAATAAAGGGAAAATTTTAAGAGATGGTGAGAATTTAAATATAAAAAGTAGGCTAAATGAGAGCCTGCTTATTATGCAGGAAGTGAACTATCAGTTATTCACAGACAGCGTTAAAGATGAAATAGTATTAACATCAAATATTAAAGATGATTATGTTTTAGATACTTGGCTAAAAGACATGGAGTTAAAAAACATTGGTGATAGAAATCCTCACACCTTGTCAGGAGGACAAAAACAGAGAGTAATTATTTTATCCGCTTTACTATCCGACAAGAAAATCCTATTTTTCGATGAGCCAACCAGTGGATTGGACTATAGAAATATGAAAATAGTAGCTAAAAACATAAAGAAAGTTAAGGAAAAAGACAAGCTGATTTTAATAATATCCCATGATGTTGAGTTTTTAGAGTCAGTTTGTGATAAAGTGATTGATTTCACGTATTTGTGAAAATGCATACATTAGTAAATTGCAAGAGGGACATATGATAAAAACGCAAGAAAAACGAGAAGTTATGAATAGTATTTTTTAGAATACTTCATAATATAAACTTTATAATATTTTTTATTTTTGAGGATTTATGCCTAATAGCATAAGTCCTCATTTTTTATGTTCAAATTAATCATTAAAACTCAAAATACTATAGTAAATTATTTTAATAACAGTACCAGACACGCCTCTTAGTAAAATGCGGTTCAAGTCGGGTCTTTTGATAATGACACATATAGAAAATGTATGCGTCTAATAATTATATTCAAAAACATAAGTTTCCTTTTTTAAAACAATATATTTTTTCTTCAAAATATGGTATAGTTTAGATAAGAGGAGGTATGTAAAATGGATGCTAAGAAAATTGCAAAATGGTTTTTAAGTAAGGAATCAATGTCTCCTAAGAAGATACAAAAATTAGTGTATTATGCGTATTCATGGTATCTTACTCTAATGAACGATAGCGTTGAATATTTAAATAATAAATTATTTGATGAAGAAATCAAAGCATGGGTTCATGGTCCTGTTGTAAATTCAATTTATCAAGAATATAGAGACTATAAATTTAATGAAGTTCCAAAGCAAGAAATTGATGAAAATGAGTTTGATGAGGATACTCTTGATGTACTCAATCAAGTATGGGATGTGTATGGTCAATATAATGCGAACGAACTTGAAAGTATTACCCATCAAGAAGAACCTTGGATAAGTGCAAGAGGGGATTTGAGTCCACTTGAAAATGGTTACGATTCTATTGATGATAGAATTATTTTTGAGTACTATTTAGGCCAAATGGAAGAGGACTAAATTGAGTAAGAAAAATAAAAGAATTAGGAATAATAAAAGGCCTAAAAATAATGTTAAAAAGATAAAAACGCCTTTGAAAAAAGAAGAATTAGTTATTTCTATGTCCTATAAAAATTGGATAAAAGGATATAGAGGAAAAGATATAACAACTTATACAGAAACAGAAGAGGAATTTGTAAATAATTTAATGTATATAATATATACGTTAATACCTTATGTTTATAAAAACTGGGGTCAGAGAATGCCGCATTGTCATTCTATAAATGAAGAAAATGGTAAAGAAGCTCAGGGTAAATATATTGAAGTTATCAAAAATATTCATCCTGAGCTGTTAAATTTATCAGAAATTAATTCTGAAGCAGATAAGTCTAAAAATAATATAGATAGAATAGAATATGGAACTGGACAACTTGAAGATTTAGAGTTATATCAATTAGGATTAAATGGTTCAGTAAGAGTTATATGTGGGAAAGTAGGCAATACACTTTATCCATTATTGATAGATCACAATCACTTAGGCTATGACAGTCAAAAATATAATCAGCGTGATACAAATAATTTTGATTATTGCCCTATTAGTTGTGGATTAACTAAATAAATTATTAGTCATGTAGTTTGTTTTAATAGGCTACATTTTTATTATATAGTTATTGACATATTCCCACATACGAGGCTTCCCTAAAAAATTAAATTTTATTCATACTGACCACTCAAGGCACGTGGAGACGGTAGCACTTTTGTCCAAACTCGATGTCGATAGGCACATAAGTGTTGAAATTGAGCTGGATGAGATGGATTTAACAAGTGCGGAGAGCAAAGCAACATATGCTCAAATCAAAGAATATGTTTGGAATAAATTTCAATTAAAAGTTCCTACATTATATATTGCACAGAT
>NZ_HE978616.1:13123-93862 GCF_000307225.1 Anaerococcus vaginalis
AAAAAGGAAATGTGGAATAGAATTACGAGAACATTACAACAAGTCTAAAAAGGAGAAACAAATTATTCCACAGTGTACACCTGAAAAATAAGAAGCTATCATAGATGCCTTGAGACACTTCAAAATGATTGAATAGAAAGGAATGACTGCCTATGACTCTCAGCATTTAAGACATTCATGCTCGGTATAGGAACAGCTATTATTCCTTTCTTACAAGGTATCAGTGAGAGAACAAGCTCAATATAAAGATTGATATGATCATTTTGATATTAAAAGGAGTGTTGAAATGATTGATAAAAGCAATAAAAAATTTTGGGATAAATTTGCTAAGCTATATGCTCCTTTCATGAAAAAAGACAAAGGAGTATATGATAGAGTTTGCGAATACATTCGTCCTCATTTGAATAAAGACATGGAGGTGCTTGAACTTGCTTGTGGCTCAGGACAATTATCGTTTAGTCTTTCAAAGCATACGAAAAGTTGGATCGGTACAGATTTTTCTGAACAAATGATTAAGGAAGCTAAAAAGCGTGGGGAATACGAAAATCTTACATTTGAAACAGCCGATGCAACAGCATTATCCTATTCGCATGAAAAATTTGATTGTGCGTTAATTGCTAATGCACTTCATATTATGCCTAAACCGGATGAGGCGATGAAAGAAATATATAGGGTGTTAAAACCTAATGGGATTTTGTTCGCCCCCACTTTTCTATGGAAGGAGGGAAAACAAAGAAAACTTATAAAAAGGTTGATGTCTATTTTAGGATTTAAGATGTATCAAGAATGGGATAAAAAGGAATTTGAAGATTTTACCCATGAATATGGGTTTTCAGTAGTTGAAATGAAATTGGTATATGGAGGTCTTGCACCAGTTGGTGTAATGATTGCATATAAAAAGTAATATTAAATTATTATTTACAAAGTAATTTGAATTTAAAAGCAAAAGGGAGATGATTTTATGGATTTAATACAGGCAATTCTTGTCGGAATTGCTATAGCAGCTATTTTTAACGGTTCAGTGGCTTCTTTGGTACTTATTAATCCAAGATTCTTTTTTGATTCTTATCCAAAGGCTATCCAAAAAATAGCTCCGAAACAAATGACAAAGCAAGAGAAAAAGATAAACATGACACTTACTATCATTATTGTTGGAGTTTGTTTTATTTATTCAACAATAAGCATTTTACATTCAGGAGTCGTTGGCTTTTGGAATATATTTTGGATGGGATACATTCAGTGGAGTATATTAAATATAGGAGATTTTTTGTTATTGGATTGTCTCTTATTTCAAGGAAAATATAAAGAAAAGATAGTTATTCCGGGAACAGAGGGACACAAAGATTATGAGTTTAATAATTGGATGAAACATTTGGCAATTCGAGAACATTTTTTATTAGTTCCATTTTTTCTTGTACCAATTATAGCTACAATTCAAGCTTTGTTTGTTGGCTTTTTAGGAAGATAAATTTAGAGTTGCATAAAAAATTTAATAATTTGATAAGAGATACCATAAGAACAGTAAATCAAATCGGTTTACTGTTTTTTCTTTGCTCAAAATTAGAAAGAAAGGTGCAACATAGTCAAGTATATGGATACAATTTTTAAATACTTCTTTGCAGCTACACCATAAATATCATGTAAAATAGCCGAATCAAAAACCTATGATTGAAACAGAAAATATGATAGACCTTATAAAATCAATAGGTTTTGTACATGAAGATGCGACGGTAGGAGCAGGTGTTAGTGGGCTTGATCGCTTCTTCCAAGCCTTGTAGCATGGCGAGTGCATAGCGTTGATACAAAAGATGTAAATTTAGAAATCCTGCATTTCAAGCGGTTTTATAAGCGTTTTGTCTTTGATAAAGACGAAGAAGTATATGTAAAAAAGACTCAAAAAAACTACATGGACGTAAGAGTAGTTTTGAGACTAGTATGAAGAAAGGCAAAAAATATATTTAACTCATTTTGTACTTTCTACAAGAGTGGCTTAAAAGGCTGCTTTTTTTTTATTCAATAGAAAGTGAGTGTTTAAAGCTATTGGTTTTTGATGATAGTGATATTGACAAACTAGAAGAAGTTCCTTCAAAGAGAAAAAATTGAACTTCAAGTAAACTATATAAGCAGGTCGGCAATTCTATTGTGGTTGATGTTTTAATGGCGATTATTAAAGTGTTAATGTAGATTAGTGTAACTAATACTCTAAAGATGATATAATAACTACAAACAAATTTTTTTAAATAATAGTAGAATCTGTATACTATTTTCAAGGAAGGGAATTAAATGAAGAAAATATTTTTTAGAATTTTCTCAATTGTTATTATTTTATTAGTTCTAGTTTTTATTCTTAGAATATATAATGACCATAAGTATAAAGATACCAATGCTTTAAATTTTCCTGAATATTATAAGGATGTTACTAATATAAGTCTATATCCTAAAGATATTAATGGAGTTGATGTAACTTATGTAGATGAGGGTAGGATGCAAGGCTTTAGATTTATACCTAAGGAAAAATCACATAAGGGTCTTGTAATTTGTTTTGGAGGTTCTGAGGGAAGTCCAAATTTTGAAACTGCTAAAAGATTGGCTGAAGAGGGATATGAAACCTTTGCACTATTTATGTTCGGCATGAAAAACCAAGAACAGACTTTGAGAAAAATTCCCTTAGAACAATTTGAAGATGTTATCAATTATGTAAATAAAAATATAAAAGACAATAAACCGATAAGTGTTTTGGGAGCGTCAAAAGGGGCAGAATATGCACTTAATTTGGCTAGCAAATATCCTGAAATAGATAATCTGATTTTAATATCGCCTTCATCTTATAATTTTGCTGGTCTAGATTTTAAAGATTATGGATCATCATGGACATATAAAGGAAAGGAACTTCCATATATAGATATAAGAAAATCATCATTTAAGTCATTTTTAAAAAATGTTATTGTTCCGAATATTATTAAAAGTTCTATTAGTTATAAAGAAACTTATAAAAGTGCAATAGAAAAAGACTCCTTAAGCCAAGAAAAACTAATATCAGTCAAAAATGTTAAGGCAAATATATTAATGATAGCAGGCGAAGATGATTTGATGTGGGATAGCCTTGCCATGGCAAAAAAAATAAAAGACCAAAACCCTAATGCAAAGGTCTATTCCTATAAAGGAGCAGGGCATATATTTGCAGGTAATGGTGTTTTAAATCTAGGAAAAATTAGAATTGCAACAGGTGGAACAATTGAAGGCAATGAAAAAGCAAGAAGTGAATCAAGAAAAACTATTGATGCTTTCTTAAAAGAAAATCATAAATAGATAATTACTTGTGTGTACAAAAACTATAAATCTAGTATTAAAGAAGTAGAATTAATCTACTTCTTTTTTTCGTAAGTGTCCGTACACTTACTGTGCTTGCTATTAAAGTTATAAGCGTTAAGCGTTTATTAAGTTCTGTTAATTATACCGCATTTAAAGAAATCAACAAAGAAGTATAAAGGGCGTTCAAGCAAATATCTTAAATAAGATTACTAAAATTTAAAATAATCAATGTATTGAAATTAATTATCAAATGAGTTACAATAAAACTGACGGTAGTGTCGGAATTATTCATTGACAGGAGATAAAGTTTTGAATGATAAAAAATTGAAAGTAGGAGAAAAAAGGAAGTTAGAAATTCTGGAAGCGGCAAAGACATGTTTTTTAGAAAAGGGTTTCCAAAATACAACTATGGAAGATGTTATAGAAAAAGTCAGTTTAAGTAAAGGTGGTGTTTACTATCATTATGGCTCAACCTATGAAATGATTTATGATTTTATGAGATCAGGTATCAAATATAGAGGAGAAAAAAACAAAAGTATCGATACATCTAAGTTAACGACTTTAGACGCAATTACTGAGATGATGATGGAAAGAATTTATGATGAAAATGAATTTAAAAGCATATATGCAATTTTTTTGAAACTACAAAATGAAGATAAAAGATTGTGTGAAATGTTTGAAAATTTAAAAGAAACAAACACAGAAATTTTATCGTCTACATTTCCTCCAAACGATAAGCTCTCATCTATTTTTGAAGATGAGTTTTTAGTGACCTTTGTAAATACTTTGATTTTAGGATATGAAAGTTTAAATCAAAAAGAAATTTTTATTGAAAATAAAGAAACAATCAAAAAGATGTTGGAAGGGTATTTGAGAGAAAAACTCATTAATTAGGAGATTTTTATGGGTAAGGAGTTAATGTGTCATCTTTATGGAAGAAATTTAGAAAAAATAATAGAAAATTCTAAAGGGAGAGTTTGCGAATTTCATAATTTGGAAAATGGGAAGTATATAGTTTCGAAGTACGAAATTTTCAAAGGGGTAACAGTTTTTTATAATGATATACACACTTCTGTCATAAAGAAAAAATTATCAAAAAATTTAAGTCAAAGCTATGAGATTAATCATTGTAGAGAAGGAAGATTCGAATGCGTGTTAAGCGATGGAACTATTACTTATATGGAATCGGGAGATTTTGCAATCAATGCAAGTATTAACAGCTCTGAGGAATCTTTTTTTCCTATATCTCATTATCATGGTGTGACTTTTTATATTAATCCAAAAGAATTTGATAGCGAAATATATTTTTTAGAGGAAATGTTAGGGATTAAATTTGAAGTTGTTTTAAGAAAATTATGCAATAAGGACAAAGTTTTTGTACAAAGAGCTACTCAGCATATTGAACATATTTTTTATGAAGTTTATAAAGTTCCAGATGAAATTCTAATTGAATATCTAAGGATAAAATTTCAAGAACTTTTCCTATATATTTCAAGCCTTGATACCAGTAACAAGATAAGCGATAGGAAATATTTTATTAAGACAAATGTTGATATTGTAAAGAAAATAGATGAATTTATAAAGAATAATTACGAAAAAAATATAACTTATGATAAACTATCAGAAATTTTTAAGATAAATTCTACCACAATGAAATCTTGCTATAAGAGTGTTTTTGGGCAAACAATTAAGGGAGCTATAACAAGTAAAAGATTGGAGGTAGCAGCTAATTTTTTGAATAATACATCAATTTCAATTACGGAAATTGCTATTAGGATAGGTTTCACAGATCATGCTAAATTTTCAAATACTTTTAAAAATAAGTTTAATCTCACTCCTTCAGAATATAGAAAAATATCTAAAACAGCACATTTAGTCTAAATAGTCAAGAAAATAAGCTTAGTCTATTATAGAATGATAATATATATCAAATAAGGAGGTTGAATTATGGAAAGTAAAAAATTAACTATAAAAGATTTAGCAACCATAGGAATCTTTTCTGCAATCATGATTGTTGTATTCATTGCTTTTTCAATGATTACAGGAGCATCATTATTTTTTAATATGATTTTTAATGCTGTGTTTACTGCACTAATTTTAGGACCATTTTTTGTTTATATGGCTATGAAAGTAGGTAAACCAGGAGTTGCACTAATTTATAATATTATACAAGCTATTTTAGCAACTGTTTTTATGGGGCCTTTTATGATTCCATGGTTTGTAGGTGGCGGGATAATTGCAGAATTATCTATGATTGGTACAGATAGCTATAGGAATATAAAAAGAATTACTATTGCTTGGATAATTACATCATTAACTAGAGCGGCTCATGGTATGAGCGAAATATGGTTTTTTAAAGATGCCTTCATTAAATCTGGCGTATCTCCAGAACAAGTTCAAATACAAACTCAGTATTATACAAATCCTAAATGGATTCTTATTTCTTTAGCATGTACTATTGTGGCGGCAATTATTGGTTGCTATTTAGGAAATAAGATGACAGAAAAGCATTTTAAAAAGACAGGCATAATAAAATGATGCATTTGGACTTACGTTCCAAATTAGTAGTATTTTTAAGTACAGTATTTTTGGTTTCAGTATTGTCCAAAGATACTGTACTTTTTTTATTAGCCGCCATTCTAGTTATTTATGTATCACTGCAAGGATATAGCAAATCTACTATAAAACTAATTATTGCAATGGGTGTTTTAAGTTTTTTGAGATTTGTCTCAAATGGTGAAGGTTTTGGCATTTTGATTCCAGATATGTTTCTGTTTATGGTTATAAGAACATTAGTTATAGTTCTATCAGTAATACCAATTTTAAAAACACCTCCAGGAGAGATAATGGCAATAATGAAAAAAATGAAAATTCATAGAAATGTTGCTTTGCCACTTATTTTCATGATGAGATTTTTCCCAGTAGTTAAAAGTGAGTTTAAAGAAATTATCGACTCGTTGAGATTAAGGGGATTAATTTCTATTAAAAAACCATTTTTAACGATGGAATATTTATTTGTTCCTATGATGTTTTCATCTTCAAAAATAGCTGAAGAACTTGCCGCCGCATCGGAAGTAAGAGGAATTTCTGCATCTGGAAAACATAGCTCAAGAAGAAAAATAAAATTTAGAAATTTTGATTTTATTGTTTGTTTAATCACCATCTTTATCACAATGAGCATGATTTTCCTGGAGAGGAGTTATTAAGATGATCAAGTTAAAAAATGTAAGCTTTGTCTACAGTAGAGATTCAGCAAACATCTTAAAAAATATTAATTTGGAAATTAATGATGGGGAATGTGTTGCCTTTATAGGGGCGAGTGGTTGTGGTAAAACTACCCTTACAAGACTTATAAATGGTCTTGCTTACAAATTCTATGGAGGGAAATTAAAGGGAGAAATTTCCATAGATGGAATAAATCCACTGGAAAAAGAATTATATGAAATAGGAAGGAAAGTAGGATCTATTTTTCAAAATCCCAAGAGTCAATTTTTTGCAGAAAATGTAGAAGATGAAATTGCCTTTGGGCTTGAAAATTATGGGATAGAAAGAGAAAAAATAGATGAAATAATCAATAATTCCTTACAATCTATTAATGGTGAAAATTTAAAAGATAAAAACTTATTTCATCTTTCAAGTGGAGAAAGACAAAAAATAGCAATTGCTTCAATAAATGCACTTAATCCACCTATTTATGTTTTTGATGAACCGTCTGCTAACCTAGATATGAAAAGTGTAGAAGCTTTAAGAAAACTTATGCTTTTATTAAAGAAAATAAAAAGACAATAATCATTTCAGAGCATAGGCTATACTACCTTAGAGGAGTAGTGGATAAATATTATTATCTTGAAAATGGGGAAATTAGCAATGTTTTTACAGAGGAAGAACTATTATCAAAAAGCGAAGATTTTTTCAATAAGTTAGGATTAAGATTCTTTTCTTTAAATGGAATATCTCCTAAAATAAATAAGTTAAAAGAGATAAATTCTATGAACTTAGAAAAAATTTCTTTTTCCTATAATAAGAATGTCCTTATAAAAGATTTGACCTACGAATTTAAAAGTGGAAATGTTTATGGAATTATTGGGGATAATGGCATAGGCAAATCTACTCTGTTTAAAATTTTAAGTGGACTTATGAAAAAAGATAGTGGTTTTATATCTATAAATGGAGAAAAATTAAACAAAAGAAATAGGCAAAAAAGAATATACTACCTGTCAAATAATCCTGATAGTAATCTTTTTGAAGTTTCAGCAGAAGACGAGTTAAAACTAAATAATAAAGATGCAGATACAGATAAAATATTAGCTGATTTTAACTTAGAAAATATAAAAGACATCCATCCACAAATCATGTCAGGCGGACAAAAACAAAGATTAACTATTGCTTCAGCAGAACTTTTAGAAAGAGATGTTTATTTATTTGATGAGCCAACAAGTGGTTTAGATGGACATAATATGCAAATTATTTCAGAAAGAATGAAGAAATTACAAGAAAAAGAAAAAATTATACTTATAATTTCCCATGATTATGAATTTCTGTGTAATTCCTGCAATAAAATTCTTTATTTAGACGGATACTCTTTTGAGGAATTTTCTACAAAGGAGGATAAAGAGAAAATATTAGCTATATTAATGGGAAAAAAATTTAATATTTAGGAGGGGATTTGATGAATTTAATAAAACAATATATAAATAAAAGAAAAGGAGCATATTTTGCATCCGTCCTACTTGCCATAGTGGGAGTAGTGGCTGGTCTTTTTTCTTATATTTTTATGGCGAAAATTATTGTGAATTTGATTAATGGCATAAGGGATATGAGCTTATACACTCCACTTTGTATAAGTATTTTCATAACATTTGTTATTAAAGAAGTGGCAGCGGGAATATCAACAAGTATTTCCCATACGGCAACCTTTAATTCATTAGGAGAAATAAGAAATGATATTTCCAAAAAACTTTTTAAGATGCCACTAGGAGATGTATTATCAAGATCATCTGGAGAATTTAAAAATATTATAGTTGAGCAAGTTGATTCTATGGAAACTTCTCTTGCCCACTTAGTGCCAGAATTTACTGCAAATTTAGTAGGACCTATTCTATTGTTTATTTACATGTTTACATTAGATTGGCGTTTAACTTTATTATCACTAATTCCATTTGTGGTAGGAATGGCTACCATGATGTCTGTAATGAATGCTCATTATAAGGAAATGTTTGGAAAGTCAGTTGCCATTGGTCAACATATGAATAATTCCATTGTTGAGTATATAAATGGGATAGAAGTAATAAAGACCTTTAATCAAAGCGAATCATCTTATAAAAAATATGCTGATGCGGTTTATGATAATGCAAGCTTTTATTATAACTGGATGGGTGAATCTATGAATAGGGTTGCCATAGGTAGATTACTTTCTCCTATGGGAATTATTATCATCATACCCTTTGGGATTTTATTTTATATAAATGGAAGTATTGATTTAGGAAATTTAATTACCTTAATCGTCTTATCCTTTGCTACGGTTTCTAGCATTTTAAAAATCATGAACTATATGGATGATATGTCAAGAATATCAACTATAACTTCTGAAATAGGAAAGATTTTAGATTCAAGAGAGTTAGAAAATATTGACAAGGGAGAAAAAATAGAAGCCTATAATATAGAACTTCAAGACGTAGACTTTTCTTACGAGGGAAAAAATAAGGTTATAGATAATCTTTCTATGGAAATAAAAGAATCTAATGTTTCAGCCCTCGTTGGTCCTTCTGGGTCAGGCAAGTCCACAATAGCAAAACTTATTGCTGGATTTTGGAATGTAGATAAGGGATCTATTAAAATTGGCGGAGTAGAAACAAAAGATGTGTCGCTCGAAAACTTGTCTTCACTTATTTCTTTTGTATCCCAAGACAATTTCCTCTTTGATATGACTATAAAGGAAAATATTAGGCTTGGAAATAAGAATGCCTCTGACGAAGAAATTATAGATGTATGTAAAAAATCTGCCTGCCATGATTTTATTATGAATCTATCCAATGGTTATGATACAAGAGTTGGAGAAGGTGGAGGTCATCTGTCTGGCGGAGAAAGACAAAGAATATCTATTGCTCGTGCCATGCTAAAGAATGCACCAATCGTAATTTTAGATGAAGCAACTTCTTATATAGATCCTGAAAATGAAGCTCTCATACAAAACGCCTTGGCAAATCTAGTTAAGGGTAAAACTTTAATCATAATCGCTCATAGGCTAAAGACAATTGTTGATGCAGATAGGATATTTGTTATTATAGATGGCAAATTAAATTCTTATGGTACTCATGAAGAACTATTAAAGTCATCAGAACTTTATAAGGAAATGTATGCTGCAAATTTAAGGGGTGATGAAAATGCTTAATGTGTTTAAAAAGATATGGAATTTTTCAAAAGAAGAACAGGTATATATTAAGAAATCTATTCTCGCTGGATTTTTGCACGCAGTATTTAATGCCCTTGAGTTTGGAGCAATTTACTATATGCTAGTAAATATATTTTCTAAAACTTTAGACTATAAGGCTATCTTTGTTTGTCTTGGAATATTAGTTATATCCCTTGTTGGAAAGATAATGACACAAAAATCATCACAAATGGCACAAACACACGCTGGATATTTTATGGCAGCTCATAAGAGGATAGAAATAGGAGAAAAAATAAAAAGAGTTCCTATGGGTTTCTTTTCAAGCTTTTCACTAGGAAGATTAACTACTATTGCTACATCTTCACTTTCCCAAGCAGAAATGTGGGTGCCTATGCTTTTGGTTCTTGTACTTGGTGGAGTTTTAAATACTTTAGTCTTTGTCCTTGGAACTTTAATTTTTAACGTAAAGGTAGGACTGGTTGCTGTAGCAGGTGTGGTAGTATTTTTCATCGTTACATCAATGATGGAGAAAAAATCATCAGCTAATGCAGACAAAATGACAGAAACACAAACAAGACTTACAAAAGAAGTATTAGCAACTTTACAAGGAATGCAGGTTATAAAATCCTATAATCTTGGTGGAGAAAATAACAGAGCTTTGAGAAAGTCTATAAAAGATACATCAAATATACTTTTAGATTTAGAAATATCTGTAGCACCTTACACAGTTATCCAAAGAATTGTAATGGGAATAACAACAGTAGCTATGGTCTATGTATCATTAAAATTAAATTTATCAGGTGAACTTCCACTTGCTGAAACAATTCTTATGATTATGGCATCCTTTATTATCTTTGAAGGCTTAATCGGGGCAGGATCAAACATGGCAATCCTAAGAGCATGCGAAAATGCCATAGATTCTGTAGGTTTTATCGACTCTATGCCTGATATGAGAGAAGGAAGTATTACAGAGCCTATAAAAAATCATGATATAGTCTTTAAAAATATTTCTTTTTCTTATTATGACAGACCAATTTTAAAAAATGTATCAGCTGAGATAAAAGAAAATACCATGACTGCCATTGTTGGACCATCTGGATCTGGTAAGACAACATTTTGTAATCTCATAGCCAGATTTTGGGATGTAAATTCTGGCGAAATTTTAATCGGAGGAAAAAATATTAAAGACTATAAGATAGAAAATCTTATGAATTCTATTTCCATGGTCTTTCAAGACGTCTATCTATTTGAAGATACAATTGAAAACAATATAAAATTTGGAAAACAAAATGCAAGCCACGATGAGGTGGTTGAGGCAGCAAAGAAGGCAAGGTGCCATGAATTTATAGAAGCTTTACCTGAAGGATATGACACTATCATCGGAGAAGGTGGAGCAAGTCTATCTGGCGGAGAAAAACAAAGAATTTCCATAGCCAGAGCCATGCTAAAAGATGCAGATATAATTATCTTTGATGAAGCAACTGCAAATGTAGACCCAGAAAATGAAGATAAACTTAAAGAAGCAATAGAATCATTAACAAAAAATAAGACAGTAATTATGATTGCCCATAGACTAAAAACCATTAGAAATGCAGACCAGATTTTAGTCTTAAAAGATGGAGAAATAGTAGAACATGGAAATCATGAAGAACTGATTAAAAATAATGGACTTTATTCTGACCTTATCAATGCAAAAGCTAAGGCAGAATCATGGAAATTAAATAATTGATACAAAGAAATCATAAAAAAATATGTTGCCAATCAAAAAGAAATATATGATAATAGTATTTAATTATAGGTAAGAAATAAGATAAATTGGAGGCAAAATTGTTAAGCAACAAAGGATTTGATTTATGGGCTGATTATTATGATGAAAGTGTTGATAGTTCTGACAATAATGAGTCCTATCCATTTGCAGGATATAAAATAATACTAAATGAAATATATAATCGTATATTAGATGCATCATATAAAAATATTTTAGATATTGGTTTTGGTACAGGTACTTTAATATCTAAATTATATGAGCATGGGTGTAAAATATATGGGCAAGATTTTTCTGAAAAAATGATAGAAATATCAAAAAATAAAATGCCTAATGCTAAACTTTTCAATGGAGATATTTCCAAAGGATTAGCAAAAGAATTGTTAAAATATAAATACGATGCAATAATCGCAACCTATTCACTTCATCACTTAAAAGATTGTGAAAAAGTTAAATTTTTAGAAAGCTTGCTTACAAAATTAGATGATGGTGGGATTATATATATTGGAGATGTAGCATTTGAAACTCGTGATGAACATGATAAATGTATGAAAAAAGTTGGAGATGCATGGGACAAAGATGAATTTTACTTTATAGCAGATGAGATGAAGAATTATTTCCCAAAAATAAAATTCGAAAAAGTTTCCGAATGTGCAGGAATAATTACGTTAAAAAAATAAGTTTTAATAAATTTAATAAAAACACTTACTGTAAGTAGGTGTTTTTTTCTTGCCAGAAAACAATAAGGGAATTAGTAATAAAAAATATTTTTGATTATTAAATATTGTTAAATTAAGTGGATTTTATTTTTTTAAAAATTTTCACAAACACTATTTTATTTTTTATATTTTATGAATATGTATTTTTAAAAATCAAATGTTACGCAATGATATTATAGACTATTAATACATAGGGGTATAATGAAATCATGAAGAAATTTTTTAAAATAGTTTTCACTTTTGTTTTTATGGTAATAATTTTTATTTCAATAAAATCACTTTCATCAACGGGAGGTTTAGGTGATGTTATAGACCTTATTTTTTATAAGGAAAAACTGATGATATGGATAAATTATATGAAAATATTGAAAAACATAAGGATGATAATGAAAAAATTAATTGGATATATGAAAATTTTAATAATTTATCGGATAAGGAGATTTATCTTGTTGGAAATGATATAGATACTAGTGAGTTTGTATATAATTTAGAAAATGGAATAACTAATTTTGAATATTATTCTGGAGAAAGTGTAAATTATGATAGACTTACTCCGTATTATTTACAATGGGATAATAGGTGGGCATATAATAAATTGGGTGATTCTAATATTGGTTTTGCAGGATGTGGTCCAACTTCAATGACTATGGTTTTAAAAAGATTAAATCCTAATTTGGATATTAGTCCGATAAATATTGCTCAAGATGCTCAGTCTTATATTGGTCCTGATGGGATTGAATGGAAATTTTTTGCGGATGAAGCTCATAAGTATGGTTATAATATTGAAAATATTCCTAATAATAAGGAAGATATTATTGATGCTCTTGATAGGGGAAGTCTTATTGTTTCTATGAACAAGGGATATTTCACTTTATTTGGACATATTTTGGTTATAGATTCTTATAGAAATGGAAGATTTATTATAAATGATCCAAACTCAATGAAAAATTCTGAAAAGTCTTGGTCATATAATAGTATAGAAGATCAAATAGCGAATATTTGGTTAGTTTATTAAAGAGGTTATAATGAAAAAAAGAATTTCTTACAGATTATTATTAATTTCAATTGTAATTGGACTTTGTGCAGGTTTTGTAATTAGTCTATTTAGGCTTTTAATTCCAAAAATTTTGGGGCTTGTTGTAAGTCTAATTGAATTTGGACAGGAAAATTTTATAAATGCAATAATTTTTATTTGTATTTTTATCTTTATTGGATTTTTGGTTTCGATTACTGTAAAAAATGAACCTATGATTGGGGGAAGTGGAATCCCACAAATTTCTGGAAAACTTTCTAATAAATTAAATTATAGTGCTTTTTCTTGTTTTATAAATAAAATTTTTGGTGGAATACTTTCGATAGGCTCTGGTTTGACTTTGGGAAGGGAAGGTCCTTCGGTTCAAATAGGGGGCTCTCTTGGGGAAGTTATGGCAAATATTTTTAAATTAGATAAAGAAGATACAAAAATTATGATTATAGGTTCATCTGCTTCGGGAATTACTAGTGCTTTTACGGCACCAATTTCTGCTATGGCATTTGCCCTTGAAGAGTTGATGAAAAAAACTTCAAGGATAAACTTTGTGTACATAACATCAACAATAATATCTTCTAGTATTGTAACAAGTATTCTTATTGGAAATAATCCGGTTATAAAGATAAATGGCAACCTAAATTTATCTATGAGATTTTGGATTAATTTGATTTTTTTGGGGATTTTGATTGGATTTTCTTCAATTTTATTTAATAATGGTATTTTATATGGTAAAAAAATTTATAAAAAAATGCAGATTTCACAAACAATAAAATCTATTATTCCATTTTTTATAACTAGTATATTTTTGCTTTTTGATAAGAGGTTAGTTGGTAGTGGAGAAAATTTTATTAATTTAGCTCAAGGGGATAATTTTCCCTTATCTATTCTAGCTTATTTTTATTTTATGAAATTACTCTTGTTATTAGTGGCATTTTGTTCTGGTATTCCTGGAGGAATATTTTTTCCTTTACTTGCTATGGGATCTTTGGTTGGAAATTTTTATGGTTCAATTTTATTTGACCTAAATTTAATTGGTAAAAATGAAATAATAATTTTTTCTATGCTTGCAATGGCTGCTCACTTTGCATCAATTGTAAGAGCGCCTTTAACTGGTATGTTTTTAATTATAGAAATGACAGGAGGTAGGATTGATTTTTTCCTTCCAATAATTATTGTTTCACTAATAGCTTATTTAATTGCAGAATATTTTAATAATGAACCTATATATGAATCTTTGCTAGAATTAATGATAAAAAATAAATCGAAATAATTTAATAAGATAAGGCTGTTGCAAAATTATTAAAAGTATAATTTGCAATAGTCTTATTTTTTATTGGATAATTTTAATATTTTTATATCTTGTGTTATAATTTTTCTAAGTATATTTTGTATAAAATTTGTAATATTTATATAAATATAAATTTTTAAATTTAGGGGAATAAAATAATGAAAAAGAAACTTAGTTTCAACCAAACTTTATTGGTTGGTTCCTTGTTATTTGGCCTATATTTCGGAGCTGGAAACTTAATTTTTCCAATCGAACTTGGTCAAAATTCTGGATTTAATTTATACAAGGTTGTTTTAGGTTTTATAATTAGTGGGGTAGGACTTCCGATTTTGGGAGTAGTAGCTAGTGCTATTTCAAAAAATGATAGTTTATTTGAAATGGGAAAAACTGTAGGCAATAAATTTGCATTTTTATTTACAACTGCCTTATATTTGACAATCGGACCTTTTTTTGCGATTCCAAGAACATCAACGGTAGCTTTTGAAGTTGGCATTGCATCAAATATTTCAGAAGAAAAAATAAAATTATTTCTATTTATTTTTTCAATAATATTTTTCCTTATAGTTTTAGCCTTTGCTCTAAAGCCTGGAAAAATTATGGATAATATAGGAAAAATTTTGACACCAACTTTTTTGATACTCTTATCAGTTTTAGTAATTTTTGCAATTATAAAGCCAATGGGAGCTCTTGGTCAAAATGATCCAATAAAAATTTACCAAAAAAATCCAATGTTTGTAGGTATTCTTGATGGCTATAACACAATGGATGCCCTAGCAAGCCTTGCCTTTGCAATTATAATAATTTCAAGCATTAGAAATCTTGGGGTTAAAGATCCAAATCAAATAGCCAAGGAAACTTTTAAAAGTGGAATAATTTGCCTAATTGCTATGGGCACAGTTTATGTATCTCTTGCCTTTATGTCTTCATCATCTGTAAATATTATGGATTTAGGAAACAATGGTGGAAGGATTTTATCAAATATTTCTTTTTATTATTTAGGAAATTTTGGTAAGATTTTGCTTGCTGGAATCGTAATAATAGCTTGTTTAAAAACGGCAATTGGATTAATTATAGCTTGCTCACAAATTTTTATGGAAATGTATCCAAATTCACTTTCCTATAAGGCCTATGCAATTACTTTTACCTTTATTTCATTTTTAATTGCAAATTTAGGCTTGCAAAAAATAATTAGCCTATCAATACCAGTTTTGATGTATTTGTATCCACTTGCTATTGTCCTAATATTTTTATCATTGCTTTATCCATTAATTGGAAAAAACAAGAGAATATTTTATTTGACAATTTTATTTACAGCAATATTTTCAATATTTGATTTTTTAAAAGCTTTGCCAGAAAATATTTCAAAGACAGAATCTATAAGTAAAATTGTTGGTTTTGCAAAAGATTATCTTCCAGCTTTTAAATTAGGATTTGGATGGTTTTTGCCAGCCCTTATTGGATTTATTTTAGCTTTAATAATATGTTTTATAAAAAAAGAGAAGATTAAACAAATAAATGTGTAAAAATTATAAAAAAATTTTACCTTTTTATTAAAATATGATATTATATTTATCAATGGGGGTGAAGTATGGACTGTGTATTTTGCAAGATTGCTGATGGAGAGATACCATCAGATATAATCTATGAAGATCAAAAAGTAATTGCATTTAATGATCTAGATCCACAAGCACCTATCCATTTTCTTGTTATACCAAAAAAACACATAGAAAGTTTGGCTAAATTAGATGAAGAAGATAAGGATATAGTTTCTCATATCTTTATGGTTATTAAAAAAATAACAGAAGATCTAAATGTGGCAGAAGACGGCTACAGAATAGTCAACAATACAGGCGAAGATGGAGGACAAACTGTTAAGCACATGCATTTTCATGTCCTAGCAAAAAGGTCCTTACAATGGCCACCAGGTTGATTTCAAACTTATTGTGTGATACGAGAGGGGGGATAGAGATGACAGAGATCAGAGTTGGAGAAAATGAATCAATTGATAGTGCAATTAAAAGATTCAAAAGACAATGCGCAAGATCCGGTGTTCTTACAGAATATAGAAAAAGAGAACACTACGAAAAGCCAAGCCTAAAGAGAAAAAAGAAATCTGAGGCAGCAAAAAGAAAAAAAGAAGAAAATAGTAATTTAAGACCCGTTTGGGTCTTTTTTTATTGGAAATTTTATTTTTAAAAATTTTGATTTATTTATTAAATATTTTTATTTTATGGAAACGATTGACAAAAATAAAATTTGTATTATAATAAAAATGTAAATAAAATAACACAATTCTTCAGGGCGGGGTGTGATTCCCCACCGGCGGTAAAGTCCGCGAGCTTTTTGCTGAATAGGTTAAATTCCTATACCGACAGTATAGTCTGGATGAGAGAAGATTATTATTTTTTCTTTTGAAATTATTGTAAAATCCCTGAAAGGGATTTTTTCTTTTGCCTAGAATTGTGGAGGAGGCAAGATGAATGATAAATATTATATGAAAAAATGTTTTGAACTTGCAAAAAAAAGCAAGAGGGAAAACTTTGAGAAATCCTCTTGTGGGAGCAGTTCTTGTAAAAAATGGAGAAATTTTATCGACAGGTTTTCACCATGAATATGGGAAAGTTCATGCTGAAGTTGATTGTTTTAATAATTTAAAAGAAAATCCTGATGGAGCAGTTTTATATGTGAACTTAGAACCTTGCTCTCATTATGGGAAACAAGGTCCATGTACTTTAGAAATTATAAAAAGAAATATTAAAAAAGTTATAATTTCAAATATTGATACAAATCCAAAAGTAGATGGATTAAAAGTTTTAAGAGAAAATAATATTGAAGTTGAAACTGGTTTACTTGAAGATGAAGGAAAAAAATTAAATGAAAAATTTTTCTTTAATGTAAAATACAAGAGACCTCTTATTTCTTTAAAATATGCTCAAACTTTAGATGGAAAAATTTCTTCAGCTACAAATGATTCAAAATGGATTTCAAATGAATTTTCAAGAGAATATGTTCACGAATTAAGAAAGGAAAATGATGCAATAATTGTAGGAAAAAACACCCTAATTCATGATAATCCTTCCTTAAATTCAAGAATTGAAAATGGAGTTGATCCTGTTAGAATTATTGTTGATACAAATTTAGAAATTGAAGAAAAATATAAGGAGTACAAAGTTTTTAACTTAGAAAGTGATAAAAAAACTTATATTGCAACTTGTAAAGACACAGATAATCCTGATTTGAATATTATTAAGTGCAAGATGAAAAATAATAGAGTAGACTTAAATGATTTGGTAAATAAACTTTATGATATGAATATTGGTTCGATTTTGGTCGAAGGTGGTTCAAGTCTAAATTATGGATTTTTAGAAGAAGGCTTGGTTGATAAAATTTATGAATTTATTTCACCAAAAATCATAGGAGGCTTTAATTCTAAATCTCCTTTTTATGGCAAAGGAGTAGAAAAAATAAAAGATGCCTATGAATTTGAAATAGAAGATGTAAAAAGATTTGATGATAATATAATGATTGAGGCTAAAAATGTTCACTGGAATATCTGAGGAAATTGGAAAAATTTTATCTTTTAAAAAGGTAAATGACCACGTTCAAATAGAAGTTGAAGCAAATATAGTTTTAGAAGATACAAAACTAGGGGACTCAATAATGACAGATGGGGTTTGTCTTACAGTAACTGAAATTACAGATAAAACTTACAAAGCAGATCTTATGAATGAAAGTTTGAAAATGACTAAATTTGACAATTCTTATCTAAATAAAAAAGTAAATCTTGAAAGAGCTCTAAGACTTTCTGATAGACTTGATGGTCATATTGTTCAAGGTCATGTTGATGGAGTTGGAAAAATTAAAAATATAAGAAAAAATGTATTTACAATTTCTGCAAGCCCAGAAATTTGTTCCTTGATTGTAAAAAAAGGTTCTGTAGCTCTTGATGGAATTTCTCTTACTGTATCAGATGATAAAAATACAAGTTTTGAAGTATCGCTTATACCTGAAACTATCGAGAGAACTACTTTTAAATATAAAAAAATTGGCGATGAAATAAATATTGAAACTGATATTGTAAATAGATTTATTCAAAAATCTATGGCAAATAAAAAAGAAGAAAGGCTGGATAAAAACTTTTTATTGGAAAATGGTTTTTAAAAAATATGGAAGAAATTATTAAAGCATTACAAAATAATGAAATTATTATAGTAACAGATAACGAAGATAGAGAGAATGAAGCAGATATGATTTGTGCTGGAGAAAATGTTACTGGCGAGATGATTAATATTATGGCAAAATATGCCAGAGGATTGATTTGTACACCAATTGGAAAAAATATAGCCAGACAATTTGACCTAGAAATGATGGTCAAAAATAATACTGATAATCATGAAACTGCTTTTACAGTGTCAATTGACCATATTGATACAGAAACAGGAATTTCAGCTTTTGAAAGAGCAGAAACTATAAGAGCTCTTGCAAATGATAAAACAAAAGCAAGTGATTTTAGAAGACCAGGTCATGTTTTTCCACTTATTGCAAAAGATAGGGGAGTTTTGGAAAGAGAGGGTCATACTGAAGCGACAATAGATTTAATGAAAATTGCTAATTTAAAAGAAATTGGCCTATGTTGTGAAATTATGGCTGATGATGGTCACATGTTAAGGGGAAAAGATGTTGTTGATCTTGCAAAAAAACTTGGCATGAAAATGACTAGTGTGTCTGAGATAAAAAAATATATAAAAGAAAATAAGTTAGATCTTTCAAAAAATGAAGAAAATTTTCTTGAAAAAACAAATATAATAAATCTTCCAACAGACCATGGAAAATTCAAGGCTATAAGTTTTTATGACAAAATTGAAAATAAAGAACACTTAGCCTTGATAAAGGGAAAGGTTGACGGAGAAAATATTTTAACCAGAATTCACTCTGAATGCTTGACTGGAGATGTTTTTTCATCAAATAGGTGTGATTGCGGAAATCAACTTCACAAGGCCATGGAGATGATTGATGAAAATGGATCAGGAATAATTCTTTATTTAAGACAAGAGGGAAGAGGTATTGGTTTATTTAATAAAATTAAAGCCTACCACCTTCAAGAAAAAGGATATGATACAGTAGATGCAAATATAAAACTTGGCTTTGCACCAGATTTAAGAAATTATAAAATAGCTTGTTTAATGTTAAAAGAATTGGGAGTAAAATCAATTAATTTAATGACAAATAATCCTGATAAGATAAAACAAGTAGAAAAATATGATATTAAGGTAAATAAAAGGGTTCCAATAGAAATTCACTCAAACCATATTGATAGAGTTTATCTAAAAACAAAAGCTGATAGGATGGGACACGATTTAAAAGAATTTAAAGGAGAAATAAATGAAAGAATATAGTGCGAATTTAGTATCAAATGGGAAAAAATATGCAATTGTGGTTGCAAGATTTAATCATTTTATAACAGATAGACTTGTAGAAGGTTGTCTTGATACATTAAAAAGACATGAAGTAAAAGATGAAGAAATTGAGCTTGTAAGAGTTCCAGGAGCTTTTGAAATTCCTCTTGCAGCAAAAAAATTAGCCCACAAAGACTATGACGCAGTAATTTGTTTGGGAGCAGTTATAAGAGGAGATACTTCTCATTATGATTATGTTTGTTCAGAAGTTTCAAAAGGAATTGCAAATGTATCACTTGAAAGTGGAAAACCAATTATTTTCGGAGTTGTTACAACTGATACAATTGAACAAGCTGTTCAAAGAGCTGGAACAAAAGCTGGAAATAAAGGAAGCGATGCAGCAATATCTGCAATAGAAATGGCAAACCTAATGGATCTTATATGAAAATAATTTTTGACTTTGATGGAACTATCCATAAAAGTGATGAAATTTATGAAAAAGCATTTTATGATTGCCTAAAAAATATAAGATAAAAAACCAAATCTTAATGTAAAATCCTATCTTGGCTATCCTCCAAGAAAAATATGGGATGATTTTCTTGACGATTCCTATGACAAAGAAAAATTAATTGAAACAACAGGAAATCTTATGATAGAAAATATGAAAGATTTTGGTAGTTTATACGATGAAACAAAAAGAGTATTAGATATCCTAAAAAACAAACACAAATTGATAATTTTATCATCTTGCTCAAAAAAATATATAGATAATGCAAGAAAAATATATAATTTAGATTCTTATTTTAAAAAATATCTAGTAGGTGAAGATTACAATTATAAGTCCAAAGCTGAAATTATAAAAATAAATAAAATTGATGATTTTGTAATTGTAGGCGATAGGCTCTCCGATATTAAAGCAGGTTTTTTGAATAATAATATATCCATTTTTGCAAAATACGGCTACGGAGAAGAAAAAGAAGGAGAGCTTGCAGATATAAAAATTGAAAAAATAAGTGATTTATTAAAAATAAAGGCTTTGAGTTGATTCTCAAAGCCTTTATTTTTGCATTTTCATATAATTTTGAATTGTTAATTTACGCATAATTGACTAATATCTTTGTAACGATCGAATAGGATTTTATAAGATTTTTTTATTTTATTGTAATTATTAAAGATTTTTATTTTTTTGTCTTCGTTTGCATAGACTTTCCAATAGCCATTAACTAAAAATTTACTTCCCTTATTTTCAATAAAGCCAATCACATCTTCGAATGGATAGCCCAAAAATATTCCGATTTCATGTGGGAAATTATTGATTTTATATCTAAATTTTAAATGGTCAATACATTGCTTGAGGTCCTTTGTGTTGTATCCCAATGATTCTAGGAGAGATTTTGTTTTTGTTTCATTTAATACGTATTTTAGCTTGTGGGGCCTGTATGCATAAATTTGAGCAGAAGATTTATTGTTATTAAGTATTTCCACGTACATATTTTTTTCATTAAGTACATCGTTCCACTCAGAAACCATTTTTTCTATATCAATATTATCGGTATTTTTGAAAGTAAATAAATTAGCAAGTTTTTGGTTAGCCAAAGTTTGTGATGCGTAATCAATTAACAATTCTTCATTCATAAAATTAACCTAGAGCTTTAGATAAATCTAATGCTGCCTTTCTACATTCTTCTAATGCTTCATCATCTGGATAATCATAGGCAATTAGTCCATCACGAACTAAATTTATTCCATCACTTTTGCATCTGTCTTGCCAAGTATCCATCCATTCGCCATCTGCCCATTGGTAAGAACCAAAAATTAAAACTGGCTTGTCAGAAAGAGCATTTTCTACACTTTCAAACATTGGTTCAAATTCAGTTTCTTCTAATTCTTCGCTACCCATAGCAGGACATCCAAAAGCAATTCCATCAAATTGTTCGATAGAATCTTTTGTGAAAGAATTTGGATCTAGCAATTCAACCTCTAAATTATTTTTTTAAGTTCATCACAAATTTCATTTGCCATGGCTTCTGTATTGCCAGTTCCAGACCAATAAACAATTGCAACTTTTTTCATGATTTAATTTTCTCCTTTAAAATAAATTATATTTTGATATTGATAACCTATATCAACGTCTAATCAAATAATATATCATTATTTTCATTGTGTCAAGCAATATTTTATTTATTTTAGCAATATAATAAAAAAATATTGAAATATAAAGCTTTATTAATAAAAAAATAATAAAGAATTAATTTATCTTTATAAATTTTTAATTTAGTCTATGTGATTTCTTGATAAAATATTAAAAAATTTCAATAATTTTTTTAAGTTTTCATTTGAACAAAAAATTAATTTCATAAGGTATTTTGAAATTAATTTTAAATATTTCGTAAAATATGATTTTTTTCATAAATTTTAAGCACAAATATACTTATTAAAATTTCAAAATATAATATATAATTTTTTTATTTGCTCATATTTATGTGGGTATATTTTTATTAAGAAAGGGTGGTTTATATGAAAAAAATAATAAATGAAAAAGAAAAAATTATAAGTCAGATGCTAAAAGGCCTCCAAAAAGCAAATGAGGATAAGGTAAAAATAAACGAAGAATTAAAAATTGTTTATAGGAAAAATCTTCCTATTAAGGGAAAAGTTGGCTTGATTTCTGGTGGTGGAAGTGGACATGAACCAGCTCACGCAGGCTATGTTGGTGATGGAATGCTTGATTGTGCAATTTGTGGAGAAATTTTTACATCTCCAACTCCTGATCAAGTGTTAGAAGCTATAAAACTTGCTGATTCTGGTGAAGGTGTCTTTATGGTGGTTAAAAATTATACAGGCGATGTCATGAATTTTGAAATGGCAAAAGATATGGCAGAAATGGAAGGGATAAAGGTAGATTATATAATTGTAAATGATGATGTGGCGGTTGAAGATTCTACTTATACAACAGGTAGAAGGGGAATTGCTGGAACTATTTTTGTTCACAAAGTTTTGGGTGCTATGGCAAGAAATGGAAAAAGTTTAGAAGAAATGAAAGCTATGGCAGAAAAAATTGTAAAAAATATAAAATCTATGGGTATGGCAACCAAGGCTTGTATAAATCCTATTTCTGAAAAAGAAAGTTTTGATTTATCTGAAGAAGATATGGAAATTGGAGTAGGTATTCATGGAGAACCAGGAGTAAAACAAGAAAAAATAAAATCAGCTGATGAAATTTCCAAAGAACTTTTAGATCATATTTTAAAAGATTTTGAAAATCTTGATGGGGAATTTGTCCTAATGGTAAATGGAATGGGACAAACAACAGAAATGGAACTTTTTATTGTAAATAATTTTGCTTATGATTATTTGAAAGAAAAAATATAAGTATCAAAAAAACTTTCCTAGGCAATTTTATGACGAGTATGGATATGGCAGGATTTTCTTTAACATTATTTAAAGTTGATGATGAAATTTTGAAATTATTACAAGAAGATGTAGACATAGTTAGGGGATAATATGGATATAGAAAAAATAAAAGAAAAATAATAAATTTATCTAATGCAATTATAGAAAATGAGGAATACTTAACTGATCTTGATAGAGCAATAGGTGATGGTGATCATGGATTTAATATGGCAAAAGGTTTTAACAAGGTAAAAGATGCTATGAATGATGATTTTAGAGATTTGAAATCTTTATTTAATAAAATTGCTATGACATTAATTTCAAATGTTGGAGGAGCAAGTGGTCCTTTATATGGAACATTTTTTATGAAATTTGCTCAATCCTTAGATGGTGAAATCGATTTGAATAAAAATTCATTTGCTAAAGCTTTTTCTGATGGGGTTGATGGAGTTATTATGAGAGGAAAAGCCCAAGTTGGAGATAAAACTATGATCGATGTCCTTTCTCCAGTTTCGCAAGCTTTGAAAAATGATTTTAGTTTTAAGGAAATAGTAAAAATTGCAAAAGAAAAAATGGAATACACAAAAGATATAAAAGCTCGCAAAGGTAGGGCTGCTTATCTTGGAGAAAGATCAATAGGTCATATTGATCCTGGTGCATATTCTTCTTATTTGTGTATAAAAAGTGCAATTGGAGATTTAGATGATTAATATTTTGTTGGCAAGTCATAGTAAAAAATTAGCTGATGGATTAAGAGAAATTTTAATTCAAATGGCACCAGATGTAAAAATTTTAGCCAGTGGTGGCGATAAATATGGAGATATCGGTTCAAATTTTGATGAAATCAATGAATTAATAAATAAATATGCAAAAGATGATGGATTAATTATATTTTTTGATCTAGGCTCATCGATGATGAATTGTCAAATGGCAATAGATATGCTTGATGAAGAAAAAAAATCCAAAGTTTATCTTTCAGGAACACCACTTATTGAAACAAGTGTTCAAGTAGCGGTGAATGCATCATCAGGTGAAACTTTGGATGAAATAATTTCTTATTTAGAAACTTACCCTGTAAATAAACTAGATAATTAGTCTAGGCTTATAACAAAATCATAAATTTCATTTTTATTAAAAGTGGTGGATTTTCTTAAAGATTTAACAATATCTTTGGTTGATTCACCATTTTTTTTCATTTGCAAAATTTTTTCTTTGTACATAGAAATATCTAAATTTTCTTCTTTTATATTTTTTTCTAAAATAAGGACAAATTCTCCTTTTAAAGTAAGAGTTTCTATATCTATATCCTTAATCGTAAATATTTGATATTGTTCAAATTTTTTGCTAAGCTCACGAGTTATGGCAAGTTTTCTTTCAGGAAACTCCTTTTTAAAATCTTTAATTGTATTTTCTAAATTATGGGGAGTATCAAATAAAATACAAGTTTTATTTTCTTTTTTTAACTCATCATATAAGTATTTTTTGTCAGAATTTTTCTTTGGAATAAAACCATAAAAAGCAAATCTATCATTGTCAAAACCACTCGCAATTAAGCCAGTAAGAATTGAAGAAGGGCCAGGTAAAATTGTGTAGGATACATCATTTTTGATACATTCTTTAATTAAAATATGTCCTGGATCAGAAATTCCAGGCATACCTTGGTCTGTAATTATTGCATAAGTTATCCCATTTTTTGCATTTTTTATAATTTCCTCGGATTTTTGTTTTTCATTAAATTTGTGGTAGGAAATAAGCTTTTTATTTATATCAAAATAATTTAAAAGTTTTTTACTCTCTCTTGTATCTTCGCATCCTATTATATCAACATTTTTCAAAACATTTATTGCCCTAATTGTCATATCCTCCAAATTTCCAATTGGAGTTGGTACAAAATAAATACTATAATCCATTTATTTCCTTGACCTCCTTTGTATAATTATTATTTTCATCATAGATTATTAGCGGATTTTCAAATTTCAAACCATCATTTGCATTTTTTACAAATTCCATAAGGATAAATACAGGCTTTTCAAACGCTTTTGATTGGACAAATTTTATTTTTTCAATTTCAAATTTCCACTTTCCTTTACAATATCAACAAGTCTTTCAGGCTTATGAATCATAAATAATTTTCCCCTATCCTTTAAAGTTCTATTAGAAAATTTAAAAATATCAGACAAATTCATTTTTATTTCTTGTCTTGAAATCAAAAATTCCTCTTCTTTATTTTTGATATTTGCCCCCTTTTTATAATAAGGAGGATTTGTGATTATATAATCAACAAAATTTTCCTTAAAATTAGTTTTATTCAAATCTTCATTTATTAATTCTATATTTTTAAGGGAATTTAATTTTAAATTTTCTCTCAAAAGTTTTGCTTTTTCTTTTTGAATTTCAATTGAATAAACTTTTTTTAAATTATAATAAGAAAGACAAGCAAGAGATAAAATTCCACCTCCAGCTCCAATATCAATTAAAGTTTTATTTTTTTTCATTTTTGAAAAATTTGCAAGTAAAATTGGATCAATTCCAAAAGAATAAGAATTGTCAACGTGTTTCATATATAAATTTGTTTTTGGTATGTAATCTAATTTTTTCATAGTTAAATTATATATTAATCAAAAAATTAAGCAAAGAAATTTGAATTTTGCTAAATTAAAAACAAATAACTTGAATCAATAAGACTAGTAATTTATAATATTATTAATAAATAGGAGGTTAGAATGAAATATTTTGGAACAGATGGATTTAGAGGAGAAGCTAACCAAGACTTAACTCTTTATCATGCAATTAAAATCGGAAGATTTTTAGGATATTATTTTAATAAAGAAAATCATGGAAAAGGAAAAATTGTAATAGGAAAAGATACAAGAAGATCATCTTATATGTTTGAAGATGCTTTATCAGCAGGAATAACTTCATCAGGATCGGATGCTTATTTACTTCACGTTACAACAACTCCTTCAGTATCTTATGTAGTAAGAAGTGAAGATTTTGATTGTGGGGTAATGATAACAGCAAGCCATAATCCTTATCATGATAATGGAATAAAAATCATAAATTCTGATGGCGAGAAGATGGATGATGAATTTTTAGAAGAATTAGAAAAATATATAGATTCTGATATAAAAGATATTGATTTAAAAATTGGTGAAGAAATCGGAAGAAGTCATGATTTTATCGGAGGAAGAAATAGGTATATTGCTTTTCTTATTCAAACTGTAAGTAAATCATTTAAAGGAAAAAAAGTTGGACTTGATTGCTCAAATGGTGCTGCTTCATCAATAGTAAAAAGTGTTTATGATGCACTCGGAGCTGAAACTTTTGTAATAAATAACAATCCAAATGGATTTAATATAAATGTAGATTGTGGTTCAACTCACATAGAAGTTTTACAAAAATATGTAAAAGAAAACAAACTCGATTGTGGTTTTGCTTATGATGGAGATGCTGATAGGTGCATAGCAGTTGATGAAAATGGAGATGTTGTTGATGGAGATGCTATTCTTTATATATGTGGAAAACATATGAAAAAAGAAGGGAATTTAGAATCAAACACAATAGTTACAACAATAATGTCAAACATTGGTCTATACAAAGCATTAGATAAGATAGGAATAAATTATACAAAAACTCAAGTTGGAGATAAGTATGTCCATATAGAAATGAGCGAAAACGGATATGAACTTGGTGGAGAACAATCAGGTCATATTATTTTTTCAAAATATGCCAACACAGGAGATGGAATTTTAACCTCACTTAGATTAATGGAAGCTATGATAGACAATAAAGCTAAATTATCAGAGCTAAGAAGAGATTTAAAAATATATCCACAAGTTTTAAAAAATGTAAAAGTAAAAGATAAAAAAGAAGTTTTATCAGATGAATTTATAAAAAGCATTATAGAAAAAGAAAGTCAAAGCTTAAAGGATACTGGAAGAATTTTAGTAAGAGAAAGTGGTACAGAACCACTAATTAGAGTTATGGCAGAAGCAGAAAGCAAAGAAATAGCAAAAGAAAAAGTAAATAACATAGTAGAAGCTATAGAAAAAAGTGGACTATAATAAATGAAAGATTATCTTACAGGTAGAGAAATAAATATTAAAGAAGCTGTACTTGTAGTAGGAAATAAAGTTTATGGAAAAGATTCATACATAATAATGGATACCAGAAAATTAAAAGAATATCCTCCAAAAATTTTTTATGACAAAAATCATAAATTTTTAGGAAAAATGTATGACGAAGGAGTATATGAACTTTTAGATATAGAAGAAATATTAATGGATTATAGTGATTCTTGTTTTTCAAATCACGATCTTGATGATTTGAGAGAATTTTTAATAAATAAAAGAAAAAAGCTTTATGAAATGTTAGAGAAAAATCAATAAAAAATGTTGACAATAAGGCTATTAGATGGTAATATATATCTTTGTATGGGACTATCCATATAAATTAGGAGGTGTTTTAATGGCAGATAAAGTAAAACTAGAATGCACAGTTTGCAAAAATAGAAATTACGATACTACAAAAAACAAAAAAAATACTCAAGAAAGACTTGAGCTTAAAAAGTATTGTCCTTTCTGTAAAAAACACACTGTTCATAAAGAAACAAAATAGTAAGGAGTTTTTAAATGGCTAAGAAAAAAGATGGATTTTTTAAATCTGTTAATAGAGAATTCAAAAAAATCACATGGCCAACAAAAAGTGAAACTTTAAATTACTCATTACTTGTTATTATTGTCAGTGTGATTACAGGAGTTCTCATTTGGTTATTAGACATAGTCTTTGGAAACTTGCTTGGATTTTTGATGTAGGTAAGATATGACAGATTTATCTAATAACAATAATTCAAATGAACTAAACAATACTAAAGAAGAAATTGATTCTAAAGATTCAGAAAAACAACCAAGATGGTATGTAGTTCACACATATACTGGTTACGAAAATAGGGTTAAAGATAAAATCCAAATGATGATTGATAATGAACAAAATCCAGATATCATCGATGTAACAGTACCAGAAGAAGAATATGTTGAAGTAAAAAATGAATCAAAGAAACTTAAAACTAGAAAATTATTTCCGGGTTATGTAATGGTAAAGATGAATATTACAAATAGATCTTGGTATATAATTAGAAATACTCAAGGTGTTACAGGTTTTGTAGGACCAGATTCTAAACCAGTCCCTTTAACAAAAAGAGAAGTTAGAAAATTTGGTATAAAAGAAGATAAACCAGTATTTAATATAAATCTTAACATTGGAGAAAATGTAAATATAATCCAAGGACCATTTAAAGATTTAGTTGCAGAAATAAAAGAAATTGATCCAGAAAAACAAACAATTAAGGCTTTAATTGATATGTTTGGAAGAGATACAATAATAGATTTAGGTTTCGAGGATATTGAGACAATTTAAACTGGCTTACGTAATGTAAGTGGGAGGGGTAACCCGACAAAAACCACAAAGGAGGATTTAATATGCCAGCAAAAGAAAAAGAAGTACAAGCAAAAGTTAAATTACAAGTACCAGCAGGAAAAGCTACACCAGCACCTCCAGTAGGTACAGCACTAGGACCACACGGAATTAATATTATGGAATTCGTGCAAGCATTTAACGCAAAAACAGCTGACCAAGCTGGAATGATAATACCGGTTGAAATGACAATTTATAAGGATAGATCTTTTGATTTTATCACCAAAACACCACCAGCACCAGTATTAATAAAAAAAGCTATTGGACTTGACAAAGCAAGTGGAGAACCAAACAAAAATAAAGTAGGTTCAATAAAAATTGATCAAATTAAAGAGATAGCTCAAACAAAAATGCAAGACTTAAATGCTGCAAGCCTAGAAGCTGCAATGAGCATGATAAAAGGTACATGCAGAAGCATGGGAGTTACTGTAGAAGAATAAGTGGAAGAGGAAACTCGTTATACCACAAGGAGGCAACATGGCTAAAAAGGTAAAAAATATATAGAATCAAAAAAATCTTTTGATACTCATAAAGAATATGACTTATCAGAAGCATTAGATATAGTTGAAAAAACTGCAAAAGCAAACTTTGATGAAACTGTAGAGTTACATGTAAGATTGGGTGTAGACTCAAGACATGCTGACCAACAAGTAAGAGGTACTGTTGTACTTCCACATGGAACAGGAAGAAATGTTAAAGTACTTGCTATTGTAAAAGATGATAAAGTAGAAGAAGCTTTAAACGCAGGTGCAGATTATGCAGGTAGTGAAGAATATACAGACAAAATCCAAAAAGAAAACTGGTTAGATTTTGATGTTATCATAACAAGCCCTGATATGATGGGACAAGTAGGAAGACTTGGTAGAGTTTTAGGACCTCAAGGATTAATGCCAAACCCAAAATCTGGTACTGTAACAAATGATATAGCAAACGCAATTAAAGAAGTAAAAGCAGGAAAAGTTGAATACAGAACAGACAAAAATAACCTTGTTCATGTACCAACTGGAAAAGTATCATTTGGAAAAGAAAAATTATCAGACAATTTAAAAGCTTTAATGACAGCTATAGTTAAAGCAAAACCAGCTTCAGCAAAAGGAAAATATTTAAGATCAATTACTATTGCTTCAACAATGGGACCAGGAGTAAAAATATCTCCAGCAAGAGCAATGGATGTTGTTGAAAAATAAAAAAATTGACAAAATATTTTTATAGTGATATACTATCATAGTCAAATAAATAGGCTACCAAAGACTACGGAGACTTAAAAGTTTAATTATTCCGTATAGGTGGGAATAAGAAACTACATCCCCACCGATGTAGGCATAATAATTATGCCTAATTGTGGGGATTTTTATATACCTACCAGAAAGCCATAGGAGGTGAAATATGTCTGAAAAAGCTATACAACAAAAACAAGTAATTGTTAATGAAATAGTTAAAAAAATCGAAAATGCTAAATCAGTTACTCTAGTAGAGTTTGATAAAATGGATGTAAAAGAAATTACTGATTTACGTAATGATTTTAGAGATGCAAACACAGAATATAAAGTATACAAAAATACTATGATGAGATTTGCATTCCAACAACTTGGATTTGATCAATTTACTGAAGAGCTAAAAGGTTCTAACGCACTTATTTTTTCAAATGAAGAAATGGTTGATGGACCAAAAGTAGCTAGAAAATACATTGATAAAAATGAAGAAAACAAGGATAAGCTTATAATTAAATCTGGTGTAGTTGATGGAAATTATCAAACTCCAGACGAAATGTTAGCAATAGCAAAATTACCAGGACAACAAGAACTTGCTTCTATGCTTGTTAATACATTACAAGCACCTATTAGAAAACTTGCTGGTGATTTATCACAAATTAATGCTAAACTTGTTTATGCACTCGATGCAGTTAGAGAAAAAAAGAAAACGAAGCAGCTTAATAGCTTAATATTAAAATAATTAATTAAAATATCGGAGGATTAAAAATGTCAGAAAAAGTAACAAACTTATTAGAAGAAATTAAAGAACTTACAGTATTAGAACTATCAGAATTAGTAAAAGCATTAGAAGAAGAATTTGATGTAACAGCTCAAGCAACAGTTGCAGCAGCTCCAGCAGCTGCGGCAGGAGCAGCTGATGCAGGTGCAGCAGAAAAATCTGAATTTGACGTTGTATTAAAATCAGCAGGAGCTTCAAAAATTAACGTAATAAAAGTAGTTAAAGAAGTTACAGGACTTGGATTAAAAGATGCTAAAGCTTTAGTTGATGGCGCTCCAAAAACAGTTAAAGAAGGCGTAGCTAAAGATGAAGCTGAAGAATTAAAATCAAAATTAGAAGAAGCTGGTGCAGAAGTAGAATTAGCATAGTTTCTATTTTAAAAAGGCTCAATTTGAGCCTTTTTTTTTCTGCAAATATTGACACTAATTGTTTTATAATGTATATTAAAAATGAAGGATTTTAATTTTGGAAAGAGGATAATATGAAAAAAATTATAGATTCTCTTGAAAATGTCGATCAAAATGAAAAGTATGAGATAGAAAAACAAATTTTAAAAGAACATGGTATAAGAGTTAGCCACCAAAGGTTAATGATTTTAGATTTTTTGGTAAATAATAGAAATCATCCAACAGCTGATGATATTTATAAATCATTAAAATCAAAAGATCCAATTCTTTCACAAGCAACGGTTTATAATACCTTAAATTTATTTGTTGCAAATAATATTGCTAGTGAATTAGAATTTAATCAATCACGAAAAAGATATGATTTTTATCAAAAACACCATTCTCATTTTATTTGTGAAAATTGTGGTGAGATTCTTGACTTGGATATAAATATCGACAATCTAAAATTAGAAGGTTTAGAAGAATACGAAATAAATAAAATAGATCTAACTTTTAGGGGGATTTGCCCTAATTGTAAGAAATGATATTAAGAGGTTATTGCAAAATTATTAAAAATGATTAATATTGCAATATCCTCTTTTTATTTTTATTAAATTATTTCAAAAATAAAATACACAAAAGCATAAAGTATTATTTGATGTGATAGGTAAATTTTTAATGAATTTTGTCCTATTTTTGCTAGAAAATTATTTTTTCCATACTTGTAATAAAAATTTTTTTCTATGAGAATTTTTCCTATTAAATATCCACTAATATAGGCGAAAAACCAAGGGATTATTGGAAAATAATCAGTTGAATGGAAGGTGTTTGATGGAAAACCTAAAAAAACAAATTTTTATTGTATAGGTTTGAATCTATTTTTAAATTTAAGAATATTTGGTTTGGTATATTATAGCTTATTATAAATAAGCTTATAAAAACTAATAATAAGAATAATTTTTTATTTACTTTTATGTATTTTTGTATAAAAGATGTAAGAATCATAGAAAGTCCTAAACCATTTAAAACCCCAAAAATTATTAATTGATCTGGAAGTAAAAAATATGTTATTAGACTAATTAATATTCCTAGAATGGAAATTGTTATTCCTCTTTTTAAATTTTTTTTCCAAGATATAAAATTTGAGCTTATTCCTGAGATTATAAAAAATGATAAGGCTATTGATAGTTGCCAAATTTTGTTTATATAAATATTGTTGTACCAAGACAAATTTTTGTATATGTTTATGTCGTAACAAAGGTGAAATAAAACCATAGATATGATTGTGAAACCTCTGTACTGATCTAAAATGTAATTTCTTTTCATTTATTTTCCTTTTTTATTTATTATTATTATTATTTTACTTTATTTTTTCTATTATATAATATTTGTGTTAAGAAAGAGGTAAAAATGATTAAAGATAAAGATTATTATTTGGATTGGATATATCAAAGGGGAAATTCTGCTGGCAAAAGAAGAGATTTGTCAGCTATAAAAGCTCTTTTACATGAGCTTGATAATCCTCAAGATAAAATTAAGGTGATTCACATAGCGGGAACTAATGGGAAGGGGTCAACTGCAAATTTTATAGCAAATACCTTATCGCAAAAGCTAAGATGTGGACTTTTTACTTCGCCTTATATGGTTGAAATTAATGAAGAGGTTAAGATAAATGGAAAGCCTATAAGTGATGAAGAATTTTTTTCTTATATAGAAATGCTTAAGCCTATTTGTGAAAATTTGGATAATATAAATTTGAAAAACACTTACTTTGAAGTTATGACAGCTTTGATGTTTAAATATTTTTATGACAAAAAGGTTGATGTATGTGTAGTTGAAACAGGTCTTGGGGGAACTTTAGATTCGACAAATGTTGTAAAAAAGCCTCTAGCAAGTCTTATCACAACAATATCTATGGACCATACAAATATTTTGGGAAATACTATAGAAGAGATTGCTCAAAATAAGGCAGGAATAATAAAAGAAAATGTTCCAGTTTTTATTTATCCTCAAAATGAATCCGCCTTAAATGTTATTTTAAAAAAGGCCAAGGAGAAAAATTCAAAAGTTTATGATTTTAAATTTAGCGAAATTAAAATAAAAAATCAAAGTGCAGATTTCAATGAATTTGATTTTAGGGGATATAAAAATATAAAAACTTCTTTGATTGGAAAGGTTCAAATTTATAATGCCTGCAATGCGCTTAATTTATTGGATTATTTTAAAGAAGAATTTGATTTAGATGAAGATATAATAAAAAAAGGAATTTATGAAAGTACAAATATAGGGCGTTTACAAATAATTTCTAAAAGTCCAAGAGTTTTAATAGATGGAAGCCACAATAAAGAATCTATTGATGCACTTTTAAGTTCTCTTAAACTTTTTAAATATGATAAATTAATTGTAGGATTTTCTATATTAAAAGATAAAGATTATGATTATATTATCGAAAAGATATCATCAATTGCTGATGAAATTGTTATAACAAGTGTTGATAATCCGAGAGCTTTTGAATTAGAAAATCTTAAAAATATAATAAAAGAAAAATTTTCAAATGTAAAAAAAATTAAGGATAGAAAAGAAGCTTATGAATACACAAAATCAAAAGCTAAGGCAAATGATCTAGTTTTATGGTGTGGTTCTTTGTATCTTGTAGGGGAAATTTTGAAATTCGAAAATTCTCATAAAAATTTATATTAATGAATAAATACCGGATTTATTTATGTAGATTTGGTATTTTTATTTTGTTGAATTATAAAGATTTCATTTATAAAGTTTTTTTATCATTTTTATCAAAAACTATTTATAAAAATTTAAAATAGAAATTTTAAAGTGATAAATTATGAATAAAGAAAATTATTTGCAAGTAGAAAACAAATTTTTCGCACAATTACATTAATTAACTAAATTATTGACAATTTTATTAAGAAAAAGTATGCTGGAATTGGAGGTAATGTATGATTAATATATTTAATAAAAAGAAGAAAAAGGTAAAATTTCCTTCAGCTTTTACTGTTTTATTTATTGTACTAGTATTAGCTGCAATTTTAACTTATATAGTTCCAGCAGGTTCTTATGATAGGTTAGAATATGTCAAGGATGAAAATGTATTCCTAAAAACAGGCGTTGATGGTAAGGAAGAAAAACTTCCAGCAAATCAAGAAACTTTGGACAAATTTAAGATAACAGTTCCACTTAAAAGTTTTGTTAAGGAAGATATAAAAAAACCTGTAGCAATACCAGGCTCTTATCATAAACTTGACCAACAACCACAAGGAGTTTTAAAAGTTGCTAGGGCACCGATTGATGGAATAGCAGATTCTATAGGAATTATTGTTTTTGTATTAATTCTTGGTGGATGTATTGGGGTTTTAAATAAAACTGGAACTTTTGATGCAGGAATTGCTGCTTTATCTAAAATTACTAAGGGAAAAGAGTTTTTGATGGTAGCAATTTTATCTAGCATAGTTGCTCTCGGTGGAACAACATTTGGAATGGCTGAAGAAACTATTGCCTTTTATCCAATTTTGTTGCCAATCTTTTTAGCATCTGGTTTTGATGCTATAGTAACAATTGCAGCAATTTATATGGGTTCATCAATTGGAACTATGTTTTCTACAACAAATGCTTTTTCAGTCGTAGTTGCATCAAATGCTGCTGGAATTTCATTTAAAGAAGGTATAGGTATAAGAATTGTAAGTTTAATTTTAGCTCAAGCTATTACACTTTGGTATATTTACAGATATTCTAAAAAAGTAAAAGAAGATCCATCAAAATCTATAATAGCAGAAGATATGCCAAGAATAAAAGAGCAATATTTGAAAGGATATGACCCTGAACATGTGGCACCATTTAATTTCAGAAGAATAGCTATGCTTGTAATATTTATGTTTGCATTTCCAATTATGATTTATGGTGTTATGAATCTTGAATGGTGGTTTGAAGAAATGTCAACTCTATTCTTGATTGTAGGAATATTACTTATAATTCTTTCAGGTTTACCTGAACAAGAGGCAGTAGGAGCATTTTTAGATGGCTCAGCTGATTTGGTTTCAGTAGCCTTAATTATAGGAGTTGCTAGGGGAATAAATATTATATTAGACGATGGAATGATTTCTGATACAATGTTATATAGTGCATCTAATATAATTAGTGGAATAAATGGTGTATTATTCTCATCAGTACAAATGATTTTATTTTCATTTCTTGGAATATTCATCCCATCTTCATCAGGACTTGCAACCTTATCAATGCCAATTATAGCACCACTTGCAGACACAGTTTCACTTGGAAGAGATGTTGTAGTTTCGGCATACAATTTTGGTCAAGGATGGATGGCAATAATAGCTCCAACAGGATTGATTTTGGCAACCCTAGAGATGGTAGATGTTTCATACAATAAATGGGTTAAATTTATTGCGCCTTTGATGGGAATATTATTAGTTTTATCTATAGTTATGTTAGGTATTCAAACTGTAATGTAAGGAAGGAGAATTATGCTAGATAAATTTTTAAAATATGTAAAATATGATACTCAAAGTGATGACAAAAATGAAGCTTGTCCATCAACATCTGGTCAAATGGAACTTGCAAAAGTTATAGTTGAAGATTTAAAAAAACTTGGAATAGAAAATGCCCATGTAGATGAAAATGGATATGTATATGCATCTATAAAGGGAACTGTAAAAGATGTTCCTACCATAGGTTTTATTTCACATATGGATACCGCCCTAGAAATTACTGGAAAAAATGTAAATCCACAAATTATAGATTCATATAAGGGTGGAGATATAATTCTAAATGATAAATATAAATTAAGCGAAGAAGAATATCCATTTTTAAAAGAATTAATCGGCAATAAATTAGTTACAACTGACGGAACAACTTTGCTTGGGGCTGATGATAAGGCAGGAATTGCCATAATTATGGAAATTGCAAAATTCTTTATGGAAAACAGAGATTTGAAATTTGGAGATATAAAAATAGGCTTTACACCAGATGAAGAAATAGGTAGAGGAGCAGATTTATTCGATGTAGAAAAATTTGGAGCAGATTTCGCTTATACAATTGACGGTGGGCCTATTGCAGAGTTAGAATATGAAAATTTTAATGCAGCAACAGCAAAAATTCATATAGAAGGAAAATCAGTTCATCCAGGTTCTGCAAAAAATGTTTTAATCAATGCACTTTTACTTGGACAAGAATTAAATTCAATGCTCCCAGTAAACGAAAGACCAGAATATTCAGAAGGATACGAAGGATTTTTTATGCTTGATGAAATAAATGGAACTTCTGCAGAAGTTGACATAATATATTTGATTAGAGATTTTTTCAAAGATTCATTTAATGAAAAGAAAAAAATTCTACAAGATATAGTAGATTTTTTAAACAAAAAATATGGACAAAGAATAGAATTAGAAATTGAAGATTCTTATTATAATATGAAAGAAAAAATTAAACCATGTATGGAAATAGTTGAACTTGCCAAAAAATCAATCAAAAAAGCTGGTATGGATCCAATTGTAAAACCTATTAGAGGTGGAACTGATGGAGCAAGTCTTTCATACAAAGGGCTTCCAACACCGAACTTATTTACAGGTGGATATAATTTCCACGGAAGATACGAACTTCTTTCAGTTGATATAATGGAAAAATCTTTTGAAGTTTTGAAAAATATTGTACAATTGAATGTAAAGGAGGAGGAATAATGGAAAAATTACAACCACAAAGAGTATTTTATTACTTTAAAAAATTAATGGATATTCCAAGACCAAGTTTTCACGAAAAAGAAGTATCGGATTTTTTAGTAAAAACTGGAAAAGAATTAAATCTTGAAACATATCAAGATGAACATTTGAATGTTATTTTAAAAAGAAAAGCATCAAAGGGTTATGAAAATGCACCAAAGGTAATTTTGCAAGGACATATGGATATGGTTGCATCAAAAACTGATGACTCAAATCATGACTTTTTAAAAGACCCAATAATTCCTGTACTTGATGGAAAATATTTAACAGCAGATAAAACAACACTTGGAGCTGACAACGGAATAGCAGTAGCAATGGGACTAAGCTTGCTCGAAGATGAAAATTATGAAGGACCACAAATTGAATTGTTGGTAACTACAGAAGAAGAAACATCAATGGCAGGAGCTTTAAATTTGGCAGACAATGTGCTTGAAGGAGAATATCTAATAAATATTGACTCAGAAGAAGAAGGAGTCCTAACAGTAGGTTCAGCTGGTGGAATTACATTTTTTATTTCTGAGAAAATTGGAAAAGAAGATGAAAAAGATGGATACGAAATAAAAGTTTCAGGTCTATTAGGCGGACATTCAGGTATGGACATTAACGATAATAGAGGAAATGCCATAAAAGTTTTTGCAAGTATTTTAAATAAGCTAAATTCAGACATAACAATTGGAGAATTTAAAAGCGGAAGCCTTGATAATATTATTCCATCATCAGGAAGCGTAAAAGTTTACGGAGCAAAAATTGAAGAATTAGAAGAAGCCAAGAAAAAAGCCTTAGAAGAATATAAAGATGTAAAAGGCGAATTAAAAATTGATATAAGTAAAGCAAGTGGAAAAAGCTATACAAAAGAATTATCAGAAAAAATAATAAAAATGATAAAAAATGTTGCTTGCGGAACAAATACAATGATGAAAGATGGAATAACAGTAGAATCTTCAGATAACTTAGCTCTAATAAAAGAAGAAGACGGATTTATCAAGAGTGAAATTTCATTAAGATCATCAGAAAATCATGTTTTAGAAGAATTATCAGATAGAATAAAGAAAACACTTGAAGACTTAAAAATAAATTACACAATAGATTCAATCTATCCAGGTTGGGAATACAAAGAAGATTCAAAATTAAGACCATTAGCCCAAAAAGTTTACAAAGAATTTGAAGGAAAAGAATTCGACACAATAGTAATCCACGCTGGACTAGAATGTGGAGCATTTTATGAAAAATATCCAAATTTGGACATAATATCAATAGGACCAAATATAAGTGGAGCCCATTCACCAGAAGAAAAAGTAGAAATAGAATCAGTACAAAGAGTATATGATTATCTAAAAGAATTGTTAAAAGAAATAAAATAAAAAATACTAAAATCTCCAATTAAATTTGGAGATTTTTTTGTAAAAGAAATACTTTATAAATATAAATTTATTGTATATTAAGTGGCACAAAAATCTAATAATTATATAATCATAGTATAATGTAATTAAGAGGTGATATATGGCACAAATAAATTTAAGAGTAGATGATGAAGTAAAAAAACAAGCCGAGCTAGTTTGCAATGAGATAGGAATTTCATTATCTAGTGCTATAAATATTTACTTAAAAAAAAATAGCTAGAGAACATAAAATCCCTTTTGATTTTTCAATAGACCCTTTTTATAATAAAAACAATATTTCATATCTTGAAGAAAAATTAAAAGAATATAAAAAAAGGCGACATGAAAATGATAGAAGACGATATAAACAAAGAAGAAAATCGATATGGTAAAATGAAATTTTGATTTATAAACGACTATTTATATTGTATTTATGAAGATAGTTTATTAAATACAAAAAATAAATAGTTAAAATTAAAATTCTTGGAAATTCAAGTTTAAAATTATATAAATTTTAAAACTCTTTGAGATTTAAAATATTAAAAACAAAGATTAACCACCATCTCCACCTACAAGGTTTCTCGGACAGTGATTAATCTCTGTTCATTTTAAATATACTATAGGTTTATAAAAATAAAAATATTAGATAAATATAAAAAAATAGAGGCTCTAACTGGCCCTCCACAAATGCGGAAGGTAGAAGAGCCTCTATTTAATTATAGTATACTATATTATTTAAAAAACAAACAAAGCACATGGCGCAACCCAAAGAGAAATTCTTTTAAGGGGGTTACGTATGTGCTTTGTTATTGTTTATACTATAATTTTAAATTTTTAAAAATCAAATCAAAAAAATATTCTTTTAAAAATTAATGTTATCAAAATGTTTCCAGAAAAAAATAAAACCTTGAAAAATCAAGGCTTAAAGTGTGTATGGTGGAGATGACGGGACTTGAACCCGTGTCCGCACAAGTTTTAATAAAAGCATCTACAAGTTTAGTAAGTATTTATTTTTTATCTAGCACTTATCTACTCACAAATAACTCGCTAGACTAGCTTCATAATACTAAATACACTCAAAGCTTTGTGCATTAGTTGCCACATAAAATTATGAAACAAATAAAAACTATTGTGGCATAATTTTTATTTGCTGCTAGCCTAAATTAGGCAGCTAATGCGAATTGTCTTTCGCTATTATTGTTTGCTTTTATATTTAATTTTCAATTTTACGAATTGATAAACGACTTGCAACTTAAATCTTAACAAGCACGTCGAAACCAAAACATCCCCTTATTATTCAGCTTTTATTATTATACTAATCTTTAATTTTATGTCAAAATTTTACCTATCTGAACTTTTATTTAGCTAATTAATTTTAATATTTTTGGGTATTATTATATTAAGTCATTCGGATTATAAAAATCTTGAATAGATAGGAGGACTTATGAGAAATAATAATAAAATTGCTGCTATGCTTCTTGCTGGTGGTCAAGGTTCTAGGTTAAAAGCATTGACAAAAGATATGGCAAAACCTGTAGTTCCTTTTGGTGGAAAATATAAAATAATAGATTTTGCTTTATCAAATGCAACTAATTCTGAAATTAGAGATATTGGTGTTTTGACTCAATATAAGCCACAATTATTGAATAAGCATTTAGGAATTGGTGCAGCTTGGGATTATGATAGAAATTTTGGTGGTCTTAGAATTTTAACTCCATATTACACTGAAGAGGGTGGAAGATGGTTCGAAGGCACTGCTGGAGCAATTTTTGTAAATATCAATTATCTTGATAGTATTGATCCTGAATATGTTCTTATTTTATCTGGAGATCATATTTATAAAATGGATTACACTAAGCTTCTTGATGAACACGTGCAAAAAGGTGCTGATGCAACTATTGCAGTAATGGAAGTTGATTGGGAAGAGGCATCAAGATTTGGAATTATGAATACTGATGATAATGGAAGAATTGTTGAGTTTGAAGAAAAACCTGAAAATCCTAAATCTAATCTTGCTTCTATGGGAATTTATATTTTTAATTGGAAAGTTTTAAGACAAGCTTTAATTGAAGATCATAAAAATCCTAATTCTACTAATGATTTTGGTCATGATATTATTCCTTATTTATTAAATAATAAGAGAGATTTATTTGTTTATAAATTTGATGGATATTGGAAAGATGTTGGAACTGTTAAATCTTATTGGCAAGCAAATCTTGATTTAATAGATCCGGAAAATCCTCTTAATATTCAAGATGATTCTTGGAAAATATACACAACAGCTTTAAACTTGCCTCCTCACAGAGTGGGTGTTCATGGTGTTTTAAATGATGCTCTTATTAACGAAGGCTGTATTATTGATGGAGAGGTAAATAATTCTGTTTTATTTTCAAATGTTAAGATTGAGGAAAATGCTTGCGTAAGTAATTGTGTAATATTATCTGGAGTTACTATTAAAGAAGGTGTTAAAGTATATAATTGTGTAATTACTGAGAATATGGAAATTACTGAAAATATTGGCGATAAAAATTCTACATCAGTATACCTTGTTAGTAATGATGGAATAGAGGAGGATTAGTATGCAAAATATACTTGCTTTAATTTATAGTTCAGAGTTTGATGAAAAAAATTATGATACACTTTGTAAATATAGACCGGATTATATGCTACCTTTTGGATGTAGGTATAGGATTATAGACTTTACTTTATCAAATATAACAAATCACAATATATCAAGTGTAATTTTGTATGGTGGAGAACCTTTAAGGTCAACTCTTGATCATGTTGGAGATGGAAGAAATTGGGAATTGAATAGAAGAAGTGGCGGTTTAATGATAAATCCACCTGTTTATAATAGGTCAAGACTTGCTAACGAGATTGAAACTTATTATAATACTATGAAACATTTTATGAAAAATAAACGTGAATATGTTTATATAACTAATCCAATGTATATAACAAAAGTAAATATTTCTGATGCTTATGAGAGAATGCAAGAAGAAGATATTGATGCTTTAATATTTACTCAAAAGAAGAAAGATGAATATGGATATTATTTGAATAGAAGAATAATAAATACTGATGAAAAAGAAAATCCACTTAGTGTTGGAATCAATCTTGGCCTTGAAGAAGAAATAAATTTATTTACAGGTTCTATATTAATTAAAAAAGATATTTTTATGGATCTTATTAGATATTCAATTGAGAAAAATAATTCTACAAATATTTTAGATGCCCTATTTAAGTATCCTAAGAAAAAATCTATAGGATTATATAAATCAAAAGAAAGGTTAAGTGTAATAATGGATACTTTAACTTACTTTGAGGCTAGCTTTAATTTGATGGATAGGGAATATTTTGATGAAATTTTCTACAAACAAGGAATGGTTTATACAAAAAGCAAGGATGAGCCTTCAACTGAATATTTAAAGGGTTCAAAAGTTAGAAATTCTTTGGTTGCTAATGGGGCTTTAATAGAAGGAGAAATTGAAAATTCTATTATTTTTAGAGGAGTTAAGGTAAAAAAAGGTGCTGTAATTAAAAATTCTATTATTTTCCAAAATTCTGAGATTGGTGAGGGAGCTATTTTGAATCATGTTATTACAGATAAGGACACAAAGGTACTTGAAGATGTAAAATTATTTGGAAATAGAAATCATCCTTACTTGACAGATAAGGGAGAACACGTTAACTAAGGAGTGTTATATGAAAGTATTATTTTTAACAAGTGAAGCTGATCCTTTTATAAAGACAGGAGGTCTTGCTGATGTAGCAGGCTCTTTACCAAAAGAACTTGCAAAAAAAGGTATTGATATAAGAGTTGTTATGCCATTATATTCAAGTATAGATCAAGTTTACAGAAAAAAAATGAAAAAAATTAAAGAGTTTTATGTAGATCTTGATTGGAAACACCAATATGCTGGAATTTATAGTTTAAAATGGGACAAGGTTACATTTTATTTTATAGACAATCTTGAATATTTTGATAGACCAAATCCCTATGGATATGATGATGATGCAGAAAGATTTATATTTTTCTCAAAAGTTGCAACCTTGCTTGGAAAAGAAATAGATTTTAAACCTGATATAATTCATACTAATGATTGGCATACTGCATTGGTAAATATTTATGTGAATGATTTTAGAAAGGGAGATCATTATTTTGATGATGTTAGAACTCTATTTACAATTCATAATTTAAAATATCAAGGAGTTTTTGACTCAGGTTATTTAACTTTTACAGGTCTTGATGGATATTATTTTAATGAACATGATTTAAAATATTTTGATGCTATCAATTTTATGAAAGGCGGAATTGTTCATTCAACAGCTTTTAATACAGTTAGTGAAAATTATGCTGAAGAGATCAAATATCCATTTTATGGAGAAGGCTTGGATGGAGTTATAAGAGAATATCAAAATAAACTTACAGGAATTGTAAATGGTATTGATTATGAAATTTGGAATCCTAAAACAGATAAAAATATTTACAAAAATTATGATTTTAAATCTATAAAAAATAAAGCGGAAAATAAGATTAAGCTCCAAGAAGAATACGGCCTACCTGTAAATAAAGATGTTCCAATGATAGCTATTTGTTCAAGGCTTACATCAATGAAAGGATTTGATCTTGTAAGATATATTTTAGATGAATTATTGCAAGAAGATTTACAGTTAGTTGTTCTTGGAACTGGAGATTATACTTACGAAGAAATGTTTAAATATTTTGAGTGGAAATATCCAGACAAAGTTGCTGCAAGAATTTATTATGATGGAAAAGAAAGTCATAAATTATATGCGGCTAGTGATTTGTTTATGATGCCATCAATATCTGAGCCTTGTGGAATAAGCCAATTAATTGCTATGAGATATGGTTCTTTGCCAATAGTTAGAGAGGCTGGAGGTTTAAAAGATACTGTGAAAGCTTATAACAAATATACTGGAGAAGGAACAGGATTTTCTTTTGAAAATATAAATGCTCATGAATTACTTTTTACAAGCAAAAATGCTATAGACTTATATAAAAATAATAAAAAAGATTTTGATAAGCTTATAGAAAATGCTATGAATGAAAAAAATGATTGGGAAGAATCTTCTAAAAAATATATAAAATTATATGAAGATATAAAGGCATAAGATGAATAAAGAAAATAATTTTATTTTAAAAAGAATACAAAATTTTTTGTATTCTTTTTATGCTAAAGAAATAGAAGATGCAAGGTTAAGTGAAATCTATGATGGTCTTGTAAAGGCTTTAATGCAGGATATTGGAAAAAATTGGTCAAAATCAAAAAAATCTTTAAAAAATAAAGAAGTTTATTTATTATCATTTGAATATAGTCCTGGAAAATTTATTGAAAATGCCATAAAATCTTTAGGCTATTCTAAAGAAGTTGATGAATGTTTAAAGATTTTAAATATTTCTATGAAAGATTTGGTTAATTATGAAAAAGAAGCAAGTCTTGGTAATAGTGATATAGGAATTGGCTCTTGGTATTTGATGAAAGAATTGAGTAAAAATAAAATCAAGGCTATGGCATACGCCCTAAGATATGAAAGTGGAGGAATGAAGCAAGAAATCAGAGATGGAGAGCAATTTATAAATCCTAATGAATGGCTTTATATGGGAAATAAATGGGAGCATAAAAAGGCTTTTTCTTATATTTTAAATATTGAAAATAAAAAAGTTAAAGCTGTTGCATATGATATGCCAATTTTTAATAATGAAAATAATTTTGTAAATACACTAAGATTATGGAAAGCTGAATCTATAAACAAAATAGATTACTTAAATCTAAGCAGTGGAGATTTTAAAAGTGCTTATAATGATTATATAGATAACAATTCTCTAACTCAGTTTTTATATTTGGATAATTCTACTTATGAGGGTAAACTTTTTAGACTAAAACAAGAATATTTTTATGTTGTTGCGACAATTCAGGATATTTTTAGAAGATTTTTTAAAAATAATGATGATATAAAAAGTATAAAAGATAAATTTAAAATTATATTAGCAGATATTCATCCTTCTTTGGCTATAGTTGAATTTATTAGAAGTCTAAATGAAGGTTATGGTTTAGAAATAAGCGAATGTGTGAATATGAGTAAAGAAATATTTTCTCATATAGGATTTTTGATTACTCCTGATTCTAAGGAAAGTTATGATCTTTCAATGCTAAAATCAGTTGATGAATCATATTATAATATAATTTTAAAATTAAACGATTTTGCTATAGAAAATCTTGGTGATTTTATAATTGAAAATAATCAATTAAGATATGATAGATTAAATAGTTGTTTTGTCGGAAAATATTTTTACTTATCTAAAATTTTTATAGAAAATTATATTAAAGATAAAAAAGAATTTTCTTATTTGAACTTCGGGATAGATAGGTATTTATATTCTGATTCTAATAATTTTTATTTGAAAGAAATCTTAAATAAGTACCAAATCAATATTAATGATAAAATAAGTCTAAAAAAATTGGAAAATTTGAAAGGCAATAAAAATTTCTATGACGAAATAGAAGAAGTTAAACTTAAAAACAAATTGGAATTAATTAAATATTTTAAAATGAATGAAAGAGATTTAATAAATCCATATTCAATATTTGATATGCAACTTGAAATTTTTCACGAAGCTAAAAGGCAACTTTTAAATGCGATTAGCATAGCAAGTAATTACTATAAGTTAAAGGAAAATTCTAATATTTTTATACCACCGACTACTTATATATTTTCTGGAAAAGCAAACGATGGATATTTTATGGCAAAGGAGATAATTAAATTTATCTTAGCCTTAAAACATATGATAGATAAGGATAAGCTTATTAAGGAAAATTAAAAATAATTTTTATTGAAGATGCTAATGTAGAAAATTTCAGAAAAATTTATCCAGCTTGTGATATTTATAGCAATTTAACACTGCCTTTATTTGAAAATCAAAGTTTTCATATATTAAATTCTATTTTTAATTTTTCAAATGTACTTTCAACAAGAGCAGGTATTATTTATAATATTGACAAAAAAATAAAATATATACTTTTGGTGAAACTTATGAAGAAATTGAAAAAAATAAAAATGAAAATTCCTATAATGCTCGTGATTTCTATTACAAAAATGATATAATCAAAAGGACGGTTGATAATTTGATTAATGAGGATTATAGCAAATTGCCTTATAATTTTAAAAATATATATGATTATTTGATTTCTTATAATGATTCTTTTTTTATTTTTAAAGATCACGACTCTTTGCTAGATACTAGATTTAAAATTAGTATGGATTATTTGGATAAGAAAAAATGGATTGATCAAGAAATTGATAATATACTTTGGGCAAACGAATTTAATCTTGACAAAACTTTGGAAAAATTAAAATAGGAAATATGACATACAATTACGAAGAAATAAAGGATATAAAGTTAGGAGCAACATATACAAAACAATACACAGAATTTAGAGTTTTTGCTCCAAATAGAGAAAAAATAGATTTGTTGATTACTGATGATTATAGAAAAATTAGAAAAGAAAAATATTCTATGATCAAAATAGAATTTGATATATTTTATTGTAAAATTGAAAAGGATTTGGATGGATTTTTCTATTCCTACTTGGTTGAAGATAAATATGAAGTTACCGATCCATATTCCAAGGCATCTTCTATAAATAGTATAATGTCTGCTGTAGTAGATTTTGACAAAATAACTCCAAGAGATTTTGGAAAAAAATTTAAGGCAAACAAAGAAGAAGATGCAATAATATATGAGTTAAATGTAAAAGATTTTACAGCCAACAAAAATTCAAATGTAAAATATAGGGGAAAATATTTAGGTCTTGCAGAAAAAATACTAAATTTGAGGGAGAAAGTACAGGGATTTCTCATCTTAAAGAATTGGGAGTAAGCCACATTCAACTTTTGCCAGTTTATGATTTTATTTCGACTTTTGAAGAAAATGATAAATTTTTTGATGATGATAATTACAATTGGGGTTATGATCCAGAATTATATTTTAATGTTGAAGGTTCATATTCAACAAATCCCTACAATCCTAAAAAAAGAATTTATGAATTTAAAAAAATGGTAAAAAAAATCCATGAAAATGGGATGAATGTGGTTATGGATGTCGTTTATAATCACACTTTTAAAACTGTTGATTCAAATTTAGAAATTTTAGCACCAAATTATTATCATAGAAAAAACTTAGATGGAAGTTTTTCAAATGGATCAGGAGTTGGAAATGAATTGGCAAGTGAAAAAGCATTTGTAAGAAAACTTATAATTGATTCATTAAAACACTGGGTTATGGAATATGATATTGATGGATTTAGGTTTGATTTAATGGCCTTGATTGATATTGATACAATAAAGATTGCTATAAAGGAACTAAAAAAAATAAAACCTTATATAATAATTTATGGTGAACCTTGGATGGGTGCGGAATCTGTTTTACCAAGAGAAAAACAAATTTTGACTGGAAGCCAAAGATCTAATGGCTTTGCTGTTTTTAATGATAGCTTTAGAAATGCAATTAAGGGCGATAATGATGGTTATTCGAAAGGATTTATCCAAGGAAATTTTTATTTAAAAAATCAAGTTGAAATAGGGATAGCAGGAAGTATAGATTTTGATGAAAAAAGAATTGGTTTTGCTGATGATGCGAGTGAAGTTATAAATTATTTTGCTTGCCACGACAATTTAATTTATTATGATAAATTAAAAATCTCCCTAACAGATCATGAAGATTTAGAATATATATCAAGGCTGGGTTTTGCAATTTTATTCTTATCTTTTGGAAAGCCTTTTATTTATGAAGGAAGCGAATTTAATAATTCAAAATCAAATAATGGTAATTCTTATAATGCACCCTTATCAATAAATGGGATAGATTGGCAAGATAAAATCAACAATATTGAAACTTTTTCTTTTGTTAAAGATTTAATTTCATTGAGAAAAAAATTAGAAGTTTTTAAACTTGTAAAAAAAGACGATATAAAAAAAGCCTTAACTTTTGTTGATGGCTTAGAAGATTTTTTACTTGCTTATAAAATAAATTTTGAAGGTAAAAAAATATATGTGGTTATTAATGCCCTGAAAAATGATGTTGAAATAGACGATTATAAAAGAGATAAAATTTTTGACAAAGAAATTGAACTTGTTAAAATATTTGATAAAGAGGGTAATATTAATAAAAGATTGAATGTTTCTGATATAAAAAAATTCAGCAAACATTCTATAAATGTGTATATAAAAGGAGAAAATTATGGATTATAAAAAAATTTATGATTCTTGGTTAAATAATGATTTTTTTGACCATAAAACTAGAGAAGAATTAAAAAAAATAGAAAATGATGAAAGTGAAATTGAAGATAGATTTTATCAAGAATTAGCTTTTGGTACAGCAGGACTTAGGGGAAAACTTGGTGCAGGAACAAATAGAATGAACCAATATACAGTTGCAAAAGCTACCCAAGCATTTGCTGATACAATTTCTGATATGGGAGAAGATGCAAAAAATAGGGGAGTTGTAATTTGTTATGATGTTAGGCATAAGTCTGATGAATTTTCAAAAATAACTTCTGAAGTTTTTGCCGCAAATGGAATAAAAGTAAATATTTTTAAAGAAATTCAACCGACTCCAGTCTGCTCTTATGCAATAAGAAAATTAAAATCAATCGGTGGAGTTATGGTTACAGCAAGCCATAATCCTAGAGAATATAATGGATATAAGGCTTATGGATCAGATGGAAGTCAAATTTTGGAAGATATTGCCGTTCAAATTCAAAATTATATGAAAGAATATGATGATTATTCAAAAATAAAAAGGATTGATTTTGATAAGGCGATGGATGAAGGATTAATTTCCTGGATTGATGAATCTTTAATAGAAGATTATATAAAAGAAGTTTTAGCTTGTACAATAAATGATAATGTTGATAAAAAAGTTAAAATTGTTTATACTCCATTAAATGGTTGTGGAAACAAATTGGTTAGAAGAATTCTTGATGAAAGAGGATTTGAAAATATTTATATAGTAAAAGAACAAGAAAATCCAGATCCAGATTTCACAACAGTTGGTTATCCAAATCCAGAAGATCCAAAAGCTTTTAAATTATCAGAAAAATTAGGAAAAGAAAAAAATGCAGAATTATTACTTGCAACAGATCCAGATTCTGATAGGTGTGCTGTAGAAGTTTTAGATAAAAATGGAAAATATCAATTTTTAACAGGAAATCAAATAGGCTCTCTCCTTACAAATTATATTTTAACTGCCTTAAAAGAAAATAATGAATTGGCAGAAGATGGAGCAATTGTTAAAACCATAGTTTCAACAGATTTAGTAAAACCAATTGCAAATAGTTTTGGTATAGAAGTTTTTGAAGTTTTGACAGGATTTAAAAATATTTATGAAGTTGCAAATAACTTTGAAAGAATTGGCAAGGGAAAATTTATTTTTGGATTTGAAGAAAGTATTGGATATAATTACAAAGATTTTGTAAGAGATAAGGATGCAGTAAATTCTGCTATGCTTATTAGTGAGATGACTGCTTATTATAAAAGCAAGGGAAAATCTTTGTTAGATGTTTTAGAAAATATTTATGATAAATTTGGATATTATGCAAATGAAGTTCAATCAATAGTGCTTGAAGGACTTGATGGTGCACAAAAAATAAAAAGGATAATGGAAACAATTAGAAATAATCCAAAAGAAAATGTAATAGGTCTAAAAGTTAAAAAAATTGTAGATTATCTAAATGATGACACAGGACTTTCAAAATCAAATGTATTAAAATACTACCTTGAAGATGATTCATGGTTTGCATTAAGACCATCAGGAACTGAACCAAAGATAAAATTATACCTAAATGCAATAGGTGAAAACAAAGAAAAAGCAGAAGATAAAAAAAATAAAATAAAAGAAGAAGTAAATAATATAATCAATAAAATTGACTAATTTTAAATTCCTATGAGCTAAATTAATTTTATGCTCGTAGGAATTTTTTTTTGAAAAATCAAAAATTTATCACGAACTTTCATATTAGATATTTTTAATAAGGATATTTTAAAGAATTATGATTTTTTGATAAAATAATTAAATAAGAAGTAAGGAGGTTTTATGGATCAATTTTTTAATTTTATAGATAAGGTATTTTCTATTAAAGTTTTTGGAAATATGACTTTGTATCAATTACTATCAACAATTTTAAAATATGTATTTGTAGTTATAGTTTTATATTTTATCTATTCAATCATTAGAATAATTTATTATGATGTGAGATATGCTATTAAAAAAGAGCAAATATCTGACACATATTTGCAATTCATAAATCAAAATCAAGAACATAAGTTTAAAGTCCAAGAGTATTATTATATTGGAGATAACAATACAATAGGTAGGGATGATAAAAATACGATTTGCATTAAAGACAAATTTTTATCAAGTTTTCATGCAAGAATTATCTTAGATAAAGGGATATATTTTTTGGAAGACTTAAATTCTTCAAATGGGACTTTTTTAAATGACGAGAGAATTAACGAAGCTATTGAGTTAAAGAATAAAGATATAATAAAATTTGGAGAATTGAAATTTTTATTTATAAACGGTGATGAAGATGATTAAAAATGAAAATATTAATATCATCAACCAAAAAAAGTATAAAAAAACTGCACTTTTTCTTTTGTTTTTATTTGAATTTTTGACTTTGAGTTCATCTATGATTTACAATGCAGATAAATTACAAAGTGGAGATTTTTATGCTTACATAACAATACTAGCATTAACTATGCTTTCTACTATTTTGGCAAATAAATTTACAAGAAGTGATAGCATTTTGTTACTTATAGTAAATATGTTGTTTTCAATTGGTGTTGCAATGATTTATAGACTTGATCCAGCACTTGGAAAAAAACAATTATTATTTTATATTGTAGGCATACTTGCGTTTTTTATGACTTATTTTATATTGCCAAGATATAAAAATTGGGATGAGCATATAGTTTTTTATTTTGCAATATCTATAGTTTTATTTATGGTAACCTTAGTTTTTGGATTTGCATCAGGTGGTGCAAAAAACTGGATTTCTATTGGACCTTTTACTTTGCAACCATCAGAACTTATAAAAATTCCCTTTATATTTTTTGTTGCAAGTTTTTATTCACATTACAATAAATTTAGAAAATTTGCTTTTGGAAAATATTATTTAAGTATTGGAATTTATATATTTATTTTGATGTTTTTTATCCAAAAAGAATTAGGTACAGCCTTAATATTTTTTGGAACTATGCTTCTTACACAATTTGTTTATGAAAGAGATAGAAAACTAATAATTTTAAATTTAATTTTTATTATTTTAGGATCAATATTGGCTTATTTTTTATTTTCTCACATAAGAATAAGAGTAGAAACTTGGCTTGATCCTTGGTCAGTTATAGATGATAAGGGATACCAAATCACCCAATCTTTATTTGCCCTTGCTAGCGGTGGATTATTTGGAAGTGGACTAGGTCTTGGACGTCCAGATTATATACCAGTTGCAGAAAGTGATTTTATTTTTCCAGCAATTTGTGAAGAATTTGGAATATTTATGGGAATAGCAGTAGTGTTATTATTTTTAATATTAGTTTATAGAGCAATAAAAATAGCCTTGCAACAAGAAAATAAATTTTTCTCAATCTTGTCTTTTGGAATAGGAATATTATTTGCGCTCCAAGCTTTATTAATTCTTTGTGGAGTATTAAAATTAATTCCATTAACAGGAGTAACACTACCATTTATATCAGCAGGTGGCTCTTCTATGGTTTCAGGATTTATTTTATTGGCATGCCTTCAATATTGTGGTCAAAGTATAGAAAATGGTGATGAAGATGAAAAAGAAAAAGAAGAAAGATAAACAAAAGCCATTTATACAAAAAATATTAGAAATGGAAAAAAACAAAGATTAAAAGAAGAGGATGATAAGCATATATTGAAAAAATCCACAATGAACAAAAGATTAATATATGTTTTGATGCTTTTTATATTTTTGTTTTTATCTGTGGTCTTATACTTAGTATATTTTCAATTATTTAAAGCCCAAACTCTTGCTGATAATAGCCATAATAAAAGAAATTGGGTAAATGAAAATTCCATAAAAAGAGGAAATATTTATGACAGAAATGGAAATGTATTAGTATATAATCAAAAAGATGCAAATGGAAATGATATTAGAGTTTATAATGATGGAATTATAAATTCAGCTTTTACAGGATACAATTCTGTAAAATATGGTAAAAGTGGTTTAGAAAAAACTTATAATAAAGAATTATTAAATATTTCTGATCAACCAACATCAAAAATTAGAGATATGGTAGAAAGAACAGGAATTGGAAATAATTTGAATTTAACTATTGATCAAACAATACAAGAAATTGCTTATAATAGTTTGGGAGATCATATAGGCTCTGTTGTTGTTATGAATCCCAAAAATGGAGAAGTTTTGGCTATGGTTTCAAAACCATCCTATGATCCAAACAGCCTTGATTCTGATTGGGATACATTGATACAAAATACAAATGCACCATTGCTAAATAGATCAAGTCAAGGAAGCTATAGACCAGCTTCAACGATGAAAATTGTAAGCTCAGATGCTATTTTAAGAAGTGGAATCAATACAAATTTCTACGATAGTGGAACTGTAAAAATTCAAAATTATGATATAAAAAATTACGGTGATTATTCTTATGGTCAAGTAAATTTAAGAACTGCTTTGATGAATTCTCTCAATACTTATTTTGCTTCTAAAGTAAATGAAATTGGGAAAAAAAGATACAAAGAAGTAGCAGAAAAATATATGTTTAACAAAAATTACAAATTTGATTTGGAAAAAATAAATGCAAAAATTCCTTTTGACGACCTAAATCAAGTTGATCTTGCTATGACAGGATTCGGTTATGGAAAAACAAGAGTAACACCACTTCATATGGCGATGATTGCATCAACTATTGCAAATGATGGAAAAATGATGCAACCAAGACTTGTAAAAAATGTTGTAAACAAAGACGGAAAAATCATTAAAGAAAGCAAAAGTGAAGTTTTATCCGATGCAACAAGTTCGGAAATAGCAAATAAAATAAGAGATTATATGGTTGATGTTGTAAATTATGGAACAGCAAGTAGAGCTTATTTACAATCAATTCAAATTGCAGGAAAATCTGGAACAGTAGATAAAAAAGGAGGAGGAGTTGATGTTTGGTTTGTCGGATTCGCTCCAGCCTATGATCCAAAACTTGCCTTTGCAATTGTAATAGAAGATTCAGATTCCTTATCAGGAGAAGTTGCAGTTCCAATTGGTGGGGAAATGATAAATAGCATTATAAATAATGTGAATATATATTAAAATATAAAAAAACAAAACGGTTACTAGCTTAAATTGCTAATAACCGTTTTTCATTCTATAAAAGTTTATTTTTTATATTTGACCAATAGTGGTTTTTATTTAAAATTATTTTTTTCAATTCTTTATTAGATATTTTCGTAGTAATCCTAAAATTATTTGAATTATATTCCTTACCATCAAATAAAAAAACTGTGTGATAATTGTCCCTTTTGCTAACATTTATTTCGATTTCTGCGTTTTTTGGTAGGATAATCGGAGCTTTTAAAGACCTATTCAAACTTGAAAATACAGGAGCAATAGGAGTTAGCTGAAAACCCTCAAGAGATTGATGCAAAATAGCACCATTTGAAGATAAATTATAAGCAGTAGATCCGTGAGGCGTTGAAATAATTAGTCCATCACCTGAAAAATTTTCTATAAAATTTCCATCAATAAAAAGTCTTAATCTAACTATTTGATTTTTATTACTCTTAACAACAACCTCATTAACAGCATTCATTTGATTTTTTCCAATATTTGATTCAAGAATTGGAAGTTTTTCCATATAATATTTCTTTTCAGAAAATTTTCTTACAAAATCCTCTATATTATCAGGAGTAATCTCTTGATAAAATCCCAAATGGCCAGTATTTATACCAATAAAAGGAATGGTAGAAAATTTTGAAATTTTAACAGCATTCAAAAAAGTTCCATCCCCTCCAATAACAAGATTTAAGCAAGCATTTGGATTATAGTTTGTTGAAACTTCATAGCCAAAATCTTTTAATATGGCTTTGGTTTTATTAAAAATATTTTTACTATATCTGGATTTATTTTTAAAAATATTAATTGTTTTATTCATTGTTACTTACCTTTCTTAAAGATATAATCATTATAGCATAAAAAAATTTTTGAGGGAAAGATGAAAGAAATAGAATTTAAAAATACAGATGAGATAAAATTAAAAAAATTTTTATTAGGAAAAAATATATCTAATAGGGCTTATAAAAAAATTATCAAAGATTCAATATTTGTAAATAATAAAAAAGTAGTTACTAATATTGATTTACATCCTAAAGATTCAATAAAAATTATAATAAAAGATGAAAAACTTAATTATGAACCTATAAATAAGAAGATAAAAATTTTATATGAAGATGAAGATATTTTAGCTGTTGAAAAGAGTTCAAATTTGACTGTAAATTCAAAAGGTCAAGAAAATTTATCAAATTATATAGCCTATTATTTCAAAGAAAATAATATAAAATCACAAGTCAGACTAATAAATAGACTAGATATGAACACATCTGGAATAATGCTAATAGCAAAAAATCCATATTCCCAAGCCTATTACCAAAAAATAATTGAGAAAAATGAATTTGATAAAGAATACTTAGCTCTAGTTGAAGGAAAATTAATAATTGATGATATAATTTGTAAAAATATTGAATATGATGAAAAAAATAAAAAAATGAAAATAAAAGATGGTGGAGATTTTATAAAAACTTATTTTAAAACTTTGAAAAGTTATGATAAATATTCCCTAATTTATTGCAAAATTTTTACAGGAAAAACTCATCAAATTAGAATAAGTCTTAAAAGTTTGAATCATCCTATAATTGGGGATGAACTTTATGGCTCAAAATATAAGTTGGATAGGTTTTTATTGCACTCTTTTAGGATGAGTTTTAAAAAATTTAGAAATGGTGAAAAAATAACGATTTTATCAAGACCTGATTTTGATAAATACTTAAATTCAAATATTTTTAGAAATGTTTTGTAATTTGCAATTATGCTTTTCATGATATATAATAAAGATATTCCAAGGGGCAAGGTCCAAATTTAAACCTACAACATTTATAAGGGATTGCGGAGTTTTGACTTTGATGGCAAGCCTCCCTTGAGTGGAAGTCAGAAATTTTAAACAGCAAACCCACCTTCACGTAAGCGAAGGTATTAAATAATAGGACCGCCTTGGATTTTTTTATTTTTGTTATTTTTATTTAATATAGGGTATAAATTTATAGAATGAACATATAAAAAAGTAAGGAGATTAAAATGAGTATAGCTGATTATATTGAAAGTAAAGCACTAAGAAAACAAAGAGAAATTAAATATGAAATTTGGAAAGCAAAAAATCGTGATCATAGAATGAGAGCCCAAGGAGCTTTTGTTGGAGCTGTTGCAGGAATTGCAGCTGGTTTATTGCTTGCTCCAAAATCTGGTAAAGATTTAAGAGAAGATATTAAAAATTCTGTAGATAATACAATTAATCAAGTTAAAGATACAACAAATGAATTTGTAGAAAATGCAAAAGATTCTTATGCTGGATTTAAGGATAGAGCTTATACAGAACTTCAACCTATTGAAGAAGGTTTTGAAGAGGGTAAAAATGTAGTTAAAAAAACTATTGAAAAAACAAAAGAAAATTTAAAAGAAAATGCAAAAGATGTAAAAGATGAAGCTGAAAAATTAAAACAAGAGGCTAAAGACGCAGCAAAAGAAGTTGGAAAAGACATTAAAGAAGGCAAAGAAGAAGTAAAAGAAGTAGCTAAAGATACTAAAAAGAAAGCTGGAGAAGTAAAAAGAGCTGAAGAAAAAAATAAGTAAGGGGTAGATAATGGTTACCATAAATTTAAGATTAATAGGAGATATTATCTTATTGTTAGTAGGCATAATCGCTATAATATTTCTTGCATTATTTTTGAAAAAAGCATCAGGCTTGGTAGAATCAATTCAAAAAATTGTAGATAAAAATGAAAGCAACTTAGATGATGTTATAAACAAATTACCATCCTTAGTTGATCAAGCAAATATTTTAGTAGAAAACGTAAATGGATTAGTTTCTGATCCAAACTTAAAGATGGCTATATCTAATGCAAATTTAGCTATCTCTAATGTGAGTGATATTACTGTTGATATAAAAGATACAGTAAACTATTTTGGAGAAAGCGTAATTGATACAACTGATACATTTGGAGAAGGAATTGCTTCAATAAATGATTATGCCTCATTAATTATGGACGTATTCGACATAGTTAAAAGTGTAATATCAGGAAGATAGGCCATCAGATGATGGCCTTTATTATTGTTTAAGTGAAAGGAGATTTTATGGCACAACCCACAATAAAAGATGTCGCAAAACTTGCAGGTGTTTCAATATCCACTGTATCAAGAGTAATGAATGATTCAAAGCCTGTTAGTCCAGAAGCAAGAAAAAAAGTACTAGATGCAATAAATAAATTAGACTTTAAGCCTAATGAATTAGCAAGAAGTTTAGTTATGAAAAAATCTAACCTTATTGGAGTAATAGTTGAGGATATTGGAATTGAATATATGGCTCAACTAATTAGAGGCGTTGAAGAAATTGGACATTTGTATAAATACGATATAATTCTTTCAAGTACTTATGGTGATGATAATGCTTTAGAAAATGCAATAGACTTTTTGTCTACAAAACAAGTTGAAGGAATTGTAGTAATTAGCGAAGATATTTCAGCAGAAATATTAGTAAAATTAAGAGATAACAAGATTCCATATTTATTATTAGATAAATTCCATGATTTCAAAAAAATAAATACAGTAAAAATAGACTATGAAGAAGAAGAATACAAATTAACAAAATTTTTGTATGAACAAGGACATAAAAATATAGCTTATGTTACATTAAAAGAACATAATTATTTAACAGATGTAAAAATTTCTGGATATGAAAGATTTATTAATGAAAATAATTTGAAATCTATTATTATAGAAGCTGATGGAAAATCTAGTGATGATGGGTATAATATAGGAAAAGAGGTTATATCTCAAGCTAAAAAAGAAAAGGTTAGTGCTATAAGCTTTTATAATGATCAAACCGCTGTAGGATTTATTTCTTATTGCTACGATAATAATGTAAAAATTCCTGAAGATTATTCGGTAGTAGGATTTGGAAATTTTGAAATATCAAGAGTATATAGGCCAAAATTAACTACAGTTTCTATACCGAATTATGATATAGGAGCTATAGGAATAAGAGCTTTAATCAAAAGAATTAGAGGGGAAGAAGATATACTTGAAAAAGATTGGATATTGGATGCCCAATTAATTGAAAGAGATAGTACAAAAAAGCATTAGTTGAATGTAACTTATTTTAATGTTAAAATAATAATATAATAATTTAGGAGGCAAATATGGCAGAAAGAAAAATTATTGTAACTAACGAGACAGGTCTTCATGCTAGACCAGCAGCATCATTGGTTCAATTTGTAAAAAATTACCCAGGTGATGTAAAATTAGTTAAAGATGGCAAAGAAGCTAACGCAAAAAGCATATTCAATGTTATGAGTCTTGGAATTTCAAAAGGAACAGAAATCGGAATCATAGTTGAAGGTGAAGGCGAAGAAGAATTTGCAGATAAATTAACTGATTTTATAGACAACTTATCAGAATAATTATTAAGGGGTACTTTTTGTACCCCTATATTTATATAAATAGAAAGGAAATTTAAGATATGGCGGAAAAATTAAAGGGCATTATAGCATCAAATGGAGTTGCTATAGGCAAACTTTTCCTATTTGATAAAGAAGAACTAGTTATTGATAAAATTACCATAAAAGATGAAGAAAAAAATCTACACATAAAAAAGGTAGAAGATGCTATCAGCTCCTATTTTACAGATTTGGATAATAAAGAAAAAAATGAAAAAAACGAAGAAGTTTTAAATATAGTAAGAGCTCATAAAGAATTGTTACAAGATCCATATTTTTCTGATACTATAAAAGAAAAAATCCAAAATGAAAATAAAAATGCCGAGCTTGCTACAAGTGAAACAGTAACTCAAATGGTAATGGTTATGTCAGCTCTTGAAGATGAATATTTAAAAGAAAGAGCTGATGATTATAAAGATATAGGGTTTCAAGTTCTTTGCAAAATAAAAAATCTAGTACCTAAAGATTTATCAAAATTAGATGAAGAATGCATAGTTATTTCTAAAGAATTGACTCCTTCTGACACATCTAATATGGATAAAGAAAAAGTTTTAGGTTTTGCAACTGATCTTGGTGGCAAAACATCTCACGTTTCAATTATTGCACAAAATTTAGATATACCTGCCCTTGTTGGTATGCAAGATGTTTCTACAAAAATTAAGGGTGATGAGATGGCTATAATTGATGGAAATAAAGGCTTATTAATTATAAACCCTAGTCAAGAAGAAATAGAAGAATATAGAAATCTTATAGAAAAAGAAAAAGAAGAAAGACAAAGACTTGAAAAAGTTAAAAATTTACAAGCTAAAACTTTAGATGGAAAAGTTTGTGAAGTTTCTGCAAATATTGGAAATATTGAAGATTTAAAAGTTGCAATTGAACATGGTTGCGATGGCGTTGGATTGTTTAGAACAGAATTTCTTTATATGGAAAATGATCATTTTCCAACCGAAGAAGAACAATATAAAGTTTATAAAGAAGCAACACAAATGCTTGGACAAAAACCTTTAGTTGTAAGAACACTTGATATAGGTGGCGATAAGGGACTTGATTATTACGATTTTCCAAAAGAAGAAAATCCATTTTTGGGTTATAGGGCAATTAGATTTTGCTTAGATCACCAAGATATTTTTAAAGCTCAATTAAGAGCCTTGCTTAGAGCATCAGCTTTCGGAAATTTAAAAATAATGCTTCCTTATGTAATTTCAACCGATGAAATAAAACAAACTAGAGAAATTCTTGAAGAGTTGAAAAAAAGATCTTGATGAAAAAAATATTGCTTATAACAAAGATATTGACCTTGGAATAATGGTAGAAACTTCTGCTTCAGTAATTATGGCTGATAAATTGATAAAATATTCTGATTTCTTTTCAATAGGTACAAATGACCTTACCCAATATACTCTTGCTTGTGATAGGGGAAATGAAAATATTTCAGATATTTATAATAACTTTAATCCAGCTGTAATAAGATCAATAAAACATGTTATTGATGAAAGTCACAAGGCTGGAAAATGGACGGGAATGTGTGGACAATTTGCATCTGATACAAAGGCTACAAAATTATTATTAGGGCTTGGTTTAGATGAATTTTCAGGTTCTGCCTCAAAACTTCCAAAAGTAAAAGACATAATTAGAAATTCTAATTTTAAAGAAGAAGAAAAATTTGCATTAGGTATTTTAGATTTAGAAGATGTTAAAGAGGTTGAGGAGGCAATTGAAAAACATAGTTAATGGATGAAAAAATGAAAGATAATTCTCTTGATATTATTAAAAGAACCAAATTCTTCGCTGATAAAATTAATAATATTTCTTTAACAGAAGAAATTTCATCAAATAAAACAAGGGTGCTTTTGGACAATAAACCTTATGTTTTAGGTCTTTATCCAATCAATTATTTTGATAAATTAAAAAAAGAAAAAATAATTAATGAATATCTTAAGAATATAGATTCATTAGATACTCTGGATTTATACGAAATTGGAATTATGCCAGATATAAATAAATCATATAAGATTTTTGAGTATAGAGATGAAATTTCCTTGGGAGAATATTTAGATAAAGTTAGCAAAGATGAAGTCTATAAAATTGGAGAAAAATTTGGAGAAATTTTAAAAAATATCCATATCAAAAAAATTGAAAATCATAATTGCTTTGATTGGTATAAAAATATAGAAACGAAAGTTAATTTCCTACTTTATAGACATGGTTTAAGTAAAATTAGCGATAATAATGATTATATTCTAATAGACTATTTATCTACTAATAAATATATTTGTAAAAATACAGCTTTAAACCCATTATATCAAAATATAAATGAAAAAAATGTTAGAATATTTGATGGAGGAGAGATAGATATAAGAGGTCTAAAAGAAATAAAAATAGGTGATGGAGTAAGTGATTTTGTAAATATTAATAAAATCGCCATAAAATATCCAGAATTTTCTAAAGGAGTGCTAGATTCATATCATAGCAATGACTTTGTTTCAAGAAAATTTTATAGGCTTTTAAGTTTTTACCAAGTTTATTTTGTCTTAGAATCCTTAGTTGATATAAGAGAAAAGAAAAATTCATATTTGAACGAGCATGAAATTGAAGAAATTTTTAAAATGTATGATAATTTTTCAGAAATAATTCCTTCATGGGCAAAATAGAATATAAGTTAGGGCTAAGAATTTTTCTTAGCTCTTTTTATTTTTCAAAAATAAAATTTAGCTAATTACTTTATTGAATGAAGTAAAAAATATGATAAAATTTATATAAATATTTACAAAAGGAAAAGATGCTATGGTAAAAAATTTAAAAAACTTTTAATATAGTTTTTAATTCTATTTTATTAGCTTTTGGCTTATATTTCTTTTTACTTCAACACAAAATTGCACCTGGTGGAGTTACAGGAATTTCTTTAATTATGGCAAATTGGCTTGATTTTTTTACAATTGGTCAGTGGTCTTTATTTTTTAATATGATTTTATTTATAATGGCTTTTTTCCTAATGGGTAAAGATTTTGGGAAAAAAACTGTCTTATCAGCCTTGATTATATCATTGGCAATAATGTTTTTTGAGAAAAAGTTTCCAAATACAATCTTAACCAATGATATTATAGTAAATATTTTTTTTGGTGCAGGAATAGTTTCCTATGCCCTAAGTTGTATTTTTTTTAATGATGCCTCTTCAGGTGGAACAGATATAATTGCTGCTATATTAAATAAATATTTTAATATAACTTTAGCAAAATCTTTATTTGCTATCGATTTTTTAGTTGTAATGTTTGCAATTAAAGAATTTGGAGTTGAAATAGCACTATATGCAATTTTATCTGTTATAATTCAATCGTTTGGTCTTAATTATTTCATTCAAGGCTTGGGAAGAAAAATCGCTATAACTGTTATTAGTGATTATAGTGGTGAAATTAATGAAATGATTTTGGGTAAATATAAAAGAGGAGTTAGTTTATATAAAGCTGAAGGTGGTTATTCACATAAACAAAGAAATATTATCTTAACTGTAGTTCCTTTCAGAAAGTATATATCTATTAGAGATGACATATTAAAAATTGATAAAAACGCATTTGTTTTTACTCATACAATCTCTGAAGTTTTGGGAGAAGGATTTACATACGAAGTTTTTGAATAAATGGGAGTGATTTTGATAAAAAAATTAAAATAAAAAGATTTAATAAAAATAAGGCATATATACAAACTAAATTTGGTGATGCTATAATTGATAAAAATGATCTTAAAAATTATAAGCAAAATGACAAAGTAGAGTTATATATTTATTTTGACAAAGATAATACTTTAAGAGCAAGCAAAAATTTGGATTTGGAAAATAAAAAAGTATATAGTCTTAAATGTATTGACATAAAGAAAAATGGTGCATATTTTCTCTACAAAGATAAGATAAAATTATTAATGCCTGCTAGTGAAAAGACTTATAGGGTTATAAAAGATATGACTTATCCTGTTGGAATAATGTTTGATGAGCAAAATATGCCAATTGCAACAAGTAAAATTAGAGATTTTTTATCAACTAATCATAATTTCAAAGAAAATGATATAGTCGAAGGAAGAATATATTCTATAAATAAGCACATAGGTGCTTTTGTTGCTATAAATAATCAATTTGATTCATTGATAAGGATGAAAGAATTAAAGGGAATCCATATAGAAGGTGAACTTTTAAAAGTAAGGATTAAAGAAGTTAGAGATGATGGAAAGATTGAATTATCTAGCAGAAAAAGATCCTATCTTGAAATAGATTCTGATTGCCAAAAAATATTAGATTTCCTAGAAGAAAATGATGGTATGATAAATTTGGGAGATAAGTCTTCACCAGATAAAATTTATAAGACTTTTGGGTTTTCAAAATCAGCTTATAAAAGAGCTATAGGAAGGCTTTATAAAGACAAATATATAAAAATTTATCCTAAAAAAATAAAATTATTGGAGATGTAAGATGACAGAAAAAAATAATGATATATTAGCAGAAGTAAATGGAAAGAAAATTAGCCAAAAAGATGTCGTTGGCTTTATTTCTCAAATGCAGGGTGGACAACAATTTTTAAATCCACAAGGTATTCATCAAATTGCAGACGAATTAGTTAATCAAGAATTAATGTATATAGATGCGATAGAAAATAAACTTGATCAAGATAAAGAATTTACAGATCAACTTCAAATTACTAAAGAAAATATGTTGAAAAATTATGCTATGCACCTATTATTTGAAAAAATAAAGGTAAGCGATGATGAAATAAAAGAATATTATGACCATAATAAAGAAGTAGTAAAAAGACCAAAATCCTATAAGGCAAGTCATATTTTAGTAAATGATGAACAAACAGCCAATAAAGTTTTAAATGAAATAAAAGAAGGATTAAGTTTTCAAGAAGCTGCTGATAAATATTCAAATGATAAGGCAAGCAAGGGTGGAGATTTAGGAGAATTTCCAAAAGGAGCAATGGTAAAAGAATTCGAAGAAGCTCTTGATAAGCTTAGCGAAGGAGAAATTTCAAAACCAGTAAAAACTCAATTTGGTTATCATATAATAAAACTTGATCACACTCATGATGAATATTTACCAGATTTAGACGAAATCAAAGACAGGATTCACGATACTCTTTTAATGATAAAAAGACAAGAAAAATATTTAGAAAAAACAAATAAAATAAAAGAGAAGGTAGAAGTTAAAAAGTATTATTAAAGGTATTTATATGGAAAAATCAAACTATTCCTACAAGATAAAAGCTATAATAAAAGATTTGGGTGATTATATAAAGGTAATTGATGATAAAAAATCACTTATTAAATTTGTCTTGTCAAAAGCAAAAGAAAAAAGACTAACAATACTTTTAGTTAAAGATTGTTATTATATAAAAAATGAAAATGCAAAGGCAGTTTTGCATCTTAATATAAGTGATAAAATAAATTCATTATCATTTATTAAATTTAAAGATGAAGATGAATCATCTTTTGAAACAAACCTAAACCCAACTGAAATAAGTGGTGTTTTGTCAATAGTTATGCTTTTAGAAGAGGGGATAAACAATTTTGATATTTTATTAACTAATAATTATATAAATGATTATAATAAAGATTTTTCTGTATTAAAATCAGTAATAAGATCTAAGAATATTATTAACTTAAACTTAAATGAATCCGATTGTGTTGCCGAAAGTTTCGCATCTCACACTATAAGCACAGTAGAAATTCCTGTAGATAGAAAAGAGATTGACGAAAGCACTTTTCTACAAGAGCATTACATATATAGGATAAGCTTGAGAAATATTATAGAAAATAATTTTTCTAGGGATGTTGATAATATTTTTAAAAATCCAATCAAGATGTTAGTAAGCTTTCTTAGAAAGATAAAGGCAAAAGTTGACTTAGATGTAGTTGATTTGGTTGGTGGAAGCGAATATGATAAAATCCCTTCTTATTCTTATATCGACTTGATATGTAAAAAAGAATTTGAAAATGATTTATTAGATGTTTTTAACTTGATAGTTAGCGAATATCTTTCCACAAATTTAAGAATTGAGCCAAATTTAAAATTTGATATAAAAAGAATAAATAAATTAAAATTTAATCCTATGACTCAAAAATCTTATGAACATATATCATCTTTTATAGAATTATGTTTAAATGGAACTTATTCAGTCGATAGTAATACAAAAACAACTATAGCATCTTCAATTTTAACAAGGATAAGAACATCAATTTATAAATTAAATGTAGTTATGATTTTTAGATCTTTATCAGAAGAGAGTCTAAATCAAATGTTTGATAAAACTAAGTTAGCTAGTGATATTAATGGAGGAGAATTTATAAATAGATTGTCAATTCCTTCATGGCAAAATAAAAATAATAATTTGGCAATAATATTTAAAGATGCTTATGACCATTTATTTAAAACAAATTTAAAGATAATAAAAACACAATATTCTTTAGACTGCAACTTAATTTTTTATAAATTTGATGTTAATATGATTTCAATTGGGGTAAAATATAAACAAGTAGATATGAAAAAATCTGCTTGTGATTTTAAAGATAATTTAAAAACATTTTCTTTAATAAAAGAAGTTTTATTTAGACTAGATAAAAATTTGGAGTAGATATGTCAAAAAAATTAAAGATTCACAATCATGATATTGAATTTGAAAAAAATCAAGGAAAAGCAATTATTGAATTGCAACTTGATGAAAATCCTAGACAATGCTATTTAATCGATATATTTTCTGTTGATAATGTTGATTATATAGCCTTGATAGATATTGAAAATAGCGAGTTAATAATTCTTTTATATGAACTTGCTGATGAAAAAACAGGTGAGATAAAATTAAATTCTTTAGAAGATGAACAAAAGCTTGATGAAATATATCATCTATTCTCACATTATTGGGATTATGATACAATTGATGAAATTGTAAAAGAATACGAAAGAGATTTAGAAGATAGTGATATAGATGAATAGGGATTTACCATATTTTCCTATCTCAGAATATTACAAAAGAAAATACGGAGAAAAGGTATATAAACTACCTATAAAATTGTCTTTAACTTGTCCAAATAGGGACGGAGAAAAAAGCACAAAAGGTTGTATTTTTTGTTCTGAAAGTGGAGGAAGTTTTGAAAATTTACCTTCATTTATGACAGTTGACAAGCAATTAGAGATAAATAAAAATTATATAGGTAGTAGATATAAAGCAAAAAAATTCATAGCTTACTTTCAAAACTTTTCAAACACTTATATTGAGTTAGAAAAATTCAAAAATCTTATATTAGCATGTAATAAAGATTATGTTGTTGCCATATCAATTTCTACAAGAAGCGATTGTATAACTTATAAAAAACTTGAATTTTTAAAAGAATTTAGAGAAAAAACAGGAATAGATATAACAATAGAATTGGGTTTACAAACTGCTAACTATAAAACATTAAAAATTTTAAATAGGTGTGAAGATTTGGCTGATTTTATTAAAGCGTGCAATATGATTAATGAATATAATTTTAGAATATGTACGCATGTAATACTATCTCTACCATGGGATAATGATGAAGATGTAATTGAAACGGCTAGAATTATTAATGTTCTTGGAATAAAAGAGGTAAAAATTCATTCTTTATTTATAATAAAAAATACAGAACTTGAAAAAATGTATATAAACAATGAATTTATTATGCCAACAAAAAAGGATTACCAAAAAAATGTAATTTTATTTTTAAGAAATATTAATGAGGATATTGCCATTCAAAGACTTGTCGGAAGAGCACCCAAGGAAGAAACAGTTTTTTGCAATTGGAACTCATCTTGGTGGATGATTAGGGACGAAATAGTAGCTTATATGAAAGAAAAAAATATTTTTCAAGGTGATCTTGTTTATCGTGAAGAATATAAAAAATTAAAGGGAGAAATGAAATGATTTATTTAGTACTAGGACCTTCAGGAAGCGGAAAAACAAAATGGTTAATAGACCAAGCAAATGATGAAAAAGGAAAAGGAAACTCAAATATAGTATTTGTTGACAGTGATAATGAACAAATTTATTCACTAGATCACTCAGTTAGATTAATCGATGCTTCAAACTTTTTTATAGATTCTATAGAATCATTTAGAGGTTTTATAGCAGGAATTCTAGCAAGAGACTATGATATCGGAAAAATTTATATTGATGGTATCTATGATATAGTTGATATAAATGATGAAAATATTGAAAAATTGTCAGAAGACTTAACAAAACTTTCAAAAGAATGCAATGCAGATATTTATCTTGGCCTAGATTGTAATCCAAGTGACATACCTGAATCTCTTGATGCAGAAATTCACGAAACAAAATTATTAGATTAAATATAAGCCGTCTCATTGAGGCGGTTTTTTGATATTATGTTAGACGAAATAAAAAAATTAGAATCTTTCAATAAATGGAGAAAGGAAAGTATAGATTTATTAACGAATAAAAAAATTGGAAAAGATGAATTTTTAGAAATTAATTACCAGTATTTAAAAAAATTAGATTTGAAGCCATTTTCAAATATTACAACAGTATTAGAGGCAGTATACAATTATCAATACTATAATATAATGGCAAAAAAATCTAATAAAATGGCACTAGATTTTATTTCTAAAAAAAAGAAAAAATACCAACAAGAAATAAATAATAGAGAAAATTACTATTATTTAAAGGATATAGCAACATCAAAATTACTAGAATTAATAAATTATAAGGATATAGAAGCATATTTTATAAAATTGAAATCGAAAAGATTGACAGGCGAAATTTATGAGATATATCTAAAAGATTTTGATGATTTGATTCTTCATTCAAAAAACAAAGATCTTTTAAAGAAACTTAAAGATAAAAAATGTTTTTTAGAAGAAGCAAAAATTTCTATGATTGATTCGTACGTTAATAAATCATATTAATATGATAGAAGTTAAAATAAATGAAAATGACTCAAATCAAAGATTTGATAGATTTTTAAGAAAGTACTTAAAAAATGCCCCCTTATCAATTATTCAAAAAAATATTAGAAAGAAAAATTTTAAGATAAATGATAAGAGGGCTAAAAAAGATGATTTTGTCAAAAATGGCGATATTATCACAATGTATATTAGTGAAGAAGATTATCAAAAACGGGTTAGAAAGAATGATTTTAAAGCAAGCGACTTTAATCTTGATATAGTATATGAAGATGAAAACATTATAATAATTGACAAAAAATCAGGTATACTTTCTCACGCAGCAACTCCAAGCGATTATGGGAAAAATCTTGTTGATCAAATGACTTCATATTTATATAAAACAAATAAGGTAAATAGCAGAGATCTTACATTTAAACCAAGCATTATAAATAGGCTTGATAGAAATACAGCAGGTCTTATTATCGGTGCAAAAAATGCTAAGGCATTAAGGATTTTAAACAAGGCAATAAGCGAAAGAAAAATAAATAAATATTATTTGACTATAGTTGAAGGTGAAATTAAGAAAGATTTTGAGATAAATACTAAAATTTCTAAAAATGAAAATAAAAATATGATAAGAGAAAATAATGAAGGTAAAGAAATTATAACTAAATTTCATCCTATAGAATCAAAAAATAATTTCACTTTATTAGAATGTGAGTTGATTACAGGAAAAACTCACCAAATTAGATATTCACTATATAAAAATTCAACACCTATAATTGGAGATAGAAAATATAGTAATTCAAAAATAGACTATAAGAAAATAAATCTTAAAAACCAAGCCTTATTAGCCTACAAGTTAAAATTTTCTCATATAAAAAATTTTGAATATTTAGAAAATAATGTTTTTACTTCAAAGCAAGTAGAAAAGATTAATGAATTAAAAGAGGAAGTTTTCAATGCAAATTTTAATAAATAACGAAATTTCAAAAACTAATAAAAACATATTATATGAAATTATTAAAGAAAAATATCCAAAAAATTACAGGGATTATGTGCTTGCTAATGTAAATGGAAAAATAGAGGACTTAAATTATCAAGTTTTTGAAAATGATAAAATATATTTTATAAAAAAATACAGTCATATTGCAAATCTTTCTTATGAATCAACTATAGCTTTAATTTGTATGCTAGCAATAAAAAAATTATATAAAGATGTAAAGATTAATATAGAATATTCCGTCAATGATTGCCTATACTTATCAGTTGAAAATTTCAAAATTTCACATAAAGATGTAGATAAAATAAAAAATAAGATGGAAGAGTTAATTGAAAAAGATATCTCCTTGATAAAGAAATCTTATAGAAGAGATGAAGCCTTAAAAATTTTTAAGGAAAATGACAAAATCGACAAGTATAATCTTTTAGAGAGCACTGATTTAGAAGAGATATATATTTATAAAGTATTGGGAGAATATTTTTTCTTTACAAACTCTTTATGTCCAAAATCTTCTTGGATAGAAGAATTTGATATAATTTATTATTATCCTGGTCTTTTAATTAATTATAAAAAAAATGAAAATTCTAAATTATTAGATTTCAAAGAAGAAATTAATATACCAAAAATTTATGAAAGATCAAAAAGATGGACAAATCTATTAGGAATTAATTTTGCAAGCGACTTGAATAATTTAGTTAAAAATAAAAAATAGAGAGTTTAACAAATGTTAATGAAGCTTATTACAATAATCAACTTAGTAAATGTGCTAAAGATATTATTGCTAACAATATGAACATAGTTATGCTTGCAGGGCCATCTTCATCAGGAAAAACAACTACCGCAAAAAAATTAGCAATCCAACTTGCAGTATTAGGAAAAAACGCATATGTTATCTCAACTGATGATTACTTTTTAGATAGGAATAAAACCCCTGTTGATGAAAATGGTAATAAGGATTTTGAAAGTATAGATGCAATTGATCTTAATAGTTTAAATGAAGATTTACTTGATCTTTTAGAAGGCAAAGAAGTGGTTTTACCTTCATTTAATTTTGTTAAAGGAATAAGAACTTTATCAAATAAAAAAATAAAAATGACAGAAAATACAATTTTAATTATAGAAGGAATCCACGCCTTAAATCCAAAACTTACAGATTGCATACCAGAAAAAAATAAATATAAAATTTATGTTTCTGTCTTAACAGGAATAAATATTGATTCTACAAATAGGATCTCCTCAACTGAAACTAGACTTATTAGAAGAATAGTAAGAGATAATAAATATAGGGGATATGATACATTAGAAACCTTAAAGTCTTGGTACAGTGTAAAATTAGGTGAAGAAAAATATATATTTCCTTATCAAAATAGGGCGGATTTTTATATTGACTCATCTTTGATTTATGAATATAACGCTTTGAAAAAATATGCTTTACTATGTTTTAAGCAGGTTTCAAATAATTCAAAATATTATTATATGATTGATAGATTAAAAAATATTTTATCATATTTTGTTGAAATGGAAGATACTAAAATAATAGATGATCATTCAATACTTAGAGAATTTATAGGAGAAAATAATGACTAAAACAATAGGACTTGACATAGGTGGCACAAAAATTCAAGGAGCAATAATTGATGAAACAGGCGAAATTTTAAAAACCTACAGACTTGAAACTTGTGCAAGAGAAGGAAAAGATAAGGTATTAGAAAATATCTCGAAAATTATAGACTTTTTAAAAACTGATGAAATAAAAGCTATTGGAGTTGGAACTCCAGGATTTATTGATTCAGAAAATGGAATAGTAACTTTTGCAGGAAATATTGATGGATGGACAGGCCTTAATCTAAAAGAAGAAGTTGAGAAAATGTCAGGACTTCCTGTTTTTGTAGAAAATGATGCTAATATAGCCTTGGTTTGTGAAAAATGGCTTGGAGCTGGAGAAGGTTATAAAGATATTGTTATGATTACAATTGGAACTGGACTTGGAGGAGCGATTTATAATGAAAAAATGGGACTTTTATCAGGAAGTCATTTCCAAGGTGCTGAATTAGGTCATGTTATTCTTCATCCTAATGGGGAATATTGCACATGCGGACAAAGTGGCTGTGCAGAAAGTTATTGTTCAGGAACTGCAATTGTTAGGCATTATGAAGAATTAACAAGAAACAAATTAAGTGGTGAAGAAATATTTAAAATTTCTAATGAAGATGAAAATGCAAAAAAAGTTATCGACAGATTTACAAGTGATTTAGCTTGGTTTTTGACAAGTTTGAGAAATGTTTTTGATCCAGAGCTTATAATAATTGGTGGTGGAGTTATAAATTCTAAAGATTATTGGTGGGATGCAGTATTGGAAAACTTTAAAAATTATTGTCATTTATCTGAAGAAATCGAAATAAAACCAGCCAAATTTTTAAATGATGCAGGTGTAATAGGCGCTGGAAGAATTGCTATGGAAAGGTTAAAAAATGAGCGATAAAATTTTAATTTGTGACGATGAAGAACATATTAGACAATTTATGAAAATAAATTTGGAATATGCTGGATTTGATATAGTTGAAGCTGGTACTGGTGAAGAAGCTTTAAAACTAGCGGATGAAGAGGAACCTGCTGTTTTCATACTCGATATAATGCTACCAGGAATAAGTGGATATGAAGTTTGTGATAGCATAAGAAAAAAATATCCTAAGGTTGGAATTATTATGGTATCTGCTAAAAGTCAAGATATTGATAAAATCCTTGGTCTTGAAAGAGGATGCGATGATTATATAATAAAACCATTTAATCCACAAGAGTTAATTCTTAGAGTAAGATCTTTGATGAGAAGAGTTAAATTTACTGAAGATGAGAAGGAAGATAAAAATGAAAATATCCTTGAAGATGGCGTATTTAGATTAGATCTTTATTCAAGGAATTTTTATAAAAATAATAAAGAAATTGATGTTACACCTACAGAGTTTATCATATTAAAAAATTTCATTTTAAATAAAGGAAAAGCTATGAGTAGGATGGAAATAATGAAAGATACTTGGGGAGATAATTATAGCACAGATACAAAAATTGTAGATGTAAATATTAGAAGAATTAGAGCTAAAATCGAAGAAAATCCTGCTAAACCTGAGTATATTGAAACAGTTTGGGGAACAGGTTATAGATGGAGATGAGAAAAAAAGAAAATTATTATTTAAAATAAATTTCAATAGCATAATTTTTAGTATTATGAAAATAATAATGATTTTTGTAACGGTTGTAATTATAGGTTTTGAAATCTTTTCATATAGATCAATTACTAATTATTATGAATCTTCTCTAGTTGGAGCTATGCTTAACCAAGCAAAATATAATCAGGTTTTATATTCAAATTATTTATCAAGATATGATTTATCAGAAATTGTAATTGGTGATAAAAATTCTTTTTATAGAAATAATGTTAGCCAAGTTCAAATTTTGGATAATTCTTCTAATGTATTATTTGATTCACTTGGCTCATCAAAAGTTGGAACAAAAATTAAAACTATTGATGTAATAAATGCAAACAAGGGAGAATATTCATATCAAAAACTTTTTAATGATAAGACAGATGAGGAGGTTATAGCCTTATCATATCCATTAAGTGATAATCAAAAACAAATCGGAATTATTAGATTAATTTCATCAACTTCAAAGGTAAAAGAAAATGTAAATAATCAGATGATTATATTTTTATCTTTTGGATTAATTATTTTTATTGCGACTCTAATAGTATCATATTATGCTTCAAAAAAATGGGTCGTTCCTATAAAAAAATTGACTAAGGTAGGAGAAAAATTAGCACAAGGAGATTTTAAGGCAAAGGCAAATGAAGATGGGAAAAATGAAATTTCTGAGCTAGGACAAACTCTTAATTATATGAGTGAAAATATTGTTAAAAGGGAAGATATGAAAAATGAATTTATTTCATCTGTATCTCATGAACTAAGAACTCCACTTACTTCAATTAAAGGCTGGGCAATAACTTTACAGGCAAAAGAAATACAAAAAAACGAAGATATGTTAAACCAAGGTTTAAATATAATTGAAAATGAGGGAGAAAGATTATCTTTAATGGTTGAGGACCTTCTTAATTTTTCAAGACTTTCTTCCACATCTTTCCAATATGAAAAAGAAGACTTTAATATTGTTGACATAGTAAAAGAGGTTTACCATCAATTGTATCCAAGAAGTTTAAATGAAAAAATAAATTTTGAATTTAAAACAGTTTATGATGAAATTTTAGTTCATTGTGATAAGAATAGATTAAAAGAAGTTTTTATAAATATAATTGATAATGCAATGAAATTTACAGAAAAAGATGGCCATATTGATGTGATTATAAGTAAAGATGGAGATAATGTAAATATCGAAACAAAAGATGATGGAGAAGGAATAAAAGAAGATGAAATATCCTTTGTATCAAGTAAATTTTTTAAAGGCTCATCATCAAAAAGCCAAACTGGATTGGGCTTATCTATTTGTGAAGAAATAGTTAAAGCTCATAATGGAAAATTAATTATAAAAAGTAAGTACACTGTTGGAACTTCTGTTACTGTAGTTTTGCCGAGGGTTTAGGATATGAATAAATTTAAAAAAATAAGCTTATTAATATTTCTTCTTATACTAACTTCTTGTAGTTTTGGAAGACCAGAGGATGTTACTGAATTAATTGATCCACCAAAAGTTGAAGATCCAGTATTAAAAGGAACCTGGGAAGTAAGTGAAATAAAAAAAGGATCGGATGAAAGTAATTTAACAAATGTAAAAATTAAGGATAAATTATACATTGATAAAAATTTGGTTGCCTTGAATAATGATTATGCCTATCCACCAAAATTTTCATCTAAATATGTAAATTTAAAATCTTATTTAGAAAGTAGAGCCTTAGATCTGGATTTATCTTCAAATTCCTATGTAAAAATTTTGTCTGCTAATCAGGGGCAATTATTTTCTAAAGATTTTGTAATTTTGAATAAGAATAAAATTTTTTATATTCAAGATGAATCGGCTATAATCTTAAAAAAAATAGAGAAGTCAGTTAAGAGAAATATTATCAAAAAATATGCCAAAAAAGCATCAAAAGAAAGAACCACAACAAAAACTGGAGAAAAAGTTGAAGAAGATACCTGCGTATTAATGGGAGTTAGAGAAAGAATTGATAATAAATCATTAAGCCCAAATTATTATTACTACACTTATTGTATAAGGCTTGAACCAAATAAAATGGCAAGGATCGAAAAAGCTGAACATATATTTTTCCCTTTAAAAGATGATTTTTGGAGAATTAAATGTGAAATAAATTCAAATAGTAAAAAATATGATACCATTAAAGCATATCCAGTAAAATTGGAAAATGAATTAAAAAATAGCAATAAGAGTAAGTATATTTTTGAAGATGATGATATAGATTTAAAAATTAATTATGTAGATGAGGATTTTGTTTCTTTTGATTATAACTTAACTTCAGATAAATTTCCTATAAATAAATATGCTATGTTAAAGACTGATAAGATTGGAAATAATGATTTTCTAACTATTAATGAGTTTACTGGCGATAATAAAAGCAAAGAAATTTTTAAAAGTATTGTGTATGATAAAATAAGTAAAAATATAAATACACCAGATGAAAATAAAATATCTTATGATTTTACTAATTTTGGTTTTGTTAGAAATTTTGGCTTATGGCAACTTCAATCATCTTATCAAATTGAAAAAAATCAAAGTTTAGAACAAAAATCATTTCCTATAGACATTGCTATAAAGGGAGATTTTATAGATGAAGAAAAAAGGGATATTGCAATAGATAAAATAAAAAATATAAATGGTCAGGCTAAAGATTATTTTCAACTTGCAAATGGTCAATATGTTGCCATTCAAAGTCCAGATGAGATTTTATTTTATAGTGTAAAAAATGGTTTAATTGATCCTAATCCAAAATTTTCTATACAATTGTCAAATTCAACAGATATAATTATGTTTGAACAAGGCTTGGGTTCATACGCTGAAAAATGGGAAAAATCCTTTAATGAAAATAATATAATAATTCATTAAATAAGGAAAAATTGACTAAACTTTAAAATATTTGATAATATTTATTAAAGAGGTAAATATGAAATTAGTACTTGCAACATCTAACAAAGATAAGGTTAGAGAAATAAAAGAAATTTTAGATAAAAATATAGAAATCTATACCATAGAAGATTTTGATTTGAAAAATTTTGAAGTGGAAGAAGATGGAAAAACTTTAAAGGAAAATGCCTATAAAAAAGCAAAATCCTTGTATGATATTTTAAAAATTCCAACACTCGCTGATGATACTGGCTTATTTGTAGAGGATTTAGATTTAAAACCAGGAGTATATTCTCACAGATATGCTGGAGATAACCCTACTTATAAAGATAATAGGGATAAATTATTGTATGAATTGAAAAATTCTAAAAATAGGAAGGCTTATTTTAAAACAAGTGTTTGTTTTATAGATGAAAAAGGAAAAGATTACTATTTTGATGGTAAAATTGATGGAGAAATAAGCGAAAAAGAGTACGGCAATAAGGATTTTGGCTATGATCAAATTTTTAAAATTGTGGAATTAAATAAAACTTTTGGTCAAATGAGCGATGAAGAAAAAAATTTATACAGTCATAGGTCTTTAGCTTTAGAAAAGTTTAAAAAATTTATATTGAAAGAAGATTTTAATGAGGATATTAGTAACAAGTGATACCCACGGAGAAATTGATTCGATTGTAGATTATATTAAAAAAAATAATGTAGATTTTATGATTCATGCAGGAGATTATACGAGTGATGCTTATAATATTTCAAAATTAACTGGCATAAATTATACGACAGTCAAGGGGAATAACGACTATGGAGACTATAAAAATTCTTTTGAACAAATAATTCCTATAGGGAAAATAAATATATTATTGGTTCATGGACATAAAGAAGGAGTATATTTTTCAAAAAATCAACTTATTCAAAAAGCAATTGATTATGATTGTAATTTTGTAATATTTGGACATACCCATATATATTATTTTGAATATATTGAAGAATTTAATTTATATTTGCTAAATCCTGGTTCTCCAAGTCTTCCTAGAGATAAAAAGGCTGGATTTGTAATTTTAGAAATAAATGGAAAAATAAAAATAAATAGAATTGATTTAATGAAGGAATAAATATGGCAGGTTTAATAAATTTAATAGTAAATAATATAGGAAAGCTTATAGTCTTACCAATCCTATCTTTAGTGATAATAGGTTTGACATATTTTATGAGTAAAAATAGCGATGAAAGAATTATAAAATTTTACCCATCTTTTATAATGGGGATAGTAGGTTTAGCAATAAGCATAATAGCTATTTTCAGTTTAACTTCAGCGATAGGTTTAAATTTAGTTTGGATTGGAATTATTCTGCTTTCAAATTCCTTGATAGGTATTCTTTTTGCAGGAATAATAGATTTATCTAATGGAGTAAAAGATTATTATAATCAAGATAAAAAGGTGAAAAAAAATGGAAAAAAATAAGGCGGCTTTTTTTGATATTGATGGAACCTTATTTAGAAATTCTTTATTAATTGAACATTATTTTTTGATGACAGAAGACGATATACTTGATAAAAAAAATTGGCTTAAAAATGTAAAACCCTTATACCAAAAGTACCAAGACAGAAAAGGCTCTTATGAAGACTACTTAGATAAGGCGTCATTATTTTATCAAAAAAATTTAATAGGAATAGACAAGGATATTATTAACTTATATTCTAAAAAAGTGATTGAAAATAATAAAAGCAAAATTTATAGAATTACAAAAAAAGCCTTAGAATATCACAAAAAAGAAGGATATAAAATATTTGTAATATCAGGATCACCAGATTTTTTAGTAAAAGAATTTGCTAATATTTATGGAGCAGATGATACAATTGCTACAAAATATATTTTTGATAAAAATAATAAATTTACAGGTGAAATTTTGCCAATGTGGGATAGTAAAAATAAGAAAAAATCAATAGATTTTTTAGCCGAAAAATATAATATTGATTTAGAAAAATCCCATGCTTATGGAGATACAAATGGAGATTTTTCTATGTTCGAAAAAGTTGGTAATGCGCATGCAATAAATCCAAGTTTCGAACTTATAGATAGACTTTATAACGATAAAAATTTAAAAGATAAAACTAAGATTCATGTTGAAAGAAAAGACGTAAATTATACTTTTCTATTAAAAGATTTGTTGGTTAATTTCCATCAATTTTAAAAATTTTTTTAATGAATAAAATTAAATATGATTTTTTCAAATAGCTAATTTATAAATAATTTATACAAAATTAAGAAAATTGTACATAAATTATACATTTATTTTAGCTATTTTTATTTTTTCTGTAAATAAATATAAATAAATTTATTTTATTTTATGTTACAATTTATTTACAGAACAAAAAGAGGGACAAGAATATGACATCAAGTGCGCAAAAAAAACCAATAATTGAAAAACTTGAATATGATTATTTAATTAATGAAGATATCTCTTCACTTAATACTTTGATGTCATTGTATGATAATAAAAATTTTAGAAATTATAAGAAAAATAAATTTTTTATAAAATCCTATATACTTAAAAATTTAAAAAAGAATTTTTGGTATTTATCAGATATAGATCAAATCATAAGAAGTTTGGAAAAGACAATTGGCAAAGATTTGGATAGATTTGAATTTCTATTAACTTTAAAAAGCGAATATAGGGCATTTAAGGATAAGGAATTAATAGATGAGCTAGAGTATCTCGCCATTAATCATTATGGTGATTCTTTTTTATTTGAAGAAAATGAAATCTTTACAGAAGATAATTCTTATGTGAATCAAGAAAAAGATAATTATTTAAAAAAAATTTATGACAATAAAGAATTGGTTTCTGATATAAGAAAAAGTGTAAAAAATTATTCTGATACCTACTTAAAGTTAAAAGTTTTAAATCTGGATGTTAATACTAATAAGCAGTTGGCTTTTGATATTGATATGATTTATACAGAAGATATTACATTAAAGCAGGCTCAAGAAATTAACGATAAGTTAGTAAGTTTACTTTATAAAATAGCAATTGATGTTTATGCTAATTATTATTGGAAGGGACTTTGTATAGAAGTTGTAAATAGGTATCATTAAAACAAAAGGGCAATTAGCCCTTTTTTAATTGTAAGTTTAGGAAAGGTTAGTATGGTTATTTTAGGAATTGATCCAGGAATTGCGATAATGGGTTATGGAGTTTTGGAAGTTAAGGGAAATATTTATAAAGTTTTAGAAAATGGAGTAATTACAACTTCAGCAAAAACAAAAACTCCAGAAAGACTAAAAATTTTATATAATAATTTGGATGATATTATAAAAGAATTTAAACCAGATGAGTTTGCTATTGAGGAATTATTTTTTAATCAAAATGTAAAAACCGCAATAACTGTAGGTCATGCTAGAGGTGTTCAAGTTTTATGTGCTCAAATAAATAATCTACCAATTTATGAATATACGCCTCTTCAAATAAAACAAGCTATAACAGGATTTGGTAGGGCGAATAAAAAACAAATGCAAGAAACAGTTACAACTTTACTAAATTTAAGCGAGATTCCAAAACCTGATGATGCTGCTGATGCTTTGGCAGTTTCTCTAACTCACGCATTTAGTCAAAGATTTAAAGAACAATTTAGGATGAATTAATGATTAGTTATATAATAGGTGAAATTAAATATATTGGTGAAGATATTTTTGTTATTGAAAATAATAATATAGGTTATTTGATTAATTCTTCATTTAATACAATAAAAACTTTGGAAATAAATAATGAATTTAAAATTTTTACAAAGATGAATGTAAGAGAAGATGATATTTCTTTGTTTGGGTTTTCATCAAAAGATGAATTAGAAGTTTTTGAACTTTTGACAAGTGTTTCAACTATAGGTCCAAAAAATGCCATAGCAGTTTTATCAACTTTAAATGTAGATAAGATTAAACTTGCCATAGTAAATAATGATATTGATACTTTGACAAAGGCTAAGGGAATTGGAAAGAAAACTGCATCAAGAATTATCCTTGAACTTGTCGATAAAGTTAAGAAAATGGCAATCAATGAAGATTTAACAATTTCAGATACAAAAATTGTTGGATCAAATAATGAAATTGATGTTGCAAGGGAAGCTTTAATAAATCTTGGCTATCAAAGAAATAGTATAGACAAAGTTTTAACTACATTAAAAGATACGGACCTAAGCCTTGAACAAATAATAAAAGAGGCTTTAAAGCGAATGATTTAGGGTGCTTATATGTATGATCAAAATGAAAGAATAGTTGGCTCAAATGAGCAAATAAGTGATAAATATAAGGAAATTACCATAAGACCTAAGTGGCTTAAAGATTATATAGGTCAAGAAAAGGCAAAAGAAAAATTGAAAATTTTTATAGAATCTTCATTAAAAAGACAAGAACCCCTTGACCATGTTTTATTACAAGGTCCTCCAGGACTTGGTAAAACGACTCTTTCAAATATTATTGCCAATGAATTAGGAGTAAATATAAGAATTACAAGTGGGCCTGCCATAGAAAGACCATCTGATCTTGCAAGTATTCTTACAAATCTTGACAAGGGAGATGTTTTATTTATAGATGAAATTCACAGGATAAATAGGTCTGTTGAAGAAATCTTATATCCAGCAATGGAAGATTTCGCCCTTGATATTATTGTAGGAAAAGGACCAAATGCTCAATCGATTAGAATTGATTTGGAAAAATTCACCCTAGTAGGAGCTACGACAAGAGCAGGAATGCTTTCTGCACCTTTAAGGGATAGGTTTGGAGTTTTGTTATCCTTAAATTTATACGATACAAAAGATCTTACAAAAATTGTAAAAAGATCAGCAGATATTTTAAATATTCCAATAGAAGAAAATGGTGCTTTTGAGATTGCAAGAAGAAGTAGGGGAACTCCAAGAATTGCAAATAGATTATTAAAAAGAGTAAGAGATTTTGCTATTGTAAAAAAAGATGAAGTTATAGATTATGAAACCTCATGCGAAGGACTTGAGCTTCTTGAAGTTGACCACATGGGGCTTGATAATATGGATAAAAAAATTATTTTAACTATGTTTGAAAATTTTGATGGAGGTCCAGTTGGTATAGACACAATTGCAGCATCAACTGGAATAGAAAATGTTACTATAGAAGATGTTTATGAGCCATATTTATTGCAAATTGGTTTTTTGACAAGAACACCAAGGGGAAGAATACTTACAAAAAAAGCTTATGAACATTATGGATTAAAATTTGAGGATTAAGATGAGAACAGAAGATTTTGATTACTATTTACCAGAAGAACTTATAGCTCAACATCCAGCTGATAAGAGAGATTTTTCAAGATTAATGGTTGTAGATAGAAAAACCAGTCAAAGAGAAGATAAACATTTTTATGATATTATAGATTACTTAAATGAAGGAGATCTTCTTGTAATGAATGATACAAGAGTTATTCCTGCGAGACTTTTTGGCCACAGAGAAGATAAAGAAGAGGAAATAGAAGTATTTTTACTTGAAAATATAGAAAAAGACAGGTGGGAAGTCCTTGTTAGGCCAGGAAAAAAGATGAAAATCGGAACAAAATGTATTTTTTCTGATGAATTAAGCCTTGAGGTTGTCGATATAAAAGAAGATGGGAACAGAATTGTAGAATTTTCTTATGATGGGATTTTTCAAGAAATTTTAGATAGGCTTGGAAATATGCCTTTGCCACCTTATATAAAAGAAAAATTAAAGGATAAGGAAAGATACCAAACAGTTTATTCAAAAAATCCAGGATCGGTTGCAGCACCAACAGCAGGTCTTCATTTTACAAAAGAATTACTTAAAAAAATTGAAGAAAAGGGTGTAAAATTAGCATATATTACTTTAAATGTTGGTCTTGGAACTTTTAGACCAGTAAAAGTTGATGATGTAAAAAAACACAAGATGCACTCTGAATTTTATCAAATCAGCAAAGAAACTGCGGATTTAATAAATGAAACTAAGAAAAATAATAAGAGAATTATCTCAACAGGAACTACAACTACAAGAACACTAGAATCAGTTTATAAAAAAAATGGGGAAATAAAAGAAGATTCTGGCTGGACTGATATTTTTATTTATCCAGGATTTGAATTTAAGGTTATAGACTGTCAAATTACAAATTTTCACTTGCCAAAATCTACACTAATAATGCTTGTATCAGCTCTTGCAAATAGAGAAATAATTTTAGATGCTTATAAGGATGCTGTTGAAAAAAAATATAGGTTTTTTAGTTTTGGCGATGCTATGTTTTTAAAATAGGAGAAAAGATGCCGATAAAATATGAGTTAATAAAAAAAGATAAATATTCCAATGCAAGGTGTGGAATAATTCACACAGACCATGGAGATATACCAACACCAATTTTTATGCCAGTTGGAACAAAAGCTACTGTAAAAACTATGAGTGTTGAAGAGTTAAAAGAAATTGATGCAAAAATAATTTTGGGCAATACCTATCATTTATATTTAAGACCTGGAATGGACATTATGAAAAAAGCTGGTGGCCTACATAAATTTATGAATTGGAATGGACCAATATTAACCGATAGTGGTGGATTTCAAGTTTTTTCCTTGTCAGAAAATAGAAATATTTCTGAAAGAGGTGTAGTTTTTAGATCTCATATAGATGGATCAAAACATTTACTTACTCCAGAAAAATCAATTGAGATTCAAAATGACATCCATTCAGATATTATGATGAGCTTTGATGAATGTATCCCATATCCTGCAGATTATAAATATGTAGAAGAATCTGTTGAAAGAACAATAAGATGGGCTAAAAGAGGACTTGATTATCATAAAAAAAATTCTCACAAAGACCAATCATTATTTGGAATTATTCAAGGTGGAATGTTTGAAGATCTTAGAAAAAGATCGGTAGAAGAAACTTGTGCCATGGATTTTGATGGATATTCTCTTGGTGGTTTGTCAGTTGGAGAACCAAAAGAAGAAATGATAAGACTTTTAAAATATACAACTCCACTTTTGCCAGAAGATAAACCAAGATATAATATGGGTGTAGGAAGTCCTGATTATTTATTTGAATCTTTTGAGGCTGGAATTGATATGGCTGATTGTGTACTTCCTACAAGAATTGCAAGAAATGGAACTGCAATAACATCTGAGGGTAGACTTGTTGTAAGAAATGCAAAATACAAGGAAGATTTTACGCCTCTTGATCATGATTGTGATTGCTATACTTGTAGGAATTATTCAAGAGCTTATGTAAGACACCTTGTAAATGTAAATGAAATTTTAGGAGCAAGGCTTTTGACTTATCATAACTTGTATTTCTTGCTTAAATTGTGTGAAGATATAAGAAAATCTATAATGGAAGATAGGTTTTTAGATTTTAAAAAAGAATTTTACAAAAAATATGGATATGAATCTTAAATTAGAGTATATAATTTTAATAATATTGGCTTTGATGTTTTATTTTTATTCTTTAAAAGATGATTTTGAGAAGAAAAAAATAAAAAATTTATCAAAAAAAATCTAAAAGTAGGGTCAAAAATCATAAGTGAAAGTAAAATAATTGGCGAAGTTATAGAATTTAATGGTGGTGAATGTTTAATAGCTAGCGGAAAAGATGAAAAAATATCTTATTTTCTTATAAGAACTGATAGTATTGAAAAAA
>NZ_HE978616.1:94208-130058 GCF_000307225.1 Anaerococcus vaginalis
GATAGTATTGAAAAAATAATAGAGATTTAAAATAAAAATCTTGCTTTAAATTGTTATTTAAAAACATTTTAAAGCAAGATTTTTTATTTTTTTAAAATTTATTTTTTCTTTATTTCAAGACAATAATCGTATTCTTCAGGACTTTTTCTAATTTTTTCTGGTTTAGAGAAGAAATCTTTACTTAGATTAACTACAACTGGTGCAAGATTTATTATTGCAAAAAGGTTAGGAATTGCCATAAAACCATTTAAAATATTTGCAACAATCCAAGCTACACCAAGGTCAATATTTGCTCCAACAAAAACAAAAATAACATACAAAATTCTATAAGGAATTATAATTTTATTTCCAAATAAATATCTAAGGGAAGTTTCTCCATAATATGCCCAGCCTAAAATTGTGGAAAAAGCAAATAAACTTATACCAATACTTACTATTAAATAACCAAAGCTTGATCCAGTTTGAAAAGCACGAGCCACAAGGCTTGCTGCATTTTTTGTATCGCTTATATCCACATTTGTTGAAAGAATTACAAGAGCTGTCATTGTACAAATAATAATTGTATCGACAAAAACTTCGCTTATTCCCCAAAGTCCTTGACGAACGGGATGATCTGTTATTGCACAAGCATGAGCCATTGGAGAAGAGCCTAGTCCTGCTTCATTTGTAAAAACTCCTCTTGCAACTCCAGAAGATATAACTGCTTTAATAGAAAGACCAGCAAAAGATCCTCCAAGGCTTTTTGGATTAAAGGCTCCTATAAAAATTGATTTTAAAGCTGGCAAAATATTAGACTTATTTAAAAACAAAATCCACAAACATCCAATTATGTAAAGAAGTGACATAAAAGGAACTAATTTTTCAGTAACTTTTGTAATTGAATTTATACCACCTACAATAACAATTCCTGCAAGAATACATAAAACAATACCAGTGATTATAGTATTTATACCGAAAGTATCTTTAAGGACACCTGATATAGCGTTTGATTGAGTAGAATCTCCTATGCCAAAAACTGCAATGCCTGCAAAAATTGCGAAAGTTTTTGCAAGTTTTTTATTTTTTAAACCTTTTTCTATGTAATACATTGGCCCGCCGACAAATTTACCATTTCTTTTTTCTCTATAGGCAACAGCTAAAGTAACTTCAGAAAATTTTGTAGCCATTCCCAACAAAGCGGCAATCCACATCCAAAAAATTGCTCCTGGACCTCCCAAAATAATAGCAAGAGATACACCAACAATATTTCCAGTCCCTACTGTTGCAGCAAGGGCCGTAGCCAAAGCTCCAAAAGGACTTATGTCCCCTTTTGCATTATGATGAGATTTTTCGAAAATTTTTCCTAAAGTATTTTTTAAAGCGTATCCTAATTTTCTAAATTGAATTGCTTGAGTTTTTATGCTTATGTATACTCCTGTTCCAGCAATTGCCAAAATCAAGGGCAAGTCCCATAGCAAATCATTAAAACTTTTCAATATATTTACCATATTATTCTCCATTAAATTTTATTTTATTATTTTATCATTATTTAAAATAAATGCAAAATAATTTATAATTTATCAAAATTTTCAACTTTGTATTTTATAATTAATATTGCTTTTGTTCATATCTTTATATTGATTCTAAAAATGGTATAATTTATTCATAAGAGAGGTACTTATGACCAAGTGGTATATATATAATAAAAAAATAATTATTTATCAAATTTAAAAATAAAAATATTAGCAAGTTGGAAGCTTTAATACTTGCAAATAGAGATATAATAGATCCTAATCTAGTTGAAAGTTTTATAAATCCTAGTTTGGAAAAACTTCACGATCCATACTTATTAAAAGATATGGAAAAAGCAATTAATATTATAATTGAAACCATGGAAGAAGGAGAATCCATTCGAATATTTGGAGATTATGATCAAGATGGAATAAGCTCGACTATGACTCTTTTGGATGGCTTATTATATTTTTATGATGACATAAGTTATGATATACCAGATAGGGTCATTGATGGTTATGGAATTAGTGAAAGAATGATTGATAGGGCAATTGCTGATAAGGTAAGTCTTGTAATTACTTGTGATAATGGAATTACTGCTATTAATCAGGTAAAAAAATTAAAAGAAAATGGAATAAAAGTTATTGTAACTGACCATCATCAAGTTTCGAAAAAAGAAGATGGAGAATGGGTAAAGCAAATTTTACCAGAAGCTGATTGCGTTATAAATCCTAAAAGACTTGATAATACATATCCCTTTGATGATTTATGTGGAGCAGGTGTTGCTTTTAAATTAATGCAAGCTTTGTACCAAAAACTTGAGGGAGATTTAGATTATCTTTATGGTTTATTGGAATATGTAGCTATGGGAACAGTTTGTGATATAGTTTCACTTACTGATGAAAATAGGATTTTTGTAATAGAAGGTTTAAAAAGGATAAATAATACAGAAAAACTAGCAATAAAAGCCTTGGTTGAAGAAAATTCTTGGAATAAAGAAGTCAGTGCATATACTCTTGGTTTTATTATTGGTCCTTGTATGAATGCAACAGGCAGACTTTCTACAGCAAAACTTGCAATTGATATGCTTATGGAAGATGATGTTGAAAAAATCCATACCTATGCAAAAAATCTTGTAAGTCTAAATAATGAAAGAAAAGATTTGACCAATATTGGACTTGAGAAAACACTAGAAATTATTAAAAATAAAAAATATTATAATGATGATATAATCATTGTTTATGTTGATAATATTGAAGAAAGTATTTGTGGAATAATTGCAGGAAGGATTAAAGAAAAATTTAATAAACCAACAATTATTATGACTCAATCAAGTCAAGATGAAATTTTAAAAGGTTCTGGTAGAAGCATTGAAGCCTATAACATTTACAAAGAAGTCTTTGAAATAAAAGATATGCTTGAATCATTTGGCGGACATCCTATGGCTTGTGGTCTTTCCATAAAAAAAGACAAGGTTAATGAATTTAGGAAAATATTAAATGAAAAATCTAAGCTAAGTAAGGAAGATTTTGAAAATATAATAAATATTGATGCTCAAATTCCTATAGAAAAACTTTCTCTTGAATTTGCTGAAAGTTTGGAAAGATTAGAACCCTTTGGCAAGGATAATCCAAAGGCAAAATTTGCTGATAAGAATCTTTATATAAAAAATTTGAATATGATTGGCAATAATAAAAACACCATGAAGATGATTTTAAATAAAAATGGACGTGATATTGAAGCGATAATGTTTAATGCAAAAAAAGATTATAAATACTTAAATGATAAATTTAAGGGAAATATTATAGGAAATAAGATAGATGTAGTTTTTTATCCAGATATAAATGAATTTAATGGAAAAAGAAATTTACAATTAAGATTGATAGATATAAGGTAGGTGATATTATGGCAAAAGATTTTCAAAAAGAATTTTTAAATTTCAAAAAAATAATTTTAAAAAATAATGAGAATGCTGATATTAATTTGATAAAAAAAGCTTATGATTTTGCTGAATATCATCATAGGGGTCAAAAAAGAAATTCTGGAGAAGATTATTTTATTCACCCAATTGCTGTTGCCGAAACCTTATCTGGTATGCAATTAGATGATCAGACCATTTGTGCTGGATTAATGCATGATGTATTAGAAGATACTCCTGTTACAGAAGAGCAAATGAAAGAAGCTTTTGGTGAAGAAATAACATTTTTGGTTGATGGAGTAACAAAACTTAAAAAATTAAATTACAAAACTAGGGAAGAAAAGCAGGCTGAAAATATAAGAAAAATGGTTTTAGCTATGAGTAACGATGTTAGAGTTATTTTGATAAAAATAGCTGACCGTTTACATAATATGAGGACTTTAGAATATAAGACTGAAAAAAAACAAAAACAAACTGCTAGTGAAACCCTAGAAATCTATGTCCCTCTTGCTCATAGGCTTGGAATATATACAATGAAATGGGAGCTTGAGGATCTATGCTTTAGGTATCAAAAACCTGAAGAATATTATGAACTTGCTCAAATGGTTCACAACAAAAGAAGAGAAAGAGAAGCCTATATAAATGAAATAATTGATACCTTAAATAAGGCTCTTTCAACTTCAAAAATAAATTACGAAATTTCAGGTAGACCTAAGGGTTTATATTCAATTTATAAAAAGATGAGCAGAAATAAGATTGAATTTAATGAAATTTACGATATGACAGCTGTAAGAGTTTTAGTTGATACAGTTGCAGATTGTTACGAAGTTTTAGGGAAAGTTCATTCTATTTGGCGTCCAATACCAAATAGAATCAAAGATTATATTGGCCAACCAAAACCAAATGGATATAGGTCTTTGCATACAACAGTTTTTGGTGAAGATTCAAAACCTTTTGAAGTTCAAATAAGAACAAGACAAATGCATTATGAATGTGAGTATGGTATAGCAGCTCACTGGAAATATAAGGAAAATAAAAATAAATCCACTGAATTTGATGAAAAATTAACCTTTATAAGACAAATTATGGAATGGCAAAAAGAAGGTGGTAAAGATGTTGATAGTAAGGAATTTCTTGATACCTTAAAGGGAGATTTTTTCTCAAAAGAAATATATATATACTCTCCAAAAGGAGAAATTTATTCCTTGCCAGTTAATTCTTGTGCTATAGATTTTGCCTACAGAGTTCATACTGAAGTAGGAAATAAATGTGTTGGTGCAAAAGTAAATGGAAAAATAGTACCATTTTCTCATAAATTAAATACTGGTGATGTTGTTGAAATTCTCACCAGTAAAAATTCCCAAGGACCTTCCAGAGATTGGCTAAATATGGTCCAATCTAATCAAGCTAAAAATAAAATAAAGCAGTTTTTTAAAAGATATAGGAAAGAAGAAAATATTGAAATTGGTAGAGATTCTTTATATAGAGAGCTTAGAAAAACCAATGAAATATATAAAAGAGATATAAAAGAAGAATGGCTTGTTGAAATTGCAAATGACTTAGGATATCCTACCAAGGATGAAATGTTTGCATCAATTGGTTTCGGGAAAACAAACACTGACCAAATAATCCAAAAATTAATAAAAAAACATAAGGAAGAGTTGCCAAAACAAATTGAAAATATTGATATCAATAAGACAAGCACAAAAAAATCTTTTTCAAATGAAGTTAGAGTAAGCGACTTAGATGATCAAGTAGAAGTTAAATTCGCAAAATGCTGTAATCCAGTTCCAGGAGATAAAATTGTAGGATATATTACAAAAGGAAAGGGAATAAGTGTTCACGTAAGAACTTGTCCAAATATAACAAATTTGAAATCTCCAGAAAGATTGATTGATGTTTACTGGCAAAATAATTCTAGCGATATATTTCCAGTAAGGATTCAAATTACCACAAAAGATGGAACAGGAATTATTTTTGAAATAACAAAATTAATTTCTGCAGAAAATTTGAGTATAGAGGCAATGAATGTTAGAGTTAATGACAATCACGAAGGTATAATAGATCTTACAGTTTCAGTACCAAATATAGAAAGATTAAACGAATTAATAACTAAGCTAAAGACTATAAAAATGGTAGAAAGTATATACAGGGTGAAAAGTTAATGAGAGCAATTGTACAAAAAGTTAAAAAAGCAAGTGTAAAAGTTTCGGATGAAAAAATTTCGGAAATAGGATCAGGTTTATTGGTTTTTGTTGCTGTTACAGATACTGATACAGAAAAAGACATAGAATATATAAAAAGAAAATAGAAAAATTAAGAATTTTTGAAGATTCTGATGGAAAAATGAACTTATCTGTGGAAGATGTTGGTGGAGAATTATTAATTGTAAGCCAATTTACCTTATATGGAGATGCAAGAAAAGGCAACAGACCTTCTTTTATAAATTCATCCAGTGCAGATAAGGCTGAAAAATATTATGAAATATTAATACAAAAATTAAAAGATGATGGATTTAAGGTTGAGACTGGAAAGTTTCAAACTCATATGAAAGTTTCTTTGATAAATGACGGACCAGTAACTATACAACTTGACAGTGAAAGGTTATATTAATGAATATAGAAAAAATTGTTGAAGGGCCAATGATGGCAAATTGCTATGTGGTTTATGATGATGAAAATAATGGTTTTTAATTGACCCTGTTTATCCAGATGGAAAAATTGAAAATTATATAGATAAGAATAAAATTAATATAGAATTTATTTTGTTAACACATACACACTTTGATCATGTATTAGGGCTTGAATATTTTAAAAATAAATTTAATGTAAAAGTTTACGCAAGCGAAGATAGCAAAAACATTGCAAATGACCCTGATTATAATTTGTCTAGGGGATATTGTGATTTGGATATAAAAATAGATTCTTATTTAAAAGATGGAGAAGAATTTTCTCCTTATAAAATAAGGGCAATAAAAACTCCAGGTCATAGCTTAGACTCAATGTCATACAAGCTTGGAGAGCATATTTTTTCTGGAGATACTTTATTTAATCTATCAATAGGAAGAAGTGATTTTCCTGGTGGAAATTTTAATACATTAATAAATTCAATAAAAAATAAAATTTTTATATATGATGATAAAACAAAAATTCATCCAGGTCATGGAGAATCATCTAGTATAGGTTTTGAAAAAGAAAATAATCCATTTTTAGTTTAGGAGGTAGCATGGAATTTAAAAGAAGCCACATGTGTGGTGAACTTAGAGAAGAAAATATTGGAGAAGAAGTTGTACTTATGGGCTGGGTTGCCAAAAAAAGAAATCTTGGCTCATTAGTATTTATAGATCTTAGAGATAAAACTGGTATAACTCAAATTGTTACAAGAGAAGAAGATGAAAAAAATTATAAAACTGTAAAAGATGTAGCAGGTGAGTATGTTCTTGAGGTAAAAGGAGAAGTTAGGGAAAGAGAATCTAAAAATCCTGATATACCTACAGGTAATATAGAAATTGTTGCTGAAAAAATAAATATTTTAGATAAGGCAAAAACACCTCCAATATATATAAAAGAAAATGATGATGTAAGTGAAAATTTAAGATTAAAATACAGATATCTCGATATGAGAAAGCAATCAGTTCAAAAAAATCTAAAATTAAGATCTGATATTGTTAGAGCCATGAGAGAATATATGTATGATAATGCATTTACAGAAGTTGAAACACCATTTTTAACAAAACCTACTCCAGAAGGAGCTAGAGATTATTTAGTTCCATCAAGAGTAAACCAAGGTAAATTTTATGCTTTGCCACAATCTCCACAATTAATGAAACAATTATTGATGATAGGATCTTTAGATAGGTATTTTCAAATTGTAAAATGTTTTAGAGATGAAGATTTAAGAGCAAATAGGCAACCTGAATTTACCCAACTTGATATTGAAATGAGTTTTTCAAATCAAGATGATGTAATAAAAATGAATGAAGGGCTTTTAAAGAAACTTTTTGATAAATTTACAGACTATGATTTGAAATTGCCAATTCCAAGAATGGATTATTCTGAAGCAATGAACTCCTATGGTTCAGATAAGCCAGATTTAAGATATGGATATAAAATCAAAGATATATCAGAAATATTTAAAAATTCTGACTTTAAAGTTTTTACAGATAATATTAAGGAAGGTTATTCTGTTAGGGCAATTAATTTTAAAGGACAAGCAGAAAATTATTCAAGAAAACAATTAGATAAATTAACAGATTTTGTAAAAGACTATGGACTAAATGGATTAAGCTTCATTAAATTTAATTCAAAAGATGATATAAATTCATCAATAAAAAAATTCTTAACTGAAGAAATTATTGAAAATTTAATAGGAAAATTAGATATAAGCGATAAGGACTTGATATTAATTGCAGCTGATAAGGACAAAACTGTTCTTGAAGGACTTGGTGCTTTAAGAAGAAAAGTTGCAAAAGATCAAAATCTTTATGAAAAAGAATATGCTTTTTGTTGGGTAGTAAACTTTCCTATGTTTGAATATAGTGAAGAAGAAAATAGATATGTTTCTCAACACCATCCATTCACAATGCCAAATGAAGAAGATATTGATTTATTATTAACAGAACCTGAAAAAGTAAGAACCCAAGCATACGATATTGTTATAAATGGAGATGAAATGGGTGGAGGATCTGTTAGAATAAACAATCAAGAACTCCAAGAAAAAGTATTTAAAGCTTTAAAATTATCAGATGAAGATATTAAACAAAAATTTGGTTTCTTCATTGAAGCTTTACAATATGGAACACCTCCTCATGCAGGACTTGCTTATGGACTTGATAGAATGGTAATGTTATTTGCTAAAACTGATAATATTAAAGACATAATAGCATTTCCAAAAACTCAATCAGCAACTTGCCCATTAACTCAAGCTCCAAGTATAGTTGATGAAAAGAGCCTAAATGAGCTAAGTATTGAGGTTAAAGAGTAGAAGGAGAATCTATGCAAACTATTAGTAAAAAAGGAATAGTTGTAGAAAATCTTAATGGAAATGTAAAAGTAATGATTCAAAAAGAATCAGGATGTGGATCTTGCTCTTCTTGTGGTGGTTGTGAAATAAAACCATCTTACTACACTACCTTTACTAATGAAAATCTTAATCCTGGAGATTTTGTTTATCTTGATTCTGATATAAAAACTGTAAATAGACTTTCATATTTTACTTATTTATTTCCAGTTTTTATGATGATTTTGGGAGCCATTTTAGCAAATACAATTTTTAAGGATAAATTTTTAAATAATAACTTGCTTACTGTTTTATTTATATTTTTATTCTTAGCAATATCATTATTTGTTTTGAAAATTATGGATAAGGGATATGAGAATAAAGAAATAATTACAATAAGAAAAGCCTAAAATAGATAAGGTTAGCCTTGCTAACTTTATCTATTTATTTACAATAAATAGATATGGAGAAAAGAATGAACGCACCAATTGTTACACTGGTAGGAAGAACTAATGTTGGTAAGTCGACCTTATTTAATAAATTAGTTGGAAAAAGAAAAGCTATTACTGAAGATATAAGTGGAGTTACTAGAGATAGGGTCTATGATAAAGTTGAATGGACAAATCATGAATTTATTTTAGCCGATACAGGTGGACTAGATATATCTAATAAAGAACTTATGAATGTAGAAGTTAAATCACAAGTTGAAAAAGCCTTATTAGAAAGTGATTTAATTTTATTTGTGGTTGATGGTAGAGAAGGAATAAATCCCCATGATTATGAAATAGCTGATGAAATTAGAAAATATAACAAAAAAGTTATAGTTGTAGCTAATAAAATTGATGGAGCAAAGATACCAGAATATATTTATGATTTTTATCAATTTGGTTTTGATGATTTAATTTCAATTTCAGCCGAAGGTTCAAAAAATCTTGGCGATTTATTAGATAAAATAATTGAATTTATAGATTTTTCTAAGTTTGATACAGACTTAGATGCAACAAGAATTGCAATTATCGGAAAGCCTAATGCAGGAAAATCGTCTTTGGTAAATCATTTATTAAATGAAGAAAGAATGATAGTTACTGATATTGCAGGAACAACAAGAGATGCTATCGATACTTATTGGCAATATAATGGAAATAATTATGTCTTAATAGATACAGCAGGGCTTAGAAGAAAAAATAAAATCAATGATAATATAGAATACTATGCAAATCAAAGAACATTTGATGCTGTAGATAGTAGTGATATTTGCTTATTTTTGATAGATGCAAGTGTAGGAGTTACAGAACAAGATACAAAAATTGCAGGATATGCCCATAATAATAAAAAAGCAATAATAATTGCAGTAAATAAGTGGGATAAGGTAGAAAAAGAAACAAATACAATGAGAAATATGGAAAAAGAAATTAGAAATAAACTTTCTTTTGCCCTATATGCACCAATAATTTTTATTTCTGTTTTAAAAGGTCAAAGAATAAGTGATCTTTTAAACTTGATTGAAATTGTAAATAGCAATTATCACACAAGAATAAAAACCGGAGTATTAAATACAATCTTACAAGATGCTATTATGATGACAGCACCTCCACAAGATAAGGGAAAAAGATTAAAAATCTATTATATTTCTCAAGTTCAAACAGCACCACCAAAGTTTTTACTTCATGTAAATGATAAAGAATTGATGCATTTTTCTTATCAAAGATATTTAGAAAATCAAATAAGACAAAACTACAGCCTTCAAGGCGTACCTTTTACTTTTGAAATTAGAGAAAGGAAAGAAAAATGAAATTTGTTTTAGTTGCAATTTTTTCATATTTACTAGGCTCAATTCCTTTTTCATATATAATTGCAAAAATATTTTTTAAAAAAGATATAAGAAGTATGGGAAGTGGAAATCCAGGAACTACAAATGTATTTAGAAACTTTGGGGCTTTTGCAGGTTGTTTTTGCTTGTTTTTAGATATGGCAAAGGGACTTGTTTCAGTTTATCTTTCTAATTTTTTTCTAGGAGAAAAATATAGCCTAATAGCCCTTGTTTTTGTGGTATTAGGACATATATTTTCAATATTTTTGAAATTTAAGGGTGGAAAGGGAGTTGCAACTTCAGCTGGAGCTTTATTAGCTTATGATTTTAGAGTTTTTTTATGTCTACTTATAATATTTATAGTAATATTTTTACTTACAAGAACTGTATCAAAAGCATCTTTAAGCGCAAGCCTTTTAGCTCCATTTATTTCTTATTATTTTCAAGGATTTAGTGTATTTACACTAATAATTTTATTTGTTGCCCTAACAATTATTGTAGAGCATAGGGCAAATATAATTAGAATAAAAAATCATGAAGAAAAGAAAATGTTTTAAAGGAGTTTTATGAAAATTTCAATAATAGGCGCGGGAAGTTGGGCAAGTGCTATTGCTGATTTTCTTTCAAAAGATAATGAAGTTTTAATGTATGCAAGAAATATTGAAGATGTAAATAATATAAATAATTTACATATAAATAAAAAATATTTTGAGGATATAAAACTAAGCGAAAATATAAAAGCTACTAATGATATAAATGAATTGTTAGAAAATAAAATAATAATAAATGCTATACCAACTCAGCATACAAGAGAAGTTTTGACTGAAATTAAAGAAGGTCTTGATGGAAAGATTTTAATAAATTTATCAAAAGGTATAGAAATAAAAACGCTTGATCGAATTTCAGAACTTGTTTTTGAACTTAACCCAAATTGTATATATGCAATTTTGACAGGCCCAAGCCATGCTGAAGAAGTTATAAGAAAAATGCCTACGGCTTTGGTTTGTGCTTGTAAGGATGAAAAAATAGCAAAAGAAATTCAAGATTTATTTACAAAAGATTATTTAAGAGTTTATACTTCAACAGATGTAATTGGTTGTGAAATTGGTGGAGCTATAAAAAATGTTCTAGCTTTTGGCATAGGTATGGTTACAGGTCTTGGATTTGGTGATAATACAAAGGCTGCAATTATGACAAGGGGAATTTATGAAATGAATAAGTTTGCTGTAAGTCAAGGGGCTGACAAAAACACTATAAATGGTCTTTGTGGAATCGGTGATTTAATTGTAACCGCAACAAGCCTTCATTCAAGAAATAATAAGTGTGGAATCTTGTTCGGACAGGGTTATTCTTTAGATGAAGCCTGCAAAGAAGTTAAAACTGTTGTTGAAGGAATACCAACTACAAAAGCTCTTTATAAACTTTCTAAAAATGAAAACATTGAGTTACCAATTACAAATGAAATATATAAGGTTATTTTTGAAAATAAAAATCCTAAAGATTCCGTAGAAGTTTTGATGAGTAGAGATAAAAAAAGTGAGTATTGATTGGATGTGCTATGACTATAAAAGAAAATATTGATGATTTAAAAAAAGATTTAGAAAATTATGATGCCATGCTTTTGGCAGTAACAAAAACTCATGGTGTAGACAAAATTATGGAAGTTTATGACTATGGCCTAAGAGATTTTGGCGAAAACAAAGTACAAGAATTGATAGAAAAAAAGAAAAAATGCCAAAAGATATAAATTGGCATTTGATTGGACATTTACAAACTAACAAGGTAAATAAAATTGTTGGCGAGGTACATCTAATTCACTCTGTTGATTCTTTAAAGATTTTAAAAAGAATTAATAATAGGGCAAAATCTTTATCAATAGTACAAGATTGCTTGATTCAAGTTAATGTTTCAAAAGAAGAATCTAAATCTGGTTTTTTCGTTGACGAGATTGATAATGTTATAAAAGAGGCTGGTAAATTGGAAAATATAAATATAAAGGGATTGATGACTATGGCACCTAATACTGAAGATATAAGTTTAGTTAGAAATTGCTTTAGTGAGCTTAAAAAAATATTCGAAAAATTATCCAATTTAAGTTATAATAATATTGATATGAAATATCTTTCTATGGGAATGACTCATGATTATAAAATTGCCCTTGAAGAAGGAGCTAATATAATAAGAGTTGGTTCAAAAATATTTGGTAAAAGGATGTATAAAAATGTTAGATAGATTTAAAGAATTTATAGGAATTGACGATGATTACGATGAATATGACGAAGAAATTGATGATGAAAATGATGTAGATAAGTCTAGTGATAACACTGAAAAAACTTATAATCCTAGCTCTACCTATGATTTTAATAGCTCTATAGGAATAGATAATGATAAGTCAAGTTCTTATTCATCATTTTCAAATGATTATTCTTCTAATAACAAAAATAGAAAAATTAGGGGAGGAGATAATATAGTAAGTATGAATTCAAGTAATAGAAGCTTTGGACAAAGCTCATCAAATGCTTTTAGAATTTCTATTCAAGAACCATTAAGTTATGATGAAGATGGCCCAAAAATAGTAGATGATATTTTAGACAAAAAAGTTGTAGTATTAAATCTTGAAATGCTAGAAGTCGATAAGAAAAGACAAATTTTAGATTTTGTATCTGGTGCTGTCTATGCTCTTGAAGGAAAAGTTGAAAAAGTATCTAAGGGTATATTTGTAATTTGTCCAAAGGGAGTAGATATTGACAATTATGTAGAAGATCAAATTTCAAGTGGAAATTATAATCAATTATAAATTGAAAAAGATCTTTTATGAAATTAGAATATAATATTGATTTTGTCGAAGATAAGTCTGTTAAAGCAAATATAAAAAAAGCTATCTCTTTATTAGAAAAATCATTTTATACAGGAGAAGAAGTTTCAAGCTTTTTCTTAAATCCATTTGAACTTTCTGTAGTAAATGATATAGGAAAAATTAATAATATAGAGATAGTTTTTTTATCATGTAATAAAGATGGTGAAAGAAAAATATTTGTTGCAAATCCTCATATAAAAGAAATAAATTCAAAAGATTATATAAGAGTTTTGGAATTTAAACAAAACAATATAAGTCATCCAGATGTTCTTGGCGCCCTTTTAAATTTAGGGCTTGATAGAAATGATATAGGAGATATCTATATAGGTGATAATATTTGTGAATTTGTGCTTTTGAATAAGGATAAGGATTTTGTAAAATTCAATTTAACAAAAATAAAAAATGAAAGAGTAGATCTTGATTTTAAAAAAGACAATATTTTATCTGAATCCAAAATTGAATATATAGCTTATAGAGGATTTATTTCATCTTTAAGACTTGATAATTTAGTAAGTGAATTTATAAATCTTTCAAGAGCTAATGCTAAGACTTTGATAAAAAGGCGTCTAGTTAAGGTTAATTATCAAATTATTGATAATCCTTCAAAAACAATTGAAGAAAATTCATTAATATCAATCAGAAAAGAAGGAAGATTTATATTTGACAAGGTCATAGGAAAAAGTAAGAAGGATAATTACCACATAGAATATAGGAAGTATAAATGATTTACACAATTTTAATTATTATAGGAATAATACTTGATAGAATTACAAAAGCTTATGCCATTTCTCATTTTATAGAAAATCCTATTTTTACAAATTTTATTAATTTATTGTATGTAGAAAATAGGGGAGCTGCATTTGGAATTTTACAAAATAAGAGAATATTTTTTATTATTTTAACTTTAGTAGTAGTATTTTACTTATTGTATTATTTCATAAGAAATCTAAAAAGCAATCCAAAACTTTTAAATATATCTTTATCTTTAATTGTTTCAGGTGCTTTGGGAAATTTCTACGATAGATTATTTCATGGTTTTGTTGTAGATTTTATAGAATTTTCGTTTTTTAAATTTCCAGTTTTTAATGTAGCAGATATATTAGTTACAACTGGTTCAATTTTATTAATTATTTTTATAATTTTCGGAAAAATGGACGGAGAAAAAAATGACGGTTCAAATAGGAAATGATTGGGATGAAATTCTAAAAGACGAATGGAAAAAAGATTATTATCTACAATTAAGAAAAAATCTTATAAGTGAATATAAAAATCATACAATTTATCCAAGTATGTATGATATATTTAATGCTTTAAAAAAAGTCCAATATAAGGACGTAAAAGTTGTAATTTTGGGTCAAGACCCTTATCATGGACAAGGTCAGGCTCATGGCTTTTCTTTTTCTGTACAAAAAGGAATAAAAACACCTCCATCTTTATTAAATATCTATAAGGAACTGCATGATGATTTGGGTTTATATATTCCAAATAATGGAAATTTAATAAAATGGGCTAATCAAGGAGTTTTGCTTTTAAATTCAACTTTAACAGTCAGAGCAAATCAGGCGAACTCTCATAAGGATATTGGTTGGACAATTTTGACCGATAATATTATAAAATTATTAAATGAAAGAGAAAAACCTATAGTTTTTCTTCTTTGGGGAAAATTTGCCCAATCAAAAGAAAGTTTAATTACAAATAATAGGCATTTAATTATAAAAAGTGCTCACCCATCACCATTTGCAGCTCATAGGGGATTTTTTGGTTCAAAACCATTTTCAAAAACCAATAATTTTCTTATAAAAAATAATATCAGTCCAATAGATTGGCAAATAGAAAACCTAGACTTATAAATCTAGGTTTTTTTCTATTAAAAATTTCATAACATTTAAAATATTTTCACAAGAATAAATGCCATCTTCCATTATGGCAATCAAATTTTTGTTTATCTTATAAATCCCCTTATTTTCAAGATTAAAATTATTTACACTAACAAAACCAGAGGAATTTTTAGAAAGCTTTCCATATAAAACCATAATTTTAAGTTTTATAAATTTCTCTTTTATAGAAAAAGAATAATTTTCTCCTTGAAATAGAGAATTTTCTAATTTTTTATTTGATCTAAATTCTAAATTTGCAATATCCTTTTCAATATAAGCATTTTCCAAATAAATTTTATAATTTTTAATAGCAAAAGAAAGTTTATTATTTATTATTTCTTCAATATTTGAAATAGCCTCTGTAGCAATCAAGTCATTTTTATTATGAATCAAAATAGGCCAAGGATTATTTCTATTTTCATCTTTATCACTTAACTTGCTTATAACCTTATATCTTGATGGATCATTTCTTTCAATTCCAACAATTTTTTCGATATTAATAAGCTTCATTGACTCAAATTCTATTAATTTTCTCTTAGATTTTATAATTTTAAAAAGATCCCTATTTTCTGGAAAAACTGGCTCTAATTTATTTTCAATAAGTCTAATATTTAAAAAAGGAAGATCAAAAATTTCTCCATTATATGTTATTAATCTTCTATTTTTAATTTTTTCCTTATAAATTTTTAATAATTTGATCTCTTCTTTGTCATTATTTGAAAAATATTGGTCAATATAAAATTTATTTTTTCTATTATCAAAATATATAAGACCCAAAACCACAAGCTTATCTCTTTTTGCATCAAGTCCTGTAGTTTCAATATCTAATATACATTCATTTTTTTAAGATTTTTTTTATTAAAAGGGTATCTAACACATAACATACTTATACTATACCTTATATTTGATTTATTTTCTTTATAAGAATATAATAATTAAGTTAAAGGATGTGATAAAATGATTTACTTAGATAATGCAGCTACTACAAGGATGTACGATGAAGTTATAGATATAGAAAAAGACTTTGAGAAAAATTTTTTTGCAAATCCATCAGCCCTACATAGTTTTGGTATGGATGTAGAAAATAAGGTAAGGGATGCAAGAAAAATTATAGCTTCTTATATAAATGCAAATGAAAATGAAATTTATTTTACAAAGGGTGCTACTGAATCAAATAATATAATAATAAATTCATTCGCAAATGAAAAAAATTCTGCCATAACCACAAAAATTGAACATTCATCTGTAATTGATGCCTTTGAAAATTCATTTTATAAAAAACTAAAATTAATATCAAATGATGATAAAGGCTTTATAGATTTAGAAAGTTTGGAAAATTTAATAGATGAAGATACAAAGCTTGTTTCAATAATTTATGTTCAAAATGAAATAGGAAGTATACAAGATATAAGAAAAATATCTGATATTATAAAATCAAAAAATAAGGATATTTTATTTCATGTAGATGCGACTCAAGCCTTGGGAAAAATTTCTTGTGATGTAAAAAAATTAGGTGTCGATGCTATGAGTTTTTCATCACACAAGGTCCATGGACCAAAAGGAATAGGCGGCTTATATATCAAAAATTCTTTTAAAAATAAAATAAAACCACTTTTATTCGGTGGCAGACAAGAAATTTTTTCATCAGGGACAACAAATGCACCAGCTATTTATAGCTTTGCCAAAGCCTTGGAATTATCAAATAAAAAAGAGGATTATTCATATATAAAAGACTTAAATACTTATTTTAGGGAAAAAATAATTGATAGATTTTCTGGATTTCATATCAATTCGCCTTGCGAAAATTCTAGTCCCTATATTTTAAATATAGCCTTTGAAAAAATAAAATCAGAAGTTTTACTTCATATGTTAGAGGCTGATGAAATATATGTAGCAAGTGGTTCAGCTTGTTCTAAGGGAAATAATAATAGGATTTTATCTGCCTTAAATTTGGATAAAAAATATATGGATGGCGCAATAAGATTTTCTTTTTCCAACGATATAAGTAAAAAAGATTTAGATTTTGTTTTAGATAAGTTATATGAATATGTTGAAGAAATAAGAAAGGTGTTTTAATGCAAGATTTACTATCAGTTAGCTTTGGGGAATTATTTTTAAAAGGAAAAAATAGAAATAAATTTTTCAAAACAGTAATAGATAACATAAAAAGAAATATAAAAGAAATTGGCTATGAAGATATGTATCTTGAAAGTTCAAAATTATATATAAAGGCTGATAAAAAGATTTTGATAATCTTATTAAAGAAATAAAAAAAGTTTTTGGAATTATTTATATATCTGAAATAAAAAGATGTGATAAAAATATTGAGTCAATTGAAAAAGCTTTAAAAGAAATTTTGGACAAGATGGATATAAAAAATAAAACTTTTAAAGTAATAACAAATAGGGTTGATAAGTCCTTTGACATAAAATCTCCAGAATTTTCACAAATGATGGGTGGATTTATCCTAAAAAATTATGCGAAAGATAATAATTTAAGAGTAGATGTCCACAATCCGGATTTTAAAGTTTTTATTGATATAAAAAAATATGCCTATGTTTATGCAAACAGACATGAAGGAATGGGTGGACTTCCACTAGGTTCAAGTGGAAATGGACTTTTATTATTATCTGGAGGAATAGATTCTCCAGTTGCAGGTTTTATGATGGCAAAAAGAGGCATGAGAATAAACTGCCTACATTTTCATTCCTATCCATTCACATCAAAAAGAGCCTTACAAAAAGCCATAGATCTTGGAAAAATATTATCACAATATACCGGAAAAATGAGAATATATTCTGTAAATATGGCAGAAATTTATAAAGAAATAAATAAAAATTGTCATAGAAATCAAACTACAATTTTATCAAGAAGATTTATGATGAGAATTGGAGAAAAAATTTCTGAAAAAAATAATTATCATGCTTTAATAACAGGAGAAAGTCTTGGTCAAGTTGCAAGTCAAACTGTAGAAAGTATGGCAGTAATTGAGGATGCAACTAAACTTCCGATTTTTAAACCCCTAGTTTCTCTTGATAAGACAGAAATAATAGATAGAGCTTTATTTATTGGATCTTATGAGAAAAGTATTGAACCTTTTGATGACTGTTGTTCAATTTTTGCACCATCAAATCCAATTACAAAACCAAAACTAAAATATATAAAAGAAAGCGAAAGTAAATTAAATATTGAAGAGCTTGAAGATAAAGCTATTGAAAATATGGAAATATTTGATATATAAGTTGACAAAACTTGTATTTATTGGTAATATATTATGGTAAACCGCTCAGTATGGGTACTGATCACCTTGACTGGCGAGAATCTATATAGGAGGTGTACTATGTACGCTATAATTAAGACAGGTGGAAAACAATATAAAGTATCAGAAGGCGATCTTGTTAGAGTAGAAAAACTTAATGCAGAAATAGGAGATAGTGTAAGCTTTGAAGATGTACTATTAGTAAAAAGTGATAGTGATTTAAAAGTTGGAACTCCAACAGTTGAAAATGCAAAAGTTGAAGCTACTGTAAAAGAACAAGCTAAAGATAAAAAAATAGTTGTGTTTAAATATAGACCTAAAAAAGCATCAAAATCTAAAAAAGGTCATAGACAACCATATACTTTAGTTGAAATTAACAATATTTCTTGTTAATGATTGATGTTACTTTATTTATAAAGAATGAAAAAAGATTGGGATTTGCAATAAAAGGACATGCAAATTTTGATCGACATGGATATGATATAGTTTGTGCTGCAGTATCAATTTTATCATACACAGCAGTAAATACCTTAGATTATTATAAAATAAAATTTGATTTTTTTGATGATGAGGAAGAAATGAAAGTTTCAATCAAAAATCTAAATGAAAAATCAGAAATTATTTTTAATAATTTTGAAATAGGTATAAAAACTTTACTTACAAATTATAATGAATATGTTAACTTAAATTATAGGGAGGTTTAGGATGTTTTTAAACATAAACTTACAAAGATTTTCTAGTAAAAAAGGAGTTTCTTCTTCAAAAAACGGTAGAGATTCTAATGCTAAGAGACTTGGCGTTAAAAGAGCAGATGGACAAACAGTAAATGCTGGAACAATTATCGTTAGACAAAGAGGAACAAAAATTCACCCAGGCGAAAATGTAAGAAGGGGTGGAGATGATACACTTTTTGCATCATGCAATGGTGTTGTTAAATTTGAAAGAAAAGGAAAAAATAGAAAACAAGTTTCTGTATATCCAAAGCAAGACATTGCTTAATAGAGAACTAGCTTGCCTACGGGCAAGCTTTTTTTGTAAAAAGGAAATTTACAATGATAGATTATGCAAAAATTGAACTTCAAGCTGGAAAAGGTGGAGATGGTGCAGTTGCCTTCAGAAGAGAAAAATACGAACCTACAGGTGGACCTGCTGGTGGAGATGGAGGGGACGGAGCAAGCATATATATAAAAGCAACAAATTCCCTATCAACCCTTGAAGAATATAGATATAAAAATAAATATAAGGCTGAAAACGGCGAAGATGGAATGGGCAAAAAAAGATTTGGCAAAAAAGGAGAAGATCTTTATTTATTTGTACCAGTTGGAACCGTAATTAGAGAAAGCACAAGCGGCAAAATTATAAAAGATTTGAAAAAAAATGGAGAGGAATTTCTAATAGCAAGGGGAGGAAAAGGTGGAAAAGGTAATGTTCATTATAAATCCTCCATCAGACAAGCTCCAAGATTTGCCCAAAAAGGAAAAGAAGGCCAAAAAATCTCTATAAGTTTAGAACTTAAAATTTTGGCGGATGTTGGTTTAGTTGGTCTTCCAAATGTTGGAAAATCTACATTAATCTCTGTTATTTCAAAAGCAAGACCTAAAATTGCAAATTATCATTTTACAACCCTTGATCCAAATTTAGGAGTTGTTAAAATTGATAAGGAAAGATCATTTATAGTTGCAGATATACCAGGCTTAATTGAAGGAGCAAACGAAGGTTTGGGTTTAGGCCATGATTTTTTAAAGCACATTCAAAGATGTAAAATTTTAGTACATTTAGTAGATATTTCTGGATTTGAAGGAAGAGATCCAATAGAAGATTTTGAACTTATAAATAATGAATTAAAATTATTTGACGAAAATCTCTACAACAAATATCAAATTGTTGCCCTAAACAAATCTGACCTAGACTATAATGAAAACTATAAAAAATTTGAAGAAAAATATAGAGATAAGTTTAAAATATTTAAAATTTCAGCAGCTACTACAAGTGGAATAAAAGAATTAATAGATGAAGTTTCAACAGTTTTATATGACATTGAAGATGAAAAATATAAGTTAGACGAAGAAGTTGATGAGGCTTATCTTGATGAATTTTATGATAAATCAATAGCAAGTGATAAATTAAACTTTGAAATAGAAGATGGAATTTATGTTTGTTATGGATATAGGATAGATAAACTTTTAGAAAAAGTCAATTTAGATGATTATGACAGTCGTATGTTTTTTGAAAAAAGCCTTAGAGAAATGGGTGTATTTGATAAATTTATAGAAATGGGAATCCAAGAAGGAGATTCTGTTGCTATTGGAGATATAGTGTTTGATTATTACGAATAGGAGAAAAAATGATTTCGGGAAAAGAAAGATCATATTTAAAATCTTTGGCTCATGAACTAAAACCTATAATAAATATAGGCAAAAATTCATTAACTGATGAGGTTATTGAAGCTATTGATGAGGCTTTAGAAAAAAGAGAGCTAATTAAGATAAAAATACTTAATAATAACTTAGATGACAATGATGAGATTGTTGATGAAGTTATAGAAAAATTAAATTGTGAATTTGTTTCTCATTTAGGTAATATTTTTACCATTTATAGAGAAAGTAAGAAAAATAAAAAGATAAATTTATAATGAAAATAGGTTTATTTGGCGGCACATTTGATCCGATTCATCAAGGACATATGATAATTATGGAAAATGTGATTAATTATATGAATTTGGATAAAATATATATTCTTCCAAATTCAAACCCACCCCATAAGTTAGAAAATAAAAAACAGATTTAAAATTAAGGCTAAAAATGGTAGAAGAAGCTATCAAAGATAACCCTAAATTAGTCATAAATGACTATGATTTTAAAGATAATAAAATTCATTATACTTATAAAACTATAGAATATTTTAAAAGCACATATCCAAAAGATGAATTTTTCTTTATTATGGGAGAAGATTCCTTTATGGATATAGAAAAGTGGAAAAATTATAAAGAAATTCTAAAAGAAAAATTAATTATTTTTAAAAGATTAAGTGGTAAAAATTTTTCGCTTACAGCTAAAATAAATGAGATTAAAAAGTATAATAGAAATATATACCTAATTGATAATTTAGCTTTGGATATTTCATCGACTTTAATAAGAAATATGGTAAAAATAAAAAAAGCATTAGGTATCTAGTAGATGATAAGGTTAAAAAAATCATTGAAGAGGAGAATCTATATGTTTGATTTTTCCAGATATAAGGACAAGTTAAAAAAAGATATTGGAGAAAAAAGGTTTAAGCATGTAATAAGAGTTAAAGATATGGCTCTTAAACTTAATACGAATATTGATGTTGAAAAAATTAAAACTGCCGCCTTATTGCATGATTGTGCAAAATATAATGAAGAATATTTTTTTGAAAAATATAAGAAATATTGTGATTTTTCAGATGAAATTATAGAAAATAAGTCAATATTACATTCATTTTTAGGACCAATTGTTGCTAAATATGAATATGGTATAGATGATGAAGAAATTTTAAATGCAATAAAATATCATACAACTGGAAGAGAAAATATGACTGATTTTGAAAAAATTATATTTCTTGCTGATGCATGCGAAGAAAAAAGAGATTATGAAGGTGTAGAAAAATTAAGAGCTTTAGCTTTTAAAAATTTAGATGATGCAGTTTTATTCAGTTTAGATGCAACGATAAAGTCCTTAGTTGATAGAAAAATGCTTATTTTTCCATTGACAATAAAGGCAAGAAATTATTTATTAAGGGAGAAAAATGGGTAAATTAGATATTATAGTAAAAACATTAGAAGATAAGCAAGCTTACGATATTAAAGTTATTGATCTTGAAAATAAATCTTCAATAGCTGATTATTTTGTACTTGCTACTGGAAATTCAATAAATCAAAACAAAGCTTTGATTGAATATATAGAAGATAATTTAAAAAAAGAAGGATTTGATGTTTTATCTGTAGAAGGATTGAGAGAAGGAAAGTGGATACTAATGGATTGTGGTGATATTATAGTTCACATATTTTCTTCAAATCAAAGGGATTTTTATAAAATAGAAGATTTATGGGAGTCATAAATTATCCCTAGCTGAGGTATTTATGGAAACTGATAGAAAAGATAAGCTTATTATTGCTCTTATAATTGGCATTGTTATTGTTTTAGCTCACAATTTTATAAACAGTCAGAAAAAAGATGAACTTGTCTTTGAAAATGCAAGTTCATCTATTGCTGAAAAAAATGAAAATTCTAAAGCTGTTAATTCTAGCAATATCGATAAAAAATCTGAATCTAAGACTTCAAGCAAAAAAGTACATATAAGTGGCGAAATTAATAAGCCTGGAGTGTATGAAATTAAGAATGATTACAGGTTAGAGGATTTAGTTAATGATGCTGGTGGTCTGACTAAAAATGCCGATATAAATAAAATAAATTTAGCTTTAAAATTAGAAGATCAGATGAGAATTATTATCCCAAACATAAATGATAAGGATAATGAGAAAAATAATGTTGCCAATCAACAAATAAGCCCGATTAATGAAAATAATAATAAAAAAATAAATATAAATACAGCTGATAAAGCACAATTAATGAATTTACCTAATATTGGTGAAAAAAGAGCAGAAGCTATAATTGAATATAGAGAAAAAAATAGATTTAATAAGATTGATGATATAAAAAATGTATCTGGAATTGGTGATAAATATTTTGAAGCAATGAAAGATATAATTGTAGTAGATTGAGGAGTAAATATGAAATTATCGACTAGGGGTAGGTATGGGCTTAGAGCCATACATTATTTAGCAAAAAATGAAGATAATGGATATATTTCAGTTTCTGATATATCTAATGCCTTAAATTTGCCAGAAAATTACTTAGAACAACTAATAAGAATACTAAAAAGAAATAATCTAGTAATATCAGCAAGAGGGGCAAAAGGAGGATATAAGTTATCTAAAAACTCAAGTGAAATAACAGTAGGAGACGTTCTAAGAGTATTAGAAGGTGAAATGACCTCAAGCGATTGCGTTGCAGATAGAAATAATTGCAATAATGAAGATTGTGAAGCTTATTATGTTTTTGCAAAAATAGATGATGCAATAAATAATGCAGTTAATTCAATTACTATAAAAGATATGGTTAATGAAAAGCTATAAATAGGAGAAAATTATGAAAAAATTAGGAATGAATGAACTTAGAAAAGAATATTTGAATTTTTTTGGATCTAAAAAAAATCATACAGTATTAAAATCTTTTTCACTTGTACCAGAAGATGATGATTCTTTACTTTTAATAAATGCTGGTATGGCACCACTTAAAAAATATTTTACTGGTGAAAAGAAAATGAAAAATAACAGGGCAACATCTTCACAAAGATGTATTAGAACTGGAGATATTGAAAGAGTTGGTATAACAGAAAGACACGGAACTTTTTTTGAAATGCTAGGAAACTTTTCTTTCGGTGATTATTTTAAAAGAGAAGCTATTCATTGGGCTTTTGAATTTTTAACAGAAAATCTTGAAATTGATAAAAATCTTTTGTGGGTATCAGTTTATGAAGAAGATGATGAAGCTTTTAATATTTGGCATAATGAAATAGGAATTTCTAAAGATAGAATATTAAGATTTGGGAAAGAAGATAATTTTTGGGAACTAGAAGTAGGTCCTTGTGGTCCAGATTCTGAAATTTTTATCGATAGAGGTGTTGAGAAAGCTGTTGACGAAAATGATAATAAACCAGGCAATGATAATTCAGATAGGTTTATGGAAGTTTGGAATTTAGTTTTCACCCAATTTAATAAAAATACAGAGAAAGAATACATACCACTTGCTCATCCTAACATAGATACTGGAATGGGACTTGAAAGAATGGCAATGGTTTTACAAAATAAAGATAATATTTTTGAAATTGATGTAAATCAAAATATTATAAAAGAAATAGAGGAATTATCTAAAAAGAAATATAAAGAAAATGAAAAAGATGATATTTCTATCAGAGTAATCGCAGATCATGCTAAGGCTATGACTTTTATGGTATCAGATGGTATTCAACCATCAAATGAAAAAAGAGGGTATGTTCTTAGAAGATTAATAAGAAGAGCATATAGACATGGAAAACTATTAGGGATTGAAGGAGAATTTTTATCATCAGTTGTTGAATATGTGATTGACTCATATAAATCTGAGTATGATGAACTTGTTGAAAATAAAGAAAAAATAATTGGTGTAATAGAAAAAGAAGAAGAAAATTTCCAAAAAACTATAGATAGTGGTCTTGATATTTTAAATGAATATATTAGTAATTTAAAAGAAAATAATAAAGATACACTAAGTGGAGAAGATGCTTTTAAATTGTATGATACTTATGGTTTTCCTTTAGATTTAACAAAAGAAATTCTTACAGAAAATAATTTGAAAGTTGATACAAAAGAGTTTGATAAGCATATGGAAAATCAAAGGAATCTAGCAAGAAATGCTAGAAAATCAGATGCAGGCTGGTCACTCGAATCTGTAAATGTGGATGAATTTAAAGAAACAGAATTTTTAGGATATGATAATTTTGAAATAAATGCAAATATTATTGCCCTATACGATAATAAAGAAAAAGTAAACTTTATAAAAAATGGTCATAAGGGTATAATTATAAGTGATAAGACTTCTTTTTATGCAGAAGGTGGCGGAGAAGTAGCTGATACTGGATATATTATTTCAGATAATGCTAAAGCTAAAGTTCATGATGTTCAAAAGAAAAAAGATGTTTTTATTCATTATGTTGAAATAGTTGAAGGAGAATTAACTACTGGTGAAGCTTTATTCAAAGTGGATAAAGAAAGAAGATTAGATATAACCAGAAACCACACTGCAACTCATCTTTTAGATCAAGCTTTAAGAAATATTTTAAACAGTGAGGTAAAACAAGCTGGATCTTTGGTAGATGAAGAAAAATTAAGATTTGATTTTACTTATCCAAATGCATTAAGCGATGAAGAAATAAAATGTATTGAAGATGAGATAAATGAAAAAATCAGAGAACAATTACCTGTTAAAAAAGAAATAATGTCTTATAAGGAATCTGAAGAGATTGGTGCTATTGGATTGTTTGAAGATAAATATAAGGACAAAGTTAGAGTTGTATCAATTGCAGATTATTCTAAAGAATTATGCGGAGGATGTCATGTAAATAATTCATCCGAAGTTTTAATGTTTAAAATAATTCAAGAATCTTCTGCAGCATCTGGAATAAGAAGAATTGAAGCAATAACTGGTAGGAAAGTTTATGAATATCTAAACAAAAACCTTGGACTAATTAATGTAATTTCTAAGATATTAAAAACAAGTCCTAATAACATTTTATCAAGAGCAGAATCATTAAATGAAGAAATTAAAAATTTAAAAGTTGATATACAAAAATTAAAAGAATTTAATGAAAAAGATGTTTACAAAGATATAGAAAAAGAAGTTAAAGATTTTAATGGTATAAAACTTTTAGTTCATAAATTTGATGATGAAGACCTTGATACTTTAAGAAATTTTGAAGAAAGAATTAAAGAAAAATATAAAGACTTGATTATTGTTTTTGCGACAGTAAAAAATAATAAAATTATATTTACTGCATCTGTTTCTGATTCACTAACTAATAAATACAGTGCAGGTAAAATTATTAAAGAAGTAAGTAAAATAACAGGTGGAAATGGTGGCGGAAAGAAAAATTTTGCTCAAGCTGGAGGAAAAGACATTTCTAAACTAGATGAAGCTTTAGAAAAAGTTTATGATTTAATATAAGGAGAAATTATGTCAAACAATAACTTCAATGAAACTATGCGTTTTGATCCAAAAGATGAGAAAAAGCTTGATATAAGAGAAATTATTACTGAAGTTTATAAAGCTTTAGAAGATAAAGGATATAAGCCAACAAATCAAATTATAGGATATTTAATTAGTGGAGATCCTACCTATATTACAGCTCACAATAACGCAAGAAAATTGATTAGACAAGTAGATAGAGATACTATACTAGAAGAAATTTTGAAATATTATATAAATGACTAGGATTATGGGAATAGACTTGGGTGATAAAACAATAGGAGTAGCTTTGAGTGATCCGTTTTTTATCACCGCTCAAGCCTATATTACAATAAGAAGAAAAAAACTAGTTTAGATATTGAAAAATTAGTTGATATAATTGATAAAAAAGAAGTAAATTTAATAGTTATTGGACTTCCAAAGAATATGAATAACACCTTAGGACCTCAAGCCATGAAGGTGATTTCTTTTGTAGACTTACTAAAAAAAGCTACTGATATTAAAATAGAATATCAAGATGAAAGGATGACTACTATCCAATCGGAACAAGTATTAAATGATATGAGCGTTGCTAATAAAAATAAAAAAAAATATATAGATAAAATCGCCGCATCATTTATTTTACAAACTTATTTAGATGGGAGAAGTAATGGATAAGATAATTTTAACAGACGAAAATAATAAAGAAGTCGAATTTAATTTAATTGATACATTTGGAGTAGATGATAAAGATTACGCTGCTTTAGAACCCTTAGATGAGGATTTTGTTTTAATTTATGAAATTATAAAACAAGGAGATTCTGTAAGTTTTAAAGCAATAGAGAATGATAAAGAATTGAACGAAATAATAAAAATTTATGAAAACATGAAAGAAGATTAGCATGAAGATTGAACAGTTAAAGAAAGTATTTGAAAAAAATGGTCATAAGTTTACTAAACAAAGGCAAATAATATTCAATGCTCTTAAAAATTCAAATTCAAAGCATTTAACACCAGAAGAGTTATTTTCTATAGTACATCAAGATAATAAGCAAGTTGGTATAGCCACTGTCTATAGAACTCTTAATATTTTTGAAGATTTAGGCATTGTTAATAAGCAAGAGTTTAAAGATTCTGTAAACACCTATGAGCTTATTAGCCAAAAAGATGCACATCATGACCATTTAATTTGTACAAATTGTGGAAAAATTGTTGAGGAAAAAATATTAGATAATGATGAATTAGCTAAAAGTCTAAGTGATAAATATAATTTTAAGTTAGATTATTATTCTTTAAGAATTTATGGAATTTGCTCCGAATGTGAAGAAGATTTAAGGAGTAAAAATGAGAGCACAGAATAAGCTAAAAGTAATCCCATTAGGAGGGATTGGAGAAATAGGTAAAAACTGTACAGTCGTTGAATATAAAAATGAAATGATAATGATAGATTGTGGATTAACTTTTCCTGATGCAGATATGTTGGGAGTTGATATAGTAATACCAGATTTTACCTATGTTGAAGAAAATAAAGACAAATTAAAAGGAATTTTTATAACTCATGGTCATGAAGACCATATTGGAGCAATAGCATATCTTTTAAAGACCATAGATACAAATGTATATTGCTCAAAATTAACAAAAGGATTATTAGAGAATAAATTTAAGGAACATGGCCTTAACACTAACAGATTGAAAATGGTTAATGTAAATAATACAGTTAAGGTCGGAAATTTAAGTGCAGAATTTATTAGAGTAAGTCACTCTATTCCAGATTCTTGTGCTATAGCTGTGAAATCTCCAATTGGAACAATATTATTTACCGGAGATTTTAAAATGGATTTTACACCTATAGACGGTGAACCTACTGATATACAAAAACTTGCTGAATTAGGAAAAAAAGGCTTGTTGTGTCTATTTTCGGATTCTACAAATGTAGAAATTGAAGGAAGCTCAATGAGTGAAAAAGAAGTTGGAGAAACTTTTATAAGTTTATTTGGTCAAGCGCCTGGAAGAATTATTGTTGCAACTTTTGCTTCAAATCTTCACAGAGTACAACAAGTAATTTCTGCAGCTGAAAAATACAATAAAAAAGTTGTTTTATCTGGAAGATCAATGATAAATAACGTGAAAATTGCAAATGGTTTAGGATATTTAAAAATAAGAAGCAATACTTTAATTGATATTAAAAATATTAAAGATTATTCTGATGATCAAATTGTGATTTTGTCAACAGGAACTCAAGGAGAGCCTCTTTCTGCTTTAACAAGAATGGCAAATAATGAACATAAGCAAGTTCACTTAAATTCATCAGATACAGTTATTTTATCTTCATCAGCAATACCTGGAAATGAAATGTCTATTAATAATACCATAAATAATTTAACCAAAATTGGTTGTAAGATTATTTTTGATTCTTTGGCAAAAGTTCATGCTTCAGGCCATGCTTGTCAAGAAGAAATAAAATTAATGCATCAATTAACTACACCAAGATATTTTATACCTGCTCATGGTGAGCCTCGTCAATTAAAAAAACATAAAGAGATAGCTATGGATATGGGTATGAATAAGGATAATATTTTGGTTGGACAAAATGGTGATGTTTTTGAATTTACAAAAAAATCTGCAAGAATTAATGGAAAAGTTCAAGCGGGAAATGTTCTAGTTGATGGCTCAGGTATAGGTGATGTAGGAAATATTGTATTAAAAGATAGAAAACACTTATCTGAAGATGGACTTTTAGTTGTAAGTTTAACTATTGAAAAACATACTCAAAGAGTTTTATCAAATCCTGAGATTGTTTCTAGGGGATTTATTTACGTTAAAGAAAACCAAGATTTAATAGAAAATTCAAAAGATATTGTTTTAAGAACTATGAAAAAATGTCAAAAAAATGATGTTCACGCAATTAGTCAAATAAAATATCAAATAAGAGAAGCTTTAAAATCTTATATTTATAATCAAACTGGAAGAGATCCTATGATTTTACCAGTTTTAACTGAAGTAGATAGCAATGAATATTAATTATAATCATATTGTTGATTATTTGAATGATATTTATATTGATGAAGATTTTATTGATGTAAGAAATTATGGAATTGAAAATAATATTCCTATTATGAAATTGGAAACCAAAGAATTTTTAAAAACTTTAATTTCTATGTCAAAACCAAAAAGTATATTAGAAATTGGAACAGCTATCGGCTATTCAAGTTTACTTTTTTCAAAATATTCGAATGCTAGAATAACAAGTATTGAAAAAAATAGTAAAATGGCTGAGATAGCAAAATCCAATTTTAGTAAATATAATAAAAAAATAAATTTAATAAATATGGACGCAAAAAAAGCCTTGAATAATTTTAATCAAGGCTTTGATTTTGTTTTTATAGATGCTAATAAGTCACAATATGAATATTATTTTAATAAATCACTTGAATTATTAAATAAAAATGGTCTTATTGTTTGTGATAATATTCTTTTTAGAGGAGAAATTACTAACGATAATATTGTAAATAAAAGACATATAACTATGGTTAAAAAATTGAGAAAATTTTTGTCTTATATTACAAATTTAGACGATTATGTTACGAGTATAATACCTATCGGAGATGGGATTAGTTTAAGTACAAGGAGAATAGATGAAAGATAGGGTAGAATTATTAGCTCCAGCGGGAGATATGGAAAAATTAAAAGCTGCCATAAAATTTGGAGCAGATGCAGTTTATATGGCGGGAAATAATTTTGGTCTTAGGAAAAATTCGAAAAATTTTGATGAAGATGAATTAAAAAAAGCTGTAGACTATGCACACGAACATGGTGTAAGATGTCATATAACAATGAATATAGTTCCTCATGATAAGGATCTTGATGGTATAGTTGAATATATAAAATATCTGGAAAAAATTGGAGTTGATGCTCTTATAATTTCAGATCCTGGTATTTTTAATATTGCAAAAGAAAAATCTAATATAGACCTTCACATATCAACTCAAGCATCTGTAACAAATTCTCATACTATAAATTTTTGGTATAAACTTGGTGCAAAAAGAGTTATACTTGCAAGGGAATTATCTCTTGAGGAAATTATTGAAATTAGAAAAAATGTTCCAAAAGATTTAGAAATAGAATGTTTTATTCATGGAGCAATGTGCATTTCATATTCTGGAAGGTGTTTATTGAGTAATTATATGACTGGAAGAGATGCAAATAGGGGAGATTGTGCCCATGCTTGTAGGTGGAAGTATAGTCTTCAAGAAGAAAAAAGACCAGGAGAATATTTTCCAATAGGAGAAGATGAAAATGGGACTTTTATAATGAATTCTAAAGATTTATGCCTAATTGATGAAATTGATAAATTAATTGAAGCAGGAATTGATTCTTTTAAAATTGAAGGAAGAATGAAAACTGTTTTTTATGTTGCAACAGTAATTAGAAGTTATAGACAAGCTATAGATGCTTATTATAATGGAAATTTTAATGAAAAAATTGCAAAAAAATATTTAGATGAAATTAAAAAAGCAAGCCATAGGCATTTTACAAAAGGATTTTTTTATAAAAAAGCGGATTCTTCTTCTCAAATATATGAAAGCTCATCTTATATTAGAAATTATGATTTTATAGCTGTTGTTCTTGATTATGATAAGGAAAGAAAAATTGCAAAGCTTGAAGAAAGAAATAGATTTCTTTTAGGCGATGAGGTTGAAATTTTTGGAAATAGTCCTGATTTTGTTAAATTTAAAATAGAAAGCATGAAAGATTCAAAAGGAAATGAAATAGATGTTGCCAATAAGGCAAAGCAAATTGTTTATATAAAAATTGACCATGAACTTAAAAAAGGTGATATGGTAAGACGTAAAATTGAAGAATAAATTATATTTTAATTTAAAATAGCCTCATGGATTTCATGAGGCTAAAATTTTATTATTTATCTTTTGATGGATTTTCTGAAAAATCTGATCTTGTTCTTCTTGCTTCTACTCCTACATTTGAATTTTCATCAGCTTCATCGCTGATACTTCTTAAATTCTCTTGATCAGCATTTGCTTTTTTGTCTAAGGATTCGCTTCCGTCAGCATTGTCAATTGCTCTAGTTTTTCTGTCAAGTTCTTTGTCGCCTCTGTATTGGTTATCGTTGCTTATTCTGTTGTTATCAGTCATTATACTCTCCTTCATTTTTTAAATTAGAATCTTGTTATAATTAATATACCCAATACTTTGCTATTTATGCAGAATAATTCTTATTTATTTCTTTTATAATTTCTACAATTGTTTCTGAAGATTTTTTCATATCTTCTAATGGAATAAATTCATAAATTCCATGAAAATTATAACCGCCTGTAAATAAGTTTGGACATGGTAGCCCCATAAATGATAGTTTTGATCCGTCAGTTCCACCTCTTATAGGTTGATTTATAACTTTGATGTTTAAATTTTCCATAGCATTTTTTGCATAATTAACTATGTTCATATGGTCTTTTAATATATCTCCCATATTATAATAAGTATCGCTAATATCAATTTTAATAATATTTCCATATTTTTTATTTAAAAAATCTATGCAATCTTTTAAGAAATTTTTCATTTTTTTAAATTTATTTTTATCAAAATCTCTAATTATATATACTAAATTTGTATTTTCAATACTTCCTTTAATTGAAACCATATGATAAAAGCCTTCATATCCTTCTGTGTGTTCTGGTCTTTGAACTTGACCCAAGAGGTCATCTAATTCTTTTGCCACTGTTATAGAGTTAATCATAGTGTTTTTTGCAGTTCCTGGATGGACAGATTTTCCTTTTATAGAAATTTTTGCCTCTGCAGCATTAAATGATTCGTATTCTAATTCTCCAAGTCTTCCGCCATCAATTGTATAAGCAAAATCAGCATCAAAATATTCCACATCAAAGCTATCGCATCCGGTTCCAATTTCTTCATCAGGTGTAAAGGCAATTTTTATATCTCCATGTTCTATATCTGGATTTTTTATTAAATATTCAATAGCATCCATTATAGCGGCAACTCCAGCCTTATCATCAGCACCCAAAAGCATATCTCCATTTGTTGTAATTAAAGTTTTTCCTTTTAAATTTTTTAAAAATGGAAAATCTTTTTCTTTAATGTATATATTTTCTTTTAATTTTATATCTCCACCTTCATATTTTATTATTTGTGGATTTTTTATTCCACCCGGCATTTCGGGAGATGTGTCCATATGAGCAATAAAACCAACTTTCGGAAGTTTTTTATCTATGTTTGACTTTAATGATGAAAAAACAAAACCTTCATCATTTATAAAAACTTCAAGCCCAAGTTCATTTAATTCTTCTTTTAAAACTTTCCCAAATTCTATTTGACCCTTGCTTGTTGGTTTTATAATGTGTGCTTTTGTTTCATCACTTTTTGTATCTATAGCTATATATTTTAAAAATCTTTCTTTTAAATTTTGCATATTTTCTCCTTTATCTTTTTAGATAATTATACTACTTATAAAAAATTTAATGAAATAATCTAGCTTGTTTTTAATTTTAAATTATATGAATATATGGTAAAATATAATAGACTATTATATAGGAGTTTGTATGGAAAATAAAATTTTAAAAATCAAAACTAATAATAAATTACCTGAATATAAGACCAAATATTCTGCTGGTATGGATATATATTCTTCAAATGATGAAGATGTAATAATAAAGGCGGGAGAAGTCGAAAAAATTTCTACGGATTTAAAAATAGAAATCCCAGAAGGTTTTTTTGCTGCTATTTATCCACGTTCTTCAACAGGAGTTAAAAGGCACTTGATGCTTGCAAATTCTACTGGAATAATTGACAGTGATTATAGGGGAGAAATCAAGTTGTTTTTCTATAATTATGGCAAAGTTGATCAAGTAATTAAGAAAAATGAAAGACTTGCTCAATTGGTAATTCAACCTTATGAAAAAGTTGAAGTAGAAAAAGTTGATAACTTGTGTGAAAGTGAAAGAGGAGAAGGTGGAATCGGTTCAACCGGAAAATAATGGCAAAGAAAAAAATACGAACATTTCAAAACTTTTTAAAAAAATAAATATAATTTTGTCTTGCTTTTTTTAGTATTATTAATTTCTATATTTCTATTTTCAAAAATTGCATCTTATATTTCAAATAGGTCCTTGTTAGCTTACGATAATGAGATTGTAGTTATAAAAAATAATGATAGCGAAATTGATTCTCTATCTTTAAAAGAAATTAGAAAAATGGGCTCAAGTGAGATTAAAATTTCTACAAATAAGGGTGAGGAATTTAAACTTGTTGGAGTCTCAATTGAAAAAATCTTAAATAAAGAAAAAATTAATCCTAATCTCAATAATAGGATTGAATTTTCTGATGAGAATGGTCATATTACTAATATGAGTATGGAAAATGCCTTAGAATTAAATAGGGTATTTTTGATTTATAAAATAGATAATAAAGCTAATATGGATTATAATAAAAATTTAGGAAGTTTTTTTATACTTGATAAACAAGAAAAAGATTCGGATAAATGGATTAAAAATATACAGTCAATAAATATTAAATAACTCATGAATTGTCATGGATTATTTCTATTAATAAATTTTAAACTTCTTAAGCAGAGGATTATTATGATTAAATTAAAAAACGTAAAAAAGAAAATAATATAATTTCAGCTGATTATTATCCTGAAAATAGTAATAAATGCTCAAAAATATCTTTAAACATTTTAAGTGGAGTATTTAAAGGAAAACTGGTTGGAAATGCTCTTGAAACTAAATCACATTTAAGCCATGCTAAATTTGCATTGATGGATATGAGAGATGGTAAAAGAAAAATTGAAGATTGCAAGATAATGTGGTTTTAAAAGAAAAACTAAATTTATATGTGAGTTTCATATAAGCTCTTGATATTATGTACAAAATATCGTACAATAAAATAAAAAGGAGAAATCTTATGTTAGCTGTAAATTATAGTGAACTTAGAAATAATTTGAAAGATTATTGTGATAGGACCATAGATAATCTTGAAACTGTTCTTGTTACAAGAAAAAATAGCAGAAATGTAGTCATGATAAGTCTTGAAGAATATAACAATTTGGTTGAAAATTCTTATATAATGAGCAATGCCGACTATTATAAAGATTTAATCCAAAGGGCAAAAGATGTTGAAGATGATAAAATAATCGAAAAAAAATTAATCGAAAAATGAAAATTTTGTTTCACGAAAAAGCCTTTGAGGAATATTTGTATTGGCAAAAAAATGATAGGAAAAGCTTAAAAAGACTTAATAATATTATCAAGGATGTAATGAGAAATCCCTACGAGGGATTAGGAAAGCCAGAGCCTTTAAGATATGAACTACAAGGGTATTGGTCAAGAAGAATTAATCTTGAAGATAGGTTAATTTATAAAGTTGAAAATGACAAAATAATAATTATTTCATGTGCTAAGCATTATGAATAAAGGGTATTAGATGATTTCTGGTACTCTTTTTTAGTTGAGATTTTGATTTTAAAAAAGTAAACAAATTTATAATTTATGTATGAAAGCTAGGATGAAAATTTAAGATCACTTTACTTTTTCACTTACCTTAAATCGAAAATTATAAATTATCTATTTTTATTTTCGTCAAAAAACTGTAAAAAACTCAATTATATTACGTCAATTTTCACTTATTTATACTTTAGAAAATTTTAATAGGAAGTTCTTATTCACCTCAATTGTGGTACAATATAAGAGATTACACATAATCATTAAAGGATGTGATTGAATGAATTCAGATTTTAAATATAATAAATTAACTCCTATGCTAAGGCATTATGTTGATGTTAAGAAAAATTTTATGGATGCTCTTCTTCTTTATAGGGTGGGGGATTTTTATGAGGCTTTTTTTGATGATGCTATAAGTATAAGCAAAAATCTGCAACTTGCCCTTACTGGAAAAGATTGCGGACACGATAAGAGGGCTCCTATGTGTGGAGTTCCTCATCATGTTATTGATACTTATATAAATAAATTAGTTCAAAATGGTTTTAAAGTTGCCTTATGTGATCAAGTTGAAGATCCTAAAAAAGCAAAGGGGCTTGTAAAAAGAGCTATTACAAGGGTAATAAGTCCTGGGACTATTGTTGATTTAGAATCTCTTGATAAGAAAGAAAATAATTTTCTTTTATCTATATTTGAAAATAAATTTGGACTTGGTGCTTGTTTTTCAGATATCTCAACTGGAAAATTGATGGCTTTTGAAATAAAAAATAATCCAAGTATAAGTGCTAACAAATTGATAGATGAAATTGAAAAAATTTCTCCTTCAGAAATAATTATAAATTCAAATTTTTCTAATAAGAAAGTCCTAAACTATCTAAGTTTGAATAAAGAAATCCTAATAAATAAAATTGATGATAACAAGGATTATGAAAGATTATCTGAAAATGTATATAAAAATTTGGGCAAGGATAATTTTAAAAAAGTAGAAAAATTAAGAATTTCTTTAGTAGCCATATCTAATTTATTGGATTATATTTATAGTTACCATAAGGAAAAATTAGCCCACATTAATGATATTGAAATTCTTGATATATCTTCATTTTTGCAATTGGATGCTAATACTCGAAGAAATTTGGAACTTCATACAAATATCGACAAAAAAGGCAAGGAAAATTCCTTGTTCAAATTAATTGATAGGGCTGATACTGTGATGGGGTCAAGACTTTTAAATCAATGGCTTGAAAGACCTTTAATAGAAAAAGAAAAAATTGATAAGCGTTTAGATTTGGTTGAATTTTTCTTTTTAAACCCTGATCTATCAAGTAAAGTTTCATATTTTTTGGATGATATATTTGATTTAGAAAGAATTATAGGAAAAATTTCTT
>NZ_HE978616.1:130638-139192 GCF_000307225.1 Anaerococcus vaginalis
GGGCAAATGCTAGAGATTTTATTTCCTTAAAAACTTCTATTAGAAATATACCTGAATTTAAAAATTTCTTAAAAGGTCTTGATAACAAAGATATAGTTTCATTTTCAAAAAATATTCCGGATGTTTCAAACATTTATCAAATACTAGATAAATCAATTGTTGAAGATCCTCCAATTCTTATTACTGAAGGGGGCATTATAAAAGAAGGTTTTAATGATGATTTAGATAATCTAAAAAGGGCTTCTTTGTCAGCAGAAAATGATTTACTTTTATATGAAAATGAAGAAAGGAAAAAAACTGGAATAAATAAATTAAGAATAAATTATAATAAAAATAATGGATATTCTATTGAAATTACAAAATCGAATCTCCACTTGGTTCCAGAAAACTATATTAGAAAACAAACTTTAAAAAATCAAGAAAGATACACGACTGAAAGGCTAGAAGAGTTATCAAGCTTAATATTGGGTTCAAGCGATAAAATTAATAGCCTTGAGTATGAAATTTTTGGAGAAATTAGAGATTTTATTTTAAGTAATGCAAAAATCCTACAATATTTATCAAAACTTATTTCAATTATAGATTCTTTAAATGCCTTGTCAAAGCTTGCCAGAGAAAATAATTACACAAGACCAAAAATTACAAGAGATAATCTCATAAAAATTAAAGATGGAAGACATCCTGTAATTGAGAAAAACTTAAAGAAAATGAATTTATTTCAAATGATACCGACATTGGAGAAGATAATAATTTAATCCAGATAATAACTGGTCCAAATATGGCGGGAAAATCAACTTATATGAGGCAAATGGCTCTTATAATAATTCTTGCTCAGATGGGTTCTTTTGTTCCTTGTTCTAAGGCTAGTATATCTATTTGTGATAAGGTATTTACAAGAATTGGCGCAAGCGATAATATTTCAAAAGGCGAATCAACCTTTATGCTTGAAATGAATGAAGTTAGTAATATTTTGAAAAATTCAACAGATAAATCTTTTATAATTTTAGATGAAGTAGGCAGGGGGACAAGCTCTGATGATGGTTTATCTATTGCTATGAGTCTTGTTGATTATTTGAGCAAAAAGAAAAAGGCAAAAACAGTTTTTGCAACACATTTTCACGAGCTGACAATCCTTGAAAAAAAACTAGATAATGTTGTAAATTTAAAAATTGATATACTTGAAGAAAATGATAATCTAGTATTTTTGAGAAAAATTTCTAAGGGGCAATCAGATAGGTCTTATGGTATAGAGGTTGCAAGAATGTCTGGTTTACCTGATGAAATAATCGAAAATGCAAAAATATTTATGAGTAAGCTAGATGAAAGTGATGAAATTTTTAAAGACAGCCAAGTTCTTGTTAAATCTTCTATGGAAGATATTAATAAGGCAGAAATTGAAAAAATAAAAACTTATGCTGATTCTATAAATATAAACGAAGTAACTCCCCTTGAGGCCATAAATATTTTAAATAAGTTAATCGGAAAAGTTAAGGAGATATGATGAAAATCATAGAACTAGACAAAGATACTATAGAAAAAATTGCAGCAGGAGAAGTCATAGAATCTCCACTTTCCATAGTAAAAGAATTGGTTGAAAATTCTATAGATGCTGGTGCAAAAAATATAGTCGTTGAAATAAAAAATGGTGGAAAAACTTATATTAGAGTAACTGATGATGGAATTGGGATTGAAGAGGATGATTTTAAAAGAGCCTTTAAAAGACATGCAACATCAAAAATAAGAAACTTTTCAGACTTATATGATTTGTTTACTCTCGGATTTAGGGGTGAAGCTTTATCATCAATCCTTGCTTGTGCAAATATAAGAGCAATTTCAAAAACAAAAAATCAAGTAATTGGAAAAGAATTGATTTTTAAAAATGGAAATATATCATCGTTTAATTCTATAGCGACAAATATAGGAACAAGCATTGAGGTTTTTGATTTGTTTTCAAATCTTCCTGTAAGACGCAAATTTTTAGGATCTGATATAAATGAAGCAAATAAAATATCAAGAATAATGATAGCTCTAGCCCTTGGTTATGAAAAAGTATCTTTTAAATTTATAAAAGATAATAGGATGATTTTTCAAACCTTAAAAAATGATAGCTTAGAAAATAAAATTTATAAGCTACTTGATGAGAATTTAAAGGATAATCTTATTGAAATAAATATAGAAAATTCTTTGTATAATATCAAGGGTTTCCTATCAAAACCTAATTATTATAGGGGAAACAGGTCTTTACAATATATATTTGTAAATAATAGGATTATTGAAAGTGAATTCATTAGTAGAGCTGTTGAAAGTGAATACAAGTCTTTGATACCAAATCAGAGATTTCCTGTTTTTTTCATATTTATTGAAACAAATGCCAACAATATTGACGTAAATATACATCCAAATAAAAAAGAAATTAAATTTACCTACCAAGATGAGTTAATTGACTTATTAAAAGAAAATATTAGCTTAAAATTGTATGAAAATTCTAATATAAAAGAGCTTAGAGTTTTAGATAAAAACAAAGAAGATATGATTTTTTATGATGATTATAGGGAGATTTTAAATACCTATAATAAGGTTAATGAAGAAGAAAATTTGTATAATTTCACTGATGATGAAAATAAAATTGAAATAGAAAATAAAGAAAATGATTTTTTTGAAGGACAGGAATTAAATTTTATAGAAAATGAGAAATTTTATAAAAAAGAAGAAATAAATAAAGATATAAATATAGAGGAAAATAAGGATAAAAAAATAAATATGAGGAGCCTATCATACAAAACTTCAATTTTTAATAGATATTCATTATTTTCTTATGAAGGTAAAATTCTCATACTTGATCACAGAAGAGCTGATCAAAGAATTAAATTTGACCAATATATGAAAAATTTTAATAGTGGAGATATTTCTTCCCAGCAACTATTGGAGCAAAAGCTTATTAAACTTAACCTTGAAGAATATAATAAATATATTGAAAAAAAAGAAATTTTTGCAAAGATGGGTTTTGATATTGAGGATTTTTCTTTTGATAAAATTATAATAAGGTCAGTTCCTCTTATATTTGAAAATCCAGAAAACAATGATTTTTTCTATGAATTACTTGATATAGATTTAGAAGATGAAGAATATTTTAAAGAAAAAATTGCAAAACTTATAAATAAAAATGTCTTTAGAAAGGGAGATATTATTAATAAGTCTGAAGCTTTAGCAAGTATAGAAAAATTAAATGCTTGTGATAATCCCTATAAAACCTATGATGGGAAAAATACTATTATAATGATTGAAGAAAACGAATTGGAGAAATATTTTGACAGATAAAGTTTTAATTGTAACAGGACCTACAGCTTCTGGTAAGAGTGATTTTGCCATAAAACTTGCCAGAAAATTTAATGGAGAAATAATTTCTGCTGATAGCCAACAAATTTATAAGGATATGAATATTGGGACAAATAAAATATCGGAATTTGAAATGGACGGGATAAGACATTTTGGACTAGATATAAAATATCCCAATGAAGAATATTCAGTACAAGAATTTAAAGATATGGCAAGAGATTTAATTTCACAAATAAATTCTAGGAATAAACTTCCAATAATTGCTGGAGGAACTGGTTTTTATATAGATTCTATTTTATTTGACTTAAATTATGGAACAAGTAAAAAAGATGAAAAATTTAGGGAAAAACTTACAAAAGAAGCCTCTATAAAAGGAAATAAATTTATCTATGAAAAACTTTTAAAAATCGATCCAATAGAGGCAAAAAAATATCATCCAAACGAAATTCAAAGAATTATAAGGGCTATTGAAACATACGAATTGACAGGTGAAAAACCAAGTGCATTAAGAAGTGGTTTTAAAAAGTTAAATGAAAATATAAAACCAATCTTATTTTTTATAAATTATAAGGATAGGTCAAAACTTTATGATAAGATAAATTTAAGAGTTGATATGATGTTTGAAATGGGTTTGGAAGATGAATTTAAGAATATTGTTGATAAATATAAATTAAATTCAAATTCAAAATCACTTCAAGCGATTGGTTATAAGGAATTTTTTCCCTATATAGAAAATGAAATTTCTTTTGAAAATCTTATTTCTGAGATCAAAAAAAATACCAGACGATATGCCAAAAGACAAATAACTTGGATGAAAAAATACTTAGATTATGATTTTTCCCATTTGCTTTATAGGGACGAAATTAGTGATGAAGAGATTTTATCTAATATGATTAAATTAATAAAGGAGACTTATGATTTATAATAAATTATATGGAATTGATGAAAATATAGAAACTTATGTAGAAAAAATTGATCAGGAACTAGAAAAAAGATTTAAAGATCTTGATAAAATAAGTGAATATAATCAAATAAAAGTTTTAAAAGCCTTTAGTGATAATAATCTTTCTGGTATTCACTTTAATTCTGCTACAGGATATGGATATGCAGATATAGGAAGAGATATAGTTGAGGGTATTTTTTCTTCAATTTTTAAATCTGAAGATTCACTAGTTAGGCCAAATATTGTTTCAGGAACTCATGCAATTTCTCTTGTTTTATTTTCTCTTTTAAATTATGGAGATAAGATTTTATCTATTAATGGAGATCCTTATGATACCCTACAACAAGTTATAGGAATTCATGGAAATAAAAAGGGAAATCTTATATCAAAAGGAATAAAATATAATAAATTAGAACTAAAAAATGAACAAGAAATCCAATATGAAAAAATAAAAAATGTATTAAGCGATGATACAAAACTTGTAATGATCCAAAGGTCTACTGGCTATACTAATAGGAGAGCTTTTAGTATAGAAGAAATTGAAAAAGCAATCAAAGAAATTAGAAAAATAAATAAAAATGTAATTATTTTTGTAGATAATTGCTATGGAGAATTTACAGAAACAAAAGAGCCTATAGAAATAGGGGCTGATATTATGGCAGGATCTCTTATAAAAAATCTCGGTGGGGGAATTGCTATAACTGGTGGCTATATTTCTGGAAAAAAAGATTTGGTCGAATACTGCTCAAATACTCTTACAGCTCCAGGAATTGGAAAAGATGAAGGTTTAAGCTTTGGAACTACAAGAAATGTTTTGCAAGGCTTATATTTTTCAAGCAAAACAACGATAGAATCCATAAAAGTTGCTCTTTTATTTGCAAAAGTTTTTGATGATTTGAATTATGAAATAATACCAAAAATAAATGATCCTAGAAGTGATATTGTTCAAGCTATAAAATTACATTCTAGTGAAAAATTAAAATTATTTTGTAAGGCAGTTCAAGAATCTTGCAGCGTTGATGCAAATTTAACTCCGATTGCTGATGATATGCCAGGATATGAAGATCCAGTTATAATGTCATCAGGTGGATTTGTAGAAGGTGCAACCTCAGAATTATCCTGTGATGGACCATTAAGAGAGCCTTTTACAGTATATTTACAAGGTGGATTAAATAAATATCATGGAAAACTTGCCCTAATGAAAGTATTGGAAAAATTTATAGATAATAAAATTTTAAATATAGACTCACTTATAAAATAAGATTAAAAATTAAAATAAATTTCAAATATAAAAATGTTGATTTCTAAAGTAAAGTGAAATCAACATTTTTTATACGTTTTTATAATATATTTTACTTACAAAAATTTATATAAGTAATGAGTTAGATAAAATCCTATATTTTTATATTTGATAGGGGATTTTTATTTACAGCTTTTTTTAAGTCTTCATTATCAAGGTGGGTATATATTTGAGTTGTAGATACACTTTCATGTCCCAAAACATCTTTTAAGGCTCTTATGTCAACATTTCCATATTTGTACATTAAAGTTGCTGCTGTGTGCCTTAATTTGTGAGTAGAATATACACTTGTATCAAAACCCGCTTTTTTTAAATATTTTTCCACAGTAGACTGAACCGCTCTATTTGAAATTCTATTTTTTCTTGTAGATATGAATAGGGCATCAATCTTTTTATCCTTTAAGTATTTTTTTCTAATCGTTATATAATTATCAATTAAATCAATACAATTTTTAGTCAAATAAATGGTTCTTTCTTTGTTGCCTTTTCCTATAATAGAAAAATGATCGTTTTTGATATCATTTAGATTAACGCTGACAAGTTCGGAAAGACGCATACCAGTTGTCAAAAAAGTAAAAACAATCGCCATATCACGATTTCTCAAAAATTCATTTTTCTCCTTTGAAATAGTAGCTAATAAATGCTCAGTTTCACTTAAAGTGAGATAAACAGGTTGCCTTTTTTGAATTTTAGGATTTCTCAATTTTTCACTTATATTATTATCAATCATTTCAATTTCTTGGTGTAAATACTTATAAAAAGAACGTAGGGCAGAAATTTTTCTTGACCTAGTCGAAGTATTATCGTTAAGCTCATTATCAAGATGAGAAATATATGCGTACATATCCTGAATATTTATATTATTTATAAATTGCTTGTTAAAAATTTTGTTAGAATCTATTTTAGATTTTTCTAAATCAGATTGGAAATTATCGAAATCATCAAAATAAATTTTTCTTAAAATTTGAAAAGAAATAAAATTTATAAGATCATAATTATATTCGCTGATAGTTTTTTTAGAAAGACCTCTAATAGATTTTAGATAAGATAAATAATCTTTTAAAATTAGAGGGGGCTGAATTTTTTTCATAAATTACTCCTAAAAGTATGATAATCGATTTAAACCAGTTTAATTGTAACATATTTTTTTAAAAAAATCAATTATTGCACAAAATAATAATTTTGTGCAATAATTTAAAGCTAATTATATTCCTCCATCTTTTACTAAATTTAGCCTAATTTTGATTTTTTTAATAAAACTTTATAAAACAAATCAAAATTAATTAGATTAATAATTCCATTCTTACAATATTTTTTCGAAAAATACGTTTACTTTAAAATTGTCTGCTATTTCATATAAAAAAGAAAAAATTTAACTTTTATAAAAAATAAATCTAATATTTTTCTTATTTTAAGAAAAACTTTACATTTTTATATTACTTCAAGCTTATATTATCTTATAGGAATTCATGGAAATAAAAATTGTTGCATATTCTAATAAAATAACAAATATCCAAAATAAACGACGCTCTAATTTGCGTTTTAAGCGATTTTATTTTTTAATTAATATAATTCTATATCAATGAAATTAAAAATAAAATAAAAATACTAAGTATTTTACAGATCGTAGACAAATATAGTATAATAAACAAGTAAAATTTTAGTTTGCAGGCCATTCTGAAAATAACCAGTATTTTTCTTATATAAAAAATTTATTTTTATAAATAATAAAAAAAGCGTGTATAAAATTTTAAATTTATAAACACGCTTTTTTTAAAATATTAATTTATCTTGCTCCAACTAATCTATAGTATCTTACAGGATATTTTTTATCTCCCATTCTACCTTTTCTTTGAGTTATAGAAACACCATTATCAGCGTAGTTACAGTGAATTATTGTATTTTTATCTAAAATAAATCCAGTGTGCCCACCTGCTCCAGCTGATCTACCTGGAACACCTGCTACAAAAATATCTCCATATCTAATTTCATTTTCTGATATTTGTTTAAGAATTTGACCTCTTCTACCAAGCTCAAATAATGTTTCTGTGTTTCCGTTGGCAACATTATTGGAAATAAAACCACCATGTTTCATCGCCCTATATACAGCTGAAGAACAATCTGCATAACCAACTTGATTTCTTTTTTGCCAATGCATACTATATTCGTAGTTAAAATTCATAGCTTGAAACATCCATCCCATAGCTATATCAAGATCTCTTTTTGGTGTATAGTTACTAGAAACTAAATATCCTTTACCAGTGTTATCAAAAGAGTATAAGTGTTTATTTACAAATACCTTGTAACCTTTAGATATTCCATTGTAGGTAAAATGATAGTAATAATTTCCAATTTTTTGGATGCCATATAATATTAATCCACTAGAGTCTGCATTAAATATTTTGTTCATGTGTTTAAATAGTGAAGTTTTCACAAGACCATCTGAACCCATAAAATACATTATTTTAGATCCGAAAGTAATGAATTGATTAGTATATAAATACCCATTGCCATAAGCGTAATGTTTGCCTTGCCTATTTATCTTCCATCCCTTGCTATTAATTAGATTTCCATTATCATTAGAAAATCTCCATTTTTTATTATTATCTTGAAATTTTCCGATAGAAACAGCTCCATTTTCGCCCATAAAATACATTATTTTAGATCCAAAAGTAATAGGTTGGTTAGTATATAAATACCCATTGCCATAAGCGTAATGTTTACCTTGCTTATTTATCTTCCATCCCTTGCTATTAATTAGATTTCCATCGTCGTTAGAAAATCTCCAATTATTAGAATTGTCTAAGAATTTGCCAATACTCATCCTACCGTAATTATCCATATAATACATAACAGAAGGTCCAAAAGTGATGAATTGGTTAGTATATAAGTAACCATTATTATAAGCATAGTGTTTACCTTGCTTATTTATCTTCCATCCTTTGCTATTAATTAGATTTCCATCATCATTAGAG
>NZ_HE978616.1:139986-147388 GCF_000307225.1 Anaerococcus vaginalis
TATAATATCTCAGTAGATTTTATGATTAAATTATAAAATTTTAAACGATATATTTTTCAATTTTAAAACTGACCTCCTAAAGTTAGTATATAGACTTAGCTTTTTGGTGGTCAGTATATTTGATAAGACAATAAACTATTTATTTTTTTCTTGCTAGCAAATAAAGTTAAACTTGAAGTTGATATTATAGTTAAAAGAACTGAACTTAGAGATGAGACTCCTGTTTTTACATTATCGGATTCAATCTTATTGTAGTAATTATTTGTAACAATTTTGCTTTTTTGATTTTTTCTATAGTTTTTATCTTTATAAATAGTTACATCTTTATTATTTTTTGAAATTAAATTATTTCCTTTAGATTTATCTAAATCCTCTTTTATTAGTTTTTCAGAAGATGATTTAGAAATATCTGGTTTTTTAGATGTTTTAAGCGGAGTAGATATTTTTAATTTTCTATTTTCTTTTTCAAAATTGTGTTTATTAAAAATTTCTTTTTGTGAAGTTGTGTTATATAAATTATCTTGAGCAGATCTATCTTTTATAATTTCAGCTTGATAATTCATAACTATTTTTCTATTTTCTTTTTTATTACTTATTTTTTTAGCTGTATTAGCATTAGTTTTCTTTAATACATTTGATGCCAAATATTTATTAGCGATGTCTGAAAGATTTGCGCTATCAATTATATTTAGAACGGAATCCACGTAATTACTAGCAGTAGCGTAACCTGCATCTTTAATTCTTTGTATCTGCTCTTTATAATTTTTTGCTGTATTTACACCAAAAGAACTATAATATTTTCCACTTAATAGACTTAAGTATTGTCTTATACTTTGTTCATAAGTATCAAATTTTCTAAATTCATCTTTTATTATTATATTTTTACCTTTTACTTCTTCGTTAGTTTTATATACTACACCCTTACCTTGTCCTTTCTCTGAATCAGGAACCTTTACACCAAATAAATTTTTGTTATTTTTTGCAAGATCAGATTTTCCCCATCCTGATTCAAGAATAGCTTGACCCATCATAACTTCTGGGAAAATGTTATATTCTTTTGCAAGACTTGAGTGACTAGCTAACATTTTTACGAATTCTTCTTTATTTTCGTATTCATTTATATATTTAGGATTTTCATTTTCTATTATTTCTGGATCACATTTGATTTTATCATTTGAAACTTCATCATTTGATTCTTTATTTTGCTCATCAGTTTTATCTTCATTTAAGTTTTCTGAATTTATATTATCTAAACTTTTCTCTTTATATTTATTCTCTTCATCAATATTTTTTTCTTCATCTGTATTTGAATTTAAAGTTTCTTTATCTTCTGAATATTGCTCATCTTCATATGAATTTTTTTCGCCAGATTCTTTTTCTTCAATTGATTCATTAGTTTGATTATCTAAATTGTCAACTACATCTGTTATAGTTGGGTTATTTGTAAAATTATTTTTATTTGTTTCTTCTATTTCTTCTTTTGTTTTTTTATCTAAATTTTCATTTTCTTTTTCAGAATTTTCTATTTTTTCTTTACTTTCTTTATCTAATTCGTCTTTTTTTTCTACTATAACTTTTTCAGTATCTTTAGAATTAATATCTTTAGCTAAAGAATTAGAGAATATTCCACCACTTGAAAGTAACAAAACCAAAGCACTACTTGTAATTTTTGTTATATTTTTGTTCTTATTTTGTTTCATTTAAAACTCCTTAAACTGTTACTAATACAATAATATAATTTTTTGTAACAATTGTCAATTTTAATATTTATATTTACATTATTTGTAACATTTTTTATAAAAAAAAGAGAGGCTAAAAACCTCTCTAAATTATTTAGCATATTCAATTGCTTTTGATTCTCTAATTACATTAACTTTTATTTGACCAGGATATTCTAATTCATTTTCAATTTTTTGTGCGATTTCTCTAGCAATCACAATCATTTGATCATCTGATATTTTTTCTGGTTTTATCATAACCCTTAATTCTCTTCCTGCTTGTACAGCAAAAGTTTTCTCTATACCGTCAAATGAATTAGCTATTTCTTCTAAATTTTCTAGTCTTTTAATATAATTTTCTAGGCTTTCTCTTCTTGCCCCAGGTCTTGCTGCAGATATTGCATCTGATGCTTGTACTAAAATTGCTGCTATGCAATTTGCTTCTACATCTCCATGGTGAGATTCTATACAATTTATTACATTTTTATTTTCACCATATTTTTTTGCAGCTTCAACTCCGATAGAAATATGAGTTCCTTCTACTTCATGGTCTATTGCTTTTCCTAGATCGTGTAGTAGTCCTCCTCTTTTGGCATCCTTATCATCAAGTCCCAATTCTTGTGCTAACATTCCAGCTATTTTTGCAACTTCTATAGAATGTTTTAAAACATTTTGTCCATAAGAAGTTCTAAATTTAAGCTTTCCTACAAGTCTTACAAGTTGTGGGTGAAGATTATGTATGCCTACTTCTTCGATTGCTCTTTGTCCGTCTTCAATTATTCTTTGTTCAACTTCATCTTCTGCTTTCATAAGCATTTCTTCGATTCTTGATGGATTTATTCTTCCATCAAGTATTAATCTTTCTAATGCTACTTTTGCGATTTCTCTTCTTATTGGTTCAAATGCAGATATTACTACAGCTTCTGGTGTATCATCAATAATCATATCTGTTCCTGATAATTGTTCAAAAGCTCTTATATTTCTACCTTCTCTACCAATTATGCGTCCTTTCATTTCATCATTTGGAAGTGAAACTACTGTAACTGTATTTTCAGCTACTTCGTCAGCCGCATATCTTTGAATTGTTGTTGCTATAATTTCTGAAGCTAATTTTTTACTTTCGTTTTTAGTTTTCTCTTCAAACTCTTTAATTATTTTAGCTTGTTCATGTACAACATCATTCTTTACGCTTTGAAGTAAAATATCTTTAGCCTCACTTGTAGTAAGACCTGCAATATCTTGTAACTTCAATTCTTGTTCTTCGATAAGTTTTTCAATTCTGTCTTCTTTTTGTTTTAACTTTTTTTGGTCACTAGAGATTTCATCAGATTTCTTATCTAACAATAAGGATCTTTTGTCTAGACTTTCTTCCTTTTTTAAAAGATGACCTTCTTTTGTAGCAAGTTCATTATTTTTTTTGTTAATTTCTTGCTCGCTTTCCATTTTGCGTTTAGAAATCTCATCTTTAGCACTCATTAGTGCATCTTTCTTTAGGGATTCAGCATCCCTATTTGCTTCCTCAATAATTCTTGCAGAATATTCTTCTGCTGAAGAAATTTTTGATTCACCTATTTTTTTTCTACAAAGATAGCCTATAAAAAAAGCTAATATTATGAAGGCGACAGATAGAATAATTTGAGAAAAATTCATTTAATCACCTCCTGTAATTAGGATTTACATCCTATAAATAATTATATCATAAATTTATATTTATACGAAAAAGTTTTTTTAAATTTATTTTTCTTTTTCTTTCATTTGTTTAAGATACATTTTTTTATAAGCTCCATTTTTTATCATTAATTGTTCATGATTTCCACTTTCTAAAATTTTTCCATGAGATAAGACTATTATTTTGTCAACATTTTTAATTGTTGATAATCTGTGAGCAACAATGAAAGTTGTTCTATTCTTTTTTAATTTATTTATTCCATCTTGAATTATATTTTCTGTTTCTGTATCAATGTTTGATGTTGCTTCATCCAATATCAAAATTTTTGGATCTCTTATATATGCTCTTGCAAAAGAAATTAATTGTTTTTCACCTTGACTTAAATTTGATCCATTTTCTAAAATTTCACTTTCTATACCCCTATTTAGTAATTTTTCTCCTCCAACTTTTTTTAGCGAATTTATAATTTCTTTGTCTGTAAATTCTTCTCCGAGGCTTATGTTTTCTTTAATGCTTGCTTTAAACAAAAAAGCGTCTTGTAAAACTACAGCCATATCTTTTCTCAAAAAGTCCTTGTTTATTTTACTTATATCAGTATCTCCAATTAAAATTTTCCCATTTCTTGGAGAATAAAAGTTTAAAAGTAAATTTATTAATGTTGACTTTCCAGAACCAGTTTGTCCAACAAAAGCTACAGAGGAGCCTTTATTTACTTTAAAACTAAGTCCTTTTATTACATCTTCTTTGTCATAGGAGAAATATATATCATCAAAATATATATCTTGGCTAAGATTTATCTTTTTATTTTCTAATTTATCCATTGATTTCATTTCTAAAAGTTCAAAAATATGATTTGCTGAACTAAGCGCATCTTCTACATCTCCAAATCTCATTATAATTGCATTCATATTATTGAAAATTTTACTTGTATAATCAATGGCCATATATAAAGATCCTATAGTAACAAGATATACTTTTGTTATCGATCCTATCCCAAAATAAATTAAAACAATTATTATTGCTAAGAATTGAATTATATCCATAGCTCTATAGCCTGAATAAGATCTTAATTTTGATAATTTAATATTAAGATCAAAAATTTTTCTGTTTATACTTTCAAATTTTTTGAAAATAAAATTTTCTTTATTAAAAGCTTGAATTACTTCCATATTTTGTATATACTCATTTATTTTTGCGTTTATATCTGCTGTATATATTTTTATATCTTTAGTATAAGCATACGTGTTGTTTAGGTAACTTTTGAATATAATAAAGACAAATGGCATAAGTATTAAAAGCATAAGAGCTGCTATTGTGTCTGTAAATAAAAGTGTTATATATAAACCGACAATAAGTATTAGGGAATTTAATATATCAGAAAATAATAATTGAAACATAATTTTTAATTTATTTGTATCATTTGTAATTCTTGATGCTATTTTTCCAGCAGGAAGTGTATCAAAATATGAAATTGGGAAACTTGATACTTTATCATATACGTCTTTTTGAACTTTTGCAGCAATTTTATTTGATGCTATCTGAAAATAAACCCTAGATCTGTTTAATAAAACTCCTGACAAAACAAATATAAGGAAATATAGGCTCAATAATAAGGCAACTTTTCTAAAATTCCCCCTATCCATATCAGATTTTAAAATATTATTTATAATATATCCAATTATCATAGGTCCTATTATTTCAAGTATGGTACGGGAAAAAGAAAATACAAAGCCAACTGATAGAAATTTCTTTTCACTCAAGGCATAAATTTTTAATTTTTTATAATTTTCTTTATTTTTAGACTTATTCATTTTTATCACCTAAAATCTGATTTTCATATTGATCTTTATACCATTTTCCATTTCTCATAAGCTCATAATGATTGCCCATTTCAACAATTTTACCATTTTCTAAGACAATTATATTATCACAATTTTGAACCTGACTTATTCTATGAGCTATAATAATCGTTGTTTTATTTTTTCTATATTTTTCAAGATTTTTAAGAATATTTTTTTCGGTATTGGCATCGACTGCGCTCATTGCATCATCTAAAATTAAAATTTCAGGATTTTTCAAAACTGCTCTTGCAATTGATAGTCTTTGTTTTTGTCCTCCAGATAAAGAGATCCCTTTTTCTCCAGTGATTGTGTCAAGCCCCTTAGGAAATTCATCAATATCCTTTTTAAAATCTGCTATTTCTATTGCTAAATTTAATTCTTCTTCACTTGCATCTTCTTTTGCAAATAAAATATTATTCCTTAAAGTATCCGAAAATATCATCTGTTGTTGAGGAACATATCCAATTTTTTCCTTGAAACTTTTAAAAGATATATCTGATGAAATATCCTCATTAAAATATATAGTCGAATTATCGAGTTTATATAAATCTAGTAGCTGTTTTATTAGGGTGGTTTTTCCAGAAGATGTTTTTCCCAAAATTCCCAAAGATGTAGAATTTTTTATAGATAAATTTATATTATTTAAAATATTTTCTTTTGAGCTCGGATATTTAAAACTGTGTTGATCAAATTCAATATCTAAAGGATAAACTACTTTTTTATTTTTGTCAGAATTTCTGATTTCTTCTTTGTAATCTAAGGTTTCATTTATTCTATCCATGGCAGCATTTGCTTGTTGTTTTACATTTATAAAATCTCCCAAGGCATACATTGGCCATACTAGCATATTCAAATAATATGTAAACGAAACTATTTGACCAATAGAAATTTTACCAAGACTCATCAAATAGGAACCGAATCCTATAGCTATTATAAAAGTTAAAGATGTTATTATTCTTTCAACAGGAGCTAAAAGAGCTTGGTATTTAGCTAAAATTATATTATTTTCTGCTAATTTATCAGCATTTTTATAAAAAATTTTTCTCCTATTTTCTACTATATTGAAAACTCTAATCAATCTAATTCCTTCAGCATCTTCAAGAACACTATCATTTAATTTATCAAAGGATTGATTAACTTTTTTTGATTTTTCATAAATTTTATCTCCAATTTTAAAATAGATTATTGCAATAAAAGGTAAGGGTAAAATAGAAACAATAGTCAGCTTAAAATCTATTGTAAAAACCATTACCAAAATAATACTTAATGGAAGAATTGTTGCATCAATTAAAGATAAAGTTCCATATCCTGCCATAATAGCAATTTGTGAAATATCATTTGTTGATTTTCCCATAAGGGAACCAGTAGAATTATTTTCAAAAAATTCTTGAGATTGATTTAAAAATTTTTTCATTAATTTATTTCGAGCTAAATATTCTATACTTCCACTAGCCTTAAATACATTATATGACCAACCAATAGCTAATAGATATTTTATTAAAATAACAAAGATAGTAAATAATATTATTTTAATGAAATTATTAAGGTCTATTTCATTATTGTAAATTAAATCTATTGATTTTCCGATTATATATGGCAAAAATAGAGAAACTATATCACTTAATAATAAAAATATAATTCCAATTATATAGGATTTTTTATAGTATTTTATAAACCACTTAAATTTCTTATACATATCTTCCTCTCTTAAAAATAAAGAGCTGTTTATTTTAAATATTTTAAATTTATCAAACAGCTTAAATTTAGTTCATTATACATTAAAATATCCTAAAAATTTATAATTAGGATTAATTTATTTATAGATTTTTATTTAAACTTATTTTAAAACGCAATATCAAATTTATTGATAGCTCTAAACACTATATTGGAAAAAATAATTCTTTCAAATGTTTTGGATTAAGTAGATAAAATTTCGCAAAAAAAAGAAAGCTCTAAGGCTTTCTTTTTAAATTTACTTATTAAGCATTCATTTGGCTTTGAACTTCTTTAGCGAAATCTTCTTCTTTTTTTTCTAATCCTTCGCCTACTTCAAATCTAGCAAATCTTCTAATCTTAATATTTTCTCCTACACTATTAGCAGTATCTCTTAGATATTGTTCAATTGTAAGATCTGGATTTTTAATATATTGTTGATCTAATAAGCATACATCTTT
>NZ_HE978616.1:147684-269172 GCF_000307225.1 Anaerococcus vaginalis
ATAAGCATACATCTTTGAAGTATTTCTTTAATCTACCTTCAACTTTTTTGTGTGCTATCATTTCTTTTTTATCTTCAGGCATATTATCGCTAGCTTCGTTCATAGCTTGTTTAATTAAAATTTCTTTTTGTTCTGCTACATCTTTTTCATCGGCATCTTCTTCTGAAATATAAAGTGGATTTAAAGCAGCTATATGCATAGCTATATTTCTAGCAAATTCTTTTACTGTATCAGTATTTGCTGAAAAATCTGTTTCTGTATTGATTTCAACAATAACACCAATTTTATCATTATGAATGTATGAACCAATTACTCCTTCAGCAGCAATTCTGTCTGCTTTTTTATCTAAAGTAGCTTGTCCTTTTTCTTTTAATAGTTTTATAGCATTATCTATATTACCATCAGTTTCAGTTAAAGCTTTTTTACAATCCATCATTCCAGCGCCAGTTTTTTCTCTTAATTCTTTTACTAATTTTGCACTTACTGCCATAATACCCTCCTATTATTCTTCTTCGATAGCTTCTTCTTGTTCTTGTTCGTCTAAATCTATTTCTTCTTCATCTGCTTGTTCAAAATCTTCTTCATTTACAGCAAATTCATTACCTTGGTTTCCTTCTATAACAGCATCTGCCATTAGTGAAGTAATAAGTTTTACAGCTCTTATAGCATCGTCATTTCCTGGGATAGCTATGTCTACAACATCTGGATCACAATTTGTATCTACAATTGATATAACTGGGATTCCTAAAATTTTTGCTTCGTGAACTGCAATTTCTTCATTTGATGGATCAACTACAAATAATACATCTGGTAGTTCTTCCATATCTTTAATACCACCAAGATTTTTTTCTAATTTATCCATTTCTTTATTTAATTGTAAAACTTCTTTTTTTGGTAGAAGATCAAAAGTTCCATCTTCTTCCATTGTTTCATATTTTTTAAGTTTGTTTACAGAATTTCTAATTGTATTGAAGTTTGTCAACATTCCACCTAACCATCTATTAGATACATAATATTGACCACATCTTTTAGCTTCTTGTTCAATAGAATCTTGAGCTTGTTTTTTTGTTCCTACAAATAAAATGTTTCCGCCTTCGCTTGCAATATCTCTTATTGTTTCATAGGCTTTTTCAATTTGACCTGCAGTTTTTGCTAAATCTATAATATAGATTCCGTTTCTTTCTGTGAAGATGAATTTTTTCATTTTTGGATTCCATCTTCTTGTTTGGTGACCAAAATGTACACCAGCTTCTAATAATTTTTTCATTGATACTACTGACATATAAATACCTCCGTTTAATTTCATCCATCTTTTTCTACTAGATTTTAAACTAATTTTCATTAGCAACGCTAAAACCTATCCAAAGATGTGCATAGTACTTATGTAATATACCATAAATTTTGATATATTACAAGTTTATTCAAACATTGCATCAACAAATGATTTTGAATCGAATTTTTCTAAATTATTTATTCCTTCTCCTACGCCAATATACTTAACTGGTACTTCAAGTTCAACTTGAAGTGGGAAAATAACACCACCTTTTGCTGTTCCATCTAGTTTTGTTAAAATTAAACCAGATATATCGCAAACATTTTTAAATTCTCTTAGCTGACTTATGGCATTTTGCCCTGTTGTTGCATCTAAAACTAAGAAATTTTCTCTATTCGCATTATTAGCATGAGTAGATATAGTTCTATTTATTTTTTCAAGTTCATTCATTAGATTTTTTTTGTTATGAAGCCTTCCTGCTGTATCACAAATTAAAACGTCTGATCCGTTTGCTTTTGCAGCTTGTATAGCATCAAAAATTACTGCTGATGGATCTGAGCCTTCTTTGTGGGCAATCATTTGAGTTTTGGATTCTTTTGCCCATGAATCAAGTTGTTCTATTGCTGCTGCTCTAAAGGTATCTGCTGCGGCTAAAGTTACTTTGTGTCCTTCTTTCTTCAAATTATAGGCGAGTTTTCCAATAGTTGTAGTTTTACCAACTCCATTAACTCCTATGACTAAAATTACGGTTAATTTGTCATTTGAAATATTTAATTCATTTTCAAGATTTTTTTCATCAAGTTTATTTTTCATTATTTCCTTTAAAAGTGGAAAAATTTCATCAGCATTTTTAATCGCTCTTTCTTTAATTTCATCTTTTAACTTATCTACAATTTCTATTGTTGATTGCATGCCTATATCAGCTGATATTAAAATTTCTTCTAGTTCATCATATAAATCATCATCTATTTTTACATTTGCAGTAAATAGATTTTTAAGTTTTGATGAGAATTGTTCTCTTGTTTTTGATAAGCCTTTAGATAATTTTGCAAAAAATCCTAGCTCATCATCAACACTTTCATCCTCTAAGTCAAATTCACTAGAATCATTTATATTATCTTCATAATTTTCTAAATTTTCTTCAAATTCTTCTTTTTCATTTTGCTCATCACTTACATCTTCATCAATTTTTTCACTGTCAATTTCATTTTCAAGAAAATCATTTTCTAATTTTTCATTATTATTTTCTTCATCTTTATTTTTTTTCTAAAAAAATCAAACATTTTTTCTCCTTAATTTATATCACTTGGATTTAATGCTATTAATATGCTAGTGTCCTTGCTTTTATTTATAAAATAATTTTTAAGTCTTACAAGAAAATCTGAAATTTCATCTAATTTTTCTTCTTTTGTTTTTATAATTATATTATATCTGTATTTATTGTTTATACGAGATATTTTACAAGGATTTGGACCTATTATCTTTATATCTTGGTTTTGCTTATATTCCAAGTCTAAATAATATTTTATTTTTTTTGCAATATCTATACACTTGATTCTGGATTTATTTAATGTTTTTATACTAATTAAATTTACAAATGGAGGATATTCAAAAGCCTTTCTAGCTTCTATTTCATAATTATAAAAAGCTTCATAGTCATTTTTGCTTGCGGCATTTATTACAAAATTATCTGGTCTATAGGTTTGTATTACAACCTCTCCTTTTTTATCTTTTCTCCCAGCTCTACCTGAAACTTGGGTTAGAAGTTCAAAACTTGTCTCATAAGCTGTATAATCATCTATATTTAAGGATAAATCGGCACTTATAATTCCTACCAAGGTTACATTTTCAAAATCAAGTCCTTTTGCAATCATTTGAGTTCCAATAAGTATGTCAACCTTATTTTCTTTCATATTTTTATACATCTTATCATAGGTTGATTTATCCTTAGCAGTCATTGAATCCATCCTTACAACATTTGCTTTTGGAAATAAATTTTTTATTTCTTCTTCTAATTTTTCAGTCCCCGCTCCAAATTCTTTTATTTTATTTGATCCACAAGAAGGACAAATTTTCGGTTGATTTTTTGTTCTTCCACAATAATGGCAAACTAATTTAGAAACATTTTTATGATAGGTCATCGAAACATCACATGCTTCACACTTTATTACATATCCACAATGCCTACAAAAGGTAAAGGAATTATGGCCGATTTTGTTCAAAAATAAAATTATTTGCTCATTTTTTTTAAGTTTTTCTAAAATTTTTTCATATAATAAAGAGCTTATCATTGAATAATTTGAGTTTTTTAACTCTTCTCTCATATCGACAATGTCTATTTTAGGAAGTTTGCCGTTGACTCTATTTTTTAGTTCTAATAGCTTATATTCCCCTTTCAATGCCCTTGTCATAGTTTTTATTGAAGGAGTTGCTGATGCAAATATTAAAGTTGCTTTATTATATTTTCTTCTAAATAATGCTAGTTCATCTGTGTGAAATTTTGGATCTTGGGAAGATATATAACTTTTATCATGCTCTTCATCAATTATTATAAGACCGAGATTTTTAAAAGGTGCAAATATAGCACTTCTTGCTCCAACTACTATTTTTACTTCTCCATTTTTTATCATTCTCCACTGTTGAAATCTTTCCTTTTGGCTTAGCCTAGAATGCATTATGGCAATTTTTTGCTTAAACCTTCCTTGAAATCTTTCTATAGTTTGTGGAGTTAGAGAAATTTCTGGAACTAGTATTATCGAATCCTTTCCTTTTTTTAAATTTTCTTCAACAACTTGTAGAAGAACTTCTGTTTTTCCACTTCCTGTAACTCCTTTTAATAAATATGAATCGTAAGGATTTTCCATAATTTTTTTAAAGGCAAAACTTTGTTCTTGGTTTAGTTTAAATTTGCTATATTTTTCTATGTTTTGAACTAAAGCTTTATTTACTTCTATTTTTTTATATTTAAAATATCTTTTTTATTAAAGAATCCAAAGAACTTTTACTTGATTTTGTTTTAGCTAAAAGTCTTTTATATTCAACTTCTTTATTTTCAATCAAGTATTTTATTATTTCTTTTTGCTTCTTTGCATTTTTTGAAATTTTATTTTCATCAAAATTATCTTTTAAACTTACAAGATACTTATAATTTATTTTTTGATTTGAATTTATATCAAAAGAAGAATCTATTAACTTTTTTTCCTTGTAGTCATTCAAAATATCTTTATCAATTTTATATTTATTTAATAGGTCATCAAGTGATTTTTTATTTTCAAAAATTTTATAAAGAGGATCTTTTTCGCTTAATTTTTCTGTTTTATAGAAATATTCCTTTATTTCTTTTATATTTCCTGGTGGCAGAATTTGCCTTATACATGATCTTAGTGGAGAAAGATATCTTTTGTTCATAAAAAAAGCTAAATTTATAAGCTCATCATCAACCAAGGCTTTTGAATCGATAATTTCTATAATATCTTTTGTTTCAAAATCACCTTCAAGATTTTCTACTATATCGTAAACAAAGGCAATAGTATTCTTATTGCCTTTGCCAAATGGGACAATTATTCTCATCCCTTTTTTTATTTTATTTTTAAATTTATCAGGTATATGATAAGTAAAAGTTTTATCTAAAAATCTACTTTTACTATCAAGTATTACATAACAATACAATTTATCACCCTAAACTAAAAGATCTAAAATTTTATTTGCTAATTCTTTTTTTGTCATTATATCAAGTTTTTCTATTTTTTCTTTTGAAAGAATTGATGCAATATTTGTATCAACATCAAAACCTGCACCTTTCTTTTTTAGATCATTTGCAATAATATAATCAGCTTTTTTTGACTCTAACTTAATTTTTGCATTTTTAATAAGATCATCTGTCTCTGCTGCAAAACCAATTAAAATTTGCTTATCCTTCTTATTTCCAAAATATTTTAGAATATCTATGTTTTCAATTAATTCTAAATTAAGATTATCACCATTTTTTTTGATTTTTTTATCGCTTACATCTCTAACTTTATAATCTGTAGGCGCAGCAGACATAATTAGTGCATGGCAATCATCAAATTCTTTGTCAATAGCTTCTTTTAATTCTATATTTGTTCTTATATTAACTTTATTAATTCCATTTGTATCCATAGGATTTACAGGACCTGAAATTAATTTTACATCAGCTCCCCTTTTGAAAGCTTCAATTGCAATATTATAGCCCATTTTTCCGCTTGATTTGTTTGTTATAAATCTTACATAATCAATCGGTTCTACTGTTGGGCCTGCTGAAACAATGATTTTTTTGCCCTTTAAATCTTTTTTTGTAAAATAATAATCAAGATATCTCACAATATTTTCTGGCTCTTCCATTCTTCCATCTCCCCTAGTATTGCAAGCTAAAAGACCAGAATTTGGGCTTATAATATGTACTCCTCTTTCTTTTATTGTTTTAAGATTTTCTTGGGTTGCTTTATTATTTAACATATTTGTATTCATAGTAGGTGCAACAATTATATCTTTATCACAAGCTAAAATAGATGCTGTAAGCATATTATCAGCAATTCCATAAGCCATTTTTGAAAGAGTATTTGCACTTAATGGTGCAATTAAAAAAACATCTGCCCATTTTGGAAGTTCAATATGATAAACTTTGTCATGATGACCTTCAAACATTTCAGAATAAACAATACATTTTCCCATTGTTTCAAAAGACAAAGGACTTACAAATTCACAAGCTGCCTTTGTCATAATAATTTTTAGATTTGCTCCTTCTTTTTTTAATCTTGAGCAAAGTTCTAAAACCTTATAGGCTGCTATTCCCCCACTTACACCGAGGAGAATATTTTTACCCTTAATCATTTTTCTTTACTTTTCCTTCCATTATTTCATGTAAAGCTTGTGTAACTGGTTTATCTTCTTTATCTTTTGTCAATAAATCTGATCCATTTACAATTCTTCTTGCTCTTTTTGCAGCCATCATGCAAATTTCATACCTACTTGAACTTATTTCTGATAATTCTTTAAAAGATGGATTATTCATATTTACTCCTTTTCAAAATCTATTTCTTCTCTAAAAACCCTATGTTTTTCTGCATTAATTATCTCATTAACTAAATTTATAGCAGAATTCAAATGGTCATTTACAACCAAATAATCATAATTTTTAATATAAGATAATTCTTTTCTTGCATTATTCATCCTTAGATCGATGTCACTTTCTGTTTCTGTGCCCCTATTAACAATTCTATTTTTAAGCTCACTAAGGCTAGGAGGCGCTAGAAAAATATAAACTCCATTGTCAATATTTTTCTTAACATTTAATGCTCCTTGAACATCAATTTCTAAAATAACTATCTTACCTTCATTGATTTTTTCTTCAACAAAATCCTTAGGTGTACCATAATAATTATCATGAACTTTTGCGTACTCTAAAAATTTATCTTCTTCAATCATTTTTTCAAATTCTTCATGACTCTTAAAAAAATAGCTTACCCCTTCTATTTCTCCAGGTCTATTTTTCCTAGTTGTAACAGAAACCGAATAAACTAAATTCTTTTGCGTATTCATAAGGTCATGCAATACTGTTCCTTTTCCCACACCTGAAGGTCCAGATATTACTAATAAAAATCCTTTTTTCATCGTGCCTCCTTATTAATACTATTTTACTTTATGGAAAAATTTAGTTCAAGTTTATTATTCTGATATAATATATACATAAAAAATAAAGAGGTGATTTGATGACTTATGATGGTTTAGTGACAAGATCTCTAACTTTTGAAATAAAAAAATTATTATTGGGCGGAAAAATTCAAAAAATAAGCCAACCTTCAAAAAACGATATAATTTTAAATATATACTCTGTTGGAAAAAGCTACAGATTATTGATGAGTGCAAATAATAATGAGGCAAGAGTTCATATTACAGAAAAAAATATGAAAATCCTATAAGCCCTCCAAATTTTTGTATGGTTTTAAGAAAGCATCTAAATCAAAGTAAAATTGTAGATATAGAACAACATAAACTTGATAGGGTTATAATTTTTCATATATCATCGGTTGATGAAATGGGATTTGATATTGCAAACAAGTTAATAGTAGAAATTATGGGAAAATACTCAAATATAATTTTGACTGATGAAAATTATAAAATAATAGACTCAATAAAAAGAGTAAATTATAAAATGTCTTCAGTTAGAGAAATTTTACCAGGACTTAACTATGATTTTATTGAAAGCGAAAAGATAAATATTTTAAAAGCAGATTTTTATGAGGATATTTTAAAATTAGATAAAAATATAGCAGACAATCAAAATCCAGAAAAACTTTTATATGAAAAATATTTAGGATTCTCACCTGCTATTGCAAAAGAATTAATATATAGGTCAAGCATCGACCCAAGAATTAATTGGGAGCTTGTAAGTGAAGATGAAAAAAAATTGTTAAATGAAAATTTATATAAGCTTAGAAGTGATTTAATAAACAATATCTACAATCCAGTTTTATATAAAGATAATAGAAAATATAAAGAGTTTTATTGTTTTAATTTATCATCACTAGGCTTTGAAAAAATAAAATACAATACAATTAGCGAGGCTATAGAAAATTTTTATGAAACTAATAAATCAAATGATAGGTTAAGGCAAATTAAAAATAACTTAATAAGAAAAATTAATAGTCAAGGCAAATCTGTAAAGAAAAAAATTCTAATTCTAAATAAAAATTTATCAAAAGAATCAAGTATGGATTCCTATAGAATGATTGGAGATTTATTGGCAGCTAATGTAAATAGTTTAAAAAAAGGCGATAAGGAAATATTAGTTTTTGATTTTTATAATGATAATGAAAAAAGAAAAATAAAAGTTGACGAGAAAAAAAGTCCTTGGGAAAATGTAGATGCCTATTATAAAAAATATAAAAAAATTAAAAACTCGATTGATTTTGCAAAAATAGATCTTCCAAAACAAGAAGAATTATTAAATTATTTAATGCAATTGGCAGATTTTGTTGAAAGAAGTGAAAGTATAAACGACTTAGATGAAATAAAGGAAGAATTGATAGAAAATAAAATTATAAAAAATACAAGCAGAAATAAGAAAAAAACCAAGACTAAGTCAAAACCTATGCAATATAGAACAATTGATGATAGTATAATTTATGTAGGCAAAAATTCAAGGCAAAATGATTATATAACTTTAAAACTAGCTAATAAGGATGATTATTTTTTTCATGTAAGAAATGCTGCTGGAAGCCATGTTATTTTAAAAACAAATTCCTTGAACGAAAACGACATAAAAATAGCCTCATATTTTGCCGCAAAAAATTCCTCACAAGCAAAATCAAATAAAGTAGACGTTGATTATACAGAAAAAAAGAATGTAAATAAACCCAAAGGCGCAAAACTTGGTATGGTTTATTATGAAAATTTCAAAACAATAACAGTTAATATGAACGATGAACCTATAAATTTATATGAAAAAATTAAATAGGCACACAAAAACCCAGAATCAAATTCTGGGTTTTTCTTATATAATAAAATTATTTATTATTAACTGCTTCTTTAAGAGTTTTACCTGCTTTAAATACTGGAGCTTTTGAAGCAGGAATTTTTATAACTTCGTCAGGTTTTCTAGGATTTCTTCCTTCTCTAGCTTTTCTGTCTCTTGTTTCAAATGTTCCAAATCCTACAAGTTGAACTTTTTCTTCTTTTTTAAGTGCTTCAGTAACTGTTTCAATAAATGCATTTAAAGCTCTTTCAGCTTCTACTTTTTTAAGTCCACTTTTTTCTGAGATATTAACTAATAATTCTGATTTATTCATATATCCTCCTTATAAATCAATCTTAATCTTATTCTGCTTAACTCTAAAATAGATTATACATAAATATTTTATTTTTTTCAAGCATTTATCAAATAAAAAGCTTGATATTTGAATTTTTTATAAGATTTTCCAAATATTTATTATATTCATTTTGCAAATATATTTCTTTGGCATCTAACAATAAATCTTTTTCATTTTTATTTATTGAGTTAATCATTAATATTATATAAGAGTTCTTGTATTTAAAGACATCTCCTACATCATTTACCTTACTTAAAGATGATTCTTTAAGTAAATTATCATCAAGATAAACAAAATCTGACCTATATATATCGTAATTTCTGATTTTATTTTTCAATAATGCTTTAAAATTTTCAGGGTTTTTAATATTAGACCTTACTTTAATGGCCTCTTTTTTGTCATCAAATACTAAGCAGTCATACTTATATTTTTTTTGTAAATTTTTATTTTCATTAAAATATTTAACAATTTTAGAATCATTAATATTGTTACTATTTAAAAAATAAGAGAAATGTTTTTTTCTTATAGAGTCTTGATAAGTAATATCATCGAATTCATCTTCACTTACACCAAAAGTTTTAACATTTTCTAATAAAGAATCCTTAGATAAAATTTTATCGCTTAATTCATCAATAAGCTCTTGAGAATCATTTTTTGTAACCTTGATTCCATTTTTTTTCAAATCCTTCAACATTATTTGATCTTTAATTAAAGAATCTAAAAGTTTAGCTTCTAATTTTTTATTATTGGAATCTCCTTTTTTAGTTTCACTATCTAAAAAACTATCTCCATATTTTTTTAAATAAAATTTTTGATAATAGCTTAGCTCTTTTTCAAATAAATCTTTTGATATTCCTTCATCATTAACAACTGCTACATATTTATTTTTATCAAATTTATTTGAACACGAACTAAAAATAACACATGATATACTAATTATTGCTATTGCTATTTTCTTTAGTTTTTTCATCTTTTTTAGTTTTTTCAGATGTGTTTAAATCCTTTTTTGCATCTTTCTTTTGAGGACCATCTTCTGTTACAACATTTGCTTCATTAAATAGTTTTGTCAAATAATCTGCATATTTTTTCTCATTTAAAGTTTTAGAAATTTCTTCTTTTAATGCTTCAGCTGAGTCTTTTTTATCATCTACTTTAATAATGTGATAACCAAAAGATGTTTTTACAGGATCTGAAATTTCTCCTTTTTTCATAGAAAATGCCTTATCTGCGAATTCTTTTACCATTTTATCTCTTGTAAAATATCCTAAATCTCCACCCTTATTAGCATTAGCTGTATCTTTTGAATATTCCTTAGCAAGTTTTGCAAAATCTTCTCCATTATCAAGTTTTTCTTTTACTTGTTTTGCTGTATTCTCATCAGCTACTAAAATATGGCTTGCTTTAACTTGAGTTAGGCTATCTTTATGTTCATCATAATATTTTTTGATTTCTTTTTCGCTAACAGGATTTTTTTCTTCAAACCATTGTCTATGTTTTTGATAAATTTGATCTTTTTTTATAGTTTCTTTAAATTTATCGCTGCTCATATTATAATCTTCAAGCATTTTGTCAAATTTTTCTTGACCACCAAATTGTTGGATATATTGTAAAAATTTATCATTAAGTTCCTTATCATCAACTTTCACCTTATTTTTTTTCATATCATCTGCTATAAGTCTATCTTGAACAAGCATTTGTACAATTGAAGGTTTTAATTGTTGTCGACTAGCAAGCATTGCAGAATAAAAGCTCATTTCTTCTTTATAAGTATCTTTTGTAATTTTTTCTCCACCAACTAAGGCTACTGCATTATCAGGCAATTTTTCAGCCTTAGAGCTTTCTGAAGTTTGAGTTTCGTTTGATCCATTGTCTTTTTTGTCATTAGTATTGTTAGCACAAGCTGTAAAAGCAAAACTTGTTGCTAATACTAGGGCTATTAATTTTTTGTTCATTTTTTCTCCTTAATGTTTTTAATAACTTTTAATAATTCGTAACAGTCTAACAATTTAGTATTTTTATTTGGTAATATAAAAGCAGGTGTTTGTGATAAATCAAATGAAAGAGCCCCCTTATAATTTTCATTTATTTGAGATAATTCTTCAAAAGAAAATGTATTTCTATCAGTATAAGAAAGTCTAATTTCATTTTTGATTTCTCTAATTTCATCAAAACATAATTTATCAGCAAGCGACTTTATTAATGAAACATACATTATATTATCAACCATTAATGGAATATCCCCATACCTATCAATCAAGTCTTCTACAATAAAACTGTAATCTTCTAAATTTTCAATTCTTGAAATTCTAGTGTACATTTCTATTTTTTGTCCTGAATCTTCTATATAGGAATCTGGGATATAAGCATCAACTTTTAGATCTATATATACATCATTCAAATCACTAGAATAAGTTTCTTTTCCGCTAGCTTTATTAACAGCTTGTTGCAAAAATTTCACATATAAATCATATCCTATTGCCTCTACTTGACCACTTTGGCTTTCGCCCAAAATATTTCCTGCTCCTCTAAGCTCTAAATCTCTCATAGCAATTTTATAACCACTACCAAAATCAGAAAAATCTTTTATGGATTTTAATCTTTTTTCACCTATTTCGGTTAATATTTTTCCTTTTGCATAAGTAAAATAAGCATAAGAAGACCTAGATGAGCGCCCTATTCTTCCTTTTAACTGATAAAGTTGGCTAAGTCCCATCATGTCAGAATCATAAACTATAATTGTGTTTACATTTTGTATATCCATACCAGTTTCAATAATTGTTGTTGCAAGCAAGATATCTATTTCTCCCCTTACAAAATCTTCCATAATTTTTTCTAAGTTTTTTGCAGACATTTGTCCGTGTGCAATTTCAATGTTTGCATCAGGAAGAATTTCTTTTAAGTGATTATAAATTTTTTCTATATTATAAACCCTATTATAAACAAAGTATACTTGCCCATCTCTATCAAGTTCTTTTTCAATAGCTCTTTTTATAATAGATTCATCATATTCCAAGACATAAGTATTTACAGGAAGTCTTCTTTCAGGTGGTTCATCTAAAGTTGACATATCTCTAATTCCTGTAAGAGACATTTGTAAAGTTCTAGGAATCGGAGTTGCAGATAGGGTGAGAACATCTATATTTTCCTTTAATTTTTTTAACTTATCTTTATGCCTTACTCCAAATCTTTGTTCCTCATCAATTATCAATAAACCAAGTTTTTAAATTTAATATCTTTAGATAAAAGTCTATGAGTTCCCACAATAATATCAATTTTACCTGATTTTAAATTTTTTATATTTTCATCTTGATTTTTTTTACTTACGAACCTAGATAATAAAGCAAAATCTATAGGAAAATCTTTAAATCTTTCTTTCATTGTAGAGTAATGTTGGCTTGCAAGAATTGTGGTTGGAACAAGAAAACAAACTTGATAGCCATCCATTACAGCTTTAAAAGCAGCCCTAAGAGCAACTTCTGTTTTTCCATATCCAACATCACCACACAAAAGTCTATCCATCGGTTTGATATTTTCCATATCATTTTTTATTTCTTCTATAGATCTTAATTGACTATCTGTTTCTTCATAAATAAAAGAATCTTCAAATTCTTTCTGCCAAGTTGTGTCTTTGCTAAAGGCATGACCTTTTGCTTTTGATCTTTTTGCATAAAGTTCTAGTAAATCATCTGCTATTTCATCAACAGCCTTTCTTGCTCTTTGCTTGGCTTTTTTCCATTGATTACTTCCCAAAGATGAAATTTTAGGTTTATCTCCCTTGTTACCAATATATTTGCTAACAAGATCCATCTGATCTACTGGTACAAATACCTTGTCATTTCCTTTGTACTCTATTACAAAATAATCTTTTTTTGTATTATTGACCTCTATTTGAGATATACCTTTATAAATTCCTATACCATTATTTTCGTGAACAACATAATCACCTATTTCGATATCCGAATAATTTATAATTTCTTTGGCACTTACTGGTTTTTTTCTAAATTTCCTATTTCTATGTTTTTCTTTCCCAAAAATGTCTCTATGAGAGTATACATTTATTTTGTAATTTGTAAAAATATATCCTCTTGACAAGGAATTATCTGTCAAAATTATATTATTTTTATCAAGATCACTTTCTAAACCAATTGCGTAATTATCAATATTATTTTCGTTAAAAATATCTACTATTCTAGAAAGTGATTTTTCATCTGAAGCAAAAATAATAGCTTTTTCATTATTTTTTATTATTGATTTTATATTCAAAACAAAATTTTCAATATTTCTATTAAAATTTTCTTGTTCAATAGACTTTAATTCAATTATTTTTTTTGCCTTGATTATATTATTATTTTTTAAAAGACTTGATGAATTTATTATTGGATAAGATTTTATATTTGTAAAAATTTTATTAATATCTATTTTAATATTTTTGAAAGATGGAAATACTTCCATATTTTCCATTTGATTAGTCAAATCTAGGTCTAATTTTTCTTTATATTCATTAAAATCATCAATAGACCTATTAAGATCTTGAAAAATAAATATAGATTCTTTATCTATGTAGTCAAAAAAACTATCATAATTATCCCTATAAGGAGTAATCAAATCATCATTTGCTATATATAAACTGTCATTTATATAGGAAATAATTTGCTTGTATTTATCTTTTAGTTTTATAAAATTTTGATCGTCAGATGTATTATTTATGTCTTTTTTTATTAATTCAATTACATTTTCATAATCACTTTTATCATAAATCAACTCTTTTGTTGGTCTTACAGTAATTTTTTTTATATTTTCTAGGGACCTTTGACTATCCTTGTCAAAGAACCTAATTGAATCAATTTCTGTATCAAAAAGTTCAATTCTAATCGGATTATCATATTCTATTGGCCAAAAATCTATAATTGACCCTCTTATAGAAAATTCTCCCTTTGATTCAACTAATTTTGTAAAATCATAACTTAATTTTATAAAAGATTCTTTTATATCTCTTATGTCTATTTCACTATCAATATCTATTTCAAAAGACTTTTCTTTAAAAGTTTCACTAGGTGTTAATTTATTTCTAAGAGCATCTAAGGTTGTTGTAATTATAAATTTATCATTATCAATAAGCTTTATTAAAACTTCTAATCTTTTAATCTCATTATTTTTTTCTAAATTTTTGATATTATAATAATTTATCTCGGTTGAAGGAAAATACATACAAGAATTTTCTTTTAAAAAATTTATATCATCGCACATTGACTTAGCTTTTTTTTCATTTTCACAAATAACAACTAAGGTCTTTTCTTTATAATAATATAAAGTTTCAAATATATGAGATTTGCTTTCATCAGTCAAGCCATGCAAAAAAATAGGAGATAAATTTTTGTAATTTTCTATAATTTCTTTTACTTGACTAATATTATAAATTTCACTAATAAGACTATTCATTATCTTCAACTAGCCTTTTGGAATTATACATACTCATAGCTTTATCAATCCCCTCTTCTAAAATCATTTCAATAGCATCACTTGCAAGTTCTACCTCCTGTTCAATAATTTTAGCTTCATCTTTTGAAAATCCACTTAATACAAAATTCGCAAGATCCATATAAGAAGGTTTTTTTCCAACAGAAACCTTTATTCTAGGAAAATCATCAAATTCTAAATTATAAATTATTGATTTCATTCCATTGTGGGTTCCAGCAGATCCTTTTTTTCTTATCCTAATGCTTCCAAAATCAATATCAATATCATCATAGATAACTATTAGTTTATCGTGTTCAAAATCAAAATATTTATATATTTCTCTTATGGCTTCTCCTGAATTATTCATATAAGTTTGAGGTTTTACAAGCATAACTTTATGGCCAGAAATTACTCCCTGGCCAATTAAAGATTTGAATTTAATTTTTCTTACATCAATACTATATTTCCTAGCTAAATAGTCTATACTTATAAAGCCAGCATTATGCCTTGTATTCTCATACTGTAAACCAGGATTACCTAGTCCTACAATATAATACATATTTATTTATCATCCTCAAATAAACCACTTATTGATTCGTATGTGTTAATTCTGTGTATGGCTTCAGCCAACAAAGGAGCAATTGTAACTTGCTTAATTTTATCTATTTTTTTCTTTTCAGGTAATTTTATAGTATCTGTTATGACAACTTCTTTTACGCAAGCTTCTTCTAATTTTTTGCAGGCATTTGCACTTAAAACACCATGAGTTGCTGCTATGGAAACATCTTTAGCTCCATGTTCTTTTAGATAATTTGCAGCATTGCATATTGTTCCTGCAGTATCTATTATATCATCAACCAAAATACAATGTTTACCTTTAAAATCTCCAATTACGTTCATTACTTCTGAAACATTTGGTCTTGGACGTCTTTTTTCTATAATTGCAATTGTTAATTTCAAATAATCAGCAAAATTTCTTGCTCTAGTAACTCCACCTAAATCTGGACTTACTACAACATATTCTTCTGAATTATTATAGGCGTTTTCTTTAAAATATGAAGATAATAATCTTACTGCTGAGAAGTGATCAAGAGGTATATCAAAATATCCTTGAATTTGTCCAGCGTGAAGATCCATAGTTATTACCCTATCAGCTCCAGAAATTGTTATAAGATTTGCTACAAGTTTTGCACTTATTGGTTCTCTTCCTCTTGTTTTTCTGTCTTGTCTAGCATAGCCATAATATGGTATTACAACATTTACATACTTTGCAGAAGCTCTCTTGCAAGCATCTGTCATAATAAGTAGTTCCATAAGATTATCATTTGTAGGGTATGAAGTTGGTTGAATTATATAAACATCTTTTCCTCTTACGGCTTCATTGATTTTTATATTTATTTCGCTATCAGCAAACTTTTTAACTTCTACTTTTCCTAATTCTATTCCCAAAGATTTAGCTACAGCTTTTGCTAAATCTGGATTTGAATTTCCTGCAAATACTATTAAATCGCCTCTTGTCATATGCAATGGACTTGAACATTCGCTCATTTTTACTTTTGCTCCTTTAATTTCTCTAAATCTCTTTTTTTCTTCTTTTCAACATAACCAGATATATTTTTTTGTTCAGCTCTTTCTATTGAAAGCACTCCTTCTTCAACATCTTTTGTGATTGTTGATCCTGCTGCTATATATCCTTCTTTTTTAACATGAACAGGTGCAACAATATTGGAATTTGATCCTATAAAAGCACCATCTTCAACTATTGACCTATGCTTAAATTTGCCATCATAATTTACAAAAATTACTCCACAACCAACATTTATATCTTTTCCAAGATCACTATCTCCAATATATGCTAGGTGGCCTGCTTTTGTATTATCATCAACATTAGCATTTTTAACTTCTACAAAATTTCCAATGTGAACATTTTTTCCTAATTTAGCTTTAGGTCTTAGGTGTGAAAATGGTCCTATATCAGTATTTTCATCAACAAAAGATTTTTCAATTACAGAATTATCAATTTTAACATTGTCTTTTATTATAGAATCTTCGATTCTTGATGAACCTTCTATAATACAATTTTCCCCTATTTCTGTATTTCCTAAAATTTTGCATGGTCCTGAAATTATAGTATCTTTTCCAATTTTTACTCCCATTTCAATATTTACTATACTAGGATTTTCTATAATAACACCATTTAGCATATGATAATCATTAATTCTTTCTCTTAATAATTTTGTTGCATAAGCTAATTCTTTTTTGTTATTTATTCCATAAAATTGATCGGGATTTTCGGCTATATAAGCTTCAACTTTTTTTCCGTCATTATTTAAAATTTCGATGCAATCTGTCAAATAATATTCATTTGATTTATTATTTGTATTAATTTTTTTTAGGGAATTTTTCAAATCTTTTCCCTTTAGAGCATAAATTCCAACATTAATTTCATTTACTTTCTTTTCTTCTTCACTTGCATCTTTTTCTTCAACTATTTTTTGAAATTTATTATTTGTTCTAATTATTCTTCCATATCCTGTTGGTTTTTCAACTTTAGTTGACATCACTGTTAAGCTATTGTTATTTTTTTATGAAATTCAATAAAATCTTCAAGTGATTTTTTTGTAATAAGTGGAATATCCCCATTTAAAATTAGACAATCATCTTCATCTTCTATTAAATCTATTGCCATACTTACTGCATAGGCTGTGCCGTATGGAAAATCATCCCCTATTTTTTGCTCCTTTATTTCAAGGTGAGGAAATTTTTCTTTCAAAAGATTTTTATTTTTGCCACCTATAATTATAGTTTTTGAATTTTCAAAATCGCAAGCATCAACTATGTAGCTAATAAGTTCTCTATTTAAAATTTTTGTCATAACTTTAGATACACTAGATTTCATTCTAGTTCCTTCGCCTGCTGCTAGTATTATATTTTTTAGCATATAAACTCCTTTATTCTGGTGCAACTTCTAGTGCTAATTTCATCATTTGTGTGTAGGCAGTTTGTCTATTTTCTGCGCTATCAGCTTCTTTAGAAACTAAAGAGTCAGAAATAGTAAATATAGCCAAGGCTTTTTTTCCATATTTTCTTGCTAGGGTAAAAAGCCCATAAGATTCCATTTCAACACATAAAACACCATATTTTTGTAAATTTTCAAAAACTTTTGGATCCATTTCGTTATAGAATTGATCTGATGAATGTACTTGACCACAATGTGTTGTGTAGGATAATTCTTGACTTTTTTTATAAGCTTCAAGTAATAATTTAAAATCAGGTGTTGGTGAGAAATGTATATTTCCAAATAAATTATCATTTATTGATGACTCACTACAAGCACTTGTTGCAAGAACTATATCGTGTAATTTTATATTTTCTTGCATACTTCCTGCACTTCCAACTCTTATTATAGTTTTTACATCATAAAAATTAAATAATTCATTAAAATAAATCATTGATGAAGGAATGCCCATTCCACTTCCCATTACTGAAACTTTTTTTCCTTTATAAAAGCCAGTATATCCTAACATTCCTCTTATATTTGTAAATTGTTTTACATCTTCAAGGAAATTTTCTGCTATATATTTAGCTCTTAAAGGATCTCCTGGCATTAAAACTGTATTTGCTATTTCATCTTTGCTTTTTGCTGAAATATGCGGTGTCGGTATAGTCATAATCACTCCTTTTTTAATCTTATATTTATATAATATCACTTTTTATATTTTTTTAAAAATAAAAAGGAACTGTTAAAATTATGAAATTTTTAGTTCATAATTGAACAGTCCCCTAAATATTAATTAAATTTTTCTAAATATTTTTTTGCTATTTCTTCTTTTGTAAATCCTAATTCTTTTTTTACATCTTTAAAGTTTCCGGAAATCCCAAACCTATCTATAGAAATATTTATTCCTTTATCACCTGTAAATTCACTCCATCCAAAAGATGTTCCCATTTCGATTGAAACTCTATTTTTTATATTTTCTGGAAGAATTTTTTCCTTATATGCTTGATCTTGTTTTCTGAATAATTCCATTGATGGCATTGAAACTACTCTAACATCAATATTTGAATTTTTTAATTCATCTTTTGTTTCTAATGCTAATTCTACTTCACTACCTGTAGCAATTAAAATTCCATCAGGAATTTCTTTTTCAGAATCTTTTATTATATATGCTCCTTTGGAAATATCTGATAAGTCTTCAGTTCCTTTAAGATTTTTTACTCCTTGACGAGTTAAGGCTATAACTACTGGAGAATCTTTGCTTTCTAAGGCTATTTTCCAAGAAAGTCTAACTTCATTTGCATCTGCTGGTCTTAGCATAATTGTATTTGGTATTGACCTAAACATAGCTAATTGTTCAATTGGTTGATGAGTTGGACCATCTTCTCCAACAGCTACTGAATCGTGGGTAAATACATAGGTAACTGGAATATGTGAAAGGGCTGAAATTCTAAGTCCTGCTTTCAAATAATCCGAAAATACAAAAAATGTTGAAACGTGGTGGAAAGTTCCTCCATGTGCTACAATTGCATTTGCGATTACACTCATAGCAAATTCTCTAACTCCATACCAAATATTTCTAGCTTGTGGATTTTCATTAGAAAATCTTTCACTATCTTTTATATTGGTTTTATTTGATGAGAATAAGTCGGCACTTCCACCCCAGAAATTTTTAGTGATTTTTGCTATATCTTGGATTATTTCTCCACTTGATGCACGTGTAGCAAGAGAATCATCGTGTGAAGAATATTTTTTTACTTGCTTAATCCAATTTTCTGGTAATTTTCTTTCAAAACCGTTCATATATTCTTTGTAATCTTCTGGATATTTTTCTTTATATTCGTCTAATAAATTTTTCCAATCAGAATATGCTTTTTGACCATTTTTTATTATGTTATCTTCAAATAATTTATAAACATCATCAGATATTTCAAAATCTTCATATTTCCAGTCATAAGATTTTTTAACAGCAGCAAAATCTTCTTTTCCAATTGGAGCACCATGAACTTTATTTGTTCCTTGATTTTTTGAACCAAAACCAATAACTGTTTTTACTTCAATAAAAGTTGGAGCATTTTTATTTTCTTTTGCTCTTGCTATTGCCTTGTATATTTCTTCTAAATTATTTCCATCAGAAACTTTTATATAGTTCCAATTTTGAGCTTTAACTCTTTGTTCTATATTTTCTGAAAAAGATGTATTCAAATTTCCATCAAGGCATATATCATTTGAATCGTGTAAAATAATTAATTTATTTAGATTTAAGTGCCCTGCTAAAGACATAGATTCATAGGAAATTCCTTCCATCAAATCTCCATCTCCACAAATTGCATAAGTATAGTGGTCAACTATATTAAAACCATCTTTGTTATACATTGCTGAAAGGTGTTTTTCTGCAATAGCAAATCCAACTGCATTTGCAATTCCTTGACCCAAAGGTCCAGTTGTAACTTCCACACCATCTGTATATTTTCTTTCAGGATGTCCAGGAGTTTTTGAACCTATTTGTCTGAATTTTTTTAAATCTTCAAGACTTAAATCATATCCTGATAAGTGTAATAATGAATAAAGCATAGCAGATCCATGACCTGCTGATAAAACAAATCTATCCCTATTATGCCAATCACTTTTTTTAGGATTTACTTTTAATATTTTATTCCATAAAACATAAGCCATAGGGCTTGCTCCCATTGGAAGACCTGGATGACCACTATTAGCTTTTTCTATTTGTGCTACTGATAAACATCTTATTGCATTTACAGCTTTTAAATCTTTTTTATCAAACATTAATTACTCTCCTCAATTTCTTTGATTTTATTAATTCTTTTTAGATGACGTCCACCTTCAAATTTTGTTTTTGAAAAAACTTCAACTATCATTTTAGCAACTTCTGATCCAATCACTCTTGATCCTATGCACAAAACGTTGCTGTTGTTGTGAGCTCTGGACATTTTTGCAGAATATATATCAGATAGGCAAGCTGCTCTTATTCCTTTAAATTTATTTGCAGCAAGGCTCATTCCTATTCCTGTTCCACAGATTAACACAGCAAAATCTGCCTCTTTTTTTAAAATTTTTTCGCAAGCTTTTTTTGCAAAATCAGAATAATCACACGAATCTTTTGTAAAAGTTCCAACTTTTTCAACTTCATGGCCTAGTTCTAATAGTTTTTCTTCAACACTATCAACTAAATCTATCCCTCCATGATCATTACCAATTATATATTTCATTAAAAACCTCTCTAACTATTACTTATAAGTAAAGATTATCATTTTATAACTTTACTGTCAATTTAGTTTAAATTTTGAAAATTATTTAATAAATGGTTTATATTTTAATTTTATGGTATAATAAATAGGCAAAAAATAAAAGAAAATAAAGGAGCATCAATGTTCGAATTTAATATAAATGATTATAAATATAAAAATATACATATGATAGGAATTGGTGGCATATCAATGAGTGGTATTGCTATTTTGTTAAACAATAACGGATATAATGTAACAGGATCTGACCTATCAATTTCTGAAACAAGCAGACATTTAGATAAAAATGGAATAAAATATGTGATTGGCCAAAAAAAAGAAAATATAAAAAATCCTGATTTGGTTATTTATACTGATGCTATCTCTGATGATAACGAAGAGTTAATAGCTGCTAGAAAATTAGGAGTACCTGTTGTTACTCGCGGAGTTTTTTTGGGAAGTTTAATGAAAAATTACAAAAATTCTATTGCGGTTTCAGGCTCTCACGGAAAAAGCACTACAACAAGTATGATTTCTAAAATACTTATGAATTCCACAAAAAATCCTACTATTTTATTAGGCGGAGATTTAGATGAAATTGAAGGAAATGTTCATGTTGGAAGTAAAGATATATTAGTTACAGAGGCTTGTGAATATAAGGGAAATATTAGATATTATTACCCATCAATAGGAATTATTTTAAACATTGATGAAGACCATCTTGATTATTATAAGGACATAAATGATATAGTTGAAACTTTTAAATCTTATTTAAGAAATCAAAGCAAAGATTCCAAAACTATTTTAAACTTAAATGAAGAAAATAATAAACTAGTTATAGACTCTGTTCAAGGTGAACTTATTACTTATGGTCAAAATAATCCTGATGCTGATTATAATGCAACAAATATAAGCTTTGATAAGGATGGAAAGCCAAGATTTGATTTGATTATGAAAAATGGTAAAACTGAACATTTTGAACTATCAATTTTGGGAAGACACAATATAAATAATGCTTGTGCATCAATTATTGCAACCCTTGAAACTGGAGTTGATATTGAAACAATAAGAAAATGCATACAAGCCTATACTGGACTTGAAAGAAGAATGCAATTAATGGGAAGGGTTAATGATTGCAACATAATACTAGATTATGGACACCACCCTTCTGAGATAAAAGTAAATTTAAGTGCCTTGGCTGAACACACAAAGGGTAGATTAATTTGTGTATGGCAACCTCATACTTACACTAGAACTAAAAGATTATTTAATGAATTTGTTAAATGTTTTGATGATGCAGATGAAGTTATAATAACAGATATTTTTGCAGCTCGTGAAGCTTTTGATCCTAGCATTTCTAGTAAAGATGTTGTTGATGCTTTGGTAAAATCTGGAAAAAGTGCAAAATATATTCCAACTTTTGATAAGGTAAAAGAATATATCCTATCTGATATTAAAAAAGATGATCAAGTTATAGTTACAGGAAGTGGAGATTCAGATCATTTGGCTAAAATGATAGCAGGAATTTCTGAATAAAAAAATAGCAAGTTTAAGAAAATCAAAAAAGATTTTCTAAAGCTTGCTATTTTTTTCTTTATTTGTATTTATTTTTATTTTATTCCCATCACATTTTATAGTAATATTACCATCAAGATCTGTTCTTAAAATTTTAATATTTTCACTGTTTAATAATTTTATTACTTCTTTAGAGGGATGTTTGTATCTATTATTTTTTCCAACTGAAATAATAGCAAGTTTTGGCCTTACTTCTTTTAAAAATTCTTTTGAAGTGGAATATTTACTTCCATGATGACCAACCATCAAAACATCGCTTTTTAAATTATAACCAGAATATATTAATTGATCTTCTACATCTTTACTTGCATCTGCTGGAAATAAAAATTTCATATTTCTGTATGTAATTTTTACAACTATAGAATTGTCATTATCAACTCCATCTTTGTAAACTTTTGGCCAAAGAATTTTAACTTTTGCATCCCCTAGATTAAAGCTATCTCCTTGTATCGGATTTATTATATTAGCATTTGAATTAGACAAACTTTTTTTGAAAGATTTATATATTTTAGTATCTTTTTTATAAGCAGGCGATAAAACATTTAAAACTTTATAATTTTCAAGAATTGAAATCAAACCTGCAATGTGATCTTCATCGTAGTGGCTTGCTATCATATAATCAATTTTTTTTAGATTTTTTATTTTTTATATAATTATAATAATAGCGACTATTTGCTCTATTTCCACCATCTATTAGCAAGTTTTCATTTTTTTGATTTTACCAAAACTGCATTTCCTTGACCTATGTCTATATAAGTGATTTCTAATTCATCTAAATTTTTATCCTTTTTTTCTTTAGTTTCTACAAGTAAAAAAATTAAAATAGCGGATAAAATAAGTATTATTAAATTTTTAAAATATGATTTCATCAATCTATACCAACAGATATTGCAATAGCTGCATCAATTTTTAACATAACTGACTTGTCAAAAGCTCCCAATTTATCCCTTAATCTTCTTTTATCTATTGTTCTTAATTGTTCAAGAAGGGCTACACTATTTTTTGGTAAACCAAATTGATTTGCACTTAAGGACACATGAGTTGGAAGTTTTGATTTTTTCAATTGACTTGTAACAGGAACCACTATTATAGTTGGAGAGTATTTGTTCCCCATATCATTTTGAACCACAATAACTGGTCTTACTCCTCCTTGCTCGCTTCCTACAACTGGAGAAAGGTCTGCATAAAATAAATCTCCTCTTTTAACCTTCATTACATTCTCCTACAATTTTAGAATTATATTTATAAATCCTAGGAACTCTTTTAGAAATAGATGTCATTAATTCGTATGGAATTGTATTTATCTTTTTTGCTTCTTTGTAAATATCTGGATAAAGCGTAATATAATCTCCTATTTCACACTCAATATTACTTACATCTATCATCATCTGATCCATACAAACTCTTCCGACAATTTTTGCAAGTTTTCCATTTACCAAAACCTCACCGAGATTTGAAAATGATCTTTTAAATCCATCAGCATAACCTATGGCTACTGTTGCAACCTTCATATCATTTTCAGCAAAAAAAGTTCTTCCATAAGAAATGCTTGTACCCTTTTTTACTTTTTTTACAAAAGAAATTTGAGCTTTAAATTCAAACGCCTGTTCTAAATTTATTTTAGAAACTTCTTTTAAATAATCTGATGGATAAATTCCATATAAAGAGATGCCAACTCTTAATAAATCAGATTTAAAATCATACTCCATTGATGCTGCCGAATTTGCTATGTGAATTAATTTTAAATCAAAATCATCCTTTATTTGATTTGTTATATATGTAAATTTTTCGTATTGGATTTGTGTATAGGTTAAATCTTTCTCATCAGCTGTTGCAAAATGAGAAAATGCTCCAATAAAATTAAGATTTTTTAGATTTTTTAATTCTTTAATTTTATCTATTTCGAAATCCCTAAACCCAATTCTAGTGTGGCCTGTATCAAGGGCTATATGGCAGTTAATTTTTGTGTTTAAACTACCATTAATTTCTTTTGCATAGGAAAGGTCATAAATTACTACATCAACTTTTAACTTTGAACATTCTTTATACTTATCTAAGGGCAGATATCCTAATATAAGAATTGGAGTATCTATACCATTTTCTCTCAAATATTTTGCCTCTTTGAACTGAGCTACAGCTATATAGTCTATGTTATTTTTTATATGTTTGGCAACTTCTAAAGCTCCAAGTCCATAGGCATCAGCTTTTAAGACAGCACAAAATTTTGATTTTTGTGCTTTTTCTTTTATTAAATTTATATTATTTAAGATTTTGTCTAAATCTACTAACAAATAGTTTTCTTCCATAATTAGCACCTCATTAACTTATATGCCTTAGGTAAATTTTTTATAATATCACTTGCGATTAATGAATCTTCACTCTTATTAGATGCATAAATATCTCCAGCAAGACCATGAATATAAACAGATAAAACTGCTGCATCATAGGGCTTCATAATTGATAAATTCGCAAGTAAAATTCCAGTTAAAACATCCCCGCTTCCAGCCGTAGCCATACCAGAATTTCCAGAATTATTTATATAGAGTTTGTATCCATCAGTTACTATAGTATTTTTGCCTTTTAAAACTAAAACAATATTATATTTTTTTGCAAAATCTTTTGCTACTTTTTCCCTATTGTTTTTTATAAAATCTAAGGATAAATTTGAAATTCTTGAAAATTCCATTTCATGTGGTGTTAAAACAAGATTATTTTTTTTGTTAATTATATTTATATTTTCACTTAAAGCATTTATTCCATCCGCATCAATAACAAGGTTTTTATCAAAATTTTCTATGATTTTTTCTATTAATTTGTTGAGATTTTTACCCCTTCCCATTCCAGGACCTATTCCAAGAGCATCCTTATTTTTTATTAGAGATAAAATTTTTTCTTCAACATCTTTTTTATAATAAAAATAATCGCAATCTACTTCTTCTATTATAGATTCTGTAGATTTTATCTGTAAAATATTTGAAATTGATGAAGGACAAATAATATATGATAAACCGGCCCCTGCTCTTAATGATGCACAAGATGATAAAAAAACTGAACCAGCCATTCCATTTTTACCACCAATTATAGCAACTTTACCAAAATCTCCCTTGTGAGCATCTGAAGGTCTATCTTTTAATAATTTTTTCACTTCGTCATTTATTTTAAAATAAGAATCTTTTGATTTACAAACTGCTATAGCAAAATTTTCATCATGGCTTATACTTAAATCTGCTTCAACTTTTTTTCCATTTATAAAAACAATAGGCTTATTATCTTTATGTTTTATTTCTATTTTTTTCTTAATATGTAAGCTAAATTAAAGTTATAAGCTTTAATAATAGCCTCTTTTGCTGCAAAAATTCCAGCAAAAGTTTGTAAAGAGTTTCCTTTATGATTTGAATAATGAAATTCATTATCAGTAAATATTTTACTCTTAAATTCTTTTTTTGCTAATTTATTTTTAAATTTTTCTATATTTACTATGTCAATTCCTATCATTTTCTTTCCTTTAAATTTTTAAAAGATAATTCAGCATTTTTTATTATTTCATTTTGATCAAGATATACAAATTTTTTATTTTCGTAGACTAAATCCCCATTAATTATTACGTAAGATATATCAGTATCAAAAGTTGAATATGACAAAGAAGATATGAGATTATTTTGTGGAGTATGGTTTATATTATTCAGATCAATTAAAATAATATCTGCTAATTTTCCTTCTTCCAATGTTCCTATTTTATCTTCAAGTCCAAGAGCCTTTGCCCCATTAATAGTTGCCATTTTTAAAACTTCATAGGCTTTTAAATTTTTTGGATTTTTATATTTTGAAACAAGAGATGTTAAAGAAATTTCCTTTATCATAGACAAATTATTATTGCTTGCTGATGAATCAGTTCCAATAGCAAGATTTATTCCTTTTTTTATTATTCTTGTACAATCTAAAAATCCTGATGACAATTTTAAGTTGCTTGAAGGATTATGGATTATACTAACATCATATTTTGACAAAATATCTAAATCATTATCTGATAAATAAAGTCCATGAGCAGCTATTGTTTTATTTTCAAAAATTCCACATTCTTCAAAAACTTCTGTAGGACTTTGCCCAAATCTTTTCATACAATCTTCATTTTCAATCTTTGTTTCTGATAAATGAATATGAATTGGCATATTAAATTTTTTTGCATTCTTGCTTATTTCTTTTAGATAATTTTTGTCAGTTGTATAAACTGCATGTGGTCCAAAAGCAATATTTATTCTTCCATTTTGACTATTTTCATATTTTTTAAAAAGCTCTACATTTTCTTTTATTTTTGAATTATTTTCGTCTTCAAGGGTTAGGCCTCTTGAAATTTGCGCCCTCATTTTTGATTTTTCCAAGGCTTTTATAGTTTGATCTTCAAAATAATACATATCTGCGAAAGTTGTAGTTCCTGTCATAATCATTTCAGCTTGAGATAAAAGCGATGCCCAATAAACATCCTTAGCAATCAATTTATCTTCTAAAGGCCAAATTTTTTCATTTAACCAAGTCATTAAATCAACATCATCGCTAAAATTTCTAAATAAACTCATTCCTACATGGGTATGAGCATTAATAAATCCAGGCATAGCTAGAAAATTTTTTCCATCTATTTTTTTATCATAAGAAAATTCGATTTTTCTTTTGTGATTTTACTTATTTTTCATTTTCAATATAAATATTTGCATTTTTATTTCTTCACCATCAGCCATAGTGAGAATTTTTACATTTTCTATAAGTATATTCATAACAAATAAGAGCGGCAAAAGCCAGCTCTTACATCTCTCCTATTCTTTCTTTTAATAAGGCATTTATTTGTTGAGGATTAGCCTTACCCTTAGTTTTTTTCATACATTGACCAACCAAAAATCCAAAGGCCCTGTCTTTACCATTTTTTATATCTTCAACTGATTGAATATTTTCACTTAAAACTTCTTTAACCACATCTTCTAAGAAATTTTCATCATTAATTTGAAGAAGATTTCTTTCTTTAGCAAGTTTTTCCGGATTTTCATTTGATTCAAAAATTTCTCTTAAAAGTTTTTTACCAACATTGTTATTTATTTTGTTTGCTAAAACTAAATTTATTAATTTTGAGAAATTTTCTATAGATAAATTCATTTGATCCGCTTCAATTTCGCTTTCATTAATACGTCTTGAAAGCTCAGTTAATATCCAATTTGAAACTTCCTTAGGATTTTTTACTAATTCATTTGTTTTTTCAAATAAACTTGCAAGTTTTCTATCATTTGATAAAAGTCTTGCATCATATTCTGAAAGCTTATAATCTTTCATATATCTTTTTGCTTTTGCCTCAGGAAGTTCTGGTAGATTATTTCTTATTTCATTTATAAATTCTTTTGATAGTTCAATTCTTGGGATATCTGCTTCAATTGAAAATCTATAATCATTAGCAGTTTCTTTTGTCCTCATTGAAATTGTACTTTGAGATTCATCATCCCATCTTCTAGTTTCTTTGAAAGACTCTTCTCCATTTTCAAGCATTTTTTTGTGTCTATCAGTTTCAAATAACAAAGCATCTTCAATAGCTTTTATGGAATTTAAGTTTTTAATTTCAGAAATTGCTGTTCTTTCACCTGTTTCAAGATTTTCTAAATTTATATTCACATCACAACGCATTTGTCCTTCTGCCATAATACAATCTGAAACATCTAAAAATCTTAAAGTTTGAGCTAATTTTTCTACAAATTCTCTAGCTTGTTTTGCAGATTTTAAATCTGGTTCAGTTACAATTTCGATTAATGGAACTCCTGCTCTGTTGTAGTCCATTAGGGTATTATTATTTTCATCATGATTTGATTTTGCAGTATCTTCTTCCATATGAATAGAATTTAATCTTATTTCATCTCCATCACTTAAAATAATATGACCACCTACAGCATAAGGCTCATCTTGTTGAGTTATTTGATAACCTTTAACAAGATCTGGATAAAAATATTTTTTTCTATCCATTTTCATAGATTCTCTTATTTCACAATCTAGTGCAAAGCCTGCTCTTATTGCATATTTTACTGCTTCTTTATTTATTAAAGGTAAAGTTCCTGGATGTCCTAAGCAAATTGGACAAGTATTTGTGTTTGGTACAGCTCCAAATTCATTTTTACAGGAACAAAACATTTTAGTTTTTGTTGATAATTCTACGTGAATTTCCAATCCTATAATAGTTCTAGTTTTCATTTTTTTCCTTTCGAAAGCCTCACAAGCATTTATAATATCTTTATCTTTAAATCTATCTCCAATAATTTGAATACTTCCACATATCCCTTTTCTAACAGGAATAGATATTCCACATGAGCCTGTCAAATTTACACAAACATTAAAAATATCGGAGGTAAAATCTTTTAAAGGATCATCAATATAAATACCTAATTTTGAAGGAAGATCTACTGTTGTAGGTGTGATTAGTAAGTCATAATTTCTAAATATTTCCTTAAATTCTTCTACAATTAAAGTTCTTAATTTTAGACCTTGCTTGTAGATTCTTTGATTATCTTCACTTGATAAATACATAGTTCCTAAAGCAATTCTTCTTTGAACATTTTCTCCAAAACCTTCAGACCTATTTTTTATAAATAACTCTTCAACATTTTTATATTCGTCAGTTTGATGGCCATATCTAATTCCATCAAATCTTGACAAGTTACTTGAAACCTCTGAGCTCATTACAACATTATAAACTTCATTTGCATATTTAGAATATTTTAAATCTATAGGACAAATTTCTGCTCCCATATCTTTTAATATTTCAATTGCTTTTTGATAATCTTCTTCTACTTCCTTGTCTAAGTTATAAAAATTATTTTCGTTTTTAACAACAGCGATTTTTTTACCAGAAAAATCATAATTTTCTTTTTCATAATCATAATTTTCAAGACAAGATGTCATATCAAATTTATCTGGACTTTGACTTGCGGATGCAAGTATTCTTAAATCATTTACGTTTTTAGCAAATAACGAAACTTGATCAAGGCTATTTGACATTGAAACTACTCCAAATCTACTCATAAGTGAATAGGTTGGTTTGTATCCTATAATATTACAATAACTCGCAGGTTGTCTTACTGAACCACCAGTATCAGTTCCAAGAGAAACTAATACATCTTCTTTTGCAACACTAACAGCAGATCCTGATGAAGAACCTCCTGGGATCAAATCTTGATTTAATGGATTTTTTATTGGACCGAAATATGAAGTTTCTCCAGAGCCTCCCATAGCAAATTCGTCCATATTTGTTTTTGCAATTATTATGGCATCTTCTTTTAATAAATTTTCTATAACTGTAGCATTATATACCGGTTCAAAATCTTCAAGCATTTTTGATGCACAAGTTAATTTCATATTTTTATAAGAAATATTGTCTTTTACACTTACAGCAATGCCAAACAAGGACCCAAGTTCTTCACCATTTTCTAATTTTTCATCTAAAAATTTTGCCCTTTCTAAACTATCATTTTCATTTATAGAAATATAAGCATTAAATTCATCATTTTTTATTTTTTCTAAGATATTTTTTGTATTATCATAGACTGAAATTTCTTTATTTTTAAATTTATCAATAGTACTTTTTATATCCATAATTTCTCCTTAAAGTTTCCAATCTAATCTGAAATAACCATATTCAGTATCTTTTGCATTTTTAAGTGCATCTTCCCTATCAAGAGATTTTCCAACAACATCCTCTCTTAAAATCGCATTATGGTTATCTAACATTTCTGTCATTTTTACATTTTCACAGTCCACATCAAAAATATGGTCTATAAAGTCTAAAATTTTGTTATATTTATCAGAAATCACATTTATATCTTGTTTGGATAAATCAAGATTTGCTAATCGATAAATTCTTATTACTTCATTTTTATCCATTAATTACTCCTCTAATTTTTTTATAAATTCATATAATTCATCATTTTCCAAAACTTTTATACCTAATTGGTCTGCTTTTTCTTTTTTGCTTCCTGGCTTTTGGCCACACAAAACAAGGTCTGTATTTTTTGAAACAGATGATGTAACATCTCCATTGTGAGCTAAAATTAATTTTTTAATATCATTTCTCTTATAATTTTCAATACTTCCAGTTATTACTATTTTCATTCCATTTAGAGAACTTTTTTTATCTTTTTCTTCAACTTTTTTGATATTAATTCCCTTTTCTAAAAGTTTATCTATTGACTCTTTTATATTAGGATCATGGAAAAATTCTACTATATCGTGAGAAGTTTTTTCTCCTATATCTTCAACTTCAATTAACTCTTCTTCCTTTGCATCTCTAAGCTTATCTAAAGTTTTAAATTTTTCCTCTAAATCTCTTGCAGTTTTTACACCTACATTTGGAATACCTATTGCATATATAAAATGATTTAGTTCACAATCTTTGCTATTTTCTATTGCACTTAATAAATTATTTGTTTTTTTCTCTTTAAATGAGTCTAAATTTATTAAATCCTCGTATTTTAGATCATACAAATCATAAATTTCTTTTATATTCAATTCATTGATAAATAATTCTACAGTTTTTTCAGATAATCCTTCTATATCCATTGCATCTCTTGATGCAAAATGTACCATTCTTGCCATCAATTGTGGTGTACAAGAAATTGAATTTGGACAATATATATGAACATTTCCTTCAATCAATTCACTATGGCAATATGGACATTTTGTAGGTTTTTTTATTTCTTTAGTATTTTCTTGATTTTCATCAACAACTCCAAGAATTTCAGGTATTACATCATTTGATCTTCTTATAAACACTTTTGAGCCTATTTTAATTTTTTTCTTAAAATATCATCGTAATTATTTAAAGTTGCTCTTTTTACAGTAACACCAGAAAAATCAACAGGCTCTAATATCGCTGATGGAGTAACTTTTCCAGTTCTTCCTACATTCCAACTTACATCTAAAAGTGTCGTTGTATATTCTTCTGGTTCGTACTTATATGCAATTGACCATCTAGGAAATTTGTTTGTATATCCTAAAACTTCCTGAGTTCTTACATCATTTACCTTTATAACAACCCCATCTGTCAAAACATCTATATGGTGTCTTTCTTCCTTTATAAAATCTATTTCTTTTACAAGATCATCAAATTTTTTGATTAATTTTTTATATGGGTAAACTGGAAGTTTTTGTTCTTTTAAAAATTCTAATTTTTCTTCTTCAGTTTTAAAATCTAGGCTATTTGTTGAAATTTGATAAAAATAAGCCTTTAAATTTCTTTTTTTGGTTTGGCTTGTATCAAGATTTCTAATCGCACCTGCGGCAGCATTTCTTGCATTTTTTAGTGGAATCTCATTTTCTTCGTTATATTTTCTTAAACTTGATAGAGGCATAACCGCTTCGCCTTGAATTTCTATTAAAGATTTTTCTTGTATTTTTGTAGGTATAGTCGGAATTGTCAAAACTTGTTTGGTAACATCTTCCCCAACTATACCATTTCCCCTAGTTGATGCAGTTTTTAAAAGTCCATCTTCATAGGTTAAATTTATAGTAAGTCCATCAAACTTATATTCTGTAATAAATTCTAATTCATCAAGTTTTTCATCGCTTATTTCATTGTATTGGTCTCGAAGTTTTTTGTTCTTATAATCCAATCTTTTAATTGCTCAATATTTTGAGATTTATCTTGAGAATATAGCCTTGAAATATGGAAATGCTTTTCGAATTTATCCAAAATAGTTCCACCAACCCTTTGAGTTGGTGAAAATTCATTAATATATCCAGTTTTATTTTCAAGATTTTTTAATTCATCGTATAACTTATCATATTCTCCATCTGAAACTATAGGCTCATCTAAAGTGTAATAATGATAATTTAATTCATTAATTTTATCTATTAATTCATCTATTTTAATTTTATCTTTAACATCCATATTAAATCCTTTTTATCGGAGCATAATCTTGATTTAGTTTTTTTAGTCCCTTTTTATCAAAAGCTACTACAAGTTCATTTCCATCATCAGATTTTTTTATTTGAACTATCATACCTTGGCCCCATTTTGTATGGACAATCTTATCTCCAATTTGAAATTCTTCTTTTGATGATTCTTTTATTGTATTTTTCTTTAAAACACTTTCTCTTGCCTTATCTCTCATATAAGATTCATTACTTTTCATTTTTACATAAGGAGAATAGGCTGGAGTTTTATCTTGATCAATTTTTTTAATTGAAGATTCAATTTCTTTTAAAAATCTTGAAGGTTTATAATAAATAGCTTGACCAAATTGTCTTCTAATTTCTGCACTAGAAAGATATAATTTTTCCATAGCCCTTGTTATTGCAACATAGCAAAGTCTTCTTTCTTCTTCAATATTTCCTTCGTCTATACTTCTTTTTGATGGAAATAATCCATCATCCATCCCCACAACAAAGCAAACTTTAAATTCTAGCCCCTTTGCAGAGTGGATTGTCATTAGAGAAATTGAATCATCACTATTTTCAGTCTTATCTAAATCAGACAAAAGCGATAAGTTTTCCAAGTAATCGTGGATATTATCTTCTGGATTATTTGACTCATATTCTGCTGCTGAGGAAATAAATTCGTTTAGATTATCAATTCTTGATCTATTCTCTATAGAATAAGATTCTTGCAAAGCTTTTATATATCCACTATCATCAAGTATTTTTTCAATCAGTTCTACAATATCGTAGTCTTTATAATTATCAAAAACTTCTTCTAAAGGATTATAAAATTTCTCACAAGCACTCTTTAATTTTGTAGGAAGGTTTGAAAATAAAGATGGATCGCAAATAAGCTCTGTTAGGGAAAAACCTAATTTATTAGCTTCTTCTGATAATTTTTCTACAGTTTTATCTCCTATACCTTTTTTTGGCTCATTAATAATTCTTTTTAGACTTACGTCATCTTTAGGATTTACCAAGATTTTAAGGTAGGATATAAGATCTTTAATTTCTTTTCTATCATAGAATTTAAGACCACCAACCACCTTATAATCAAGTAAATTTTTCATAAGATATTCTTCAAAAACCCTTGATTGAGCATTAGTCCTATATAAAATCGCCATATTTTTTAGCTTATAGCCATCATTCAATAAGGAATTTATTTCATCTATTACGAATTTTCCCTCTTCTGATTCGACAGAAGACTTTTTATATAAAACTTCTGCACCATCTTTTTTTGATGTCCAAAGATTTTTATCTTTTCTTTCGATGTTATTTTTAATTAATTTATTGGCAACATTAATTATATTAGAAGTTGATCTATAATTTTCTTCAAGCTTTATGGTCTTTGCATCCTTAAAATCTTTTTCAAAATCCAAAATATTATTAATATCAGCTCCCCTAAAGCTATAAATTGATTGGTCAGCATCACCAACAACTCTTACATTATTGTGAACTTTACCAATAAATTTTATTAGCTCATATTGACTCTTATTAGTATCTTGATATTCATCAACATAAACATATTCAAATTTATTTTGGTAATATTTTAAAGTATCAGGATCTCTTGCAAATAAATCCAAAGTTTTTAAAATTAAATCATCAAAATCTAAAGAATTATATTCAAATTTTTTCTTTTCGTAATTCTTATAAATATTGTAATAGTCTTCTTGTTTAGCATAAAAAGTATTTATATTTAAAAATTCTTTTGGACTAATTGATTTATTTTTACAAAAACTAATTACATTTAAAGCCTCTTTTGGGCTTATATCATCTTTATAATTCAAATCATTTATAATTTCTTTTACCAAAGTTTTTTGATCATTTGTATCGTATATGGTGAAATTATTGTCATATCCAATTTTGTTTATATTCATTCTTAATATTCTTGCACAAATAGAATGAAAAGTACCAATCCACAAGTGAGAAACATCTTCATCTAAAAGATTTGATATTCTTTCTTTCATTTCATTAGCAGCCTTATTTGTGAAAGTTATAGCTAAAATATTGACAGGATTTACATTTTTTTCTTTAATCAAATAAGCAATGCTTGTAGTTAATACCCTAGTTTTTCCACTTCCAGCACCAGCTACAACAAGAAGGGGGCCTTTATCATGTAAAACAGCCTCTTTTTGTTTATCATTCAAATTAGATAAGTCCATTTTTCACATCCTTTCATCCTTATAATTATACCATAAGTCAATGAGTATTCTAAGAAATGATAAGTAATTGAAAACATTTTTATTTAATTTGAAAATTTGCTTTAAAATTTTTAAATTAAAAACGAATCTATCTTTTGATAAATCCGTTTTTATTTTTTGATTTTATTATTTATTTTTTTCTTCTTTTAAATTATTTGCAATTAATTTTTCAAGAACTAAATCATATCCATCACTTCCGTAGTGCAAAGACCTATTTACTCTTGAAATTGTTGCGGTAGATGCTCCTGTTTGCTCTTCTATTTCGCTATAAGTTTTTCTAATTTTTAATAATTTTGCTACTTGTAATCTTTGTGAAATTGATTGAAGCTCTCTTGCAGTACAAGCATCTTCAAAAAAATTATAACACTCATCTCTATCTTTTAGCATTAATATAGCGTCAAAAAATTCATCTAATTCTTTACTTTGTAATTTTGAATCTGTCATTTTCTTCTCCTAAAATAATCCTATGATATTACCATTTTCATCAATATCTATTTCATATGCTGCTGGTTTTTTTGGAAGTCCTGGCATAGTTAAAATATTTTGGGTTAGTGCAACAATAAAGCCTGCACCTTGATTTAGTTTAATATCATTAATTGTAATCTCGTATTCACTATCTGGATTTAGATTTTTTGGATCATCTGATAGAGAATATTGAGTTTTTGCAACACATATTGGTAAATTATTTGAGTTTAAATCATTTATCCTTTTAATCTCATTTAAGGCTTTTTTTGAATATTTTACTCCACTAGCCCTATAAATTTCTTTGGCTATTATTTCAATTTTTTCCTTGATAGGTAAATTTTCGTCATATAAAGCTTTGAAGTTATTTTCTTTTTGGCTTTCTTCTATGATATATTTGCAAATATCAAGACATCCTTCAGAACCTTTGTGATATACATCACATTCGAAAGCTTTAATAGATTCATTTTCTATGAGTTTTTTTAGAGTTTCTAATTCTTTTTTTGTATCTTGGTCAAATTTATTTATTGCTACGACAATATTATTAGAAAACTTCTTTAAATTTTCTAGGTGAATTTTTAAATTTTTAAATCCTTTTTTTAGATATTCTGTATTTTCTTCGTCAATATTTTTTAAATCTTGGCCACCATGATATTTTAAGGCTCTTATTGTTGCTACAACTACAGTCATATTTGGTTTAAGATTTGCTTTTCTACATTTTATGTCATAGAATTTTTCAGCACCAAGATCCGCACCAAATCCTGCTTCTGTTACTGCAAAATCTGATAGAGAAAGAGCTGTTTTTGTAGCTATTATTGAGTTGCAACCATGGGCTATATTTGCAAATGGTCCTCCATGGATAATTGCTGGTGTATTTTCTAAAGTTTGACATAAATTTGGTTTTAATGCTTCTTTCATTAAAACACAAACAGAACCTGTAGCTTTTATATCTTCAACTGTTACAGGATTTCCTTCAACATCATATGCAACAATCATCTTAGAAACTTTTTTCTTAAAATCAAAAAGATCATTACTTAAGCAAAATACTGCCATCATTTCTGTTGCAACAGTAATATCAAAACCATCCTGCCTTACAATTCCATTTGTTTTTTTGCCTAAACCAACTACAACTTCCCTAAGAACTCTATCATTTAGGTCTACACATCTTTTCCAAATTATATTATTTAGGTCAATATTTTTTTCATTTCCTTGATAAATATGATTATCAATCATAGCTGCTACTAAATTAACTGCGCTAGTTATTGCATGAAAATCACCTGTAAAATGAAGATTTATATCTTCCATAGGAATAACTTGTGAATAACCTGCACCACAAGCACCCCCTTTCATACCAAAAGATGGTCCAAGAGATGGTTCTCTTAATACTGAAACAGATTTTTTTCCTAACTTATTTAGTCCCATAGATAATGCCACATTCATTGTAGTTTTTCCTTCACCAAAAGGTGTTGGGGAAATTGCAGTCACTAGAATAAGTTTAGAATCTTTTTTTTCACTAAAACAAGGATTAATTTTAGCCTTATATTTTCCATATTTTTCATAATCTGTAATTTTCAAATATTGGGCTATTTCATCAATATCTTTTATTTCAGCTTCTCTTGCAATCTCAATATCTTTTTTCATTTAAACTCCTATAATAACAATATGTTTCGCTTTCCAGATACATTATATCAACTTTTTACTTTCAGTGCAATAGTTTATTAAAGCGAATTAAGATTTATTTACTTATCTTTTTTTACTTTCTATAATTTCTAAGAAGGTATTTACCAAATTTTCATTTCTAGCTAATAAAGGACCATGCAAATATGAAGCAAATGTATTTTTATACCTAAATCCTTCAGTAGAATCTTCTCCATTATTACCATTTCCAGAAATAACTTTTGCAAAAGCCTGATTTTTATCTTTTAAAAAAGTAACTCCTCCATGATTTTCAAATCCACGATAAATCTCTCCATTTTTTAAATCTTTAATCTCAATATTTCCTACAAATCTATTAGAATTTTCTTGATTTTTTGTATAGTAATCAAAAATTTTAAGACCTTCAATTTTATTGTTATAGGCATCATAATAATATTGACCCATAAGTTGAAATCCTCCACAAATTGCTAGAAATAGTCCGGAATTTTCAATATATTTTTTTATATTTTCTTTTTTATTTTCCAAATCTTTTTCTACAATTGATTGCTCATAATCTTGGCCACCACCAAAAAACACAAAATCATATTTCTCATAATCAAATTCATCATTAAGGCTTACAACATCAATATTTACTTTATAACCTTTTTTTTCAGCAAAATATTTTAAAGCCATAACATTTCCAACATCACCATAGGTATTTAACAAATTTCCATATAAATGGCAAATATTAATAATCATTTAAGTTTTAAAACCTCCCTAAGCCTCAACATAGCAGTATAGGTTGAAAGAATATAAATTTTATTTGTTGATTCATTTTTTATATTTTCAAAAATTTCATTTTCAAAATTAAATTCTTTTATTTCGCCAGCAAAAATATTAGCTATTTCAAGTCTTCTTTTCATATCAGATTTTCTTGTTCCAGAGACCTTTATGCTTTTTATATTCATCTCTTTTAATTTTTCGTAATAGGAATCATAAATCCATGAAACATCTGTACCATCGGCATAATTGTCATTTAACAAGCAATAAAGACTTATAGGATCTTTTTCTAAAAGCATAAGGTTAATTATTTGGTTTAAGCCTGTAGGATTTTTTACAAGATTTATTACTAAATTTTTCCCCTCAATTTGGACAAGTTCTTGTCTTCCAAAGACATGTTCTTGAAATTTTAAGCCTTCGTATATTTTCTCATAAGGAATTTTTAATTCTTCTGCAAGTGCTATTGCACTTAAAGCATTGTAAATATTATAAAATCCTCCAATTTGTGTTTCATACTCCCTGTCATTTACAATAAATTTTGAAAAATTCGCATCCATAGATAAAATTTTACTAATATTGTATGAAAGATCTGGTGAATGAAAATCACAAGATGGGCAAGAAAAATCCCCCAAAGAAGAATAATTCACAAGCTTATATTTTAATATGGAATTACATTTCGGACACAAAATCCCATCACTATTAAACTCAGCTTCAAGTGTGTAAGCATTATTTAGCTTATCATCTTCTCTTATTCCATAATAAATTGGCTTATAATTTTTTAAATCATAATATGAAAAAATTGGCAAATCTCCATTTGCTATTACTTTTACACTATCACAATTTTTAAGTCCATCCATTATCTTTTTATAAACATTATAAATTTCTCCAAACCTATCCATTTGGTCTCTAAAAATATTTGTTAAAATAACATAATCAGGTTTTAAAAATTTACTTATCCTAACTAAATTAGCCTCATCTACCTCCAAGACTGCAATTGTATTTTCATCTTTAGGAACATCTAATAAAACTGTGATTATACCTTGAATCATATTAGAACCAGAATCATTTGTAAAAATGTGCTTATAGTGTTTTCTCAAAATATTAGTTACAAAATGAGTTGTCATAGTTTTTCCATTGGTACCAGTTACAAAAATAAACTTTGTATTTTCACTTAAAGCACTTAGGATATTATTATCTAAATTATAAGCAATTTTTCCTGGTAAACTTGTTGCTTTATGATTTGTAATTTTAAGCAAAAATCTACTAAATTTTGCAATTTTAATTATTAATTTATCTTTTATATTCATAAAAAATTATAACAGATTAAAGGGAGAAAAGTCTATAATATTTTTATTCAAAATATTTTAAAAATCTAAACCGAAAATATTTTTCGATATATTTAAAATCACGCAAAAAAATAGACTAAAAATTAATTTTAGCCTATTTCTCTTCAAGAATATTTCTACAAACTTCTTTCATCATATAATCGACCTTATCAGACCATGCCGGATCGCTTGCATATAATTTTCCTATAGATCTTGTAGAAATTCCATTATAATATTTTCCATTTTCACTTAAATAATTTTCTTTTAAAAATTTAGCAACATGATTTATTGATTCACCTTTGTCTTTAAATTTATTGGCACTATTTATTGGATCTGCATCAATGGCATTAAAACCAAAAAGATTATTTTTTGCTTTGGCAAGATAAGAATGTCCATTTCCTGTTTCATGTTTTGCCATTGCCATAAGTAAGATTGCATTTACTCCATATTTTTCTTCAGCTTTTTTAAACTCTACTCCTAGACCTTGTAAATTTGTATTTTTAAGACCATATTCCAGCTCTTCTGATGTCAAATTTGTTTTGTTTGTCAAATAAAGCATAGAGTTTTTACTGATTTTATCTGAGCCATTATTTTTTAATTCTTCCAAATCTTTTTCTAATTTTTCAAATCTTTCTAATCTTGATTGTTTTAAACTAAGGGTTTCGTTGCTAATTTCATTTACTCCATTAATCAAGCTATCTCTTTTATCTTTGTTTTTTGCAGCTAAAGATGATTTTTCCAAGCCTGTTGCAATAACTAGCACAAGAACAATAGCTAAAAAAGATAAAAATGATATTTTAAATCTTTTGTTTCTTATCATTCAATCCTCTTTCATAAATAAATTGTAACAAAAAAGTTACAAATATTATATCATTCTTTTGCCATATTGCAAATATTATTTTCTTGAACCAGGTTTTACTGCTGGTGTATTTTTTAGATCTTCTGGTAAATTATCAGGATCAAATGTATCAATTTGAACTTTTGTTGCAGAAATTAATTTTAAACCATTAATTTCATTTTTTCCAGATCTATTTACAATTGATGTAAGAGCATTTACTTTAGCTCCATAGCTTTCAATTACATCAACAGTTTCAAAAGAAGATTTTCCTGTTGTTACAACATCTTCAACGATTATAACATTCATATCTTTTTTTATTTCAAATCCTCTTCTAAGAGTCATAATATTATCAACTCTTTCTGTAAATATTGCATTGACTCCCAAAGCTCTTGCAACTTCGTATGCTATAATAATTCCTCCCATAGCAGGTCCAACACATAAATCTACTTTTATTCCAGATTCTTTTATTTTTTCTGCTATTATTTTTGCAACTTCTTCACAATAAGCAGGATTTTCTATTAATTTTGCACATTGTATATATTTTTTTGAATGTTTTCCGCTTGATAATAAAAAATGTCCTTCTAAAAGTGCATCAGATTTTTTTAATAATTCAATTGTTCTATCCATATCTTCTCCTAAATAATTTTTCTTATTTCATCTAATGAATTTAATTTTTCTCTTCGCATATATTTTTCTAAATCATCAACTATATTTATCATTGTATTAAAGTCAACAAAATTACTTGTTCCAACTTGTACTGCACTTGCTCCTGCCATAATAAATTCCAAGCAGTCTTTGTAATTTGAAATTCCTCCCATACCAATTATTGGCAAATTTGTAGCATTGCTTGCTTCATATACCATCCTCAAAGCAATTGGCTTTATACATGGTCCAGAAAGACCGGCAGTTTTATTTTCAAAAACAGCTTTTTTATTATCAACATCAATTGCAAGGGCATTAAAAGTATTTACAAGAGAAATGCAATCTGCTCCAGAATTTTCTGCAATTTTTACAAATTCTTTTATATCACCAACATTTGGAGAAAGTTTTACCATCAAAACTTTTTTTGTAGTATTTCTTACTTTTTCTATAACTTCACAAGCTTTTTTTGGATCAGTTCCAAAAGCCATTCCACCTTCTTTTACATTTGGACACGAAATATTCAATTCAATTATTGGCACACTTGTTTTATCGAGCATTTGTGCACCCTTTACATAATCTTCCACGCTATGCCCGCCAAGATTTGCAATAGTAACTGCATCTTTTGTTTCTAAAAATGGCAATTCTTCTTTTATAAAGTATTCTATTCCAGGATTTTGAAGTCCGATAGAATTCATAATTCCAGCAGCAGTTTCATAAATTCTTATTCCTTTATTTCCTAAGTTTTTATGTAGGGTTAAACCTTTTGAAGAAATTCCTCCAAGTTTATTTATATCGATATAATCTGCAAATTCTTTTCCAAATCCAAAAGTTCCACTTGCAGCAATTACTGGATTATTAAATTCAATTCCACAAATATTAACTTTTAAGCTCATTAGAAAATCTCCTTTGAATCAAAAACAGGACCATCTTTGCAAACTCTTATAAAATCACCTTTCACATTTTCTACAGTACAGCCAAGACATGCACCTATACCGCAAGCCATATGTGCTTCCATAGAAATTTGAATTTCAGTATTTTTATTTTTATTTGCCAAAGTTTTTAGCATTTGATTTGGGCCACAAGCATAAATTACATCATATTTTTCTATATCAATTTTATCAGTTATAAAAATTTTATCTTTTTTATCTATTGTTACAGTTGTAGAATTTACATATTCTTTAAAATAATCTGTAAAATATTCTTCATCGCTAAAGCCCGCATAAAAATCTGCCTTTAAATCAAGAGATTTTGCTAAATACAAGAGAGGAGCAATTCCAATTCCTCCTGCAACTATGGCAGCTTTTTTTTCTTTTTTATATCAAATCCATTCCCTAAAGGGCCCAATAATTTTACCTTTGATCCCTCTTTTAAATCTCTTAAAATTTTTGTACCAACTCCCTTAACTTGATATAAAAAAGACATTGATTCATCATCTTGATCACATACACCAAAGGGTCTTGAAAGTAGCGGAGAATTTCTGAAACTATCACATCTTAACATAAAAAATTGACCAGCTTTTGCATTTATTTTTGTTTTTAATTTACAAAAATAAATATCATCTTTTATTTTTTTGTTAAAAATTACGGAAGCTTCTCTATAAGATTGCATTATTTTCAATTTCCTTTCTAGTTTCTATGCATTTTTTTCTTGCATAAAAACCTACTTTATCTTCTCCATCTTCAAAATTTAGATAATGTTTTAAAATTGCCCTAGATGAATTTACAACACCACCATTTAAGGAATTTAATAATTTATAAACATTTAAAGAATCAGCTTTTTGTGCACCAAATCCTGGGATTAAGAAAAACATTTTTTTATATCTTTCTCTTATTTTTTCAACCTCTTCTTTATGAGTTGCACCAACTACAAGACCAATTGGACCATATCCGGAATTATCAATTAATTCATCATTTAATTTTTTTAATTTATCTCCAATTGTATAAAATAATTCACTATCATCTTTTAATCTCAGACATTCAAAATCATTTGCACCTGGATTTGAAGTTCTCAAAAGAACAAATACTCCCTTGTTTTTATTTTTTATAAATTCAAGATATGGAGAAATTGAATCCATGCCCATATAAGGATTTAAAGTCATAAAATCAGCCTCAAAATCTCCAGAAAAATGTGCTTTTGCATATTGGCTTGCACTTTGGGCTATATCTGACCTTTTTACATCAGCAACTGATAATAAATCATTATCTCTTAAATATTTTAAGGTATTTTTGTATGCAAGCATTCCTTCTATGCCATATGACTCATAGTAGGCTATTTGGAGTTTATAAATTGCACAAACATCTTTTGTATTATCAATAATTTCTTTATTAAAGTCAAATATTGTTTCACTTATACTTTTATTCTCCTTCATTTTTTCTGGAATATAATCAAGTGATGTATCAAGTCCAACGCATACGAATCCATTTTCTTCAATTTTTTTATAAAGTCTTTCCATTAAGGTCATATTTTAAAATTCCTTTCTTATAAACTCTAACAATTTCACCTTGAAGTTTTTGATTTAAAAATAATGAATTTTTTGATTTTGACAATATATCTTCTTCTTTATATTCATATATTTTATCCAAATCAATGAGGGTAAAATCCGCCATATATCCTTCTTTTATTTTTCCCTTTTTAATTTCTAAAAGTTTTGAAGGATTTGTTGACATTAATCTTATTAAATCATTTAATGAAATAATTCCTCCCTTTACCAAAGTCATATATGAAGTTGAAAAAGCCGTTTCAAGACCAATAAATCCAGGCTTTCCATTTTCTTTTTCTTCTTTTGTATGAGGAGCATGATCAGTTGCTATGCAATCGACATATCCTTTTTTTATCATATCCAACAAGGCCAACCTATCTTTTTCTTTTCTTATTGGTGGATTTACTTTTAAGTCATTCCTATCAGAAAAATAAATATGATGAGGGGTTACTTCGCAAGTGATATTTGCTCCTAAATCTTTAAAATATCTTATCGCATCAATGGCTCCTTTTGTTGAAACGTGAGAAAAATGAACTGGAACTTCCATTTTATATGAAAGATAAGCATCTCTTAAAGTCATCAAATCTTCTGCAATTTCATAATCATATTTTGAAATTCCTTTACATTCTTCGTGTAGAGTAAATTTTAATTTTTTTCTTTAGCAATATTTATTGCTTGATACATTGAAAAATCATCATCTACTCCCTTGCCATCATTTGACAAAAATAAAAGTCCATCTGGCAAATCATCTAAATGTGATAAGTCATCGCTTTTAAAATCTTTTGTTATTGAATAGACTTGTTTTATATCAATTAAATCTAAATCTTGTCCTCTTTTTATAATATCTTGATAAACTTCCTTCTTTGATACTATTGGATTTGTATTAGGCATCAAATTTACAGTTGTGTATCCACCCTTTAGGGCAGTCATTGATCCAGTTTTTAAATCTTCCTTGTAGGTAAATCCTGGATCTCTAAAATGTGTATGCATGTCCACAAAAGAAGGAACCAAGACAAGACCATTACAGTCTATAATCTCAGTTTCCTCATCTTTTTCAAATTCTTTTGTTATAAATCCGTCTTCTACAAAGATGTCCCTTCTTGATATATTTACATCATCAACAGAAACAAGATTTGTAAAAATTTTCTTCATTATTCCTCCACATCATAAATGTGATCGCAATATTCACATTTATACATTTTTTCTTCTCTATCAATTAAAATAAATTTACTTTCTATATTTCTTTCAGTTGTAGATATACAAGCTGGGTTTTGACATTTTAAAATACCCTTGCTTACTTCTGGTAATTCTAATTGTTTTTTCTCAACAACTTTTTCATCATCAATAAAGTTTACTGTTGCATTTGGATCTATAATTGCTACTGCATCAAGATTTATATCAAGATTGTTTGCAATTTTTACTATATCTTTGCTACCTTGAGATGAAGAATCTGCATTTAATATTAGGGCAACTTCATCTTCAAGTTCCTCTAGGTGTAAAAGGTTAAAAATTTTTATTCCTAATCCTCTTTTTATATGATCTATTACAATTCCTTTTTTTAGTGAAGTAATCTCAAGCATTGTTTGCCTCCAATAATTTTATAATTAGTGCCATTCTAGCATACATTCCGCATTTAACTTGTTGAAAATATAAAGCTCTTGGATCGGAATCTACATCTTTATCAATTTCGTTTACCCTTGGAAGTGGATGTAGTATTGCAAGATCTTTTTTAGCATTAGCTAATTTTTCTCTTGTTAAAACATAAGAATCTTTTAATCTTGTATATTGATTATCTGAGAAAAATCTTTCTTTTTGAATCCTTGTCATATATAAAATATCAAGATCATCAAGAGAATTATCTAAAGATCTTTTTTCAACATATTCTATATTATTTTTCTCAAAAACACTTTTTTTGATATAGTTCGGTAATTGTAATTCTTCTGGAGAGATTAATACATATTCGTTATTATCAAACATGGTCATTACTTTTAAAAGTGAGTGAACTGTTCTTCCATATTTTAAATCTCCACAAATACCAATTTTTAATCCTTCTAATTTCTTTTTATATGTAGAAATTGTAAGTATATCTGTTAGTGTTTGTGTTGGATGTTGATGACCACCATCTCCTGCATTTATAATTGGGCAATCAGAAGTTTCTGATGACAATTTAGCAGCTCCTTCTTGAGGATGACGCATAGCAATTACATCGACATATTGGCTTACAGTTCTTATTGTATCTTGTAGGCTTTCACCCTTTGCTTGGCTTGATGCTTTAGGATTTGAAAATCCTTCAACTCCTCCTCCAAGTCTTAACATTGCTGATTCAAAAGAAAGTCTTGTTCTAGTAGAAGGCTCAAAAAAAAGAGTCCCTAATAGCTTTCCATTACAATAATTGGAAAACTTATCAGGACTCTTCATTATGTCTTCTGCTAAATCAATTATTTCAAGTAAATCATCTTTAAACAAATCTTCTGCACTTAACAAATTTTTAATCTTTAGCATTTAGACACTCCTTTTTTGTTTTTTAATTATACCAAATGAATTTATACTCGTCAATAAATTATTTACATTTTTCAATTAATTCATTAATTGATTCGCTTGTAACATTTTTTCTATCAATTTCAAACTCATCTAAGATTTCTTCAATTAAATTTACATTTGTAAACTCAATTTCCATATAAGGATATGGGTATACATCTTTTGACCAAATATCTATATCGAATCTTTGACCCTTATATATATAAGAAATTCTTTTTTTATCTCCAACATATCTTTCAACTAAACCTATTTCTTCTAAAATTTTTATCATATTTGATATTGAATCTATAGTTGTAGTATATTCATTGTTTACTCTTATATTGTCTTTGTTATCTACTGATTCCTTAAAAGTCAGCTCTGTTGCTTCTTTTTTATCATTTAAAGTTTTTTCTCTAATTCTTAAATATCCATTAGAAAATTCGTTGGAATTTTTTGGTGAAAAAGTATGATTTGTTTGAATTTCTACACCTATAAATTCTGCACCCTTTTGTTTTAATTTCTCTTGCATTTCTTCGATATCAATATTTAATACCTTAATTTCCAATTCTCTATCCATTAACTTATCCTTTCTGGCAAAAAGTCTATATAATCTCCTGCCACACATTTTATTCCTATATTATCTACTATACCCTCAAAAATTTGTTTGTGTCCTGGTCCATGTAGGTGTCCATATAATAAAAATTCAACTTGATATTCTTTGCAAATTTCAAAAAATTCATTCAAAGACTTATCACTATTTAGTGGTGGATAATGAACCATTACAATTTTTTTATTATCTTTTCCATTATAATCTAAAGAGATTTTCAATCTTTGAATTTCTCTTTTAAAAATCTTCTCATCATGGGCTGTAAATTCGCTATTATCTCTACTTATCCATCCTCTTGTTCCACAAATATCATATCCTTCAACAAAAAAAGAATTATTTTGAAGAAATTTTATGCTTTTGAGTTCTAATTCATTTAATTTTTTTAATGATGACCACCAATAATCATGGTTTCCTTTCAAAAGTATTTTTTCGCCATTTAATTGATCAATTCTTTTAAGATCAATGTATGCTTCTTCTATATTCATAGCCCAAGAAATATCTCCAACAATTAAAACCGTATCATCACTTTTTACAATTTTATTCCAATTGTTAAATATTTTTTCCTGATAATTTTCCCAAGCCTTGCCAAAAATCTCCATAGATTTTTTTTCTGTATAATCAAGATGTAAATCTCCTATTGCATATATCATATTTGCTCCATATTTTTTACATTAACTTTAATAGCCTCATTATCAAAAATATTTTTTTCTCTTTTATGGCATGTAAAATAAATTATTTGAAATTTACTAGATAAATCCAATAAATTTAATAGTGCCATCCTTAGCCTATTATTGTCATAATTTATAAAAGCATCATCAAAAATCATAAAAGATTTTTCCAAAATCTTATTAGAAATTGCAAACCTTAATGAAAAATTTACTTGGTCAAAAAATCCTACTGATAACTTATCAAGCCCTATTATTTCATTTTTTGATGTTATTATAACAGCTTTTAAATTATCATCATAGTCAATTTTTTTATATTTTCCCTTAGAAATCTCTCTTATAATCTGATTAATCAAATCAGAAATTATTTTTTTATTATAAGCTAGTTTATCATTATTAGAATTTATAATTTCTATTGCCTTTCTTGATGCAGAAATTTCAATTTCTAAATCAGATATTTTCTCTTTTAATATTTTCATATCATCAAGTAAATCAATTTCCTTTGAAATAATATCTTCTACACTAGAAAGCTTTTTTTCAAGCTTTATATTATCTTCCATTAATTTCAAATAAGAAGACTCATAAAATTTTATTTTATTTTCAATAGAAACAATATCAAAATTATCTTCTTTAAAATCTATAGGATTTTCATATTTTTCTTGCTTAGATAAAATTTTTAATATCTCAAAGGTCTTATCTCTTTCAATTTTAAGTTTTTCATATTCCCTATAATCATCTTTTGCTCTTTCATAATAAGATTTAGAAGATACTGAAATTTTAGAAAATTCATTATTTATCTTTAAATTTAAAGTGCTTATTTTTTCCCTATTATTTATATCTTTGCCCTTATTTTTAAAATAAAAAAATAAAATTACAGGGAAAATAAATAAAAAAATCAAATATTTTTTTGTAAATATTCCCAAAAGAAGAAAAAATATTGAAAATAGTAAAGGAAAAATAAGACTGATTTTATTTTCATCATTTTTACAAAAATCTGCTTGTTTTTCAAGAAGTTTATCTACTTTATCAAAATAAAAATCATTAATTCCTTCAAACTTTTTATATTTTTCTAATTTTTTATCAATAATTTTTAAGGAGTCATTTCTGGATTTTTCCTCTATATAATTTGAATTTGCCTTATATTTTCTATAATTATCCCTAGAAATTTTCAAATTTTCCAGTTTTTTCTTTAATTCATCAAGCTCTATTCTTTGATTTTTTAATTTTACTATATCAGCCTTATATGATTTTCTTATTTTTTTATTTTTTCAATTTCTTTTAATTTTTCTTCAAGAAGTTTTTTATTTTTTGCATAGGGTTTAGTGAAGGCCCTTGGACTTCCTATTTTATTTAGCCTGTCTTCAATATTTGAAACAGCTTTTAATTGAGAAAAAATTATATCCCTTGATGGATTTTTTAAAAAATCTATAATAATTTTTTTTGAATCTTTATCAAGACTTTGAAGCTGATAATTACTTATAAGGCTTTTGTATAAAGAGTAATTTAGTTTCAAAAAATACTCTCCTGGATAGTTTAAATTAGATTTTTTTGATGGGATTTCTGTATTTTTTGTCAAATTATATATTTTATAAGTCCCATCATCAAAATTTCTATCAATCCTAAATTCTTCTTTTTCAAAAGATAAAATTATACTTCCATAATATTTATATGATCCTATAGGCTTATATTTTTCCTTTTTATAGGAGAATCTTGTTTTTTTATCACCCTCATCAAAACCATAAAAAATACCCTCAATAAAGTCAGAAATTGTAGATTTTCCACTTTCATTTTCCCCATAAATCAAGTTGAAATTTGGACTTAAGCTAAAAGATTTATTTTGAAATTTACCAAAAGAAATTATATTTAATTCTTTAATGAAAAAATTATTCATCCTTACTCCTTAATATAGCATCAAAGCCAATTTCAAAACATCTTTTATTTATAGGATCATCCATATCTAAATCTTTAAAATAGGCATAAAAATCACCAAGTAGAGAATTTTCATAAATTTTTGCTAAATCTTGGTAATAATTTTGAGACTTTAAAAAATTTATTTTTAAATAATCTAAATTAAGATTTTCCTTTAATTTTTCTTCATTTATAGTAAATTTATCATAATTTGATATATTAATTGTCAAAAAGTTATATTTTTTTAGCAAAAAATCTTCTAAATATTTTTCAACCCCATCTTGATTTTTAAACTCATCTAAGTCTATATCAAGACTATTAAAGGATATTTGTGAAGAGTCAATAAAACTGATACCTTTCTCGTCAATAATATTATAGCCAAATTTTCCCTTATCTTTAAAACTCATAGGCTCAATACTTCCAACATAATAGATATTTTCAGCGAATTTTTCTCTTTTGTGAATATGACCAAGCCCTACATAATCAAAATTCATATTTTTAATCTTTTCCAAATCTAAATTCATATAAGAAGAATTTTTTTGGTTAAAAGTCCCATGACCTAAAAAAATATTATAATATTTATGATCTATTTTTAAATCGTAGGCAAATTTTTTATCAAAAATCCTATCCCTATAAGAAATACCATAAATTCTAATATTCTTATTTTCAAAAAATTCAAACTTATCACTTGAAAAAATATGAAGATTTTTAGGCTTATCAGAGAAAAAAATTTCATTCTTAGAATCTATATAATCATGATTTCCACAAAGATAATAAATATCCTTAGAAAAATTTTCAAATATTTCAAATAATTTTTTGTAATCTTTTAAGGAGAAAAAATCTCTTTCAAAAAGGTCGCCAGAAATAAGGAGAAAATCTTTGTCCTTATTTTCCTTTAAAATTTTTTCAAAACTATCCCATTTTATTTTTCTAATAAGTTTGCTATTAGATGAGTCAAAATCTAGTTTATCCGATAAGTGTATATCAGAAATGTGAACAAATTTCATATCAAATTCACACACTCTATCATTTTTTTATTTTCGCTTATGTCAAAAATGGTAAGTGAACCATTGTCGATCCAAAAATTTTCGAAATTTTCCATATCTTTTAAAATTGTAAAAAGTGATGCTCTTATGGCAATCCCATGGCTAATACACAAAATATTTCCATCGAACGAAGATTTTTCTTCCATAAAATCATTAATTCTTTTTATCAAATCTTCTACACTTTCTCCATTTGGATATTTTGTTTTATAAGGATTTTTCTTTAATTTATTATAAAAATCCTTATATTTTTCTCTTGTCTCCAAGACTTTTTGTCCCTTAAAATCTCCAAAATCCATTTCATTTATTCTTTCATCTTGAATAAATTTATCAAAACCCAAATATTTTGCTGTTTCTTGGCTTCTGATTAATTTTGAAGTAAAAACTTTATCTATATTATATTTTTCTAAATTTTTTTTACTTTTATCTAAATCAATGTAAGCATTTTTTGAAATTCTAGTTTCTGGAGTAGAAAATCTAAAATCTTTATTTGATTCAGTTAAACCATGTCTTAAAAATATTATTTTCATATAATCACCTACTTAATTATAACATATAAAAAAGCAGGCTCGAATGCTTTTTATTCGCCTGCTTTCATTGCTTGTGCCATATTTATTTTTTTAACTTAAAATGAACTATCAACATTATCAAAAATGATGTAAACAAAGTTATAAAAGCTGAAAGTATATATGATGATAAATGAGTTTTGTGAGAAATATAAATTCCATCAGGGGCTACAATATTTAAAACATATGTTAGCATAAGAAAACCCAAAATATATCCAAGGATTATTCCCAAAATAGTTAAAATATAAGTTTCCCTATAAATATAGGCTGTAGTTTCTCTTGGAAAAAATCCTAAAACTTTTGTAGTCGCTAGCTCTTTTTTTCTTTCACTTACGTTAATATTTGTCAAATTGTATAAAACAACAACAGCAAGAATCATTGACACCAAAGTAATTACTCCAATTACTAAATTTAAGTTTGCCATCAAAGTATCCATAGTTTCATAAAATTTATTTGGCTCAACAAGAACTTGACACGCCTTGTTTTTTAATATTTCATTTCTAGTTTTATCATTAGCCCTAACAAGATCTGCATTAGCAAGCATATCTTTTCCAAAAATATTTTTGTAGGCTTCTTTTGACATATAAATATAATCATCAATATAATTTTCAGTAACAGAATTTATAGGAACTTTTACATTATCATTGTCAGTTTCAAATTTTAAATCCATATTCAAATTTATTTTATTAGCCAAATTTTTACTAATAATTACCTTTTTACTATCAAATTTTATTTTTTCTTATTTTTATCTCTAATTTTAATAAAATCTTCTACCTCACTCGGATTATCAAAGACCATTAAATTTACCTTCATATTTCCATCTTTAGTATCTACATTGGCTTTTTGATAAAGAATTTTCATAGAATCTGATCTTTTTAAAATATTCTCATAAGATTTCATATACTCATCATCTGCATTTTTATCAAATATAGAAATAAAATCATATTTAGTAATATCTTGTCTTTGTAATCTGGATGTATCTTTTACAGAATCAGTCATAGCAAAACCAAAAAATAAAAGAGCCGTACATCCTCCAATGCCAAAAACTGTCATAAACATTCTTGACTTATACCTAAATAAATTTCTAAAGGTAATTTTCATCATAAAAGAAAGTTTTTTCCAAATAAATTTAATCTTTTCAAGAAATATTCTTGAGCCTTTTTTTGGAGCTTTTTCTCTTAATAAATCAGCAGTTTGTTCCCTAACTTCACTTATACTAGTAAAATATACAGTCAATGAAATTAAAAATACTGATAATAATATTGTAAATAAAATTATTTTACTTGAATCTACATAAGAAAGTGGCAAAATATCAAATCCTGAAGAATAGGCGTTAAAAATAACCCTACAAATTATATATTTACCTAAAATAGCACCAATAACAGATCCAAAAATTGTAGGAATTAATCCATAAATGAAAAATTTTCTTCCTATATCAAAATTACTATAACCCAAAGCTTTAAGAGTTCCATTTTGGATTCTTTGCTCTTCAATATATCTTTTTATTGTTGTAAGTGATACGAGAAGAGCAATAAAATAGAAAAATGTAGGAAAAACTTTTGATAATTCATCCATATTCAAACTATTTTTATAATAAGTGTCTATAGACTTATTATAAAAAATAGTTTCGACGTCATAGCTAGGATCAACAAGATTTACCAAATTCTCACGAGATTTTTTTATTTTTTCATAACCATCGTCTATATCCTTTTTGGCTTTTTTTGAATTTTTTTCATATTCCTTATTTGCCTTATCAAGATCTTTTTCATTCTTTAAAAGCTCATCGAAAGCTTGGTCTAGTTTTTCTCTTCCTTTTATCTTTTCAGAATTTAATTTTATTTTCCCATCCTTGTAAGATTTTAAACCATAATTTAATTTTTTCTCATTTTCATCAAGATCTTTTTTTGCTTGATTTAGCTTACTTGTTCCTTTTAATTTTTCTTCATCAAATTTCTTTTTAGATAAAATATAAAGAGTATTTTTTTCATTTAAAGATGATTTTGTCTTATTTAATTTTTCTAAATTTTCATTTATAGGCGCCATTGCCTTATTATAGGCTGTATCAAATTGATTTTTTATATATAAATATTCTTTATTTAGATTTTCAAGAATTTTTTCACTTTGATTAATTTTTTCTTGTAAATCATTTTTCTCTTTATTCAAATCCTCTAATTCTTTTTTTAGCTTTTCTATTTCATTTTTATTTTCCTCATTATTGCTTTGATTTGATAGGGTTTCTAATTTTATATTTATATTTTCAATTTTCTCATTTATTTTTTCTAATCTATTTTTATTATTTGATAAATCAGAATTTTCTTTACTTATTTTTTCTTCTAAAGCTTTGACTGTAGCTTTTTTATCTGCAAAAGATTTATCAACTAAGTCTTTGCTTGAATTTATTTTTTCAAAATTTTTATTTAATTCCTTGTAGGCTTGATCTAATTTTTCTTTAGAATCTTCTAACTTTTCCTCATTTTTTTTGATTTTTTCATTAAAAGAAATTAAATTTTTATAATAAGTGCTTTTTCCATCATTAAGTTTTTTTAAAGCACTATCTATTTCAATTTTTGACTTATTTAATTTATCTTCGCCATCTTTTATCTTAATTTTATATTCATTTTCTGCCTTATTATAATCATCAAGACCCTTTTTTAATTTTTCGTTAGCATCAATAAGTTTATCTTCTTGCTCTTTTAGTTGTTTTTGTCCATCAGATAATTTTTTTTCTTCCTTATCAAGTTTTTTATTTGCATCATCTCTTGTTTTTTTCAAAACTTCAATTGGACGATTTTTCAAATCTTTTCTTAAATTTTCTCTTTTTTCTTTCACAAAAGACTTATACTCATCAGAAAATCTATCCATATTTTTAGTTTTTTTATAAGAAATATCTACTTGATTGAAATCATCTGTTTTGAAATTTTCTTTATCTATATAGGCAAAGGCAAAGACCATTTCTTTACCCTTAATAGAAATATCTCTTAAATCATCCATCAAATATTCAGAAGAATTTGAAAATCCAACAACCTTATATTTATTATTTTTTAATAAATCATTTATCTTATCATCATTTATTGCTTTAAAAGTTATGTAATCTCCAATTTTATAATCTTTATTTAATAATTCATCTAAGATAATTTCATTCTTATTTTTTATTTTTCTTCCCTTGATTATATTTAATTTTTCCAAATTTTTATCATAAGATTTTACAGAAATTAATTTATCTTTGGCAAAAAAGTCTAGGTTTTTTTTGTAAGATATCTTATCAATATCATCATCTTTTTCAATTATTAACCTATCTTTATTTTTTATTCCATAACTTGCCCTAATACTTATATCTGGATGTTTATTTTTAATTAAAGTTTTATTTAGGGTTTTTCTCATTGATGGTCCTGTCAAAAAAAGAGCAACAACAACCATTGAAGCAAGCATAATCATAACAAAAATAGAAAATATCTTGCCCTTAGTATTTTTTATATCCCTAAAAATTGACTTATAATACTTATTTTTTCTCATTTTACCACTCTATATTTTCAACATTTACAGGATTTTCATTTATATATGAATTTACAATGGTCCCATCTTTTAATTCAAATACCTTATCTGCAATATCTTTTATAGCTGCATTGTGAGTTATTATTATTACAGTGGTATTTAGGTTTCTTGCAGTATCTTGAAGTAATTTTAAAATTGATTTTCCAGTTTTATAATCAAGAGCTCCTGTTGGCTCATCACACAATAAAAGTTTTGGATTTTTGGCTATAGCTCTTGCGATTGCTACTCTTTGTTGTTCTCCACCAGAAAGTTGAGATGGAAAAGAATCTTTCCTGTTTGAAAGTCCAACCTCATCTAAAGCTATATTTGCATCCATATTATCTTTAGCAATTTCACTAGCAAGTTCAACATTTTCAATGCTAGTTAAATTTGGAATTAAATTATAAAATTGAAAAACAAATCCTACATCATCTCTTCTGTACCTTGTAAGCTCCTTATCATTCATCTTTGATAAATTTTTATTATCAACAATTATTTCACCATCACTTAAAGTATCCATACCCCCAATTAAATTTAAAAGAGTAGTTTTACCAGCTCCACTTGCTCCAACAATTATAACAAGCTCACCTTGGTTTACAGAAAGATTTATATCCTTATTTGCTACTATTTTATTTTTTCCAACTTTAAAATATTTATAAACATTTTTTAATTCTATATATGCCATAATATCAATAATTTTTAAGTGCTCTTTCTATTTTTCTATTTGCATCATTTTTCTTTATTGTCTCTCTCTTGTCATAGATTTTTTTACCTTTAGCAAGAGCAATTTCAGCCTTAATCAGACCTTCTTTTAGATAAATTTTATTTACTATCATAGTATAGCCTGCTTGGGAAACTTTACCTATAAGTTTATCAATTTCTTTTTTATGAAGTAAAAGCTTTCTAGTTCTAATAGGGTCAATATTTTTTCGTAGGCTTGTTTATAAGGAGTAACATTCATATTATAAATAAATAATTCTCCCTTATAATCACCAACATGAGATTCTTTTATCGAAACTTTTCCTTCCCTTATGCTTTTTACCTCATTTCCCTTTAGTTCAATTCCAGCCTCATATTTTTCTTCCAAAAAATAATCATGTCTTGCTTTTTTATTATTTGCTAGTATTTTCAAATAATCCCTCCACCAAATCAAAATCTATATTTCTTTTTTCAAGATCAACATTTTTAACTTCAATCAAAACTTTTTGACCTATCTTGTATCTTTTATTATCTTCAGTATTTACACAAGTGAGCTTATCTTCAATATATTCAAAATTGTCATTTGAAAATTTGTACATAAAACATCCCTCTACTGTATTTTCAAGTTCTACAAATATACCAAAATCCGTAATTGATGAGATTATTCCCTCAAATTTTTCTCCAATATATTTTTTCATATACTTACATTTATATAAATCTTCAACATCTCTTTCACATTCTTCGCTAACTCTTTCTGTTATAGATAAGTGTTCTGCATTTTTTGATAATTTCTTTTCTAAAGATGCTTGATTTATATTTCCAAGCTTATTATCAACAAAATCTTTTACAAGCCTATGGACAATTAAGTCAGGATATCTTCTTATCGGTGCTGTAAAATGTGTATAATATTTTGTTGCAAGACCAAAATGAATGTCCCTATAATTTACATATTTCGCTTTTCTCATAGTTCTAAGCATTAGCATATTCACAAGATTTTCATCATCTTTTCCTGAAACTTCTTTTAATATTTCTTGAAAATCTTTAGGATAAAGCTCTTTTCCCCTTATATTATATCCCAAAGTATTTAAAATATTCTTAAAAGATTCTACCTTTTCTTCTTTTGGCTTTTCATGTATCCTATAGAGAGATGGAAAATCCATAAAGGCAAAAAGACTTGCTATTGTTTCATTTGAAACTAGCATAAACTCTTCAATCATTTTGTTAGCTGAGCCTCTTTCAAGAATTGAAATATTTAGAACATCTCCTTTATCATTTACATCAATTTGACTTTCAGTAAAGTTAAAATCAATTGAGCCTCTTTTTTCTCTTTTTTTCCTTAAAATTTTATATAGTTTGTCAAATAAATCAAGTTTTTCCAATAAGATTTCATCACTATAAACTTTTTCTTTATTATCTAAATAATCATTTACATCATCATAAACCAATCTGTAATTTGATTTTATTATGGCCTTATATATCTTATAGTCGATTACCTTACCAAGATTATTAATTTTCATTTTCAAGGTCAAAGAAAGCCTATTTTCATCAGGATTTAATGAACAAATTCCATTTGAAAGCTCTTCTGGAAGCATAGGCAAAACAATATTATAGAGATAGGTAGAATTTCCTCTTTCATAAGCTTCTTTATCAATTTCACTTTTTTCTTTTACATAATGGCTTACATCAGCTATATGAACATATAAAATATAATTTTCATCTTCTTTTTCAATAGAAATTGCATCATCAAAATCTTTGGAATCTCTGCCATCAATTGTAACAGTAAATAAGTCTCTTAAATCTTTTCTATCCTTTACTTTTTCTAAATCTAAGTCCTTTTCTATAAAAACAGCTTCTTTTTTGGTTTTTTTAGAAAAATTATCTTTTAGACCATAGGATCTTATTATAGACATCAAATCAACATTAAAATCATCTTTATTCCCTAAAACTTCAACAATTTTACCTTCAGGTGATCCATTTTTTGGATATTTTATAATTTCTACTACTACCTTATCGTTATTTTGAGCTTTTTTTGAAAACTTTTCATCTACATATATATCTGATGAGAAGCTATCATTATCACTAATTACAAAGCCAAATCCTTTATTTTTTTGATAAAGTCCTACAATTTTATTTGTATTTCTTTCTAAAATTTCAACAACTTTACCTTCAGCATTTTTGCCATATTCTTTATTTTTTATAATTTTAATCCTAACCCTATCTCCATTATTTGCAGTATTAAGATTATTCTGTGAAATGAAAACATCCTTATAATCACTATTATCAGAAATAAAAAATCCATAGCCTCCTTGGGCAAGAGAAATTTCTCCAATTAAAGATTTATCTTCTATATTTAGTGGATGAATTTTATTTTTGGAGCTAATTTTTATTTCATGATCCTTAGCCATATTTTTTATTATTTTTTTACATCTTTTTTTATATACTTATCACAATCCAAATAATTTAACATTTCTTTAATAGTCATCGGCTTGTAATTTTCATCATTTACTATATTTAAAATTAAATCTTTAAAATTCATACTTTCTCCTATTAAAAAAGAGGCTAGTAAAAGCCTTTTTAACTTTATTAAAAATTAAAAATCTTTACTAAACCCCTTAGCTTATTGCAAGTAGTATTGTACTTAATAAAAATAGGACAACACCTGCAGCTATTACAACTTTATCTAACATTTCGTTTTTTGATCTATGAGCGCTTCTACCAAATACATTTGTTTCTTGACCTGCTAGTGTTCCAAGTCCATCAGTTTTTGGTTCTTGTAAGGTTACAGCTATAACCAAAACTACAGAAGCTATCATCAATAATATTGATAATACTGTTGTCATCTGACACCTCCGTTTTCATACTATTTAATAATATCATAAAAATATAAATATTACAATAAAAAAGAGGGGCTTTGTATTATTTTACCCCTCTATTCTTATTTATAATATTATTTTTTAATATTGTAGAATGCTTTTAAGCCTTTAAATTGTGCTGTATCAAATAATTCATCTTCTATTCTTAGAAGTTGATTGTATTTTGCAACTCTATCAGTTCTTGATGGAGCGCCTGTTTTGATTTGTCCAGCATTTACAGCTACAACTAAGTCTGAAATTGTTGTATCTTCTGTTTCACCAGATCTGTGAGAAACAACTGCTGTATATCCAGCTTCTTTAGCCATTTCTATAGCATTTAATGTTTCTGTTAATGAACCGATTTGGTTTACTTTTATAAGAATTGAGTTAGCTACGCCTTCTTTAATTCCTTTTTCAAGTTTTTTAGTATTTGTTACGAATAGGTCATCCCCTACTAATTGAACTTTTTTACCAAGTCTTTGAGTAAGTTTTGCCCATCCTTCCCAGTCATTTTCATCAAGACCATCTTCGATAGAAATAATTGGATATTTTCCTACTAATTCTTCTAACCAATCAATCATTTCATCTTCTGTTTTAACTGTTCCTTCTCCATCTAAGTGATATTTTCCATCTTCTTTGTTGTAAAATTCACTTGAAGCACAGTCCATAGCTATATAAACATCTTTTCCCGGTTCATAGCCTGCAGCTTTTATAGCTTCACAGATTATTTCAAGAGCTTCTTCATTTGATTTTAAGTTTGGAGCAAATCCACCTTCATCACCAACTGCAGTATTATATCCTTTGCTTGAAAGAACTTTTTTAAGGCTGTGGAATACTTCTGCACCCATTTGTAGAGCATGTGAAAAACTTTCAGCTCCAAGTGGGAAAATCATAAATTCTTGAATATCTACAGAGTTATCAGCATGTTCTCCACCATTTAAAATATTCATCATTGGTGTTGGAAGAAGTTTTGCATTTGTTCCTCCAATATAATTGTATAAAGAAACGCCTTGTTCATCTGCTGCTGCTTTTGCTACTGCTAAAGAAACACCAAGAATTGCATTTGCTCCTAATTTTCCTTTATTTTCTGTTCCATCAAGTTCAATCATTGCCTTATCGATACCTACTTGATCAGAAACATCATAGGTAAATTCTAATTCTTCAGCAATAATTTCGTTTACATTTTCTACTGCTTTAAGAACTGATTTTCCTAAATAATAATCTTTATCTCCATCTCTTAATTCAACAGCTTCCCATTCACCTGTTGATGCACCTGATGGTACACTTGCTCTACCAAAACCACCATCTTCTGTTACAACTTCAACTTCTACTGTTGGGTTTCCTCTTGAATCTAAAATTTGTCTAGCATATACACTTGAAATTAAGCTCATATTTTTTCTCCTTTTATTTTTTATTTTTGTGATTAATTAATTGTTCAAAATCACTTGCTTTAAGGCTTGCTCCACCTATTAGTCCACCGTCAATATTTTCTTTTGCTAATAGTTCTTTTACATTAGCTGGTTTCATTGAGCCACCATATTGGATTCTGATTTTTTCTGCACAATCTTCGCAGAAAGTTTCTTTTATATAATTTCTTATAAAGGCACACATATCATCAGCATCTTCTGCTGAAGCTGTTTTTCCTGTTCCTATAGCCCAAATTGGTTCGTAAGCTATTATAACTTTTGTTATATCTGCTCCTTCAATTCCTTTTAGGTCTTTTTCAAGTTGATCTTTTACTTTTTCTTCTTGTTTGTTAGCTTCTCTTTCTTCTAAAGTTTCACCAACACAAAGAATTGGAACTATATTATATTCAAGCGCTGAAAGAACTTTTTTGTTGATTAATTCATCATCTTCTTTAAAATATTCACGTCTTTCAGAATGACCCAATATTACATAATCAGCTTTTATGTCATTTAACATTTTTGGAGAAATTTCTCCAGTAAAAGCTCCACTTTCTTCAAAGTACATATTTTGAGCACCAAATTTAATATCTGAATCTTTCAAAATTTCACTTGCAAGTAAAAGGTCTATTGCTGGTACACAAACACCTTTTTCTACACTTTTATCAAGGTCAAGTTCTACTATCTCTTCTAGTAAAGATTTTGCTTCACTAGGAGTCATATTCATTTTCCAATTTCCTACTATTACAGGTGTACGCATATCTACTCCTTATTTTTCGTCTATACAATCAATTCCTGGTAGAGTTTTTCCTTCTAAAAATTCAAGGCTTGCTCCACCACCTGTTGATACATGAGTTATTTTATCTTTATATCCTGCTTCTTCTATAGCAAGGGCACTATCTCCTCCACCTACAATTGTTGTAGCTGAAGATTCTGCTAAAGCTTTTGCAACTTCATTAGTTCCATTTGCAAATACTTTTATTTCAAATACTCCCATAGGTCCATTCCATACAACAGTTTTTGCATTTTTTATAATATCAGCATATTCTTTAGCAGTTTTTGGTCCTATATCTAAAGCTTCTTTATCTTTAGGAATATCATCAATATCTACTATTTCAGTTTCAGCATCTTCTTTTATTTCATCTGCTATAACAACATCTTTTGGTAGAAGAATTTTTACATTATTAGCTTCTGCTTTTTTGATTAATTCTAAAGATAAATCCATCTTATCTTCTTCAAGTAGAGATTTTCCTATTTCTTTTCCTTGAGCTTTAAGGAAAGTATAAGCCATTCCTCCACCGATTAAAATATAATCAACTTTTGAAGTTAAATTTTCTATTACGCCAATTTTATCTGAAACTTTTGCTCCACCTAGGATTGAAACAAATGGTTTTTCTGGATTTTCGAGAGCTTTGCCCATAATTTCTATTTCTTTTTCAATCAAAAATCCAACAGCACTTTCAAGGTTACTTGCTAATCCAACATTTGATGCGTGAGCTCTGTGGCTTGTTCCAAAGGCGTCATTTACAAATAAATCTGCAAGTGATGATAATTCTTTTGCAAATTCTGGATCATTTTTTGTTTCACCCTTAACATATCTTGTATTTTCAAGTAAAGCAAGCTCACCATCTTCAAGTTTTGATACTTCTTCTTTTACTTTTTCATCAACTACTGTATCTGATGGTAAAAAGTGGAATTTTTTTCCGTAATGATTTTCTAACCAAGCTGCTACTGGTTTTAATGAAAATTCTGGATTTGCTTCTCCTTTTGGTCTTCCTAAATGACTCATTAATATAACTTTTGCCTTATTTTCTAAAAGATAGTCTATTGTTGGAAGAGCTGCTTTTATTCTTGTGTCATCAGAAATTGTATGTTTTCCGTCTTTTGATAAAGGAACATTGAAGTCTACTCTTACTAATACTTTTTTTCCTTCTACTTTTAAGTCTTTTACAGTTTTTTTATTCATAATTCTCCTCTAAAAAAGGCGAGAATATATCTCGCCCGTTTAACTCTTAAAGATTTGCTAAGTAATCAAGTGTTCTAACTAGGTTAGATACGTATCCCATTTCATTGTCATACCATGCAACAGTTTTAACAACTTGTGTTCCATTTGCTCCCTCAACTATTTTTGTAAGTTGTGAATCAAATATTGAACCTGCAGGATAACCTATTATATCGCTTGATACAATGTCATCTTCTGTATAAGCAAATGCATCTGATGAGTATTTTTTCATTGCTGCATTAACTTCTTCTACAGTAACTTTCTTTTCAAGAACTGAGTAAAGCTCTGTTATTGATCCTGTTATTGTTGGAACTCTTAATGCAGAACCGTCAATTTTTCCTTCAACTTCTGGAAGTACTTTACCTACAGCTTTTGCAGCTCCTGTAGATGCTGGAATTGTATTTTGTGCTGCAGCTCTACCGCCTCTTAAATCTTTTTTAGAAGCTGGTGTATCTTGGATAGCTTGTGTTGCTGTGTAAGCGTGGATTGTTGACATTTGTCCTGAAACAAATCCAAATTCATTTTTTAATACATTAACCATTGGTGCTAAACAGTTTGTTGTACAACTTGCTCCTGAAACTACTGTTTCAGATCCATCAAGTGTCTCATGGTTTACACCAAATACGATTGTTTTTAAATCGCCTTTTCCTGGTGCAGATATTAGAACTTTTTTAGCTCCTGCTTTGATATGTGCTTCAGCTTTTTCTTTTTCTGTGAAAAATCCTGTACATTCAAGTACTATATCTACTCCCAATTCTTTCCAAGGTAAATCTTCTGGATTTCTTTCAGCAAATACTTTTATGTCTTTACCATTTATTTTAAATCCATCATCTGTTAATTCAGCATCTCCGTTGAATCTACCTTGAGCTGTATCATATTTAAATGCATATAATAAACCTTTTTTGTCAATAAGGTCATTTATTGCTACTACTTCAATATTTTCTTCTACTTCAGAAATTCTTCTTAGTGTTAGACGTCCTATTCTTCCAAATCCGTTAATAGCTACTTTTGTTGTCATTATTTCCTCCTAAGTGCTTTTCATGTGTTTTACAATTATTATTTTACTGATTGTCGTTTTTTTGTCAAGTTAGTTCTACCACTTGCCATCCTCGATGTATTTATTAGCTATCTCGCTTGCAATACATCCATCACTTGCTGCAGTTACCATTTGCCTAATTTTTTTAACTCTTGTATCTCCTACAGCAAATACTCCTTTTACGTTTGTTTTCATATCTTCATCTGTTGGAATATATCCATTTTCTAGTTTTATTTGTTCTTTAAATAAATCTGTTTGTGGAATATTTCCTATATATACAAATACCCCTATTGGACTATCATCATCGTTTTTTATTAATTTTAATTCATTTGTTTTTGTATTTTTTAAAACTAATTCTTTTACTTCGCTATCTCCCTTTATTTCTTCAACTGTATAATTTAATAAGAATGAAATTTTTTCATTTTCTTTACATCTATCTATTACAGTTTGACTTGCTCTAAGTCCTTCTCTTCTGTGAATTATAGTTACATTTTTTCCAAATTTTGTTAAAAATAGGGCCTCTTCAAGAGCTGCTTCCCCTCCTCCGACAACATATATGTCAAGTCCTTGGTAAAATGGTCCATCACATGTTGAACAATATGATACTCCAAGACTTGCAAATTCTTTTTCGCCTTTTACATTTAACTTTCTGTGGCTTGCTCCTGTTGAAATAATTACAACTTTTGCTTCGTAAACTTTATCTTTTGTGTAAACTTTTTTTACATCTGATAAAAGCTCTACTTTTGTTACTTCTTCATATTTTATATCGCAAAATTCTTTTGCTTGCTCTTCCATCCTATCTGATAAAGCAAGTCCTCCAGCATCTTTCATTGAGCCTGGATAATTTTCTACATGCTCAGTTGTAGCAATTTGACCTCCTGCTATATCTTTTTCCAAAATTAATGTTTTTAATTTCGCTCTTCCTGCATAAAGACCAGCGGTAAGACCTGCAGGGCCTGCACCAATTATTATTACATCTAACATTTAATCACCTCTATTTATTAAAAATTTATTTTGCCTAAGTCCTTCATATAAAACTATAGCTACTGAATTTGCTAAGTTTAATGATCTATTTAGCTTTTTAGTCATTGGAATTGTATAAATCCTATCCTTAAATTTTTCCAAAATATCTTTGTCAATTCCTTCTTTTTCTCTACCAAAAATTATAAAATCTCCATCTTTATACGAAATATCAGTATAATTTTTATCACTTCCTGTCTCTATTAGATATATATTTTTATCTTTTATATATGCTAAAAAATCTTCTAAAGAATCGTGTATCACCAAATCAAGCTTGTCCCAATAATCAATTCCTGCTTTTTTTAAACTTTTATCAGAAAAATCAAATTTAAAGGGCCTAACTAAGTGAAGTCTTGATTCTGTGAGAACACATGTTCTTGAAATATTTCCTACATTTCCTGGATGTTCTGGTGAAAGTAAAACTATATTAAACATTAGAATTTTTCTCCAAAACTATATTTATTGCATCTACAAGACCAAAATCATCATTGGTGGATACTATATAATCTGCTATTTCTTTAACTTCATCAATTGCATTTCCCATTGCGAAAGATAAGCCCACATTTTTAAGCATAGGTATATCATTGTCTTGATCACCAATTGCTGCCATTTCTTCTTTACTTATACCCAAAAAATTTCCAATCTCACTAAGACCGTTAAATTTGTCTACATTTTTCTGCATAATTTCTACCATTCCAAAAGCTGATGTTGTGTGATAAAGATCCATAAGGTCAACTTTTTCCAAAATTTTTCTTTCTTCTTCTGGATTTTTTATATTTGGAAATATTTGAAATTTAAAGGCTGAATTCTTTCTTAATTTTAATTCTTTTAATGGATCAGTTGAAAAAGAAAAATTTACTTGGTAATTCATCCCATATAAAGAATTATTTTCTAAATGATCAAATCTTTCAGGCCATATCCTATTTGAATAGTATGTGTACATGTCATAAAACTGATAAAAAAGTTTGTTTTCTTCACTAAATCTAATTAGCTCTTCAACTTCTTCATATTTTAGAGGATTTTGATAGATAATCTTTTCTTTATTTATATAAGCCAAGGCACCATTATTAGTAACTGAAGGATTATCAATTCCTGTTAAACTCATTAAGTATCTAACTGATGGCATGGCTCTTCCTGATGTAAATACAAATTTTATTCCATTTTCATCTAGTTTTTTTAAGGCTTCTATCGTTTCTTCTCTTAAGATTGAATTACTATCAAGACTCGTCCCATCCAAGTCCATTGCAAATAATTTTATCATTTTCTCTCCTTATAATCTTCACACAAATCTTTCAAATCACATTCTTCACAAAGCGGGTTTCTCGCCTTACAAATTTTTCTTCCATGAGCAATTATTTGATGATGCAGTTTTGACCATTTTTCCTTTGGCAAATTTTTTCTCAAATCTTTTTCTGTATTTAAAACATCCTTGCTATTTGCAAGTCCTATCCTATTTGAAACTCTTTGAACATGAGTATCTACTGCAATTGCATCAATTCCAAAAGCATTGCTCATAACCACATTTGCAGTTTTTCTCCCAACTCCTGGAAGTTTTGTCAAATCCTTCATATTATCTGGAACTTTTCCATCAAATTCCCTAATCAACATTATTGAAGCATTTTTTTATATTTTTTGCCTTATTTTTATACAAACCACAAGTTTTTATGTATGATTCAATTTCTTTTATATCCATATTCGCAAAATCTTCTGGTTTATTTTTAAATTTAAACATATATCCTGTAACTTTATTTACTCTAACATCAGTACATTGGGCTGATAAAATTGTAGCAACTAAAAGCTCAAATGGAGTAGTAAAATCTAAAAAACTTTTGTCCAAATTCGGATACATTTTTCCTAACCTATCAACAACTTCATTTATTTGATTTTTATTTAAAATAATTATCACCTCTTATCGTTTTATCATTATACCCCTAATAAAAAATATTAATTGAAGAAATTTTTCGTCTATTATATAATTAATTTTGAATTGGAGTGATTTAATGTTTAATATTAAGAAAAAAGAACTAAAAAAATTCGACTGGCTTTTGTTTATTAGCGTTAGCTTTTTGAGTATATATGGACTATTTGTCCTATTTTCTGCTTTTTCAGGCAATATTTCTGCCATTAAAAGTCAGATTTTTTCCAGTGTTTTGGGATTTTTATTTATAATTTTAATTTGTACTATGGATATGGATGTATTAAAAAGAGCAGCCTATCCAATTTATGGAGTATCCTTGTTTCTTTTGATACTTACAATCTTTTTAGGTCAAGGTGCTGAAAGATGGGGATCAAATTCTTGGCTAATACTTGGACCTGTTCAAGTTCAACCATCAGAAATTACAAAAATCGGAATAATATTTGCCCTAGCCGCATATTTAGAAAAATATAAAAATGCAATAAATAATCCAATGAGATTATTAAAAACTTTAGGCTTTGCCTTTGCACCAATATTTTTGATTTTATTGCAACCAGATTTTGGTACAGCTATGGTTTATATTTTCTTTATAGCCGTTATGCTATTTTTAGCAGGTCTATCATGGAAATGGATTTTAGGGCTTTTAGCTGTAGCCATAGTTGGAGCCTTGCTTTTATTTTTAAACTTAGAAGGATACAAGGCTGATAGGATTCACGACTTTTTGGATCCATCAAGAGATACATCAGGAAGTGGTTGGCAACAACAACAAGGACTAATAGCTATCGGATCAGGAATGTTTACAGGAAGAGGATTTATGAAAGGAACCCAAGCCCAATACGGATACATTCCAGAAAAAGAAAGTGATTTTATCTTCTCAGTTCTTGCAGAAGAATTAGGCTTTATAGGAGCAATTCTTATGTTAATTGCCTTTGTAATTATGGTTTATAGACTTTTAATTATAAGCAAAAGATCAAAAAATTATTTTATATCCCTAATGGTAGCAGGAATTTGTGCTATGTTTTTTGTCCATATTTTTGAAAATGTAGCGATGACAATAGGATTAATGCCAGTAACAGGAATCCCCCTTCCATTTTTCTCATCAGGAGGAACATTCTTATTGATTTGCTTTATAAATATAGGACTTGCCCTATCAGCATCAATGCAAAAATCATCCTATGATATAGAAGATACAAGCGATTATGAAACAATAAAATTTAAAAACACAATAAATAAAAAAATAAATTTATCAGAAGAAAAATAAAAAAATGGGGCTGTTTGCAAAACTATGAATAATCACAATTTTGCAACAGTCCCATTTTTATTTACTCATATCTTGCCCTTATTCCGCCAATTAATTTTGGTCTTGATTTTAAAGCAGTTAAATGAGCAGATCCAATATTTTTAATTTTTAATCTAAGAGGAACTTGAACAAATTTTATATGCATACCAATATTTGCATCCCCAATATCCATGCCAAAATCCCCGCTTATATGCTCAATAACAAGAGGATTTTTGAAATTTTTATAAGCGGCACTTGCAAAAGATCCACCTGCATTAATTTTTGGAACAACCGAAACAACTTCATACCTATCTCTAATTGCAAGCTCTTTTTCTACAACAATAGCCCTATTAATATGTTCACAGCCTCCAACAGCAAGAAAAATTTTTTTATCATCTAAAATTTCAAGTAAAGTTTTTACAACAATTTCTCCAACTTCTTCATTTGAATGAGAACCAATTTTATAACCCAAAACTTCAGAAGAAGAACCACCAAGAACAAAAACATCTCCTTCTTTCGCATCAGATTTTTCAAGAATTTCCAAGCAAGCTTTTCTAACTTCATTTTTTATATCTTCCATAAAACCTCCTAATCTTTCTATTAAAAATATACCCATAAAAAAAGATAGATGACATAATCATCTACCTCTTACTTATTAATTTTCTTATTTTTAATTATCTTAGTTTTAGAAAACTCTTCTCTTTCTCTTTCTTCAATTTGACCAGAAATTGACTTTATTATTGTTTCATAATTCGGAATTTGAACTTTTTCCAAAGAATTTACTTTTTTAGAAGTTTTTTTAATCTCAGTATCCAAATTTTTTATAGTTGTATCAAGCTCAGCCAATTTATAAACTTTCTCCTTCAAATCATTTAAAGAAAGTAAAGCCTCATCAAATAAAGAATTTGTCAAATTTAATGAATAGGATAAATCTAATTTTTTAGCATCAAAGTCTATTTCAAAAATTTTTGTTTGCATAAACTTTTTTTCTTTAAGCGAAATTGATTCATCCAAAGGAACTGATAGAGCAATTGATTTTAACCTATCTTCTCCAGTTGTTACTATAGCTTTTTTTATATTTTTTTTAACATTTTTAATATAAGCATTAACAAGCTTGTTTAATTCATTTCTTTGATTTATTTTAGCATTATATTGACCAATTAAAGCCTTTCTTTTCTTATCAAGAATATCATAACCTTCTTTAATAAGACTAAGTTGATTTTTTGCCTTCATCAAATTTGCTTTAGTTGGAGCAAATTTTGTCTCAGTCATTTTTAGCTCCCAAGAATTTTTCCTTGTTTTCAGAACTTACCCTATGAATTTCTTCAATAGGCAAAATTTTCAAAATATCCCATCCTAAATCCAAAGATTCTTCAAGGCTTCTATTATCATAAGCATCTTGGCTTAAAAATCTATTTTCAAACTCCTTACCAAATTCCAAATATGATTTATCTACATCTGATAAATCATCTTCTCCAACAATTTGAGAAATATTTCTAATTTCTTGAACCTTAGAATATGATTCATACAATTGATTCATCAAATCTTCGTGATCTGCTCTTGTATATCCTTCACCTATACCATCTTTCATAAGTCTTGATAAGGATGGAAGAACATTTATTGGTGGATAAATTCCTTTTTGATCTAAACTTCTATCAATAACAATTTGTCCTTCAGTAATATATCCTGTTAAATCTGGAATTGGGTGAGTAATATCATCATTTGGCATAGTTAAAATTGGAATTAAAGTTACAGATCCATTAATACCATTAATCATACCAGCCCTTTCATATAAACTTGCAAGATCTGAATATAAATATCCAGGATATCCCTTACGAGAAGGAACTTCTTGTCTAATAGAAGAAACTTCACGAAGAGCTTCGGCATAAGAAGTTATATCTGTAATAATTACCAAAACATGTTTATTTTTTTCAAAAGCTAAATATTCAGCAGCAGTTAAAGCGCATTTAGGTGTGATCAATCTTTCCATTATAGGATCATCAGCCAAATTTTCATACATAACTACCTTGTCTTTTACACCAGCTTTTGTAAAAGCATCCTCAAAGAACATAGCTTCGTCTTTTTTTATTCCCATAGCTGCAAAAACAAAACAAAAATCTTCATCAGTTTTTAATTTTGCTTGCCTTACAATTTGAGCTGCAATTTCATTATGAGGCATTCCTGATCCAGAAAAAATTGGAAGTTTTTGCCCACGAATTAAAGTTGTCAAAATATCAATTGATGAGATTCCAGTTTGAATAAAGTTTCTTGGATATTCTCTAGCAACAGGATTAAGAGGATTTCCTTCAACTGAATAAAAATTTTCAGAATAAATTTCTCCTCCATCATCAATAGGCCTTGCTATACCATTAAAAGTTCTTCCTAAAATAGATTCATTTAAAGGAATTTCTAGTGGTTTTTCCTCAAATTCTACAACTATATCACTTAAAGAAAAATCTTGAGTATTTCCATAAACTTCTACAGTTATATTTTCATCATCAATTTTTACAACTTGTCCAATAAAATCTTCGCCCAAAGTATGAACTTTTACAACAGCGTTATAGGCTATATTTTCGACTTTTTCAAGTTCAATTATTGATCCTTCTATTTTCTTAATTCTTGTATATTGCTTTCTCATTTTTCACCTTCTTCTAATGTTTGAAAATATGAGCGAATATAGTTATTTAATTCTACAAACTTTTCAATTTCATCATTTTTGATATCATATTTCATTGAGTTAATCTTAGCAATTAATGTCTTATTATAAAGATTTTTATAAGTAATTCCATTTTCAATTGCTTCAGTTGATAATTTATAATAATTTTCTATAACTTTCAACATTTGAATTTGCTTATCAAGTGGTACATACTTATCTGTATCATTAAAAGCATTTTGTTGAAGATATGCAATTTTCAAAATACTTGCGACATCCAAAAGATTTTTTTGCTTGTTTGATAAAGAATCTTTTCCGACAAGCATAACAATTGATTGCAACTTATCTTCTTCTGTAAGAATTTCCATCATTTTATTTCTTAATGAAACTATATCTTCACCTGTTATATTTTCATAATAATTTGACATTTGGTTTAGATAATTTGAATATGAAGTCAACCAATTTATAGCAGGATAATGTCTAGAATAAGCAAGATTTTTATCAAGACCCAAAAATACATTTACACTTCTTCTAGTATTTTCGGTTACAGGCTCTGAAAAATCTCCACCAGTTGGAGAAACTGCACCAATTAATGTAACAGAACCATTAGATCCATTTAGATTTACAAAATCTCCTGCTCTTTCATAAAATTGAGATAATCTTGAACCCAAATAAGCAGGATATCCTTCTTCAGCTGGAATTTCTTCAAGTCTTGCAGAGATTTCTCTTAGAGCTTCTGCCCATCTTGAAGTTGAATCTGCCATCAAAGCAACATCATATCCCATATCCCTAAAATATTCTGCCATAGTTATTCCAGTATAAATACTAGCTTCCCTTGCAGCTACTGGCATATTTGAAGTATTTGCAATAAGGATTGTCCTTTCCATAAGACCTCTTCCAGTATTTGGATCGATAAGGTTAGGAAAATCTTCAAGAACTTGTGTCATTTCGTTTCCACGTTCTCCACAACCAATATAAATAATTATGTCAGCATTAGAATATTGTGCCAATTGGTGTTGAAGCATAGTTTTTCCAGTTCCAAATCCTCCTGGAATTGCAACTGTACCACCCTTTGCAAGGGGAAAAAATATATCCAAAACTCTTTGTCCAGTAAGAAGAAGCTCACTTAAAGATTTGGATCTTTTTACAGGTCTTTGAACCCTTACTGGCCAATACTGATAAAGTTTTAAATTTTCAATTTTTTCATTAGTTTTAACTTTTACAATTACATCCTCAATTGTATATAATCCATCATCTAAAACTTCTACAACTTCCCCATCAAAATTAGACATAAGTCTATGCTCAATTATGGGACTTTCATCTATTGTTGCATAAATTTGACCCTTTTTTATTTTATCGCCAACTTTTACTTTAATTTTCACATCCCATTTTTTCTCTTCATCAAGATTTGATAGTCCAAGTCCTGACGGAATAAAAGAACCATGTTTTGCTGCAATTTTATCAAGGGGTCTTTGGATTCCATCAAACATATTTCCAATCATACCAGGACCAAGTCTTACAGATAAGGGTCTTCCAGTTTTAATTATTTCATCATTAACTTTTAAACCTGAGCTATCTTCATAAACTTGGATGGTCGCATAATCACCATTTATTGATACAACTTCTCCTATAAGTTTTAAATCCCCTACTGTAACCATCTCTCTTATTTTTAACTCAGATGCATTTCTAGCCACTATTACAGGACCATTTATTGATTTAATCGTTGGAGTCATCTTTATCCTCCATTTCTTTTTCAAATTCATCAGAGATGATTTTATAAAATTTACTACCTATTTCATATTTATAATTATCTAATTTTTTTTCTAAGGAATAATCATATTGATAAGTTAAATCTTTATTTTTTATGATAAAACCGCCAATTTTTGAATCATCCATTAAGTCTGTTTCAAAATCAAACAAATCTTGGTCAGATTTTTTTACACATAAAATTAAATCATCTTGATTTTTTGATAAATTTTCATATACAATTTTAGCTTCTTTTACAAGTTTTTGTCTATATTCATCACTTTTACTATAGGTCTTTAATTCTTCTTTAATTTCTTCAATTAATTGGTTTAGTAAAGATTCTTTAAACTTGTTATAAGAAGTTTTTTTATGTTGAGAAATATTTGCTATTTTTTCGTTTTTTCTTGCCTTAGCAAATTCTTCTCTTTTTTCTATATATTTTTTGTAATTTCTTTCTAAATTATTTTTTATATCATTTAAAGTTTTTGAAGAAGAGTCTGTAGAATCATATAATTGTTTTTCGCTTTTTCTTTTCTCATTAGACCAGACCATTTTTCTAAAACTCGCAATTTTTGCACTTAAATCTAGCACTATAATCTCCTTTACTAATCTAAAACTACTACTAAAGGAGTAGCATTTTCTACTCTATAATTTTCAACTTCTTCTTTTACTTTCTCATAACAATCTTTTGAGAAAATAATTAAAGCTAAATCTTTTTCCTTAGTAAAATTTTTAAAATTATTAGATATTTCTTCTTTATCTTCTAAAATTTTACCTTCTATTCCTCCAAGTCTAAAACCTAGAAGAAAAGATAAATCATTAGTTATAATTTTTGCTTTCATTTTAAGCGAATAAAATCATTATAGAAATAATTACACCAAAGATTGCAATACCTTCAGCTAGTCCTACGAAAATTATTGTTCTACCAAGTATTGATGCATCTTCTGAAATTGCACCAAGTGCTGCTGAACCTACTTGACCTACTGCATATCCTGTACCAATAGTAGCAAGGCCTGTTGATAAAGCTGCTCCTATATATTTTAAACCATTTCCAGCTTCGCTAGCACTTCCTGCTGCAGCTGCCTTAACACCATTTGGTAAAACTAAAACTAAAATCATTACCATAATTGGTATAAATGTAGATAAATTTATTTTAAGTGCTCTTCTAATTTTTTCTTTTGATCCATCTTCGTTGTTTTTAAGTAGGTATAAACCTGAATAAATTGTAATTACTACACATGCTAATGCTAATATTGAAATTAAAATCATTGTTTTCTCCTTATAATTTACTTATTGGACTAAATTTTTGTCCATCTCCCTTGTAATATTTACTAAACATTTCGTAAAATTCTAGCCTTAATCCTTGAATAAATACTATCATTCCTTCAAGTCCTATAATCAAAATATTTCCTAATATTAAAATTATTATTCCTATAAATCCACCACCTACAAGTTTGCTCATAACCTCAAATGCCATATATAAACCAACGTGGTTTATGGCAAAGGCTCCTACCCTTGTAAAGGATACAAGATTTGAAAAGACTGAAAGCAAGGCTTCGATTATGGAAAAAGAACTTTCTATATAATAATCAGAACTTGATTGGTCATATATTGGATAAATATCTAAAAGTCTTCTTGAAATAGGTTGCTTAAATATCATCAAAACTATTGATAAAATAAGCAAAATTATAGAAATAGGCATAGGTATAGGATTTACTTTTACTATATTTAGGATAATTAAAATAAATGAAATCATCATAATAAGTCCTGCAAGACCGTCCTTACCAAATATTCCTTCTTCTAAATCTTTTTGTTTGCAAAGTTTATTGTATATTCCCAAAATATAGGATATTAAGAGTAAAATGACTCCAAATCCAACAGATGCAACCAAAACTTTTATAATATTATCGAATGGCTTTATTAATAATGTTGGTATCAAATTTTCTATTCCAAAAAACGAACCATACATAAGGCCAAAAAAGGATGCTGAAAAACCTATTCTCCTTACCAATTGACCAAAAACCTTACTTTTTTTCTCTATCAAAAAACTTGCTAGTATGAATATTAAGCCTTGACCCAAATCTCCAAACATCATTCCATATAAAAGCATATATGTTATTGCAAAAAATCCTGTAGGATCTAATTCATTGTAATTTGGAGCTCCATACATATTTACTAAAAATTCAAATGGCCTAGCTATCTTGTTATTTTTTAATTTTGTTGGTGGATTTGCTATTGTTTGGCTATTTTTTTTTTGATCGACTAAGCTGTCTTCATACTTGTCGACTGTTTCTTTCACTAATTGTAATTTTGATTCTGGTACCCATCCTGATAAATAGAAATATTTTCTTCCCTTTAGCATTTTGTCTTTAAGTTTGGAAGATTTTTTATAAAAATCAATTGTTTTTGGAAGATTTTTTAAATCATTAATATTTTCTTCTTTTATTTTTTCTAAATTCTTATCTATTTCTTTAAGTTTTTCTTTATTTTCTTCATACTCTTTTTTTATTTCACTAATACTTGATGTTTCAGGTATTTCCTTGTCAATAAAGCCAAGTGAAGATATTGTTCTATTTACTTCATCTTCTACACTTTTTGGATATACTAAAAGATAATCTTCATTACCACTTTCAATTGATTGTTTAAACTTATTTTTATGATTGTCTTTAAAGCCCAATCTTTCCAATAATTTCATAAAACCTCCTTTCTTCTAATTAACAATTTTTTCGAAAAATTCTTTAACTATATTATCTTTTTTAGACTTAAATATTTTTTCACTTTCTGCTTTTCTATCATCATAGAATTTTTCAATTTCTTTATTTTTAAAATCTGCTTCTTTTAAAATCCTATCATAAATTTCACTAGAATCATCCTTGGTTTTTTTATCGTAATCTTTATTCAAATCTATGCTGATTTTATTTACATTTTCTTTTTCACCTTTTATTATATTATCAGTATCTAACCTTAACTTTGTAGTTTCATCATCTATACTATAGATGCTTTTTAAAGCTTCTTTATTAATATTAATATCCGGATCATTTTTTTGTAAATGAATAATTAAAGAAGGTATAGAATCATAATTATTTTTTAAAATAAATCTACCATCTTTGCTTACTTCTCCAAGCCTATAATTAAAATAATTTAATTTTCTTATTTTATTTATATCTATTTCTTCATTTTCAAGTGCTTGTAAATTATTTATATATTCTTCAAGTTTTTTATTTCTTTCTTCTAAAAGTTTTTTCTTTTCTATATTTTCTTCAAAAACTTTAAGCAAATCTTTAAGTTTTTCCTCATTAATCCTCTTGCCATCATTTGAATTTTCTAAGTTTAAAAATTCTTTAATATCCTCAAGGTCTTTTATAAAGGAAGGATCTATTTTTTCAAAACTTTCCAAATCATTAAAATCTTCAGTTTTGTCAATATTTTCTTCACTTGCTCTAATAGAAAATTCTCTATTTTGTATTTGTCTAAAAGCATCAACTTGATCAAATTCATCTATATTTATTAAATCTTCAAGAAAATCATCTAGGTTTTCAAGTTTTGCCATAATATTGACCAAGTGCATTTTTTCGACAGCCATGTTATCACCTCTTTATTATATAGTGCTTTTTTTCGTCCTTATCAAAAGTTTCATCAAACTCTAAAATACTTGTGATATTCTTATTTGAAATCGCCATCATATCAACAATAAATATTAATTTTAATAAATCATATTTTGAATTTTCTAATTTCTTAGAATTTTCGCTCAATGAATCTTCTTTTATCTTATAAAAATTATAAGAAGTTAAGAAAAAATCCTTATACTGACTATTTAAAATTTCTTCTTTGAACTGATCTAATTTTAGTCTTGATAATTTTTTTAAATAATCAGTTTTTAAATATTTACCGCCTTCTATTAAATAATTGAATATTTCATAATCATTTAATACAAAGTAGTTTTTCAACCTAAAAAGCATTTCAATATTGAAAATATCAATTTTTTTTCCGATAAAATCTATAAGTTCATTTCCAAGTTTTTTAGGAAGTTTTTTTGTTTCATCTAAAATGTCCCTGTAATAAAATTTATTCAAGGCATTTGAGATTAAGAATATAATAGACTCCCTTTCCATATTTTCATTCAAAAATGGATATAGGGTCCTGTAATATCTACCTTGTTTAGATTTTTCTACAAAACTTTCAAAGTCATCATCCTTTGAAACATCTATGTTATGAGAAAATTTTTCTCTTTTTATAATATTTAAACTATCTTCTAAATGATTGTTTATAATAGCTTGAACTATTAATTGCATTAACTGTATTTCAAATCGTGAAATATATTTTAAAAAGAAATTTTTTTCTTCTCCTTTTAGAAATTTCAAAAATGAATAAATATCATCATATAATTTATTTGAAAGATAAATTTCCAAATCTTTTTTCGAATTAATATTAGGTATTTCACTGTTATTATTTCTTATTATGTCTAATTTTCTTTCAAAACTATCTTCATATAATAAATCTCTGCATATTTCTTTACTAGGCAATTTGCCATATTTAGCTTTTGCTTTTACTACATAAGCTTTCATAAAGCCTTCTTTCTTAATTTTTTTTAAACTAAATGACCAGATATAGTAAAAGAAGTATTATCTGTTATTTTTACTTTTACTATTTGTCCAATTAATTTTTTATCTGCCTTTACATGAACAAGTTTAAAAGTATCTGTTCTTCCTGTCAATACATCTTTATTATTTTTACTCTCAGATTCTAATAGGACTTCAACAACCTTGCCTATATATTCCTTATTTTTCTCATTAAATATTGGATATAAAGTATCAAGTAACCTATCAAATCTTTCCTGAACAATTTTATCATCTATTGGTTCTAATTTTGCAGCTCTTGTTTTTGGTCTTGGTGAATATTTAAAAGTAAAAGCTGTGTCAAAACCAACTTTTTTACAAACATCTAAAGTTTCTTGGAAATCTTCTTCTGTTTCTGTTGGATAACCAACTATTATATCTGTTGAAATTGCAATATTAGGTATAGACTCTTTAAGCTTTCTAGCCTTTTGAAGATATTGTTCTTTGTTATATTTTCTATTCATATCTTTTAAAACTTTATCTGATCCAGATTGCATAGGCAAGTGGAAATAATTACATATATTCTCATTTTCTTTAATGACCCTAATCAAGTCATCAGATAAGTCTTTTGGATGGCTTGTTGTAAATCTTAACCTTTTAATTCCATTTATTTTTGCACATCTTTCTAAAAGCTCTGGAAATGTTACATTAAAATCTGACTTGTTGCCATAGGAATTAACATTTTGTCCCAAAAGAGTAATTTCCTTATATCCTTTTTTAACTAAATTTTCTATTTCTTCTATTATATGTGATGGTCTTCTGCTTTCTTCTCTTCCTCTTGACTGAGGCACTATGCAGTAAGAGCAAAAATTATCACAACCTGTCATAATATTTACATAAGCTTGAAAATCATTTTTGCTATTATAATTTACATAATCATCCTTGACATTATCTTCAGAAACATCAATTACCCTTTCTCCAGTTTCCAAATACTTAAACAAAAGATCTGGCAAAGAATTTATGTTTTTTGTTCCAAATATTATGTCAACTTCCCTATGTTTTTTTTCGATAACTTCTCTTGCCACGCTTGTTTGCATCATACAACCAGAAACCGCTATTATTTTTTCTGGATTTTCTTCTTTTAATTTTTTCAAACTTGAAACTTGACCATAAAGTTTTAATTCTGCATTTTCTCTTACAAGACAAGTATTAAACAAAATAAAATCCGCTTCATTTCTGTTTTCCGTATGAATATATCCCAAATCTTCAAGTATATAGGATATTCTCTCAGAATCATGTTCATTCATCTGGCAACCAAAGGTTGTTATATTATATTTTTTTCCCCTAAAATAATCCTTATATTTTTCATTATTTTTTAAATGCATATATCTCCTTAAAGCTAAAAAAGAGATGATCTTAACCATCTCTTTTGTGTAATTGTAATTTATCAGTTATTATTCTTCAATAGAATCTTCAGAATCTTCGATTTCAATTCCTGATAATACTTCTTCTATAGCAAATCCAATATTATTGTTTAAATCAGTGTCGCCAAAATCATTTTCTGATTCTTTCTTTTCAACTTTTCTTTTGGCTTTAACATTAGATTTGTTTTTATTTTCTTCAGAATTTCTTCTTGGTTTTCTTTCAGTTCTTTCTGGAGCTTCTTTTAAAGCTTTCATTGAAAGACCGATTTTTTCTTCTTCTGGGTCTACACTTAAAATCTTTACTTCTACTTCATCTCCAACGTTTAATTCATCTGATGGTTTTTCAACGTGATCCCATGAAATTTCAGAAACGTGAATTAGTCCTTCAACTCCTTCGCTAACTTCTACAAAAGCACCAAAGTCAAGTAAATTTACAACTTTTCCTGTAACAATATCTCCTATTTCATGTTCATTTACAAATTGTGCAAATGGTTTTTCAAGAAGTTGTTTTCTACCTAAAGAAATTCTATTTTTCTCTTTATTAAGTTTTAATATTTTTACTTCAATATCATCGCCAATGTTTAATACATCTCTTGGGTGTTCTACTCTTGTCCAAGCTATATCAGAAACATGAAGTAGTCCGTCAAGGCTTCCTATTTCTATAAAAGCACCAAAATCAGTTAATCTTGCAACTTTTCCTGTGATAACTTGTCCTTCTTCTAACTCATCCCATTGCTCATCAAGTTTTTCTTCTACTATATCTTTTCTTGATAAAACTAGACGATTTTTTCTTTCATCAATTGAAATGATTTTAAGATCCCAATTTTCTCCTACAAATTTTTTGAAATTTTTAACAAAATATGGTGCGATTTGGCTTGCTGGAATAAATCCATTGATTCCCATAACTTTAGCTGTAAGACCACCTTTGTTTGCTCCAATTACACTACCTTCAACAGTTTGGTCGTTTTCATAAGCTTCTCTTAGGTTTTTCCAATTTTTCATTCCTTCTACTCTTCTAGTAGATAAAGCCACATTTCCTTCACCATCATCAAGTTTTATAACATAAACTTCAACTTCTTGACCAATTTCAAATTTTTCTTTTGGATTTTCTCTTTCTTCTTCGGTCATTTCGTCAAGTTTTACAATACCATCTGCACGATATTGAATATCTACAAAAACTTCATCATCTTTTACATCAATAATTGTTCCGCTAACAACATCTCTAGGGTATATTTTTTTCATACTGTCTTCAATGCTGTTCATTAATTCTTCATTTGTTAAATCATCCATCCTAATAACTACCTCCTCGATAACCTGATCTGGTGTGGATGCACCAGCGATTACCCCTATTATATTAAAATTTGAGAGCTTTTGCAAAGGTAGATCTTTAACAGTTTCTATTCTTTGAACATTTTCACAATACTTTTGTGCTATTTGATAAAGTTTGTTTGTATTTGAACTATTAAAACCACCAACAACAATCATACAATCGACTTCTTTTGAAAGGCTTTTACATGCTTCTTGCCTTAATTTTGTAGCATTGCAGATTGTATTTTCTATTACTACATCATCATTCGTCTTCTCTAACTCATGAGCAATATTCTCAAAAAAATCAATTCTATTTGTTGTTTGACTAACAACATAAAGTTTTGACATATTTGTAATATTTTTTGCTTCAGTCTCATTCTTAATTATTATACCATTATTTACGTAAGATGCCATAGCTTTTATTTCGGGATGTTCTTTATCTCCAATAATTATTATCTTATATCCTTCATTTTCTTTTTCTTTTATTTTTTTGTATATATTTAAAAGAACTGGACAAGTTGCATCAATAACTTCATTGGAATTTTCTTTAAGATTTTCTTTTAATTTTTCATCTATTCCATGGCTTCTTATTATTATTTGTGAATCTTCTAAATTTAAAGCTTTTTTCTCATCTATTACACCAACTCCTTTTTTTTCAAGCATTTCTACCTGGGTAGGATTATGAACCAAAGGTCCTAGTGTGTAAGTTTTTATATTTTTTTCACTTGCTTTATTTGCAAGATTTACGCTTCTTCTAACTCCATTACAAAATCCAGAATTTTTTGCTACTATTATTTTCATCTTAAACCTTTCTTAGAATTTATGGTTTTCATACATCTTATCATAAGTTTCATCCATTATTTTCTCCATCGCTTCTTTTGATTTTAACTCTTTAAAATTTTCAATTTTAACAGGATTTTTTATATATAAATCTGTTTTAAAAAAAGGTTTATAGGAAGATATAATTTCTATGGTTAGTATATCTGTTTTAGATTTAAGAGCAATATATCCAGCTCCATCTTTTATATTTTCCCTTTTTACTTCTTTTACTCTAGTTCCTTCTGGAAATATTCCCAAAATTTTTCCTGATTTTATAATTTTTATAGAATCTCTTAAAACAGATAAATCTTTTCCATCTCTTTGAGCTGGAATTGCCTTTAAAGAGTCTAAAATGTTTTTCAATACAGGTATTTCGAACAATTCTTTTTTGGCGATAAAGTGTATTTGCCTATTTAATGCCAAGGATATAAAAACTGGATCAAGCATAGATTTATGGTTTGCACATACAATATATTTTTCATCTTTTGGAATATTTTCAAAACCGTGAACTCTAATTCTAAATAATGGTGTTGCAACTATCCTTAATAAAATATATATAAATCTATAAAACATCTTCTTTATCCATTCTTGCTAAAATCACATCTATTGTTTGATCTATTGTAAGATTTGATGAATCTATTTCTATTGCATCTTTTGCTTTTTTTAATGGAGAAATTTTTCTGTGAGAATCTATATAATCTCTTTTTTCTATGTCTTTTTGAATTTCTTCTAAAGACTTATCAATTTCATTTTGGTCAAAACGTCTTTTTGCTCTAACTTCACTTGATGCTGTTAGAAAAAATTTATATTTAGCATCTGGAAAAACTACTGTTCCTATATCTCTACCATCAAGAATTATAGATTTATTTTTCGAAATATTTCTTTGCATTTCCACCAAATATTGTCTAACTTTTGATATTGATGAAACCCAAGATACATTTTCTGTTACAATTTTATTTCTAATTTCCTTGCTTACATCTTTTCCATTTAAAAATACCCTATCTCCTTTTATGTCTATATTAATTTTTTTAAGAAGATCAAGGTCAATTTCATTTTCATTTTTAATATTATTTTCCAAAAAATATAGGGTTAAGGCCCTATACATAGAACCTGTATTTAGGTATGAAATTTTTAACTTGTTTGCTAAAATATTTGCTATTGTGCTTTTTCCTGATCCACTTGGACCATCTAAAGCTATAATAAAATTACTCATAAATTCTCCTTAAATCTTTTGCACAGGCAAAGGCTTGTGAAAATGCTATTTGTAAATTGTATCCTCCTGTAAGACAATCAACATCTGTAACTTCTCCTACAAAATAAAGTCCTGAGATTTTTTTAGACTCCATATTTTTTGGATTAAGCTCTTTGCAATCTATACCTCCAGAGGTGATAATTGCATTTTTAATTTTGCTAAGCCCCTTATATTCTAAATCAAAATGCTTAATTTTTTCAATTAAATTATACCTTTGTTCTTTTGTGATTTGATTTGCTTTTGTATGATGATCTATTTTTGCTCTTTTTAGAACTACATCTACAAAAGCGTTTAAAAGCAATTTTTTTAAAATGTTTCCTATATCTTTGTTAGAATTATTTTCGAAATCTCTTATCAATCTATTGTCTAATTTTTCAAAATCAAGACTTGCTTTTAGGTCAATATAAATATTTTTTACCTTTTGTCTATTGATTAATGATGACATTGTTAATACTATTGGTCCAGTAATGAAATTTTTCCCAATAAGCATCTCACCAAACTCACTATAACTTTTATTTGCACATTCTACATTTAAGCTTACATTTTTTAGAGAAATTCCATTTAATGAATCCAAATCCTTATCTGAAATTTTTATTGGACAAAGGGCTGGTCTTGGACTAATAAGCTTGTGAGAAAAATCTTTTGCAAACTTATATCCATCTCCACTTGAGCCTGTCAAAGGATATGAAAGTCCTCCTGTAGCTATAACAAGCTTGTCAAATTCATAGATTTTTTTGTTTGTTTCTACTATAAATTTTTCCGAATCTTTTTTTATTTTTCTACATTTTCATTTAATTTTAAGTTTATTTTTTTCTCTTTTATTAATTTTTCAAATAATTTTATAACATCACTTGATTTTTCACTTTTTGGAAAAACCCTATCTCCCCTTTGAGTTGTGAGTTTTAAACCTTGATTTTCCAAATAATCCATAAGAGAAAAATTATCAAAATTTGTAAAGGAAGAATACATAAATTTTCTATTTACTAAGATGTTTTCTAAAAACTCATCAAAAAATTTAGCATTTGTAATATTACATCTTCCCTTGCCTGTTATAAATAATTTTTTCCCTATTTTTTCATTTTTTTCTATCAAGGTAATTTTATTTTTTTCATTTTTTGCATTTATAGCAGTAAAAATCCCACTAGCTCCTGCTCCAATTATTCCTATATCCATATTTTTCTATAAACTTTCTAAATATTCTAATTCTTTTTTGCTAAGTTTTTTATAATCTCCATCTTTTAAATCATAAAGGTCAATTTCTCCAATTTTAATTCTTTTAAGGTCTAAAACATTTACTCCAAAATATTTAAACATTCTCCTTACCTGCCTATTATAGCCTTGGTGGATTATAACTTTGTATATTATTTGATTTTCATTTATTAGAGAAATCTTTGCATTTGATGTTATTTCTTTTTCTGATAAGATAAGAGATTTTGAGAATTTTTCTTCTTGAATTTTCGATAATTTTTTATCTACTCTTACAAGATATGTTTTGTCAATTTCTTTACTTGGATGGATTATTTTATTAGTTATTTTTCCATCATTTGTAATTAGCATAAGTCCGTGGCTGTCTTTGTCGAGTCTTCCTGCACAAAAAAATCTCCCCTCAATTTCAATTAAGTCATTTAGGTCTTTTTCGTTGTGAGGATCATAGTTTGATGAAATGTATCCAAGGGGTTTGTTTAATTTATAGTAAAACTTTTCTTGAATTTTTAGAATTTCTCCATTTACTTTTACTTCATCATCTTTTTTAACTTGGTAGGATAAGTCATCTAGCCTTTTTCCATTAACAAAAACTAAGCCATTTTTTATATACTCTTCGCTTTTTCTTCTTGATGCAAGTCCTGTTTTTGCTATAAATTTATTAATCCTCATCTAAATTTCCTGCTATTTCATCATCTATTTTTGGCAATTGGCTAAGATCTGAAATATTAAAATATTTTAAAAACAAATCTGTCGTTACATAAATTATGGGTTTTCCAATCTTATCCAATCTACCATTTTCTCTTATCAATTTTTTATCTAAAAGCGAGTCTATTGTTGATTGGGATTTTACTCCTCTTATTTTATCTATTTCTGCTCTTGTAATTGGTTGCTTGTATGCTATTATTGATAGGGTTTCTAGGGATGAATTTGATAAGTTTTTTTCGGATTTTTTTATTATGTTTGAAATGTATTTTTCATGATCGGGTCTAGTTGCAAATTGGTACTTATTTTCATATTTTTTTATTATAAGTCCGGATTCTTTGTTATTTCTTTCGTCCATCATTTCTTTTATTGCTTTTTTTATTTCTGATTTTTCAGCATCAAAAATAATTTTTCCCAAATCGTTAATATCAATGGCTTCTCCCCAAATATATAAAATTTCTTCAATAATTCCCTTTAAATAATTGTTATTCATCCTTTTCCCTTTTTAATATAAAAAATTCATTTATATTTTCTTCTTCTAAGTATATTTCCTTTAGTCTAACAAGCTCAAGTAGGGCTAAAAATGTACCAATACAAGCAGATTTTGATTTTATTTCATCTGTTATTTTACTTAGCCTTATTGATTTTGTAAATTTTAAAGTATTTCTAATTTTTTTAATATAATCATTGACATCAAGTCTTTTTATAGACTTAATTATATCTGGCCTTTCTACTTTTTCATTTTTGTAGGCTTTAAGTAACTTTGTAAATTCATTTTTTAAAATATTTACATCTTTTGAAATTATTTCATCTTCGCTTTTATATTGTGATAAGTCTTCTTGGTATTTTGTAAAATATGATTTTGCTTCATTTTCTAAAATTTTCAAATCATCTTCTACGCTTTTGATTTTTTTATATTCTATTAGATAGGAAATAAAATCTTCTTCTATCGTATCATCCTCGTTTTTTGGCATTAATTTGCTGGATTTTATATACAACAAAATAGAAGATATATAAATAAACTCACTTAATTGACCAAGAGGGATATCCATTTCATTGATAGCCTCCATATAAGGGCTTGTTATATCTTCTATTTTTATGTCATAAATATCTACTTTTTGTTTTTCAATAAGTTTTAACAAAACATCAAAAGGTCCTGTGTAAACTTCCAAATCAATATTTAAACTGTTATTTTTCATCAATCAATCTTTTTGCATACATTACAGCTATTATAGTTTTAGCGTCTGTAATTTCTCCATTTATAACCATATTATAAACATCTTCTATTTTAAATGATTTTGTTTCTAAAAATTCATCTTCATCTTCTTCTAATTTTGATTCTTCCAAATCTTTTGCTAAAAAGAAAGACAATTTATCATTTGTAAAACCAGGAGATGCGTGCATATCAAATAGATATTCAATGTCTAAAGGCTTAAAACCAATTTCTTCTTGCAATTCTCTTTTTGCAGTTTCAATAGGTTTTTCATTTGCTTCTACAAGACCTGCTGGAATTTCTAGGGTAAATTCATCTATGGCTTTTCTGTATTGGCGAACTAAATAAATAGAATCTTCGCCATCAAAAGCAATAATTCCTACTCCTTTCATATGGTCAACTATTTCTCTTTTTGAATATTTTTTATCGGGCATTTCCACTGTTTCTACTCTCAATGAAAGAATTTTACCCTCATAAATATTGTCAACTTTTATCGTTTTTTCATAATTATCCATATTATTTTCCTTTTCTTAAATCTTTAGCCATATCAATCATTTCTTTTGCAGATTCCATAGTTTTATCAGTTATATCAACTCCTGCTAAAAGTCTGGCTATTTCCTTTGTCCTATCTTTTCCTTTTATATTTGTTGATTTTGATATTGTAAGATCTTTTTCATCATATTTTTCTATAAGTATCTGGTTTGTTGATAAAGATGCAATTTGTGGAAGATGGCTTATGGCAAGAATTTGCCTTTCTTTTGATAAATCTAGGATTTTTTCTCCAACAATTTGTGCTGTTCTACCACTAATTCCTTGATCAATTTCATCAAATATCATAGCATCTATTTTGTCATAATCTGCAAATATTTTTTTAAATGATAGGACAATTCTTGAAATTTCTCCACCAGAAGCTGTTTTTGATAAAGATTTTAAATCTTCACCCTTATTAGTTTTTATTAAAAAATCTATATCATCAATTCCACTCGAATCTATATTTTTTCTATTAAATAAAACTTTAAAATCTCCATTAATAATATTTAATGATTGAATTTCGCTTTTAATTTCTTTTTCAAGATTTTTTGACTTATCTTTTCTTATTTTTGAAAGTTCTAAAGATTTTTTTTCGAGTTTATTATCAATTTCTTTGATATCTTTATCAATATTTTTTCTAAAACTTGAAATCTTATCTAATTCTTTCAATCTTAAAGATATTTTATCATAATATTTCAAAATATCTTCTATATTATTGCCATATTTTCTTTTTAAATCAAAAAGTTTTTGATTTATCATCTCAAGCTCATAAAGTCTTTCAGGATTTTGATCAAGATTTTCCTTATAATTATCAAGTTCAGAATAAACTTCATTTGATAAGTCAATAAGGGTATATATTTTATCATTTACTTCTTCTATGCTTTTATCAATTTCTGAAAATTCCGAAAGATTTGAGGATAAGCTTGCAAGAAGTGAGCTTATTGTTGGTTGATCATAATTATATGATGAAATTAATTCTTCACTTTTTTCAATACTTTCCCTAAGCTCAGTTATAGAATTTAATTTTTTATATTCTTGATCTATTTCTTCTTCATCAATATTTAAAAGATCAATTTGTTCAATATCGTCAAGTTGATAATTAATTAATTCTTTTTCTCTTGAAACTTCTTCATCGGTTAAATTAAACTCATCAAATTTTTTGAGCAAGGAATTTTTTTTATTGTATAGATTTTTAATATCTTCTTTTAATTTTATATCATCTTCATTTTTTTTGTAGGCATCAATAATATCAAGATAATTTCCCTTATCCATAAATATATTAGAATCGCCTTGTTTATAAATATCTATAAGTAAAACTGAAATTTCTTTGACCAAAGAAAGATTAGCTACTCTTCCATTAATCCTAATAGATGATGATTGTTGATTTATAGTTCTTGTAATTATAAGCTTATTATCATCAAAAGTTATGTCTTTATCTTCTAATTTTTTTATTGTCTTATCATCAAGAGCAAAAACTGCCTCTATAATAGTTTTGTCGTCAAATTTTCCAATTATTTCCTTATTTGCTCTTTTTCCCAAAACTATGTTTATAGCTTCTAGTATCAAACTTTTTCCAGAACCTGTTTCTCCAGATAAAACATTAAATCCACTATCGAAAAATATATGGTCTCTTTTGATAATAACTAAGTTATTTATAAATAACTCAGCTAACACTTACTTCACCATACTTCTTAAAGTTTCTATCAAATCATCTACTTGATCAATATCTCTTGGTGTTATGAATATTGTATCAAGACCTGTAACAATTCCCCCAATATTTTCAAGTTTTGCATTTGTAATAAATAAACCACAAACTGTAGCTGTATATGAAATTGTTTTGATCACAACTAATTGGTAAGATCTTTCAACTGAAAGTACAGATTCTTTAAATATTTTTTCCATTCTTTCATTTAATGAATCGTAAACTGTATCTATTACTGTATATTTGTATTCATAATCATCAGTTTGAACTTTTGATATTCTAAGCTCTTTTATATCTCTTGATATTGTAGCTTGTGTTGCATCTACTCCTTGATTTTTTAATAAATTTGAAAGTTGGCTTTGTGTTTTTACTTCATTATTTTGAATAATATCTAAAATAAGTCTTTGTCTAGTATATTTTTTCATTTGATCCTCTCTGTTAAATAATCGATTAAATAAATATGAAAATCATTTCTTTTAAAGTCTTTGATATTTTCTTTTGCTTTTTTATTAAAATCTAATAATAAATTTTTTGCCTCATCCATAGAAATACATGATAAAATATTTAGTTCAATTTCATCATATTTGTCTAAAATATCATCTTGAAGTTGGAAAGAAAGCCCCAAATAATAAGCATAATTTTCAAGTTTTTTTAGCTTTTCTTCGTCAATGTCTGCATATAAGCCTGCCATCATTACACCAGCCATAAAAAGTCTTGCCGTCTTATTTTTATATACATCCAAAACATAAGCTAAATCTATATTTTTATCTGCTTTTATATCAAAAACTTGTCCTTTTATCATTCCATCTTTTCCACAAGCCCTTGCTAAATATTTTCCAGATTTAAGAAAACGTTGGTCATATATACTCAAATCTAGTACGTTTTCAAAAGCAAAGGACAAAAGACTATCACCTACTAAAATTGCTAAGTCTTCTCCGTATTTTTTGTGGACTGTAAGTTTTCCTCTCCTATAATCATCGTTATCCATACAAGGCATATCATCATGAACCAAAGAATAAGCATGAACCATTTCAAGAGATAAAGATAGATCAATTATTTTTTCATCAATTGCATCTTCTCCCAAAAGCATTTTTATTGTTTCAATAAAAACCACTGGTCTTATTCTTTTTCCAGAATCACTCGCATAAATCAAGGCTTCGCTTAAAGGATTTTCATCTCTAAATTTTTCTTTCATAGCCTTGTCGATGATTTTTTTATCATTAATTAAAATTTCATCAAATTTTTCTTTATTCATTTTCGTCATTATTTATTATTTCAACCTTCGCCTTATAATCATTGATTTTTTTATTAAGTTTGTCATAAATTTCTTTTGCTTCTTTGTAAATTTTAAGGCTTTTATCTATATTGTCCTTATTATCTTCCAAATCTTTTAGCAAAGATTGCATTTTTTTATAATTTTCTTCAAAAGTGTTATCAATCATAAATCTCAGCTTTCACTTCTCCGTCACTAAAAATAATACTAATTTTGTCCTTGTTTTTTATAGAGTGCTTAGAATAAATAAAATCACCCTTTAAATCCTTAACAAAAATACTTTTTTTCCTAACATCAAGAATTGATTTTAAAGAATCAAGTCTATATTTAAGAATAGAAATTTCCTTATCTTTTTCTCCTATACTTTCCTTTATATTGTATTTTATCTTATCAAAAATATCGTCTAAATTTTTTGATTTTTCTTCAAGTAATTTGTCTAGGCTATAAGAGTTAAGTTTTTCTTTTAAATTTTTAAGTTTCAATTCTTTTATTTCTATATTTCTATCAAAAGTCTTTTTTATATCAATAAAGATTTTATTTATATCATCTCTAATTTTTTTGTAATTTCTAACTAAATATGAGCCTGCCTCTGTTGGAGTTTGTAGGGATAAATCACTAGCCAAATCTGTCAAAGACAAGTCAATTTTATGACCTATTGCAGAAATTATCGGACTTTTTGCTTGGTATATTTTTTCTACCAAATCTTTTTCATTAAAAACCTTTAAATCTTCCTTGCTACCGCCACCACGAGTTATAACAATAGCATCCAATTTCTTTTCATCAAGTATATTAATGGCATTAATTATTTCATTTTTGGCACTAAGACCTTGAACTTTTACTGGATACAAATATATATTTATATCTGAAATTTCTTTGTTTATAACAGAAAGAAAATCAACTATGGCTGCTGATTTGTCTGAGGTAATAAGGCCAATATTTTTAGGATAGTCGCATATTGTTTTCTTTATACTTTCATCAAAATAGCCTTTTTTTATAAATTCTTCTTTTGCTTTTAAAAATTTTAAAAATTCTTCAGAAAGTCCCTTTTTCTCGATATTGTTTACTGATATGGAAATTTTGGAAAAAAAGCTATTGTATATAAGATTTCCATCTACAATAACTTCATCTCCATTATTATAATCTCCAAAATTTTTATCTTCATAGTAATAAATTACACAATCAATAATTTCATTATCTTCTTTTAATGAAAAATATATGTGATTGTGAGAAATTTTATAATTGGCTATTTCACCTTTAATGCTAATATTTTGAAATAAAGGATCGTGTTTAAAAGAAGTTTTTATATATTGGTTAAATTGTTTGACACTTAAAGATCTCAATTATTTTCTCTTTTCTGCAATTTTTCCTAATACACTATTGATAAACTTATAACCGTCACTTGTAGAATATTCTTTAGCTATATTTACTGCTTCATTTATAGATACACTTACTGGAATATCTAAATTTTCAATTTCATTTACACTCAAAAATAAAATTGCCCTATCAACTTTGGAAAGTCTTTTTAGTGCCTGATTTCCTATTTGATTTGTAATTATATTTTCCAATTTATCGAAATTTTCTATATATGATTTTATGGACATATACAAAAAAGAATCATTCTTTAATTCTATTTCATGATTAATGAAGGCTTGGTCTATATCCTTAATACTTTTTATTTGATTTTCAAATATTAATTTAAAAGCCCAGTCTCTTTGATTTTTTCTATTCATTATATTACTAAACTATTTACTTCTACATTAACTCTTTTTACAGTTAAACCAGTCATTGTTTCAACTTGTCTTTTTACATTTTCTTGGACGCTTTTTATGGTTTTTCTAACATTTACATCTGAACTTAGCAAAAGATTTAAGTCTACAATTACAGATCCATCTATAATAGAAATTTTCGTATTATTTTTTGCTTCTTTGCTAGAGTTTGATTCAATTACCCCACTAACTTCGCTACAAGCCTTACTAGCTATAGCCTCAATGGTTTCGTTGGCAATTTTTACACTTCCAAAATTAAATGCTCTTGTCATTATATCTCCTTTATACTCTGGATAAATATTCCCCTTTTCTTGTATCAATTTTTATAATATCTCCCTCATTTACAAAAACTGGTACATTTATAATAGCTCCAGTTTCAACTTCTGCAGGCTTTGTTACATTTGTAGCTGTATCGCCCTTAACTGCTGGTTCAGTTTTTATAACTTCAAGTTCTACAAAATTTGGCGCTTCAATAGAGAAAGGTTTATTTTTATAAAATCTCATTGTTGCTGTATCATTTTCTTTTATATATGCTATAGCTTCAGCTACTGCATCTTTATCAACAGGAATTTGTTCAAAAGTTTCTGGATCCATAAAATAATATAGGTGTCCATCGTTGTATAAGTATTGCATTTCTTTTGTAGAAATTATAGCTTGTTCAAACTTTTCATTTGGGTTAAAAGTTACATCCTTATTTCCACCTTGCATTACAGATTTTATTTTTGCCCTTACAAAAGCTGCACCCTTTCCTGGTTTTACGTGTTGGAAATCAATTACTTGATAAACATCCCCATCATATTCAAAAGTTATTCCTTTTCTTAAATCATTTGCTGATATCATAAATCCTCCTAATCGGTCTTTTTCTAATATTATACCACTTTTATAAAAATTTTTAAATTCAAATGTAAAATTATGTAATAATTAGAAATATTTTTCCACTTTATTTTTTTAATTTGATATAATATAAAAAGGAGATTTTATGAAAAAATTAGCAATAATATCAGAATACAATCCATTTCACAATGGACACAATTATATACAAAAAAAAGCCAGAGAAATAACAAAAGCAGATATTATTATTTCAATTATGAGTGGAGATTTTGTCCAAAGAGGTGAAGCTAGCATAATAGATAAATACAAAAGAGCAAATTCAGCAATGATTTCAGCAGATATAATAATAGAAATGCCATCATTTATTTCCCTACAAGCTGCAAACTTATTTGCCAAAAAAAATATAGAAATTTTAAGCAAATTAAAAATAGATTATCTAGCTTTTGGAATCGAAAATATCAATGAAGATGAATTTTTTTATTCTTGCAAAAAAATTTTTGAAAATGAAAATGAAATAAATAAAAATATAAAAAATTCACTAGATCAAGGAATGTCCTATGCAAAAGCATCCTACCTTGCTTCAATAAAATATATAAAAAATAATAAGTTTTTTTCTGCAAATAATATTCTTGCCCTAGAATACCAAAGAGCAATCAAAAATTTAAAGTCCAATATAAAGGCAGTTCCTATTAAAAGACTTAAAAGTATGAATAAAGATGAAAATTTAGAGGATGATTTTTTCGCTTCATCAAGCTCAATTAGAAATAATATAGACAAGAAAAAAATACAAGAATACCTGCCAAAAAATTCATACAATTTTCTAAAAGAATTTAAAAAAGAATATTCTTTTTTTCCAAACAACAATTTTTTATACGAATTATTTAGGTATAAAATTTTAATCGAAGAAAAAAATATGACAGATATTTTATGTTTTGAAGAAGGAATGGATAAGCATCTTAAAAAAATTGCAAAAGAAAGTATTTTTTATGAAGATTTTATAAAAAATGCAACAAGCCAAAGATTTACAAGTTCAAGAATAAAAAGGCTAATGCTTAATTATCTATTAGACAATAAAACTTACCTAAATGATATAGACCTTAACTTTATCAAAGTCCTTGCCTTTAATGAAAATTCAAAACTTTTATTAAGAAATACTGACCTTAATGTAATAATACAAAAAAAAGACACTAAAAAATTAAATAAAGAAAATAAAATAATATATGATCAAATTATTAAGGCATCTAACCTATATTCATTAATCATAGGAAGAAATCTTGATTATGATTACAAGAAAAAAGTTTCAATAAAAAAATCCTCATTTTAGAGGATTTTTATTTTTGATTTAATATATGTTGTTTATTTTTTTCCAATGATTGAGCCAGTTGATTGAAATTTTCACTTGATTTTGTAAATAATTGGTCAATGTATTGGTATGATTGTTGTTTAATTTTGTTTGCTTCTTGGCTAGCTTCTTCAAGAATTCTTTGTGCTTCTTGTTTAGCTTGTGTTGTTATTTGATGTTCTGAAATCATTCTTTGATATTGGTTTTTAGCTTGTTCTTTGAAATTTTTTATTTCATTATTTGCATTTTCGACTTTTGATTTTGCTTCATTTTCAGCTTCTTGCAAAATTCTTTCTTTTTCATCATTTATCCATTGAGCATTTTTAATTTCTGTTGGAAGAGAATCTCTCATATCCCTAACTATTTCAAAAATTTCGTCTGGATCAACAGAAACCTTTCTTGAAAATGGAACTGAACTAGCATTATCCATTATATCTTCAATTTCATCAATAAGTTCATTAATATTTGCCATTATTTTTTCCTCCTAGATTATTTTTTTCATATATAGCTTTTTTTACATTTTTTGATACAAATTTAGATACATCTCCACCAAAACTAGCTAGCTCTCTTATTCCGCTTGAACTTATAAATGAGAATTTCGGGTCAGAAAGTAAAAATATAGTCTCAAGGTCTGGATAAAGCTCAGTATTAAATTGAGCTATATTCATTTCATATTCATAATCAGCAATAGCTCTAATTCCTCTAGCTACAATTTTTGAATTTTCTTTTTTGCAAAGTCAACTAATAAACCTTCAAACGTTTTTACTTTTACATTTTCTAATTTATATTCTTCAATATCTTTTTCTATCAATTGTTTTCTCTCTTTAATTGAGAAAAGAGAGTGCTTGGCTTCATTTATCAATATAGCAATGACTACCTCATCAAACATATTATTTAATCTTTTTATTATGTCTAAATGTCCGATTGTAATAGGATCGAAGCTACCTGGATATATCACTTTCATAGCAATAAATTTTTATGATTTTCCTTCCATATTTTTTTTCTTTAATCAATTTTAAATTAGTCATATGAGAAAAATCAATATTCCTATCTGATTCGCTTATTATTATACCATTTTTATTCAACAAATGGTAGGCTAATATAGTTTCAAGACTAATTTTTAAATAATCTTCTTTGTAGGGAGGATCCAGATATATGTAATCGAAAGTCTTATTATTTTCTTTTAAAATTTCTAAAACTTTCCTAAAATCCCCTCTTATACTTACTGTATTTTCACTTTTTGTTTTTTCAATATTTTCTTTGAGTATTTTATAATTAGAATTATTTAATTCTCCAAAAACAACTTCTTTTGCACCATGGGATAAAAATTCTATGCCCATTTGTCCTGTGCAAGAAAATAAATCAAGAACTGTAAAATCTTTTTTGTAGGGAAAAAGCATTGCCATTACAGCTTCTTTTACCTTATTATCAGTAGGTCTTGAATTATTTGATTTTGGTGATTTTAAATTAAATCCCTTATATTTTCCAGCAACTACTCTCATTAATTTAATACTATCCTTTTATCTATATTAAAATATTTTTCCAAGTAAGTAAAATTTACACCATCAAAATTATTATTTTTTAAATAAGTAAAAATTTTAAAACAAAGATCTATTTCATCTTCTTTTAGATTAAAATAATTCATATCATCAAGATTCTTACCGTGTTGGATTGTAGATAAAATTTTACCTGCTCCTCTTAATTTTAAATCTTTTTTTGCTATCTCAAAACCATCATTTGAATTTTTTATAATGTTTAACTTGGATCTTTCATCAATTTTTTTGCTTACCAAATAACAATAGGATTTATGTTTTCCCCTTCCTATTCTTCCCCTAAGTTGGTGAAGGGATGATAAGCCAAAATTATTTGCATTGTAAATAATCATACAATTTGCATTAGAAACATCTATCCCAACTTCAATAACTGTTGTAGAAATCAAAATGTCTATTTTCCCATCTGAAAAATCCTTCAATATCTGTTCTTTTTGTTCTGCCTTTAATTTCCCATGAAGTTTTTCTATACGAGCATTTTTGATTTTTTTCTTATATCTTTTATATAGATTTTCTACACAATTTTCATCATCACTATCAATTGAATCACTTACAATATAAACTTGCCTTCCATCTTTTACGAAATCATAAATTTTAGCAAATAAAATCTCTTCCATTGACAAAAGAACAAGTTCGGTCATAATTTCTCCTCTCCCCTTTGGAAGATCTGTTATTTGAGATAGGTCCAATAGTTTTTTCATCTTCAAAAAAAGAGTCCTTGGTATAGGGGTAGCTGTCATTGTTAGATAATTTGCATCATTACCTTTTTCATAAAGGGCCTGCCTTTGTCTAACTCCAAACCTATGTTGCTCATCAGCAACTATTAATTTCAAATTTTTAAATTCTACATCCTCAACAATAAGTGCATGAGTTCCAATAACTATATCTACTTGACCATTTTTGACTTTTTCTTTAATTTCATCCTTATTTTTAACAGACGAAGTCAAAAGACAAACTTTTAAACCAAAATATTCAATTAGTTTTTTATTTTTTCAAATTGTTGGATAGCCAAAACTTCTGTAGGAACCATCATACAAGTTTGATAAGAATTTAAGGAAAAAATAATCATAGCAATTAGAGCAACTATAGTTTTTCCACTTCCAACATCACCACACAAGAGCCTATTCATAATAGATTTGCCAGTACAATCATCTAATATTTCAAGTAAAGCCTTATATTGACTAGAAGTTAAGTCAAAATCCAATTTATTTAAAATTTTATCCAAATCAAATTTTAATTTTAAATTTTGATAGGAATTTTCTTTTTGCATTATATAAATAAAAATTAATTCCTTTAGAAAATCAACAATCTTAACTTCACTTTTAGCTTTTTTTAAGCTATCTACACTTGTTGGAAAATGAATTTCCCTAAGATTCGTTATTTTATCAGAAAAATGAAATTCATCAAGAATTTTTTTATCTAATAAAAGCTCTTCTTTATCAAAATGCTCCAGTGCTTGACCTATAAAGTCTGACAAATTTTTATTATTTATAGCCCTAGTTAGAGGGTAAATTGGAACAATATTTCCTATTCTATCATCATCAAGATCAGAAAATTCAGGATTATAGCATTCAAAATCATAACCATTTTTTGTAACTTTAGTATAAAACTTGTAAATCTTTCCGATTTTTAAAGATCTTGGAGAAAATTTATCATTAAAAAAACTATTTTTATCCTTGTATCTTTTTCACTAGCATAAAGATAAGAAACAGAAACTTTTTTGCCATAATTCGTGTAAACTTTCGATTCAATTTTCCATTCATAATAATGTTTTTTCCCATCAAGACCATGGGATAAATCAAATTTTTTTGACCTATCCTCATACTCCCTTGGATAATAATTATATAAATCTTCTACCTTATAAATAGATAATTTTTCTAAATATTCTTTTTTCTTTTTCCCTATACCTTTAAGATCTAAAAGATCCATTTATCTTACTCCAAGGTAATTGTGTAATAATATAAAGGTTGTCCACCATAAATTAATTCAACATCACAATCTTTGAATTTCTTTTGGGCAAATTTTTGAAGTTTTTTTGCTTCCTTATCATCAATATCTTGACCGTAATATATAGTTAATAGAGACACATCAGAATCTACAGCCTTTTCCAAAGTTTCTTTAGCTGTTTTTTCTATAGTTTTCATACTTGTAACAATATTATTATCAACTATCCCAATATATTCATCTTTTCTAATTTCTACACCATTTACATTAGTATCCCTAACAGCTATAGTAACTTCACAAACTCTAACATCTTCGATAGCATCATTGAAATTTTCCATATTTTCATCTAAAGATTCATCTTCATCAAAAGATAAAAGAGCAGAAAAAGATTCAGGAATAGACCTAGTTTCAACAACCTTACAAGTCTTATCAGATAATTCACAAGCTTGCTTAGCACTCATTATAATATTTTTATTATTAGGGAAAATTATAACATTTTCACTATCAACTTTTTCAATAGCCTTGTATATGTCCTCAGTAGATGGGTTCATAGTTTGACCACCAGCAATGATTTTATCAACATTTAAGCTTTCAAAGACCCTATCATAGCCTTCTCCCCTAGAAACTGCAATAAAACCATATTTTTTAGAAGGCTTTTTATTAACTTTTATATTATTCAAAACTTCAGGATTTGTATTTTCAACGTTCATATTTAAAATTTGACCATAAGAACAAACAAGTTCCAAAAGCTCCTTTAGGCTATCACAATCAAAAGAGAGTCTTAAAATACCATTTTCAAAATTTTCAGATAAAGAAGTAGAAATCTCATTTAATTTATCAATTAATTCATCTTTCTTATCTTCACCAATACTTACACTTACATCAATATTATAATCTTTTGATGGTAAATCCTCGATTTCAATTTCAGATAAGTCTGTTTCAATATCAATTTCACCATTTAAAGCTTTTAAAGCTCCTTCAAGTAAAAACATCAAACCTTGTCCACCAGAATCTACAACCTTAGCCTCTTTTAAAACAGGAAGTAAATTTGGAGTATCAAGTAGGGCTTTTTGACCTGATGCTATAATTTTATATAAATATTTATCAATATCAATATTATTTTCAAAAGAATTATTAGCCTCTTCAGCCATAAGTCTTGATACAGTTAAAATAGTACCTTCAGTAGGTTTCATTACTGCCTTATAAGCAGTTTTATTAGCAACTTCAAAAATTTCTTTTATACTTTCTGCATCAATTATGTCTTTTCCCTTTATAGCCTTTGACATACCTCTACAAAGCTGAGATAAAATTACACCAGAATTTCCCCTAGCTCCCATTAAAGTTCCTTGGCTTAAAGCCTTAGCTATATCATAACAAGAAGAAGATTCTGTTTCCTTTACCCTATCAACACCAGATTTCATTGTCATAGTCATATTAGTACCAGTATCCCCATCTGGAACCGGAAAAACATTTAAACTATCAACAACATCCCTTTTTTCATTAAGAAGTTCAAAAGCTTTAATAATTATACTTTTGAACTTTTTACTATCGATTTTCTTCATACTTCACCTAACTTTTTATTCCTTGAACTAAAATATTTACACTTGATACACCAACATTAAGAGAATGTTCAACATTATATTTAACATTTTCAATAATATTTTGGCAAACAACTGCAATTCTTACACCATAATTTAAAAATAATGATATATCTATAGTTACAGAACCGTCTATATTTCTAAGAACCCTTACACCTCTGTTCATATTTTCAATGCCTAAAAGTTTATATAATCCATCTTTTGTACTTCTGCTAGCAAGACCTACAACCCCATAGGATTCCATTACAGAAGTAGCAGCAATATTTGCAATTACTGTTTCTGAGATACTAACTTTACCGTAATTGTTTTTATATTTAATTGCCATAAACTCCTCCATTTTATTTTTTATATATAATTTATTATACCATAAATAGAAAATTATTATAATTTTGTCTAAATTTAAAATAACATATTTGTTTTCAAAATTTTTTTAAATTTACTCACACTATAATTTTTAAAAATTTTAAAGCAAAAATAAGATGAAAATATTTAAAAGCACAAAAAAAGGATGAGTAAAACTCATCCTTTTAATTTTAAAAATTTATTTTATTTTCCTGCCAATCTTTTATATGTTTGATATCTATCTTTAGCAGCTTTTTCTGCTTCTTGATATAATTGATCAGCTGTTTCAGGGAATGATCTCTTAAGTGAAGAGTATCTAACTTCTCCTTGAATAAATTCTTGGAAAGATTCTTTAGGCTTCTTTTGAATCTAATTGGAATGGATTCTTTCCATCTTCAGCAAGTCTTGGATCGAATCTCCATAAGTGCCAATAACCTGCATCAACAGCTTGTTTTTCTCTAAATTGAGATTTACCCATACCAATTCTGATACCGTGGTTGATACATGGTGCATAGCAGATTATTAATGATGGTCCATCATAACTTTCAGCTTCTTTCATAGCTTTTATTGTTTGATTTTGATTTGCTCCCATAGCAACTTGTGCTACATAAACATATCCATATGATGTCATCATTAAACCAAGATCTTTCTTTCTAACTTTTTTACCAGATGCAGCGAATTGTGCTACTGCTGATAGTGGTGTTGCCTTAGATGATTGTCCACCTGTATTTGAATAAACTTCTGTATCAAATACTAAGATATTGATGTTTTCTCCACTTGCAAGTACGTGATCTACTCCACCAAATCCAATATCATAGCTCCATCCGTCACCACCAAAGATCCAAACTGATTTTTTAATCATGTAATCTTTTAGTGCATATATTTTGTGTAATAAATCTTTAGCTTTTTCGTCACTAACTGATTTAGCTTTTTCTTCAAGATTTAGAATTTTAGCTGTTGCTTCTTTTGAAGCTTTAACATCTTCTTTTCCTTCAATCCAAGCTTTAAATGCATCAGATAATTCAGCATCTAATCCTAATTCATTAAATTGATCCATATATGTTTCAAGAAGGTGTTTATTTGAATCAGCTGCAAGTTTCATACCGTAACCATATTCAGCTGCGTCTTCGAATAATGAATTACCCCAAGCTGGACCTTGTCCACAAGCATTTGTTGTATATGGTGTAGCTGGTGATGATGCTCCCCAGATTGATGAACAACCTGTAGCATTAGCTATATACATTCTGTCTCCAAATAATTGAGTTACAAGTTTAGCATATGGTGTTTCTCCACATCCTGCACAAGCACCTGAGAACTCAAGTAATGGTTGTTTAAATTGAGAACCCTTAATTGTCATTGGATCCATAACATCTTCTTTGTATCCAACTTCTTCATGAGCATATTCCCAATTGTCTTTTTCTTTTTCAACTTCTTCTTCGAAAGGTTTCATTAGAAGAGCTTTCTTTGGAGCTGGACATACATCAGCACAGTTTCCACAACCTGTACAATCAAGTGGTGAAACTTGGATTCTGAAATCATATCCATCCATTCCTTTACCAATTGCTTTCTTTGTTTCAAATCCTTCTGGTGCATTAGCTTTTTCTTCTTCTGTTACTAAGAAAGGTCTAATTACAGCATGAGGACAAACGTATGAACATTGGTTACATTGGATACAATTATCAATTTGCCATTCTGGTACGTTAAGAGCGATTCCTCTCTTTTCATATTGAGTTGTACCTGGTTCAAAGTCTCCATTTGTTCTATCTTTGAAAACTGAAACTGGTAGTTCATCTTCTTTTTGTTCAATCATTGGCTTAACGATGTTTTTGATGAAATCTGGAAGTTCTTTTTCTTCTTTAACTTCATCTTTTGCATCTTTCCATGAATCTGGAACATTTACTTTAACTACTGCATCAATTCCTTGATCTACTGCTTTATAGTTCATATTTACTATATCATCACCCTTGTGACCATAAGCTTTAACTATAGAATCTTTTAAATATTTTACAGCTTCATCTATTGGTATAACCCCAGATAAGTTAAAGAATGCTGATTGCATAATCATATTTGTTCTTGAACCTAATCCAATATTTTCTGCAATATGTGATGCATCTATTATATTAAAGTTAATATTGTGTTCAAAAATATATTTTTTCATTTTTGCTGGTAGATGTTCATCAAGTTCTTCTTCTGACCAAGGGCAGTTTAATAAGAATGTTCCACCATCTTTTAATCCTGCTAATAAATCATATTGATGTACATAAGCTGGTTTTGAACAAGAAATAAAGTCAGCTTCATCTAATAAATAAGTTGATTTTATTGGATTTTTACCAAATCTCAAGTGAGATACTGTAAGTCCACCAGATTTTTTAGAATCATAATCAAAATATCCTTGAGCATACATTTCTGTATTATCACCAATAATTTTGATTGCTTGTTTATTAGCACCAACTGTTCCGTCTGATCCGAATCCCCAGAATTTACATCTGTGAGTTCCTTCTTGTCTAATTCTTAACTCTGTTCTTTCTAGTGATTTGAAAGTTACATCATCAACTATTGAAATTGTGAAGTCATCTTTCATTTCACCTTCAAGATTTTTAAATACTGCTTCAATATCTGCAGGAATTGTATCTTTTGATGAAAGACCATATCTACCACCAATAATTTGTGGTTTATCTTCTACATCATAGTAAGCTGATTTAACATCTAGTAATAATGGTTCTCCTATTGAACCTTTTTCTTTTGTTCTATCTAAAACAGCAATTTTCTTAACTGTTTTTGGTATAGCTTTTAGTAAATGGTCTTTTGAGAATGGTCTATATAAATGAACTTCAACCATACCAACTTTTTTGCCATCTTCAATTAATTTGTCTATTGCTTCTTCAGCTGCTTGACAAACAGATCCCATAGCTATTATGATTTCTTCTGCATCATCTGCACCATAGTAATTGAATAATCCGTAATTTGTACCAATTAATTCATTAATTTTGTTCATGTAGTTTTCTGTTATTCCTACAATATTTGTATAAGCTGGATTTGATGCTTCCATTCTTTGGAAGAAAATATTTTTTTCAGCAGTACCAATTGTTTTTGGTCTTTCTGGATTTAAAGATTCATTTTTAAATTTATCTACTGCTTCATAATCTACCAATGGAGCTAAATCATCATAGTCCCAAACTTGTATTTTTTGAATTTCGTGACTTGTTCTAAAACCATCAAAGAAATGACAGAATGGTAATCTACCTTCAATAGCTGCTAAGTGTGCAACTGGACCTAAGTCCATTACTTGTTGTACTGATCCTGAGCAAAGCATAGCAAATCCTGTTTGTCTTGCTGCCATAACGTCAGAATGATCGCCGTAAATTGAAAGTGCGTGAGTTGCTAAAGTTCTTGCTGCAACATGGAATACACCTGGTAATCTTTCCCCAGCAATCTTATACATATTAGGAATCATTAATAATAATCCCTGACTTGCTGTGTATGTAGTAGTAAGTGCTCCTGCTGCAAGTGCTCCGTGAACTGCTCCAGCTGCTCCAGCTTCTGATTGCATTTCTTTTACTTCAACTGGTCTACCGAATATGTTTTTTCTACCGTTTGCTGCCCATACATCTACTGCTTCAGGCATTGGTGATGAAGGTGTTATAGGATAGATTGTTGCTACATCAGTAAACGCATAAGATACGTGAGCTGCTGCGGTGTTACCATCCATAGTCTTCATAGCTCTTTTAATTGTCATTTAAGACCTCCTAAAAATTATATGAATCAATTATCGTCGACACTATTTTAAGTATAATCATTATCTTATTAATAGTCAAGCAAATATCAAATATTTTCACAGACTAATCATCATTGCTAGAATCTTTGAATAAATTTTCTGTCATAACTTTTGCTGCATTGTATCCCATTGATTTTTCTCTTTGATTCATAGCTGCAACTTCTATAATCATAGCTAAATTTCTTCCAGCTCTTACTGGGATTAAAATTTTTGGTATTTCTATATTTAAAATCTCTGTGAAATGATCATCAAGTCCTAATCTATCATACTCGTAATCTTTTCTCCAACGTTCAAGTTCTATTACTAAATCTATTTCTGTAGAAACTTTTACAGAGCCTGTTCCATATAACCTTCTAACATCCACAATTCCAAGGCCTCTAATTTCTGTATAGTGCCTTATATTTTCTGGAGCTTGTCCAACTAACTTGTTATCATAAGCAGCTATTTCTACCACATCGTCTGCAACAAGTCTGTGTCCTCTATTAACAAGATCTAGTGCTGTTTCACTTTTTCCTACAGAACTTTCTCCAAGGATTAAAACTCCTACACCAAAAACTTCCAATAGTTCTCCATGAACTTGTGTCCTATCTGCAAATATATATTCTAATTCTTGTGAAATAATTGAAGTTAATTTTGTTGTTGGTAACTTTGATCTTAATATTGTTATATCGTAATAATCGGCAAGATCTAAAATATCTTTTGGAAGTTTAGCATTGTATGAAAATAAAATGGCTGGCATTTTGTACGCTAAAATCCCTCTGAATCTTTCATATTGCATCCTGTTATCAAGACTTGTAAGATAAGTATATTCTGTGCTTCCTATAATTTGCAATCTCTTATATGGAAATTCTTCTAAATATCCTGTTAATTGAAGACCCGGTCTATTAATATCTGGATCTTGAAGAATAATTTTATCATAATCAGTTGATTTGTGAACTATTTCTAAACCTAATCTATCGACAACGTCTTTTAGTTTTGCACTTGTTTCTTTTTCCATTTTTTTCCTCTTTAATTATTTAGTTTAAAATATTTTATTATATCTAAAGCTTGATTTTCTCCAATCAAATCTACCTCTATCAATTCTTCAAGGCTTGCTTTTTTAATATTTTTTACGCTTTTAAAATGTTTTAAAAGATTTTCTTTTTTCTTTTTTCCTATTCCTTTTATATTATCAAGCTCTGATTTTTTCATAGTTTGGCTCATCAATTTTCTGTGATAGTTTATAGCGAACCTGTGGGCTTCTTCTTGAATTTCATAAATTAATTTGTAGACTGGATCTCGTTTTTTTATTGGTATTTCTTTGTTTTCATATATAATTGCTCTTGTTGTATGCTTATCATCTTTTACAAGTCCTGCAACTTCTATTGGAAATTTCAATTTTTTTAGAACTTTTTTGGCTGATTTTACTTGACCTTTGCCTCCGTCCATCAAAATCAAATCTGGAAGTTTTCCAAATCCTGTATAGGTATTATTGTTTTTTATTTCTTTTTTCGCTCTTTCAAATCTTCTTGTTAGGACTTCTTCTAGGGAATGATAATCGTCTGGACCTTTTATGGTTTTTATCTTAAATTTTCTATATTCTTTTCTTTCGGCAAGACCATTTTGAAATACAACCATTGAGCCTACCGATTGAACTCCTGATGTATTTGATATATCGTATGCTTCTATCCTATTTATAGTTTTTAAATTTAAAATTTCTTTTAATCCATTTAGTCCTGAATGTTTTTTTCTTTCCTTTTCTTCTAGTCTTTGTTCATATTTTTTCATCATATCGCTTGCATTTTTGTATGCCATATCAACTAATTCTTTTTTATTTCCAAGCTTTGGGCAAATTATATTTACTTTTTTTCCTTTTTTGTTTTCGATGAATGATTTTAATAAATCGTAGTCTGATGGCTTTGTTCTAACTAGAATTTCTTTTGGTATATACATAAGATTTAGGTAAAATTGCTTCATAAATGAGGACATTATGTCTTCATCATCTTCTCTATAATCATCTTTTATTATAAAATGTTCCCTATCTACAATTTTTCCATCTCTCATAAAAAATACTTGCATAGTTACATAGAAAACTCCCTTGGACATAGCTATTATATCCATATCATCTCCATTTGTAGTAGTTACTTTTTGTTTTTGTGATATGGTTGATAAGGCCCTGTGATAGTCCCTATATTTTGCTGCATTTTCAAAGTCTAAATTTTTGCTTGCCTTGTTCATTTTTTCTATTACTAGATTTGGTATTTGGTCTGATTTATTTTCTAAAAATCCCTTGATTTTATTTATATTTTCCATATATTCTTTTTCATTTTCTTTTCCTATACAAGGCGCCTTGCACCTGTGAATATAATAATTCAAGCAGGGTCTTTCTAGCTTTTGACCTTTTTCAAAGTTTAGATTGCAAGTTCTAAATGGATAGAGATTATTAAATAATTCTATAGCATCATTTACTGCATATGCATCTGGATAAGGACCAAAATAATAGCCCTTATCCTTGTTTACATTTCTAACTTTTTGTATTCGTGGAAATTTTTCATTAGTAATTTTTATATATGGATATTGCTTATCATCTCTTAAAACAATATTATATTTTGGCCTATTTTTTTAATTAGATTTGACTCTAAAACTAAAGCCTCTACTTCGTTTTCTACGATTATATATTCAAATTTATTTATATGACTTACCATGGCTAAAACTTTTCTGCCCTTATTTTTGTTATTATCAAAATATTGGCTTACACGATTTTTTAAATTTATAGCCTTTCCAACATAGATTATTTCATCTTGGCTATTTCTCATTATATATACGCCTGGTAGGTCTGGTAATTCTTTTAGTTTTTCTTTTATTTGACTATTCATCAAATCTCTTTACAACTTTCTATTAAATATTCTAAATCTGCTCCTTCAAGATATGGGGATAAAAGATCTTGGCATTTTTTATTGTAGGAATTTATCCATTCTATTTCCCACTTATCTAGCATTTCTATATTTATTGGTCTTGTATCTATTGGCACGTAGGTTAGACATTCAAATTTCATAAATTTGCCAAATTCATTTTCTAAATCTTTTTTAACATAGACTTCACTTTCAATTCTTACTCCATGCTTATTTGTTATATATAAACCTGGTTCAATTGAAGTTGTCATATTTTCTACAAGCTCTACGTTATTAAATTGAGATATGCTATTTGGTCCTTCGTGGACTGTCAAGCTAAATCCTACTCCATGTCCTGTTCCATGGAAATAATCTTTTCCAGCTTTCCATAATGGATATTTCGCTATTGCATCAAGTCTTTGACCAATTGTTTTTTCTTTGAATCTTGCACTCATCAAGGCTATGTGAGATTTTAAAACTAGGGTATAATTTTCTTTTTCTTCTTCTGTCAATTCTCCAAGGGCTATTGTTCTTGTTATATCTGTTGTTCCTTCTTGGTAATGAGCTCCTGAGTCTACTAACAAAAGTGATTTTTCTTCAAGAGTTTTTGATGAAAGAGATGTTGGTTCATAGTGGACAATTGCTCCATTTTCTTTGTAGCCTGCAATTGTTTCAAAAGAATCTTCTATATATGTTTCATTTTCTTTTCTTATATCATGAAGTTTTTTGCTAGCTATAAGTTCTGTTAAAGAACCTGTACTAGTTCCAACTTCTACCCAATTGAAAAATTTAACCAAACTTACGCCATCCATAATATAGGCTTTTTTTTCATTTTCTATCTCAACATCATTTTTGATAGCTTTCATTTGTGTAGAAATATTTAATCCGTTTGTAATCCTCACATTAGAATTTATGGAATCGAATATTGCAACATTTGTCCTATCTGGGTCTATATAAATCCTATTTTTCCCTTTTATATTTTTTAATAAAGTATAGATATAGTCATAAGAATGAACCTTAACCTTATTTTCTTTAAAATATTCCAAAACTTCATCGTCTAGTTTATCTTGGTCTATGCAAAGATGAATTTCGTCCATTGAAACTAATAAATATGATAAAACTACTGGAGTATATCCTATATCATTTCCTCTTATATTTAATAAATAACAAATATCTTCAGGAGAGCCGATAAAATTATAATCGCAATCTTTTTTCTTTAATTCTTCTCTTAATCTATTTATTTTTGACTCTAGGCTTTCTCCAACATATTTTAAATCATAAATCCAAACTTTTTCTTTTGGAAGGCTTGGTCTATCTTCCCAAATTTGTGAAATATAATCTATATCATAAACAAGAGCACGAGAGCCCATATTTTCACTTAAATTTTTATAATCTTTTACTGAATAACAATTTCCATCAAAACCAATTTTTCCAAATTCTCCTACTTCTTCTAATAAAAATTCTTCCATTGTAGGATCTTCTTCAAAACCTTGTTTATAAAATTCAAATTCAGAAAATTTTAATTCGTTTTCAGCTTGCAAAAAATATCTTGAATCTGTCCAAAGTCTTGCCTTATCTTTTGTAACAACACAAACTCCAGCAGAACCAGTAAATCCTGAAATATATTCGCGAGTTTTATAATAATCACTAATATATTCTGATTGATGAGGATCAGAAGTATTTATAATATAAGCATCTATTTTTCTGCTAGCCATTAATTCTCTTAGCTTTTTTAATTTTTGATTTATATCCATAATTTCTCCTTTATTTTATAATCTTATTTAATATTATACCATTGTTGCATAATATAAAAATTGATTTTTTCGGACTCATTCTATATAATATATAAAGCTATTAAAGAATAAAAAAGAGAGAGTGATTAAATGAAATTAGGAATAGTTGGCCTACCAAATGTAGGCAAATCAACTTTATTTAATGCTATAACAAAAGCTGGAGCAGAAATTGCAAATTATCCTTTTTGTACAATAGATCCTAACGTAGGACTTGTAAATGTTCCAGATTATAGAGTTGATTATCTTGCAAAAATGCATAATTCAAAAAAAATTGTACCAGCAGCTATAGAATTTTATGATATAGCAGGACTTGTAAAAGGTGCAAGCAAGGGTGAAGGTTTAGGAAATAAATTTTTATCAAATATTAGAGAAACTGATGCAATAGTAGAAGTTTTACGTTGTTTTAATGATCCAAATGTAACCCACGTTGATGGGAATATAGATCCATTAAGAGATATAGAAACCATAAATTTTGAACTTATTTTTTCAGATCTTGAACTTGTCGAAAAAGTTTTAGTAAAAAGAGAAAAAGTTGCAAAATCAGATAAATCTGCAAGAAGTGAAGTTGAATTATTAAAAAGAATAAAAGAAGTTTTAGAAAAAGGAAAATCTGCTAGAGTTTTAAATCTAAATGATGAAGAAAAATCTCTACTTAAAACCTACCAACTTCTTTCAACAAAGCCAATAATTTATGTTTGCAATGTGGATGAGAGTGATGTTGCAAATAATGGTGATGATAATGAATTTGTGCAAAAAGTTAAAGAATTTGCAAAAGAAGAAAATGCCCAAGTTTCTGTTGTAAGTGCAAAAATTGAACAAGAAATTTCTGAGCTTGAAAGTGAAGAAGAGAAAAAAGAATTTTTGGAGATGATTGGTCTTAGTGAGTCTGGATGCGATCAAGTAATAAGAGATTCTTATAAAACCTTAAATTTAATTTCATTTTTAACAACTGGAGAAGATGAAACAAGAGCTTGGACTATTACAAAGGGAACAAAAGCTGTTGATGCCGCTGGAAAAATCCATACAGATATACAAAGAGGATTTATAAAAGCTGAAATCGTAAGTTTTGACACCCTAAAAGAATATGGTGATATTGCAAGGGTAAAAGAAAATGGCAAGCTTCGTATGGAAGGAAAAGATTATGTCATGAAAGACGGCGATATTACAAATTTCAAATTCAATGTTTAGGTGAAATATGAAAAAACAAGCAAAACTTATTGTTCACACAGGTTCTATGTTTTCAGGAAAAACCACTTCCCTATGGCGTGAATTATATAGAATGAAAGTTGCAGGATATAAGACTGTCGCTTTTAAACCATCTGTCGATTCAAGAGATGAAGATGAAAAAATAGTTAGCCATGATAATTTAGAACTTGATGCAATAAAAATAGAATCTATAAAAGACATTTTAAACTATGCACAAAATAATGAAGTAGATGCAATAGGAATAGATGAAGTCCAATTTTTTCCAGACAAGCCTTCAAAAATAGTTGAATATTTTATAAAACTTATGAAAAAACATATTACTATTGTAGTTTCAGGGCTTGATATGGATTATAAGGCTAGACCTTTTGAAATAGTAAAAGAGCTTATGCCAATAGCTGACGAATTAATTAAACACCATGCTATTTGTGCATCCTGTGGTGAAGATGCTTGGGTTTCTTTTAGAAAATCTTATAACGAGGATAGGATTGAAATTGGTGCACAGGATTCTTACGAACCACTTTGTAGATCATGTTACAATATAAAAATGAAAGATAGAGAAAAAAATAAAAATCAAATATCAATAGAACAAATTTAACTATCTTTTTTCTAGTTTTTATTTTTGAAAAAATAAAGGAAAATAAAAATTTTAAATAAAAAATAAGCTTGCTATTTCTAGCAAGCTTATTTTTTTATTTATGCAATTATTATCTTTCAACTACTAGAGCTGTTCCCATTCCTCCACCTATACAAAGTGTTGCAAGACCTTTTTTAGAATCTCTTTTTTCCATTTCATATAAAAGTGTTGTAAGAATTCTTGCTCCTGATCCTCCAATTGGGTGACCTATTGCAATTGCTCCACCGTTTACATTTGTTTTTTCTGGATCAAAGCCCATTTCATTTCTTACAGCGTATGATTGAGCTGCAAAAGCTTCATTTGATTCAACTAAGTCAAGATCTTCAACTTTCCATCCAGCTTTTTCTAAAGCTTTTTTACTTGATGGAATTGGACCTGTTCCCATAACTTTTGGATCAACTCCTGCAGATGCGTAGCTTACGATTGTAGCTAGTGGCTTAACGCCTAATTCTTTTGCTTTTTCTTCACTCATAACTACAAGGCAAGCTGCTCCATCGTTAATTCCAGATGCGTTAGCTGCTGTAACTGTACCGTCTTTTATAAATGCTGGTTTTAATTTAGAAATTCCTTCTTGTGTTACTCCATCTCTGATATATTCATCTTCATCAACAACAGTAACATTTCCTTTTCTATCTTTAATTTCTACTGGAGCAATTTCATCTTTAAATCTTCCTTCAGCACGAGCCTTGCTTGCTCTTTGTTGGCTTATTGCAGCAAGTTCATCTTGCATTTCTCTAGTAATTCCATATTCTTTTGCTACGTTTTCAGCTGTAACTCCCATGTGGTAGTCATTATAAACGTCCCAGAGTCCGTCAACAATCATTTCGTCAACAAGTTTTTTGTTGCCCATTCTTGCTCCCCATCTAGCTTCATTTAATAAGAATGGAGCATTTGACATACTTTCTGCACCACCTGCTAAAACAACATCAACATCGCCTGCTAAAATCATTTGAGCTGCTAATGAAACTGTTCTAAGTCCAGAACCACAAACTTTGTTAATTGTCATTGCTGGAACTGATTGAGGAATTCCTGCACCAAGTGAAATTTGTCTAGCAACGTTTTGTCCAAGTCCTGCTTGTAAAACACAACCTAAAACTGTTTCCTCAATATCTTCTGGTTTAATTCCTGCTCTTTCGATAGCTGCTTTAGCTGCAACTATACCTAAATCTGCAGCGCTTTTTGATTTTAATGAACCTCCAAAGCTTCCTACTGGAGTTCTTGCTGCACTTGCAATTACTACTTTTCTTGTCATAATTTCCCCTTTCAATTTATATCCGATAATTTTTTCTTTTACTGACAATTTAATTATAGCATGTAGTTAAAAAATTATCAAACATTTCTTAAATTTTTTTAATTTTTTTTGAAATCCTTTTTTCTTACAATAAAAATATACAGGTTATTAGAAATTTTGCAAAAAATTTAAAATAAAAAACATCCAAAATTTTAATTTGAATGTTTCTTATTTCTATTTAATTTTATATATAGTCCTGTTAGAATTATTGTTAAGATTAACGGAAAAATCCAAGGAAAATCCACAATATTTAAAGATATTATTTCTATAATTTTCTTTAATATCTCTTCTACATTCATTAAAAATTTAGATTTTATCATAAACATTTCAAATAATACATCCATCATATTGATTATGGCATCTATTAACGAAACTAAGCTTACAATAAAAAATGAATTTCTTATAATTAGTTTATCCAAAATATTTTTTCCTATTAAATTAAACAAAACTAATAAAATTGCTAGTGGATATACAAATTGTAAAAAAGGTCCTGTAAGTTTTACTATTGATTCAACTCCAAGTATAGATAAAAGTAAAGATACTGCCGCTATTGTAAAGGCTGTAATTTTGTAGTTGAATTTATTTTTTGAAAATTCAACGAATATATTTGAAATTGATGAAATCAATCCAACCGATGTTGTAAAACACGCCATTATAATTGCTATTAATAAAACAAACTTTCCTTCGTTTCCTAAAATTTCTTCCGATATAAAATTTAATAATTGTACTCTTGATTCTGTATCAATACTTTTTGATACGCTTGATCCTAAAAATGTTAAAGAAATATAAACAAAGGCAAGTCCTATAACTGCTATTAATGATGCCTGTATTGTCTTTTTTAATAATTGCTTCTTATGTCCTTTTTTAACTATGCTTTCAACAATAATTGGGGTAAAGGCTAAGGCAGCCAAAGCATCCATAGTATTATATCCTTCAAGCATTGAATCAGAAAATATTCTATTAAGACCTAAATTTATTTCTTTTGTTTCTCCTATTGGATTTATAATTCCTACTATTATCATAATCAATAAAGATATCAACAAGAGTGGTGTCAAAAATTTTCCGATTAAGTCTACAACAGAATTTTTTGCTAAGGACAAAAAAAGTGAAAAACCAAAAAATATAAGGGTAAAAATCAAAATATTTATATTAAATCCAGCTGACTCTACCATTTCAAAACTTGTTGCAGCAGTTCTAGGTATTGCTCCTAGTGGTCCAATACAAAGTGCTATTATTAAAATTATAGTTTTTGAAAGCTTTTCTCCTGCAAGAGATGTAAAGGTAAAAATATTCCCCTTTCTTTTTGCCATACTAATTACAGCAATCAAGGTAAGTCCTACTCCTACAATTGTAAAAGCTATTGATGCCAAAAACCATTTATCTCCATATATATATCCTAACATGGGTGGAAAAATTAAATTCCCCGCCCCAAAAAACATTGCGAATAATGCAAATCCTATTACTAAAATATCCATATCTCCTCCTAAAAGATGTACTTTTATATTCTACCATTTTTTTGATTACTTATTAAGTGTTTTTTAATTTTTTTGATTTTTTTATTATTTTATTTATATTTTAGTAATTTTTTATTAAATTATATACCATTTGCTTTATTTTTTATTGAAAATTTTACTAATTTTTATTGCATATATTTTGAAAATCTAGTGAATAAATATAAATTTCTTAAAATAATAAAAATAGGAGATTTCTCTCCTATTTGTATGATTTTATAAATTTTTTATCTTCTTCTGTTAAAGAAAATTTGTCTTGGTCTGTTATTATTTCTGCTCCATCTTTTCTTATTACAAGTTGGTGTTCAAATTGTGAGCAAACTGATCCGTCCATGGTTCTTGCTGTCCAACCATTTTTATCCATTTTTGATTTCCAATCTCCAACTGCAATCATTGGTTCGATTGTAAATACCATATTTTCTTCTATTCTAGGACCAAATCCTTTTTTTCCATAATGAGGCACTTGAGGATCTTCATGCATTTCTTTTCCTATTCCATGCCCAATAAAATCTCTTATTACTGAAAAACCATTTTCGCCTTCAACGTATTCTTGGATTGCATATCCTATATCGCCTATTCTATTTCCTACTTTTGCAGCTTCTATTCCCTTATAAAGAGCCTTTAAATTTACATCAACTAGCCTTTCATTTTCTTCACTCAATTTTCCAATTTTATAGGTCCAACAAGAATCTGCAAGTCCTCCCTTATAATCTATAACATTGTCAATTGATACCACATCTCCTTCTTTCAAAATATAATCTGAAGGAAAGCCATGGCAAATTTCATCATTTACTGATATGCAAAGAGTATATGGGAAACCTTGATAGCCAAGTTGAGCTGGTCTTGCATTTTTGTGTTTTATAAATTTATTGGCAAAATCGTCAAGAAATTTAGTAGAAATTCCTGACCTAATAATCTCTCTAATTGCAAGATGAGTTTGGCAAAGAATTTCTGATGCCCCATACATTTTTTCTATATCTTTTTGTGTATAAAGTCTTATCATTAAAATTCCCTTTTAATTTTATAATTCTTTTTGAGCAATAAATTGGAATTTTTCTTCATTTAATTTTACATCAACATCCCAATTAGAATTTATAGATATATCTTTTGTAAGTTGATCAAAATAATACATTACAATTCCTGCATCTACTAAATTTGCCTCGTCTTTGTAGTCTTCTAAATATAATTTTACAAGATTATCAATTAATACAAATCTCCATGGTTGTGAGTTGTATGATGATGGTGCAAATCTTAAATATGAGAATAAATCATCTAGTCCTCTTTGAGCAAGCTCTTCAACACTTGCCTTGTGGTCAAGGCTATCAATAAATACAAATTCATTTATCCCTTTTCTATCATCATATCTATTTTCTCTAACTTCTTTTTTTGAAGCTTCGCCTATTGCAAGAATTGACATAATTTTTCCTTCAGCATTTACAAAAGCTGATTTCAAAATATCATCGCTTGCTCCACTAACTGTAACATAACAAGAACCTAGTCCTTCTTGATCTAATTTTGTAATCAATTCTTCAAGACCATAAGCACCTTTTACTAGGGCTTTTTTGCTATCGTTTGTAATATCAAGTGCAATATATAATGGAGCCTTGATCATAACTCCCTTGTAGCCTGCATTTCCTTTTAATTTGAAATAAACTTCTTCACCTTCACTGTTTACGTGGTAATGTAGATCGCTTTCACCAAACTTGTTTTCAATTTCTTTTATAATTTGGCGGATTTTTTCGATTTTTCCTTCTTCTACATCTTCTTCTTTAAAATCTCTTGTAGAAGTTCTAGTTTTTAAAAAATTTGTAGTTAACATAATTCCTCCCATTTAAAATTTATTATACCTTAAATACTTAGTTAATAAATAAATTTATTAGCATCCTATAATTAAATTTCTATACTTATATGATAAAATATAAATATGAAATTTACAAGCAAACAATTACAAGCAGCAAATCATTTGGATGGACCTATGTTGGTTTTGGCTATTGCTGGTTCTGGAAAAACCACAATGCTTTTGGAAAGGATAAAAATTTTATCAAAAAATATTGATCCTTCAAAAATTTTAAACTTAACTTTTTCAAAAATACAGGCAATTGATATGAAAGAAAGATATGATGGTAAAAAATCAAATTTTATGACTATCCACGCTTTTTGCTATCTTATAATTAGAAATTATTTAAAAAAATATAATAGACAACTTAATTTAATAGAAGATGAGAAAATTTATAATAAATACAACCTAGTTGGAGAAATTTATAAAAAAATTAATAATAAGAAAATTTCAAAGGAAGATTTGAATTTATTTTTTCAAAAAATTTCTTTTATGAAAAATTCCCTCCTTGATCCTTCTTATCTAGATAAGGTTGAAATTTCAAATATTAAAAAAATTTATTTTGAGTATGAAAGAATAAAAAAGAAAAACACCTTTTAGATTTTGATGATATGCAAGTTTATGCCCTAGAATTATTAAAAGATGAGTCTTTATTGAGATCAATTAAAAATAAATACAAGTATTTTCAGCTTGATGAGGGGCAGGATACTTCCATTTTACAATTTAAAATTTTAGAAAAATAGTTTTTCCCGAAAATAATATTTTGCTTGTAGCAGACGATGATCAATCTATTTATTCATTTAGGGCAGCAAATCCTACCTATCTTCTAAACTTTAAAAAAAACTACAAAAACGCAAAAATAATGAGCCTTGATACAAATCATAGGTCGGGTGAAAATATAGTAAACTTTGCAAAAATTTTTATTAGGCAAAATAAAAATAGGTATGAAAAAAGTTTTAAATCAAGTAGAAATGAACCTTCTTATATAAAAACAAAAACTTTCAGAGATTTTTCCAAAGAATATGCTTATATTTTGGAAAATTTAGATAAAAATCAAAACACAGCAATATTATTTAGAAATAATATATCGGCAATTTCTTTAATCTCTTTTTTCTTGGAAAATAAAGTAGATTTTTCAATAAAATCAAATATAATTGATTTTTTTGAATCAAAAATTTTTGTAGATATGATAAATATAATAAAATTTTCAGAAGATTTTGATAATATCGAAATATTTTCTGATATTTACTATAAAATTTCAAGCTACTTATCAAAAGATGATATTGAAAAATTAAAATATAAGGCTGTAAATGAAAATATTTTTGATTTTTATGAAAATTCTGATATAGAAGATTTCAAAAAAGATGGGCTTTTTAACATTGAAAAGAAATTAAAACACATAAGAAAACTTCCTATGGACAAAAAAATTTCCTTTATTTATAAGAGCCTATCCTATAATTCTTACATAAATATGATAAGTCGAAAACATGAAGAAGAAACTGTAAACAAGGATATTTACATAGAAAGTTTGATATATTTTGCCAAATCTTGCAAAAATCTTGAAGAAATTTATGAGAAAATAAAAATTATAGAAAAAAAATCAAAATCTTTATTAGATACAAATATAAAACTTTCTACTATTCATTCATCCAAAGGTCTTGAATATGATGAAGTTTTTATAATAGACTTGGTTAAAAATGAATTTCCTATAATATTGGATGACGATAATTATGAAGAAAGGCTTGAAGAGGAAAGAAGAATTTTTTATGTTGCAATTACCAGAGCAAAAGATAGGCTCCACTTATTGTCTTTAAAAAATAGAAATAATAAAAAAGTAGACTCTTCAATATTTTATAAAAATAGCCAAGAAATAATAAAAAATAGCCTTGGATCAAAGAAATAAACTCTTTGACCCAAGGCTTTTATTTATAAATTTTATCCAAAATTCCATTCAAATATGCAAGAACTATCCCATAATTTGTCATCGGAATATTTTTTTCTTTAGCTTTTTTTACTCTTTCCATAACATATTTTCTATTAAACATACAAGCACCACATTGGATTATCAAGTCATATTTTTCAATATTTTCAAAGTCCTCTCCTCTTGTAAATTCAATTTCAATATCCTTGTATTTTTCCCTTAAAAGTTTTGGAATTTTTACTGTTCCAATATCTTCTTGCATTGGAGGATGAGAGCAAGCTTCTGCTATCAGAATTTTTCTTGCCCCTTGTTCAAGTTTTTTTACAGATTCTACATAATATTTTATATCGCCTTTGAAAGCAGAAAATAAAACCGAAAATGAAGTTAATTTTATATCCTTATCCAAAATGTCATAGACTTCTTTAAAATACTGAGAATCTGTTATTACAAGATCTGGTTTTTTATTAAAAGTTTGTAAAGTGTTTTCTAAATTTTCAAGATTTGTGGAAACTGCTGTTGCATTTTTATCTATAATTTCTCTTATAGTCATAACTTGAGGTTTTATAAGCCTAAATTTTGGCGCTTCAGCATCTTGAGGTATTACAAGCAAAACCAAATCTTTTTCTTTAACAAGATTTTTTGTAATAGTCTTATCCTCAATTTTAAAATCCGACCTTATTCTATCAAAAAATTTTTCCCTATCGTTCCTATTTTTTAAATTTATAGGCAAAGGATTAATTTTTTTAAATTTTTCAAGAATTTTTTTACCAATATCCAAATCTTGTTTACTTGCAATAAAAATAATATTTTTATACCTATTTTCTAAATTCAAAATATCATCATAAGAATCTTCAAGCGATAAAAAATAAATAATTATATTTGCTTTTTCAATGGCTTTTTTAGTTTTTAAGATTCTTTTTTCATATAAATTTGTATCATCATCAAATCCTGCAGTATCAAAAAATAAAACTGGACCAAAATCATGAATTTCCATAGATTTTTTAATTGGATCTGTAGTAGTTCCCTTCTCACTTGAAACAATTGATACATCTTGGTCGCTTATAAAATTTAAGAAAGAAGATTTTCCTGAATTGGTTTTTCCCAAAAGGACTAGGCTAAGCCTTTCCGAATTATAAGCTATCATACGTGAATATCTCTTTTCCCATCTCTTATTTCACTAAGCCATTTTTTTGTATTTTCTCGAAGTTTTGGATTTTCTATTTTTTCAATTTCTCTTTCAATTAATGCTCTTCCATCTTTTCTTGTTTTTTCACTTGCATAATCTGTTAAATATTCATCTAAAGTCAAGATTGCGTTTGGTTGGCACATATTTCCTATTCCATAATTTTTAACAATTTTCATAAAATCTTTTCCAACCCTGCCTTCTCTGTAACAAGCTGTACAAAATGATGGTAGATAATCCATATTTAATAACCAATCCACAACTTCATCTAGTGTTCTATTATCTGCAAGTTCAAATTGATTTGATCCTTCTACATCTCCGATTTCTTCTGAATAACCACCTACTGTAGTTTTTGATCCTCCAGAAATTTGACTTATTCCAAGATCCAAAACTTTTTCTCTAACCTCTTTAGATTCTCTAGTAGAAATTATCATTCCAGTATAAGGAACAGCAAGTCTTAGGCAAGCTACAATTTTTTCAAACATTTCATCACTTAATGAATTATCAAATTCGTCAGGATCAATATCATCAGCAGGTTGAACTCTTGGAACAGAAATTGTATGTGGTCCACAATTAAATCTAGCTTCCAAATGTTCAGCATGCATCAATAAGCCAATAAATTCATACTCATAAGATTGAAGTCCAAATAAAACTCCACAACCAACATCATTTATTCCCGCACTCATTGCCCTATCCATTGATTCAGTGTGGTAATCATAATTATGTTTTGGACCAGTTGGATGAAGCTTTTCATAATTTTTCTTATTATAAGTTTCTTGAAATAAAATATATGTACCTATCTCTGCATCTAATAATTTTTTATAATTTTCTTCGGTAGTTGCGGCAATATTTACATTAACTCTTCTTATTGAACCATTTTTATGTTTAATAGAATAAATTGTTTTAATTGATTCTAATACATAATCTATAGGATTATTTATAGGATCTTCTCCAGTTTCAAGAGCAAGTCTTTTATGTCCTAAATCTTGAAGAGCTATAACTTCTTTTCTAATTTCATCTTGACTTAATTTTTTTCTTGGAATTGTTTTATTTTTTGCATGATATGGACAATACAAACATCCATTTACACAATAATTTGATAAATAAAGTGGCGCAAATAAAACTATCCTATTTCCATAAAATTTAAGCTTTAATTTTTTTGCTAATGAAAAAATTTCTTTATTCAAATCATCTTCTTGACAAGAAAGCAATACGAAAGCTTCTCTGTGATTTAATCCCTTAGCTTTTTTTGCTTTCTCCAAAATTTCTTTTATTAATTTCCTATCATTTTTGTGTTTATTTCCATATTCCAAAGATTCCAAAATTTCTTCATGATTTATAAATTCTTCTGCATTGTTTGATTTAACATCATATTTTGCCATTTTTTCTCCTTTAAGATTTAAAAACCACCCTAAAAGGATGGTCTTGTTAAATTTTAATATTCAGCTTTAATGATTTTCCACTAAATTTGAAAGATTTGCAAAAATTTATTAGATAAATTTATCCACAAAACTTATTGCTAATTCATTTTTATTATATCACAAACCAAGTTAATCTTTCTAATATAAATTAAATTTCTCTCCTATCTTCCAAGGCTCTTTCAAGAGTTAATTGATCAAAATATTCTAAATTTGAACCAACTGGTATGCCTGAGGCAATTTTTGATACTTTTACATTTTTTCCTTCTAATAAATGTGCCAAAAATAAAGATGTCGTTTCTCCTTCTATTGTAGAAGAAATCGCTAAAATTATTTCTTTAATATTTTCCTTATCAATCCTATCCAACAATTTATCTATTGATAAATCTTCAGCCTTAATATTATCAGATGGAGAAATGAGTCCTCCCAAAATATGATATTTCCCGTGAAAAACTGAAGACTTTTCAATTGCGTACAAATTTCTTACATCCTCAATTACACAAATTATATCATCTTCCCTAGAAACATCCTTACAAATACTGCAAAGGTCATCTTCTGTTAAATTTCCACAAATTTTACAAGGATGAATTTTAGATTTTACTTCAAGAAGAGAATTGGAAAAGTTCTCAACACTTGATAAATCTTTTCCAACTATACTCATAGCAAGTCTTTCAGCACTTTTTTTCCCAATAGTTGGCAATTTTTGAAACTCTTCAATTAATTTAGTTAAACTTTCAGGATACAAAGCCATTACATTAGTCCAGGAATATTAATATTGCCGGTTAATTTTCCCATTTCTCTTTGAGTATATTCATCAGCTTTTTTCAAAGCATCATTTACTGCAACTACAACCAAATCCTCTAACATTTCTGTATCGTCAGGATCAACTACATCCTCATCAATTTTTATTTTAACTAATTCTTTTTTGCCATTTACTATTGCCTCAATGACACCACCACCGGCTGTTGAAGAAAATTCTTTTTCTTCAATCTCTTGTTGAGCTTTCGCCATCTCTCTTTGCATTTTTTGCACTTTTTTTCATCATACTATTCATATTTCCACCTGGAAATCCACCTCTTGCCATAACATCCTCCTTTATTCTTCAATTATTAAATCATTATTAAAAACTTCTTCTAGTTTTTTTATTACATCATCTGAATTTTTTTTAATTCTTTCTATATTATTATTCTTGTTAGAAATTTTTTTGTCAATAGATGAAACTTTTATGTCAAATTCTTTGCCAACAATAGATTTTAAAATTTCTTTAATTTTTTCCTTGGATTCTTCCAAAAATTGATAATATAAATTATTAGCATAATAAATAGTAAAAAGATCATTTTTTATATAATAATTAAGACCTTCATCTTTTATTAAAGCCCTTAAAATTGGGGAGCAAGTTTCTAAAAGCTCTCTTTTAAAAAGATCTTCCTGATCTTTACTAAGACTAAAATCTTCTTCTTTTTTATCTTCAAAATCCTTTATTTCTTCAAAGTCTTCTCTTATATTTTCTTCAAAAGATTTTTCATCTTCTTTTGTTTCTTCTATTGAATTTTCTTTAGGATTTTCTAAAATTTTTTCTTTTATTTGTTCATTTGTAAATTTTTCTTTTGTTTTAGCTTCAAAATTTTCATCAGATTTTAATTTGACTTTACTTAGATTTATATTTTCAAATTTTTGATCAACTAATTTATTTATTATATCGATAATATTTTCTGTCTTATTTTCTTCCAATTTTTTTATTCTTGATAAAATATCTTCTTCATTTTTCAAATTAATTAATCTTAAAATTGCCATTTCCATAAGAAAAGATGAGTTTTCAGAATTTTTCATCCTATTTGAATAATCATTTAAAATTTCAAGAAAAGAAACTACCCTATCAGATGAAATATTTTTGGTTTTTTCTTTTATTAATGCCAAATAATCTGAATTTTCTATATATTTTTCATTTAAGCTTGTTTTGTAAACCATAATATCCCTAAAATATCCAACAAGCCCATCTAATATATCCTTATCATCCTTGTCATTTTCTCTTAATTTGAAAAGTATGTCCAAAGACTCTTTTTGATTATAAGAAATTATATTATCAACCAATTTATCCAAAGATTCAAAATCAACCAAGCCCAAAATATTTTCCACATCTTCTATGGAAAAATATTCTTTTTCAATTGATAAAACTTGGTCCAAAATTGAAAGAGCATCTCTCATTGCTCCTTTTGCTTTTTTTACAATAAGTTCTTTCGCCTCATCTTGCATAGAAATATTTCTATCAGACAAAATTATATCAATTTGTTTAATTATATCTTCTCTTCCAATTTTATTAAATTCAAACTTTTGGACTCTTGATAAGATAGTTTTTGGAATTTTTTCAATTTCTGTTGTAGCAAGAATAAAAACTAAATGACTTGGTGGCTCTTCCATAATTTTCAAAAGAGCATTAAAAGCCTCTCTTGTAATCATATGAGCCTCGTCTATAATATAAACCTTATATTTTAAATTATTCGGAGGATATACAACAGTTTCTTTTAAATTTCTAATATCATCAATTCTTCTATTGCTTGCCGCATCCATTTCTACAACATCCATAGTGGATTCTTCTTCTATTGATTTACAATTTTCACATTCACCACAAGGCGATGAATCTATTGGATTAAGACAATTGATTGCCTTGGCAAAAATTTTTGCACAAGTTGTCTTTCCACATCCTCTTTCTCCAGCAAATAAATATGCGTGAGATATTTGACCTGATTTGACCTGATTTTTTAATACATTTACAACCCTATCCTGACCCAAAACATCTGAAAATTTTTGAGGTCTATATTCTCTATATAAAGCTTTTGCCATAATAATTCCTTTCCCTAAAGATTATACCATAGTGAAATTATTTTTTTAATTTTAAATTTAATTTGAATTTTTTCAAAAATAAAGTATAGTTTTTATCTGTAAAGCATGGAGAGCTGTCCGAGTGGCTTAAGGAGCACGATTGGAAATCGTGTATACATTGATAGTGTATCAAGGGTTCAAATCCCTTGCTCTCCGCCATGCACTAGATGGGGAGTTAGCGGTGCCCTGTAACCTGCAATCCGCTACAGCAGGATTTAATTCCCAAGTTAGGATTTTAAAATATATAGTCTGCCTCAAATAAGTGGTGTTGATTGATGGGTCTTACGCAATAGGAAACTATGAACCATGTCAGGACGGGAACGTAGCAGCATTAAGTAGATCTTCTTATGTGCCGTAAGGGCACCTGTCATGAGCTGGCTGTTTGAGTAACGTATAAATTTTATTATACAAGCTTGGGTGTGCTTACATAATATACTCTATATTGGGACTATTGTAGGATTATTATTATTCATAGTTTTGCAACAGCCCCTATTTTTTAAGAAGGAGTAAAAAATGATTGGAGAAAAATTAAAGAAATTATTTGATCAACCTACCGCAAATATTATAACTCCAGCAAGTGATGTTGCTGTAGTAAGAGAAGATGATACACTTTTGCATGCTATAATTGTTCTTTCAAATAGAGGATATCAAACCATACCAGTTCTCGATGATAAAGATAGGGTTCGTGGCTTGATCTCTATTTCAAAAATTGTAATATCATCTGAAGATGTAACATTTTTTAATGAAGAAATTTTAACTCAAACTAAGGTTAGTGAAGTAATGGATCAGGTTGTTCCTATTTTATTTGATGATTCAGATCTTGAAGATGTATTAAGGCTTATAATAAATAATAATTTTATATGTATCACTCATAGAAATGGATATTTTGTTGGAATAATTACAAGAAAAACTATTTTAGAAAGATTTACAAATATTGCACATAATATAGAAAATGAATACAAATTAATAAAAAATTATAAAAAGGAGCAGTTATAGGATTATCTTATTGAATAATTTTATAACTGCTCCTTTTTTGCTATTTTATTTTAAAAATACCTGAGCCAAAAGCTGGTATAAATAAATTATTATTTTTTGTAGAAATTTCTTTAAAACTTGTTAAAATTGTTTCTGTTTTTTTGGAAAAATTAATATTATAGTCCAAATCAGTTAAATTAATTACAACCAAAAATTCATTATTTTTGTATATTCTTTTAAAAGCATATAATGAATATCCTTCAATTTCAAGAATTTTTGTTATAGCGTCATTTTTATATAGTTCTTTATTTTCTTTGTAAAATTTGGAAATTTTTTTATAAAATTTATTAAAATCATCTTCTTGATTATTTCTTATCTTAAAATTAATTTTTTTATCAGAATAATAAGTTTCTAAAGATCCAAACTCATCCTCCATAAATAAAATTTTTTTAGATTTTAAGCTATATACTAATAAAAACAAGGTCTTTAATTGTTGGTACTTTTTATCATCCGAATTTATTTTCATAGCAAGACTTGCACCCTCACTTAAACTATCAAGATAATTAAAACCAAGTAAGAAATTTTTATAATCATTTTCTATTAGATTTTTAACAATATAAGAATATCTATCCCTTTCAATAGGATATTTCTGCATAATTTTTATTATTTTATCAAGTGATCTATCATAAATATAAGAAAAACCCAAATCCAAATTCAAGTCCTCTTTCCAAATTGAATTGTATGATCCAAGACTTAGCCTTTTAAAAGATTTTATATGAGAATTGATTATACTTATAAATTCTATCCAAAATTCATTGTAACCTCTTGATTTATCACCTTGCCAAAATATTAAATTTTCCAAATTTTCTAAAGAAATTCCGTCAATATTAAATTCATCAATCAAATAGGTAATGAAAGATAAGACATAAGATTTAACTATATATTTACTCGGATCAAAATTTACCATTCCATTATAACTATACAAAATATCATCATAATCATAATTATAAATATTTGACCCATCGAACTTAATTAATCCTTTATCACAAGGAGAAAAACCACTTATGTCTATATCGAAGATTATCCCAATATTATTTTTATGAAGAAGGTCTATAAATTTTTTTAATTTTTCCAAATCCACTAAATTTTTATTTACAGAAAAAAATGATTTTCTAATATCTCTTCCCATACCTTGGAAATAATTTGAAAATATCATCATAGCTTTAAGATGAGTAAAATTATTTTCCTTTAAGTATTTGATAAACTCTACAACTTTTTTCTCATCTTCAAAAACTTCTTTATCAAATTTCATTTCATAAATATTCAAATTTCTATTTTCTTTAATTTTATAAGAAAATTTATAAGTTTTATCAAATACAAGAGAATTTTTATCATCAGAAATTTTTGCAAAAGGATCTAATTTATAAGATTTTTTGCCATTCGTATCCTCAATTACATATAAGTATTTGTCAAATTCCTTTACATTTTTTATTGTCTTTGAAAAGATTCCTGTAGAATATTTCCTGAGCTTTTCTTCTCTCCAACCATTAAAATCTCCCACTACATATAGATTTTTCGCATTTGGTGCAAGAGTTCTGAAAATATATGAATTTTTATCTATTTTATGGTTTCCAAAAAATTTATATCCATCACTCGCCTCTCCTTGCAAGTATTTTCTAGTATCCATTATTTTCCTTCCTATATTCAAATTAATTTAATCATATTTTAAGCTTATTATTTCTTTAGTATATTATATCATAAAATATTATTATAAAATTTTATGTAAAATAATCTTGTAGTATAGGTCTTTTTTCTGTATAATATATATAAATAAAATAAAAAGGAATTATGTTTATGGAAATTTTAAATAAAAATGAAAATAATAATACAAATATGGAAAGTCTTTATCTTAAAGTCCTTTATGCAAAAAAATTTTCAACTTCTAAAAACATAAATACTAGGATTCATTTTCATCCCTTCACTGAATTTTATTATATTTTAAAAGGAAGCGGAAAATTTTCTATTGAAGATAAACTTATAGATACAAGCACTGATGATTTTTTTATAATTAATTCGAATGTTGGGCACAGTATATATTCAAGTGAAAACGAAGATTTAGTTTATGTTTCTTTTGGTGTTGATAGTATATTTGTAAAAAATATCGAAAATAAAGATGACCCTGATTATGATAAATATATATACAGAAATGTAGAAAAAGACAAGGATTATTTTATAAAAAGTTTTGATATTATTAATAAAGAATTTGACTCAAATGATATTTTTTCAAGATCTATGGCTAATGTAAAAGCTAGTGAATTTGTAATTTCTTTATTAAGAAAATATAAAAATGAGTTTATAATAACAAATGATGTAAAAATAAATAAGCAAATAGACTATATTAAAAATTTCATAGATAACAATTATTCTGAAGATATAAAGCTTGAAGGCCTTTCAAAAATGGCATATATGAATAAATTTCATTTAATCTCAGAATTTAAACAATCCTACAGGGTTACTCCTATAGATTACTTAATCTTAAAAAGAATCGAAGTAACAAAAAATTTATTAATTAGTACAAATCATTCAATGGAAGAAATTTCATCAATAGTTGGCTTTAATTCCCAATCCTATTTTAACCAAGTTTTTAGAAAGAAAGTTGGTATAACCCCATCTCAATTTAGAAAAAATCATAGGATTTAAAATATATACATAAAA
>NZ_HE978616.1:269584-271568 GCF_000307225.1 Anaerococcus vaginalis
ATAACTTAATTTTTTATTCTTCAATTTTAATCTTTTAATTACTCCATCTTTCATAGCAACTATTTTGAATTCATAAGATCCATAAATAAGTCTAGTATTTTCTTTTAACTCATCAATACCTTCAATTTTGGCAATTTCATATACTAAACCACCAAGGGTGTTTGACATATCTTGTGGTAAATCTAATTTATATTCTTTTTTATTTGCTTGACAGTCATTGCAGCAGAATAAGTATTATCAATTTTTGCCATTAAATTATCATCTTTTACAACAAATTTAATAATTGCAAATACCAATCCAATAGAAATTGAGCCAATTAATATATCCAACAATCCAACCGAATATAAAAGCATTTTTCTTGCTATTACAAATAAAATCAAAGTAAGAATTGCCTCATGAGATCTGGTAATAATCATTTCTATAAGCTCGATTCCAACAACCAAAAGTAAAGCATGTTTCAAAAACTCATTTAATAATTCATAGTTTTCTCTTAAATCTGGAGTTTTTATTATCGTAAAAGCATATTCCAATAAATGTGGTATTGATAATATTAGAGAAAATAAAATACTTACACAAATTACAAGCTCTATAGCCTTTATTGCCAAAGCAATTTTTTCTTTTATCTTTTTTTCCATAAAATCCTACTTTATTAATATTCTACACCGTCAGTGTATTTTGAATTTGAATTCCATAATAAAAATTCATCTTGCCCACTATCATAAATAGCTCTTATTTGCTCTTCTACAGCTTTAGCATCATATTCCATATAATTTCCAATTCCAAGCCATGAAGCTGTAAAATCTTGAATCCAAGGTCTTGACTGAGGCTTATGATCAATTTCCGAAAATACTTTTTGCTCTTCTTTTAAATATTTTTTTACTAATTCATAAGGCTCAAGATCAGGTTTTTCAATATCAAAAGAATATAAATTCCAATTAGACGGATAAATAATAGAACTCATTACATCTGCCTGATTTGATAGCTCCTTAAAATCTTGTCCAATACCTTCAGCCCTACCCACTTGCATAGAATAACCAAAAACATCAATTCCACAAGGAGTATCATAATCTTGAAGCATCTCCCTTGCTTCTTTTACAAAACTTGTAATTGCATCAATTCTCTTATCTCCCTCTTTCATCTTGATATTTTCCCATTTTCCTTTAGAATAAGTTAGATCAGCATCAAAATTTTCAAATCCCTCTGCAAATCCTACATGATCAAATTGAATTTCATCAAAACCAGCTTTCGCAGCAAGCTCAGCAATTTTTAGATTATAATTTCTTACCTCATTCATATAAGGATTGATAAAAACTTCATCATTATTATTTTTAAGTAAAGAACCATCTTCTAATCTAAAAGCCCAATCAGGATGTCTTTCACTTATAACTGAATCCTTGAAAGTTGAAATTCTCGCAATAAGGTAAATACCTTTCTTATGCATTTTATTAATAAAATTTTCGACATTGATTAGCTTATCTGTTGCATATTTTATATCCTTATCATTAGATTTAAAATCACAAGTTATATTTCCAAAATCATCCTTAACATCTACTACAAGGGTATTTAATTTTGTTTTATCTACTAAATTTATAACTTTTTTATAAGTTTTTGGATTTTCAATAGCATAAGCACTAAAATATATGCCTTTTACCCCATCTTTAGGATAATATTTTGACTTTTTTTCCTTCAAAGATTTTAATCTTGAAGTATCATAGTCCATATTATAATCATCAGGAGTAACTCCTACAAGATAAGGTTCACCAGTAGGTTTTTTTTCTTTTTTATTATTTCTACTTAAATTAGAAGTTATATTTGATGAATTATTTTCGCTCAATTTTTTTACTATTATTTAAAGAACAAGAAGAAAAACTAATAGATATTATGAGTAAAAATAGAAATAATATTTTTTTATTTTTCATATAAACTCCTAGTAAAAAAATTAAAAAAGAGCAAGTCCAAAGACCCGCTCTTTTTTTTATTATTG
>NZ_HE978616.1:272646-401277 GCF_000307225.1 Anaerococcus vaginalis
GTGGTCAACGTGTCCAATTGTACCAATATTAATATGTGGTTTACTTCTTTCAAATTGTTCTTTACTCATTGTTTCCTCCTAAATATTATAAGATTACTATACCATAAATTTAATAAATTTTCTACAATTATCTCCACTATACTGTCTTTTTTGAATAATTAAAAATAATTTGCAAAATTTTTTTTCTATGGTATATTACACTTAGTGCCACTTTAGCTCAGTCGGTAGAGCGCATCCATGGTAAGGATGAGGTCCTCAGTTCGATCCTGGGAAGTGGCTCCATTTTTTTGCTTATTTTTAATTTTTTATAATTTTCCAAAATTTTAATTTCATTATTTTTCCTTAATAACTTAATTTATTTTTGAAAATATTATATTGAAAATTCTTTTTATAAATTTTCTAATAAAAAAATCAAGCTAATTTTTTTGTGAGCTTGATTTTTTATTTTATAATATTTAATTGTTTATTAGGTTTAATTTTCTAAGCAAGGTTAAAAATGCTGAGAGTAAAACTGCTACTACTGATGCTAGTACCATACCTTGTAAATGAATTGAACCGAATTTTATTGATAATCCTGATAAACCTGCTATAAATATTGTTGATGTTAGGATTAGATTTATTGCTTTTGAATAGTCTACTTTTTGGTCTACTAGTAATCTTATTCCACTTGTTCCTATCATTCCGTACAATAGGAAAGTTACTCCTCCTATTACATCTCCTGGTATTGTTTGGATTAGGGCTGCTAGGGGTCCTATAAACGCCATAAGTATTGATATAATTGCTGCTGCTCCAATAACTTGGACTGAATACACTCCTGTTATTGCCATAACTCCTATATTTTCTCCATATGTTGTTGTTGGAACTCCTCCTACAAGTCCTGATAGAGCTGATGAGAAATTATCTGCAAATATTGATCTATGAAGTCCTGGATCTTCTAGTAAATTTCTTCCTATAATATTACTTGTTACTACTTGGTGAGAAATGTGCTCACTTGTTATTACTAATATTACTGGTAACATTGACAAAATTGCTTCCATTGAAAACTTTGGTGCTGAAAAATTTGGTAGGGTAAATAATTTTGCTTGTAAAACTGGAGTAAAATCTACCATTCCAAAGAAAATTGAACATACATAACCAACTATTATCGCTATTAAAATTGGAATTGTTGAAAAGAATCCTTTAAAGGAAACTGATCCAATTATCGCTGTAAAAAGTGTAATTCCAAATATTATAAAATCTTTATAATTTGCTGAATCTGTCATTATATTTGCTCCGATTGAACCACCTGTTACTGTGTTTCCTGCAAGCTCAAATCCTATTAGGGCAACAACTGATCCCATAGCTGCTGGTGGCAAAACTATATCTATCCATCCTATTCCGAATTTATAAATTACATATGCCAAAAAACATCCCAGAATTCCGACCACAATAAAAGCACCTTGAGCGTATTGAAATCCTTGACTTGCAATAATAGCTGTTCCTGGTGCTAAAAATGCAAATGATGAACCCAAATAAGCTGGTGCTTTCTTTTTTGTAAATAATATAAATAATAATGTTCCGATACCATTCATAAAAAGTACTATTCCTGGATTTATTTTAAATAAAATTGGGACTAATACACTTGCTCCAAACATTGCAAAGGTGTGTTGGATTGAAAGTGGTAGTAATAATCTAAATGGTAACTTATCTTCTACATGGTAAATTTTTTTCGAATTTTTCATAATGCCTCCTTATATACATCAAGAATTATACTAGCAAAAATTATAGAAATTGTCAATTTTTTCCTTATTTTTCTTTATTAAAATATCTTATTATTTTGTAAAATTTTCATAATTTTGGCAAATAAAAAACCCAGTCTAAGCTGGGTTTTGTTTTTTATGTATATATTTTATTCTGCTGGTGAGATTGCTTCTACTGGACAAACTGCTGAACATGATCCACAATCGATGCAAGAATCTTCATCTATTTCGTAAGCTGCATCTCCTTGTTCAATAGCTTGAACTGGACATTCACCTTCGCATGATCCACATGATATACATGTATTTTCATCTATTCTATAAGCCATAATTTTACCTCCTCATTTGTTATATCATTATTATAGTTGTTTACTTTATTAATGTCAAATGATAGTAAATATCAATATTTTTTCTTTAATTCAAATCTATTTTTCTGATTTCTTTAGGACAATAAGTTTTTTCAATTTCTGTATCATCTTCTTCGATTCTTACTCTTATTTTACATTTTTCTTTTACGTAATTATTTTCTATAACCACTCCCAATCCATCTTCTGTTTCTACTCTATCTCCAACTTTCGGCATAGACTTTTTTGCTATTTTATAATTTTCATTTTCGTATGATAAACAGCACATTAGCCTTCCACAAAGTCCTGATATTTTATTTGGATCTAGGGTTATGTCTTGTTCTTTTGCCATTTTTATTGATAAGGGTTGAAAATCGCTTAAGAATCTTGCACAACAGCATTTTTGCCCACAAATTCCTACGCTTGAAACCAATTTTGCATGATCTCTTACTCCAATTTGTCTAAGCTCAATCCTATTTCTATAAATTGATGCAAGATCTTTTACTAATTTTCTAAAATCCACCCTATTGTTTGATGAAAAATATATGAGAAGTTTTTTTCTATCAAGAGTAAATTCTGCTTCTATTGCATGAAGATTTAATCCAAGTTTATCTGCCTTTTTTTGGCATATTTCTACAGCTTCAACAGCATCTTCTTTATTTTTTCATATTCTAAAAGGTCTTTTTTGTTAGCTTTTCTTATTATATCATTTAGGTCATGTTCAAATTCATCTTTATTTATTTCTTTTATCGGTGTTTTTACAATACCAATTTCTATGCAAGAATTTGAACTTACAATAACCTTATCTCCAATATTTAATTCAAAATCTAGTGGATTATAATAATATATTTTCCCTGTTTTTTTAAAGCTTATCCCTACTACCTTCAATACTTTTCCCCTCTCTATATATAAAAATAAGAAAATTTTCAACGGATATGTCGAAATTTGCATTATTTTTAAATCCTTTTGTTATTTGCTCAATTTTTTTTATTATTTTATCTATAGAATCAAAAGGTAATTTTTCTATTTTTCTCAAATAAAACAATATTTTTTGATTTTCATTCAAATCTTCTTTATAGTATTTTAATTTTATCAAATTATTAAAAAATTTTAAAATTTCTATGAATAATTCTTCTTTATAATCCTTTGCTTTTGAAAAAAAATCCTTATTTTTGTAATAAAAAGAGAAATTCCCAGAAATTATTTCACTTAATATATAGTATAATTTTTCCCTATCTACAAATTCATTTTCTACTTGGCTTTTAAAGCTTATTATTTGACATCTTGACCTTATAGTTTTGAGCATACTATGGGCGTTGTTTGTAGTAAAAATAAGCATTATATAATCTTTGGCTTCTTCTATACTTTTTAAAAGGGCATTTGAGCTTTCTATACTCAAATTTTCACTATCTTTAATTATATATATTTTAATTTTTCCATTTGTAGGCCTAAGATACATATCTTTTATCAAAAGTCTTATGGTTTTTATGCTTATATTTTTTCTTTATCATCCTTTTTTATTATTTCAAAATCAGGATTTTCTTCAAGTTTGGTATAAATATCAAACTTATTAAAAACTCTAGTAGAAAATTCCAATGCCTTATCCATACTACAAGTATAATTTATTGATTCAAAGATATAGGCATGGGACAATCTATCATTTTTTATTTGATTTTCTAAAATTTCTGTCATCTCAGATTCTTATATATTGGTCAACATCTAAAATAAATACTGTTGCTCCTCCAACATTTACGTCAACTGGAGCACTTGTAGCTAAAAGTGGGGAGTCTGCTGTTGGATTTATAACTGAAGATTGGGCTGTCCTTTTTTTGCAATTATCTTCTATAATTTGTTTTACTTCTTCAAGATCTTCCTCTTCAATTCCTATAAGAAGTGTTGTATTTCCTTCTCTCAAAAATCCACCTGTTGTCGCAAGTTTTGTTACTCTATATCTTTTTTCTGTCAAAGAGTCCATCAAAAAGCTCGCATCTGCATCTTGAACAATAGCTATTAAAAGTTTCATTTTTTCTCCTTTAAATAAGTTTTTATAACATTTAAACAATTATCTACAACCGTATCTACGCTTTTGTTAGCATCAATAGAAATAATTTCATCCTTAAATTTTTTAGATAAGGATATATATCCGTCATAAGTTTTTTTGTGAAAAGAATCATCCTCATTTTCCAAGCGATCCGAAATAAAATTTCTCCTTTTTCTATCAATCGCAGTTTTGTAGTCTATATTTAAAAATAAAGTAAAATCTGCCTTTACATCTCCTATAGCAAAATCATTTATATTTTTAATTTCATCAAGTCCAAGATCTCTCCCTAAGCCTTGATATAACATAGAACTCATTACAAACCTATCGCAAAGAATAATTGCTCCTTTTTTCAATAAGGGTCTTAATTTTTCTTCAACTAATTGAGCCCTGCTTGCAGCATATAAAAGAGCCTCACACCTTGCTGACATTTCTATATTTTCATTATCTAAAATAATTTCTCTAATTTTTTCTGATATATCGGTGCCACCAGGTTCTCTAAACTTATATATATCATACCCATCTTTCAAAAGTTTATTATAAACTTTTTCCAAAACAGTAGTTTTTCCAGAACCATCTGGACCTTCAAATACAATTAATAAACCTTTCATGCTTTTATTATACAATAAATTGAAAAAAGATTAAAATTTGAAAAATAAGAAAAAATAAAATTTTCGAAAAAAAAAGACCGATAAAGGTCTTTGTTTCTTTTAATTATTCTTCGTCTGATTTTTCTTCAGTTTCACCAACAGTTGGTACGTCAGCAGCAGATCCGCTTTCAGCATTTTCATCAGCAACAACTTCTTCTTGAGGTTCTTGAAGTGAGCATACAACTTCATCTGCTTCTAATAAGATGTTAATATTTTCATTTTTAGCAATGTCAAGATCAGCTACTGTAAAAGCATCACCAATTTGCATTTCTGTTACTTCTAATTCAGCATATTGTGGAATATACATTGGTAAACATTCAACTTCAACTGTATCAATATTTTGAACCAATACTGAAGGTTCAACCCTAATATCATCTCTTCCATTTAAGTAAACTGGTACTGTAACTCTTATAGCTTCCTTAGCATTAATTGCTTGGAAATCTACATGGAAAAATTGAGATTTGAATGGATGCATTTGATAATCTTTAATAAGTACCGGTATTTTTTCTCCATTAATATCTAAGTCAATAATTGTAGATGTACCTGCTTGAGATAATACTTTTTCAAAATCTCTTGAAGTAAATTGTACATTTATATTTTCTTTATCTTTACCATATACAACACCTGGTACAATAGCTTGTTGTCTAAGTTTATTAACTTTATTTTTTCCGACAGCTTCTCTTTTTTCTGAAACTAAAACTATATCTGCCATTGTTTCCTCCTTATTTTATCTAACTTTCATACTGATTAATTATACCTTATTTAAAAGGATTTGACAATAACAATATTATTATTTAAAAATTTTCAAAAAATGGGTATATTAATATAGAAACAATTATACATTTTAGGAGGTATAAATGACAGAAAGAAAGAAAAAATTTGGTGAAGAAGAAATCACAGTAATAGGAGAAGAATTAAAAATTGGAGATATAGCTCCTGACTTTAAGGCAATAAACAACGACTTGTCAGAATATGATTTTTATAAAGCAGAAGAAGGAAAAATAAAAATTCTTTCAGTAGTGCCATCTCTTGACACATCAGTTTGTGAAATTCAAACTACAAAATTTAACAAGGCTGCTGCAGAAATCAGTCCTGACGTTTCAATTGTAACAATATCAAACGACCTTCCATTTGCCCAAGCAAGATTTTGCTCAGCAAAAGGAATTGACCAAGTAAAAACAGTTTCCGATTATAATTTTTTAGATTTTGCAAAAAAATATGCAACCTTAATCAAGGAATTAAAATTGCAAAATAGAGCAGTTTTCGTTGTAGACAAAGACAATAAATTAGTTCATGTAGAATACTTAGAACAAAATACACAACTTCCAGACTACAAAGCTGCCCTAGAAGCTGCAAAAAAATTAGTATAAAAAAAATAAATCTTTAAAATCACAAAAAAAGGCTATGTAAAATTAATTTTTAAAAATCAATTTTACATAGCCTTTTAAATTGAAAATTTAAAAAACAAAGACAAAGCAAATTATAATTTATTTTGCTTTTGCTTATAAAATATATATTAAAAAATTATTTAGTAATTAAAAACTCTTTATAAGCATCCTTATCATAGACCACATCAAGCTCGCCAATATAGGCTGTAAATTTATCTGGATAGCAGAAATTTTCTTTAAATGAATAAAGACCATCTGCCTTGTCTAAAGAAAATACTCCACCTAAATCTAGTTTTTTGTAATTATTTTTTATTCCATATTTTATCTCTTCCCATAACATATTATAATTAGGCATTAAGTTTCTTTTTTCATTTGAACTTGCAGCATATAAATACATCAATTTATCTTTATATGGAACTAATATTGAAGCAGATAAAGCCTCATCCTCAAGATACGTAGTAAATACTTGAGCATTCATATATTCTATAAGCCTTTCAAAGTATTCTTTAGGTCTATATGTAATCCCTTGCCTTTTAGCCATTATTTCTGTTAATTCATAAAATTTATCTAAGGTTTTTTCATTAGTTTCCATCTTAGTTATAATATTAGATCTTATAGATTTTCTTATACCATATCTACCATTACTTGAAAAATTCTTAAAAATTTTATCTTCATCACCTAAACTCAAATCAACAACCATATTATATCTTGGTTGGGTAAAAGATCTAATAGGATCGCAGACAGATCTAAAATCATAGCCTAATTTTTTATATTCATAAATTGCTCTTTCATCAAATTCAAGCTCTGGATCTATTCTCAAAAGAAAAGCATCATATTTTTCTTTTAAAGGCTCTGCTTCTTTAATAAGCCTATCAACCAATTTATAATCTCTAAAATCGCAAACTGGACCCCTTGGGGCATATAAAAAGTGCTTTCCATTTTTATTTTTCACTCCTAAAACTGTCATAGCTGCTACTATTTGTTTATTAGGTTGCTCAACATATACAAAATCACAAGTCCAATTATTCTTAACCTTAGCCCAAGAAGGATCTTGATAAAATTTTGTATATGGAGATTTATCTAAATAATCTTTATATCTTTTAAAATCTTTTTCTGAATTTACAATTGGCATTTTTATCTCCTTGTATAAATAAACTAATATTCAAAGTTACTTGTGCTTATTACTATACTTTAAAATCATATTTTTTAAATACCAGACCTATCTAGCAATCTTTCAATTAAAGATAAGGTGGTAATACTTGCAACACCATTTTTGCAAGTTACAATATTAACATCAAGATTTTCTAAACTTTTATAATCAATATCACCATACATTTTTCCATCTACAAAACTTGTTCCTACATCAATTATAACTTGCCCATCCCTAAAATATTTATCATCATAATAATTAGGCTTACCAATTGCTGAAATAAAAATATCAGAATTTTTTATTTTTTCTATTTGATTTTTTGTTTTTGAATTAAAAAGAGTAACACAAGCTTTTTTATAATTCAGATACATTGCCAAAGGCTTTCCAATTACATTTGTCGAATTTGCAATAATTACATTTTTTGCTTCTAAATCCAGTTTCATATAATCAATAAATTTAATTATAGACCTTGCAGTTTGAGGCAAATTTTCAAATTTTTTGTCCATAATCTTTCCCAAAGAATCATACCTAAATCCATCCAAATCATCAAAAGGCATATTTTCCCTTAAATAATTTATATCCGTATTTTTTGCTAAAGGTTGGAGAACAATAAAGCCATCAATATTTTTAAATTTTTACAATAATCTATAATATCTTTGTGATTTTCATTAGAAGAAAATTCTTTATCATGATAATCTATTTTAAATTCCTCACATCTTTTAATTATCGCATTTTTATATTGCCTAACTGCCTTATCCTCTCCTTGAGAAAGTAGTAAAATTTTTTTATTTTTTTGACAAGTATTTATTTTTTCTATTAAATTATTTTTTATTTCATTTGATTTTATAATTTTCATAATTTTCACCTTAAAAAAAACACCCCTAAGGGTGTTTTTTTTTCATTTTAATTAAAATATTCTTCTTGCTCCAACACAAACTGATTTATACCATGAATCATATACATTACCTCTACAAACTCCCATGCTTGGATTTGCTGCATGAACAAAGTTTCCACTAGAATCTGTAACTATACCAACATGGTCAATAGAACCGTTATATGAGAATAATAATATATCTCCAGCTTGTAAGCTACCTAAATTAACAGCATATCCATTTCCTGCTTGTGCTTGACTAGTTCTTGCAACATTTACTCCAACTTGTCTATAAGCATATTGAACTAAGCCTGAACAATCAAATCCGCCAGGAGCTGTTCCACCCCAAACGTATGGATTACCTATCATTGATGCAGCTACATTCGCAACAGCTTGTCCACTTGCAGATGCTTGTGGCTTTTGAACTGATGCTCTTTGAGCAACTACATTATTATTTGTTTTACTTGAATTATTTTGAACAACTTGTTGTGGTTTATTTACTTGTGTATTTGAAAGTAAATTTGCACTAATGTATCCAGCTTTTCCATTATAATTAACTTTTAACCATCCATTTGCTAGTTGTCCACTAACTTTATCTCCCATGGTATAGTTTCCAATTACATTATATGATGTTGATGCTCCTGATCTAACATTTAATGCAGCTGTATTTACCCAACCTGTATAAGCTTGAGATTGAACAGTGTTTGCTTGTCTAGCTGGAGCTTGTTGAGTTTTGTTTTCTTGTTTTTTCTCAACTACTGGTTTTTTAACCTCTGTATTTGATAATAGATTAGATGCTAGGTATGCAACTTTTCCATTATAATTTATTTTTAACCATCCATTTTGAAGTGTTCCAGAAACTTTATCTCCAAGAGTCAAAGATCCAATAATATTAGAATCTGTGCTTGCTCCACTTCTTAAATTCAAAGCAGCTGTATTCACCCAACCTGTAAAGCTTGTAGCTTGAGTTTCTTGAGCTTTTTTTACTTCTTCTTGAGCCTTAGCTTCTTGAGCTTTTTTAGCTTCTTCAGCTTTTTTTGCTTCTTCTTGAGCCTTAGCTTCTTCAACTTTTTTCGCTTCTTCTTGAGCCTTAGCTTCTTCAACTTTTTTCGCTTCTTCTTGAGCCTTAGCTTCTTCAGCTTTTTTTGCTTCTTCTTGAGCTAGAACATCAACAACAGCTTGATCAGCTAAGAAATCTAATTTTATATAACCACTATCGGTTTTTAACCAACCATCTTCTACTCTACCAACAACTTTGGTATTTTTATTTAATACGTCTACTACGTTATTTTCTTGATCTGTTTTTGAAGATCTAACATTTAATGAATCTACAGCTACAAATTTTTCGATTATAGGGCTTTCTTCTAAAACTTGATTAACTGTACTTGCAACTTCATTATCTTTTGCTTTATTATCTTCAATTTTCTTGTCTATAGCTTCAACTATAGCATCTTCACTTGATGATTCAAAAAGTGTAGGATCAGCTAAATTTCTAACTTTAGATAATTTCGCATCTTTTTTATTTTCTGATTTTTCTGCAAATTTTGTGTTGCTAACTTCATTAGCATAATCTTTTTTTACAGATTCTACTTTAGATGCATATTCTTTTTCTATATAAGATACATTGTTATCTAATACTTTTTTTGATTGATCTTCTTTATCTAAATTATTGATCGTTGAAGCATAAGCTGTTGCACCAATTGTTACTGCAGCTAAAACTCCTAAAGTCGATCCTATATTTTTTTTACTCATTATTTCCTCCATCAAAATTTTAAATTTTTACTCTGTTATGAAATCTTATGGTAATAATATATCTTTTTGACAAATTAGTCAATAATAAGTTACAAAAAATTTACACTTTTACTTGTTTCTTTTATTTTTATTTATGAAAACACTTCTATAAACCCAATTTTTATAAAATATCTCAAAAGTTTTTTTCTTTTGCGTTACTTTTTTTAATAATAATTTTAAATTGTTACAATTTTAAAAATATAAAATAAAAAACTATCCCAAAATAAATTTAGGATAGTAATTTTAAAAAAATAGAGTAAATCTATAAGCCGTGTTCTGTTAAAAATAATCATCTATCTAGGCTAATTGTCACCAATTAGCTCAAGCGAACTACCATACTGGACCGTTTCGAGTAGAAATCCTAATGTCCCTTTTGTTCTTGCACCGGATGGGGTTTACACAGCATAATTATCACTAATTATCTGGTGAGCTCTTACCTCACCGTTCCACCCTTACCAAAAATTTTGGCGGTATACTTTCTTTTGCACTTGCCTGAAGGTCACCCTTACTAGACGTTATCTAGCATCCTTACTCTGTGGTGCACGGACTTTCCTCGTCATTGACGCGATTATTCAATTTACTCCGTTAAATATTTTATCATATTTTTTTCATTTGTAAAATCTTATATAAATTCTCTAAAAGAATCTTTTTGTGAATAAGTAAAAATGCCTGTTGCAAAATTATTTTCTAATAGATTTTCAATCATATAAATAATATGATTCTCGCTTGCAAAATGTCCAGGATCTATAATATTTATCTCTTTACAATTATCTAAAGCCTCATGGTATTTTACATCACTTGTAACTATTAAATCACATTTTTTATCTATTGCATCTTTTATAAAATCACTGCCAGCTCCTCCGCAAAGAGCTACTTTTTTTATTTTCCTCTCCTTATTACCATAAAGTATTAATCCTTTGCATTTTAATTTTTCTTTTACAAATTTTGCAAAATCATATGATGATATTTCGTCAACAAATCCAATTCTTCCCATTGGATTTTCATTGTTTGTATCTAAAAATCCTACATTTTTAAGCTCTAAAATTTTTGCAAGATTATCATTTACTCCTCCTTTTGCTGTATCAAGGTTTGTGTGCATAGAGTAAACTGTTATATCATTTCTGATAATTTCTTCTATTTTTTTATTATAGTCTTTTCTTAAATCTATTGATTTTATTGGTGAAAATATAAATGGATGGTGGGTTATTATTAAATTACAAGAATTTTCTTTTGCCTTCTTTATAGTTTCATCATCAAGATCTAGAGAAATCATTATATTTGTAAGTTTATTTTCGATATTTCCAATTTGAAGTCCAGAATTATCCCAATCTTCTTGTAAATCTAAGGGAAATTTTTCTTCTAAAAATTTAATTACATCTTTTATCTTCATAATCTTTTACCTCTTTTATTGCAGCTAGTCTTTCTTCTATTAGGTCAAGTCCTTCTTTGTTTTCAGAAAATTTTTCTATATTTTCTTTAAATTTTAAATTTTTCTTGTAAATTTGCTCAAGTCTTTTCTTTAATAAGGGATTAAAATCTTTATATATAAATTTACCAAAATAAATTTCACTTAAAGATAATTTTCTGTCTAATCCGTTTTTAAACATTATTATATCGTAATGCTTTCTTCCATCTTTTATAAGAAAGTCTTTGTCTATATAAAAATTATTTTCATTTAAAAACTTTCTTAATTTTTCATTTCCTATATTTCCTTCGCAAATTATATAATCAAGCTTTCTAACTTTTTCTATATTTTTGGATAAGATTTCTATTATTGTAACTGCTCCCATTCCAGCAACAATTGCAATTTGTCCTTTTTTAATATCTATTCCATCTAAGCCATCGCAGACTTTAGTCTTTATTATTTTTTTAAAATCATTATCTAATTTATCTTCTAGTTTTTGAAGGCTTTTTTTCGAAATATCTGTTGCTAGTATATCTTTGGATATTTCTTTTTTTGCTAAATATAAAGGGACCAATCCGTGATCAGTCCCTATATCAATTACACTTTTACCTTCTTCGACTAGATTTGCAATTTTTTCTAATCTTTTAGTAATTTTCATTTTATAAAAAGTCTTTCAATAATTCACTCTTATTAGGCGATTTTAATTTTCTTAGCGCCTTTGCTTCTATTTGTCTAATTCTTTCACGCGTTACATCAAACTCTTTTCCTACTTCTTCAAGTGTTCTAGGAGTTCCATCAATAAGACCAAATCTTAATTGTAAAACTCTTTTTTCTCTTGCTCCAAGACAAGATAAAACATCATTTAACTGATCTCTTAGCATTGAATAATTTGCTGCATCGTCTGGATTTATAGCTGTATCATCTTCTATAAAATCTCCCAAATGGCTATCTTCTTCTTCTCCAATTGGTGTTTCTAAACTTACAGGTTCTTGGGCAATTTTTCTAATTTCTTGAACTTTTTCAACTTCAATTCCCATCTGCTCTGCAATTTCTTCGTTTGATGGATCACGTCCTAAATCTTGGACTAATTGTCTTTGGATTCTTACTAATTTATTTATAGTTTCGACCATATGAACAGGTATTCTTATTGTTCTTGCCTGATCTGCAATTGCACGGGTTATAGCTTGTCTTATCCACCAAGTTGCATAAGTTGAAAATTTGAATCCTCTGTTATAATCGTATTTATCTACAGCCTTCATAAGACCCATATTTCCTTCTTGGATTAAATCTAAAAAGCTCATTCCACGTCCGACATATTTTTTTGCAATTGAAACAACAAGCCTTAAATTTGTTTCTGCTAATTTTTGCTTTGCTCTATTTGCATCAAATATTGCCCTATTTAATTTTTTTATATCCTCTGAGTCAAAACCATGATCTTCAAAGATTTTATTGCAAAGATTTTTAGCTTTTGCAAATCTTTCTAAATCTTTTATACTTGTTTCTGATAAAATTTTATTTTCAAAAATTTGCTTAGCCTTATTTGAGAAATTTATCAAATCATTTATCAACAATTTGTCATTAGTTTTTAAAAGTTCATTTTCTGCTCCCTTTTTATAAAGGTCTGAAAAGGCTAAATAAATTAGTGAAACAATATCGTCAGACTCTTTAGTTGCAACTAATTTTCCAAAATTATCAAATAAATCACATAAAATATTTGCTTCTTTTTCGCTTAATTCTTTGTCTGCAATAGATTTTTGTGCAATATTACAAATTAAAATCTTGGATTTTATTGCTTCTAATTGTTCATCTGTCAATTCTTGATTTAGCATATTTTCAAATTGATTACCAATTTCAATTAATGATTCAAGATTTGTTTTTGTTTCCTCATCTAATTTTTTATTTTCTGAAATTAATTGATTTGCTCCTAATATAGTTAAAGAAATATCTCCATAAAATATATCTAGGGCAAGTTTAATTTTATTTTGTTTAGTTAATTTTTTACCACTTTTGCTCCTAAAAGCTATATCTCCAAGCTCCATTTTTTTTGCTAAAAATATTTCTTCGTGAGCATCCAAAAGTTTAACTTTCCCAATTTCTTTTAAGTACATTTTTACAGGGTCATCTAACTTTATGCCAGTGATAGTATCATCTTGTATAAATTTTTTTTCTGATTTTTGCTTACTAGAAACTTTTTCCATGTGTTCTTCAAGCTTTTCATCCGAAAAATCTTCTTCTTCATTTTCTAGGTCTTCTCTTATTTCTTCGTCATCTTCATCTTCATCCAGAATAGTTCTTTGTTCTTCAACAATTTCTATTCCATTGGATATGATTTGGCCTATAACATATTTTTTGCTCTCATCTTCCATTTCTTTAAAGGTTTCAAAAGTGTAAACTTGTTGATAAGTTACAACCCCATCTTGAGATTCGCTTATAGATTTGAATTCATCTATAATTTCTCTAAGAAGATCATCCTCTAGCATTTTCTCGTTATCACTTGTCATAAGTCTCCCCTCCAGCTTTGAAGTGATTAGTCTTTATTTCTCAACTTTTCCAAAAGTTTTCTTCTATTTTCTAAATTTATTTTTTCTTTCAATTCATAAGCTACTATTTTATTTGACTTGTTCTTAATGTAATCTATTATAAATTGATAATCACTTGAAAAATTTTCACTAATTCTATCAAAACCATTTTTATCAATATAAGTTTTTATCTTAATTAGTTTATCATCAGCCAAAATTTCATCAAAAAAGTCTTCAAATTCTCTATAATCATCTTTTTGATTAAGATAAAGTCTAAGAACTTCAAGCTCATTTATTGAAATAGAATATTTTTTTCTTTCAACAATTCTTTTTTCGTTTTGGTTAAAATTTTTGAAATTATTATCGTTTGAAAATTTATTTTTATTTTTGTAGTTATCATTATACTTTAAGACTGATTCTTTTAAAGTAGATTTATCTATTTGAAATAGTTTGCTAACGTTATTTATAAAAATTTCTCTAGTGAGATCTGACTTGATTGATGCCAAAAATTCAATAAATAAATTTAATTTTTCGAATTTTTCATTATCTTTACTTAAAGCATAAATATCAAGAATTTTATTATATTTGTAATTGTAGACATCACTAGCCTCATCCATTTTCTTTATAAAGGCATCTCTTCCATACTTTTTTACAAAATCATCAGGGTCTAGTCCTTTTTCAAGAGAAATAATATTTGGTTTTATTCCTTCATCTAATAATATTTCTATAGCCCTGTCTGTTGCTTTTATTCCTGCATTATCTTCGTCATAACAAATATAAACATTTTTTGCATATCTTTTTAAAAGTTTTGCTTGATCGCTTGTAAGAGATGTTCCAAGACTTGCTACTGCTTGATCTATTCCTTGATTATTTAAGCCTATAACATCCATATAGCCTTCAACCAAAATAATATCTTTGTTAGCTTGTTTTTTAAAAATATTTAACCCATACAAATTGTATCTTTTTTTAAAAACTTGGCTTTCGGGTGAGTTTAGATATTTTGGCATTGTTGAATCAATACTTCTTCCTCCAAAGCCTATGACTTTTCCATAATGATTTATAATTGGAAAAATCAATCTATTTCTATATTTATCATAGTATTTTCCATTTTGAGATTTTTTTATTAAACCTAAATTTTCAATATCATCTAAAAGATAATCTTTCTTTTTTACATAATTTAATAAATCATCCCAAGAATTTTTGGCAAAACCAAGCATAAAGGTATTTACAATATTCGACCTAAAACCCCTATTTTTTAAATAAATTTGTCCAGCCTTATCTGTCAACAAATTTTTGTAAAAATACATCATTATATCTTTGTTAATATCATAAAATCTATTTAAAATTTTATTTTCTTTTGTGGACTTATCATCAAGTTTTATTCCAGCCTTATTTGCCAAATATTTCATGGCATCAATATAGGAAAGTCCTTCTTTGTGCATAATAAAAGAAACAACATCACCGCCTTCGCCACAACCAAAGCAATGAAATAATTGTTTCCTATCATCTACTGTAAAAGAAGGTGTCTTTTCATTATGAAAAGGACACAAACCCTTGTAGGAGTTTCCAGATTTTTTTAAATCTACATAATCTCCAATAATTGCTACAATATCTGAATTTTCTAAAATTTCATTTTTTTTATCATCAGATATAAATACCATAAAACCACCCCTCGATATAAAAACTATTATACTTTTCTAATATTTTTCTTCAATAAATTAAAATAAAAAGAAATTAAAATAAAAAAGCCTAATAGAAAATATAAATTTTATAGTTTTTTAAAAAAATCCACTTTTTACAATTTGAAAATAAAAAATTGTAAAAGTGGATTTTTATTTTAGCATATTAATTTTTTAAAAATTTTTACTTGAAGATTTTTTTTATTATTTTTTCCTTAGCTTTAGAATATGGTGGATATTTTAATTTAATATCAATATTATTTGATCTTATCATAATAGATTTTCTATTTGAAAAATTTATAAAACCAAATTTTCCATGATAACCACCCATACCGCTTTCTCCTACTCCTCCAAATTCTAAATTCGGATTTGTTATATGCATAATTGTATCATTAATACAAACTCCTCCAGAAGATAAATCGTAAGTTAGTCTGTCAATATTATTTTGGTCTTCACTAAAAATATACATAGAAAGTGGTTTATCCATTTTTTGTAATTTTTCAATTATTTCAAAAATATTTTCGTACTCAATTACTGGAAGAATTGGGCCAAAAATTTCTTCTTTCATAATTTTATTTGAAAAATCTACGTCGTTAATTATAGTCGGTTCAATTTTTAAGCTTTTTGAATTATAAAGTCCTCCTGTAAAAATATTTTGTCCTTCTATCAAAGAAACTAGCCTATAAAAAGATTTTTCGTCAATTATTTTTGGATAGTCAGGATTTTCCAAGGCCCTATCTCCATAAAATTCAAAAATAGTTTGTTTCATAAGTTTTAAAAGCTCATTTTTTATATCTTTATGAACTAATAAATAGTCTGGAGCTACACAAGTTTGTCCACTATTTAAAAGTTTGCCCCAAATAATTCTTTTTGCAGCAAATTTCAAATTGGCACTCTCATCAACTATACAAGGAGATTTTCCACCAAGTTCAAGGGTAACTTTTGTTAAATTTTCACTTGCTTTTTTCATTATAATTCTTCCAACTTTTGAAGAACCTGTAAAAAATATATGGTCATATTTGTAAGATAAAATTTCATCATGGCTTATTTTTTCATTGTCTACACAATATATAAAAGACCTATCAAAATTTTCATCTAATAATTTTTTTACTATTTTTGAAGTGTATGATGCTTTTCTTGAAGTTTTTAAAATTACAGTATTTCCACTAGAAATAGCATTTATTATTGGATCAATTGCCAATAAAAATGGATAATTCCAAGGAGAAATGATAAGAGTCAATCCCAAAGGTTCGTATCTTGTAAAAGATTTTGCAGGCATAGATTCGGTATTTGTAGTTTCTCTTTTATCTTTCATCCATTCTGATAAATTTTTTAAAGCAAAATCTATTTCTGAATAAGAACTTGCAATTTCTGAAATATAAGCTTCTGTTTCAGATTTATTCAAATCCATTTTTAGGGCATATAAAATTTCATCTCTATATTTTTTTATAGAATTTTTTAAATTCATTAAGGCTTTTTTTCTAAATTCTTCAGTATTAGTTATGCCAGTTTTAAAAAATATTTTTTGTTCATCTATAACTTTTTCTAATTCAATCATAATTACCTCTCTTTTTCTTCATATACCCAATTTTTCTTAAATAAAAAACATCAGATTAAGATTAAAGCAAAATCTGATGTTTATATTTTTATTTTAAAATTTCGATTTCTACCTTATCCAATAGTTTTAAAATTTCTTCTTTTTTTCCGATATCATAGCTAAAAGCTGTCGCACTTGCTGATGCTACTGCAAATTTAAAAGAATCTAATTTTGAAAATCCTTTCATATATCCGTAAATATATCCTCCAACCATACTATCTCCACAAGCTACAGAATTTATTACTTCTCCTTTGATAGCTTTTGCCTTATAAATTACATTTTCATCAATAAAAATTGATCCTTCTTCTCCTAGCGAAACAATTACATTTTCTGCACCTTGATCTATAAATTTTCTTACATTTTTTATAATTTTTTCATCACTATCTAATGTTTGATCAAAAATTTCTGCAAGCTCATCCTTATTTGGCTTTATTAAAAATGGTTTATAGCTTGAAAGCTTAAATAGTTTTTTTCCTGAAGTATCTAGGGCAAATCTCACATTATTCATTTCAAGTAGATTAACTATAACCCTATAAAAATCTTCTCCCAAAGATTTCGGAATTGAACCAGAAATAATTACAAAATCATCTTCTTCCAATTCATCTAAATAATTTAAAAATTCTTCAATTTCAGCTTCTTTTATTTGAGGTCCACCAGCATTTATTTCTGTTTCTTTATCATATTTTAATTTTATATTTATTCTTGAATCATCCTCAATTTTTGTAAATTCTTCTTCAATTTCCGATTCATCTAATTTATTTCTTATAAATTCTCCAGTAAATCCACCTAAAAAACCTATATTTATTGACCTAATGCCAAGATTTTTTAAAAGTTTCGAAACCATAATTCCCTTGCCACCAGAATATTTTTCTTCTTTTGTACTTCTATTAGTTTTTCCATCAAAAAATTTATCAATTTCTAACACATAATCAATTGATGGATTTAAAGTGATTGTATATATCATATTTCCTCCAAAAAAATTCTAATAATATTATATCATTTTAAAGCTACTCATTTTAAATATTCTTGCAAATTCTATTAATTAATGTAAAATTTATACAAACAAAAGGAGGTTAAAAATGAAAATTTTTATCGAATGGATTATTAATGTAATAAGCCTTTATATAATTGATATTTTATTTACAGGTATCTCTTTTACTGAAACTAAATCTCTTTTAATTACTGCATTATTGTTGGTTTTTGTAAATGCAATTATAAAACCTATTTTAAAATTATTATCATTTCCACTAACTATTTTGACTTTAGGTTTATTTTCTTTTGTAGTTAATGCTTTAGTCTTGAAAATTGCTTTTGACCTATCAAGCGGTGCAATTTTAGATTCATTTTCTACTGCGATTTTTGCATCTATTATCCTTGCAATAATAAATCCTACTATAGGTAAATTTTTTGATAAAAAATAATTGACTTTTGCAGAATTATGTATTTTATAATTTTATAATTCTGCAAAAGTCATTTTTTATGATAAGCTAAATTTTTTTTCATTTAATTCTAAATTTTTTTCTTTTATTTTTATATCATCAATTCTAATAAGTCTATCGTGTGCTAACTTATCCAAAAATAAATCTATTTTTCCTTGTTCTCCTTGCACATTTACTTCTACATCACCATCATATAAATTATAAACATCTCCAGTAAGTCCAAGCTCGTTTGCTATCATATAGGATTTATATCTAAAACCAACTCCTTGTACTCTTCCTTTAAAAATAATATTATATCTTTTCATTTTTTTCTCCTTTATTATTATCTACCCATCAAAATAAAAAACATTTCTTTACAAAAAATTTTAAAGATATATAATGTAATTAGATACCCCCATAGGGTGTTAGTTAGGAGGTAAAATGAAAGAACGCTTTGACATTAAAGGAATGACTTGTGCAGCTTGTCAAGCAAATATAGAAAAAGCTGTAAAAAAACTTGGTGTTGATGATGTAAGTGTAAATCTGGTTTCAGAAACTATGAATGTTTCTTATAATAAGGAAAAAATTTCTGAAAATGATATTATAGAAGCTATTGAAAAAATTGGATATGGAGCTAGTCCAAAAGATAAAAAAATAAAGCAAAAAATATTGGAAAAATAATCATTTTGATGATGAAAAAGAAGTTAAAAATAGATTAATCATTTCTTTTTATTTATGATTCCATTAATGTATGTTTCTATGGGACATATGATTTCTCTTCCTCTTCCAAAATTTTTAATGGGAATTGAGGGCAGTGTAAATTTTGCTTTTGTTCAATTTTTATTGGCTCTTCCAATTATTTTTGTAAATAGGATTTTTTATATTTCAGGTTTCAAAGGACTAATTAACAAGGCCCCAAATATGGATACTTTGGTTGGACTTGGTTCTTTTGCAGGACTTGTTTATGGAATTTTTGCCATAATGAGAATGTCTTATGGTCTTGGATTTAATAAATTTGAAATAGTTGAAAATTATAGGCATAATTTATATTTTGAATCTGCTGCTATGATTTTAACTTTGATTACTCTTGGAAAATATTTTGAAAAAAGATCCAAGGGGCAAACAAAAAAATCCTTGGAATCTTTGATGGATCTTGCTCCGAAAAAAGCAAGAATTTTAAAAAATAATCAAGAAATTGATGTTTTAGTAGAAGATTTAAAAAAAGGAGATTTGATTTTAGTTCGTCCAGGAGAAGCAATCCCAGTTGATGGAATTATAAAAGAAGGCTCTTCCCTTGTTGATGAATCTGCAATAACAGGAGAATCAATGCCAATAAATAAAAATGTTGGTGATGAAGTTATTTCTGCAACTATAAATAAAAATGGCTCTTTTATTTTTGAAGCTACAAAGGTTGGAGAAGATACAACCCTTGCCCAAATAATTGAACTAGTTAATGATGCAAATGAAACAAAAGCTCCAATTGCAAAACTTGCTGATAAAATTTCTGCAATTTTTGTTCCTGCCGTAATAATTATTTCAATTATTACTTTTATAATTTGGATGATTTTAGGTAAAGGATTTGAATTTTCTTTAAATCTTGCAATTTCTGTTTTGGTTATTTCTTGTCCTTGTGCTTTGGGTCTTGCAACACCTATGGCAATTATGGTTGCAACCGGAAAAAGTGCTCAATTCGGACTCTTATTTAAAAATGCTGAAAGTTTAGAAAATCTTCATAAGGTTGATACAATTTTACTTGATAAAACTGGAACAATTACAGAAGGCAAACCAAAAGTTACAGATATAAAAACAGATATAGATGAAAATGAATTTATAAAAATAATTAGCTCAATTGAAAATAAAAGTGAACATCCCCTTTCAAATGCCATAAATGAATATGCCGATGAAAAAAATATCATTACAGAAAATATTGAAGATTTTGAGTCTATTTCTGGAAAAGGAATAAAGGCAAAATATAAAAATAAGATTTATTATGGCGGAAACATTTCTTTAATGAAAGAAAAAAATATAAATTTAAAATCTTATGAAAAAACTGCTGATAAATTTTCAAATGAGGGAAAAACTTCCATGTATTTTTCCGATGAAAAAAATGTAATTGGAATTGTGGCTGTCCAAGATAGACCGAAAATTTTATCAAAAATTGCCATTGATGAAATGAAAAAAATGGGCTATAAAGTTATTATGATTACTGGAGATAATGAAAAAACTGCTGAAGCTATTAAAAAACTTTAAATATTGATGAAAAATATGCAGAAGTTTTGCCTCAAGATAAAGAAAAAGAAGTTAAAAAACTTCAAGATAAGGGTAAAAAAGTACTGATGGTTGGAGATGGAATTAACGATGCACCAGCCCTTGCTAGAAGTGATGTTTCTATGGCAATCGGAAATGGAACTGATGTTGCAATAGAATCTGCCGATGTAATATTAATTAAAAATAATATTTTAGATATTGTTTCAGCCATAAAACTTTCAAAAGCTACTATAAAAACTATAAAAGAAAATTTATTTTGGGCGTTTTTCTATAATGTTATAGGAATTCCTCTTGCTGCAGGTTTATTGTATCCAGCATTTGGCTTGAAACTTTCACCAATGTTTGGCGCCTTTGCCATGAGTTTTTCATCAGTTTTTGTATGCCTAAACTCTCTAAGGCTTAGAAATTTTAAAGCAGATTTTGAAAATGAAAAAGAAATAAAAGAAATAAAAGAAATAATCGAAAAAAATAAAAATAAAAAGGAGATAAAAATGACAAATTTGAAGAAAATGATAGTTAAAGTTAATGATATGAGTTGTAATCATTGCAAAAATCGTGTAGAAGAAATTTTAAAAAATATTTCTGGAATTGAAAATGCTGAGGTTGATTTGGATAAAAAATATGCAGAAGTTGATTTTTCCGGATCAATTGATGAAGAAGAAATAAAAGAAAAAATCAATGAAGCAGGATATGAATTTGTTGGTATAGAGTACAAATAATGCAGGCTGATAAGAAAAAAACTCTAAGGAAATTAAAAACTGTAAGAGGTCAAATTGATGGACTAATTAAAATGGTAGAAGATGATAGATATTGTATAGATATTTCTACCCAACTAATGGCATCAATTTCTATCTTAAAAAATATAAATTCAGACGTCCTCTCTTCCCACCTTGAGCATTGTGTATATAAGGCTATTGAAGAAAAAAGTGAAGATGGGATAGAAAAAATTGAAGAAATAGAAAAAATCATAAAAAAATTATCAAAATAATTTCAAGATATTTTCTAAATCTATTTTATACTAGCCTATAAAATTTATATTTTTTGGAAAATTTTGAGATTAAAATAAAAAAATCAATTTAAAAAGCTGTTACAAAACTATGAAAATCATAATTTTGCAACAGCATTTTTTTTAGAAATTTTTTATCATATCCATAAATCCAGTATTTTTTCTAAAATTTTAAAAATAATAATACCAATGATAGATACAACAATAAATTCACTTATCATAAATTGCCCTAGCATAATTATAAAAGCAGTAGATGAATCTAATAAAATATAGGTTCCTATAGCTGGTATAAACATAAATAAAACTGGGAATAATGATGCTATAAATAAATTTTTTTGCTTAATCATTAATGAAAATGCCAAAAATGATGCAAAAGTTCCAAAAATCACATCAAAAACTGCAATATCTGATGCAAAATTAGCCAAAAAACATCCCAACAAAAGCCCTGGTATAAATCTTCTGTTGTAAAATACCAATAAAACTAATATTTCACTAAACCTCAATTGGATTGGACCGTATGCAAGTGATGGGAACATTAAAGTGATTATAGCATACAAGGCTGCGATCACAGCAGATTTAACTAAAAAATTCGTATCCTTAAAATTATATCTTTGATTAGACATATATACCTCCTTGATTTTTTTTGGATGGGTCCCAAGTAAACATCCTTCACACATTATAACACAGATTAGTAAGCTAACAAAAATAATATAAGTAAAATGAAAAGGAAAAGGAAAAGATAAGAAACATATAAAATTTGACGGATTTTTTCAAAAAATTAAATTTTATAATACTTAAATCCTTATAATTTTTTTGAAATATCTGTTATAATTATCCTAAGGAAAAAAGGATATTTATGAAAAAAATTGTAGTAACTGTATTATTAATTTTTTCACTTACATCTTGTACTAAAAAAGAAAATAGTTCTATAAAAAGTGAAAATTTTTCTAATACATTAAGAGATATAGAAAATATAACAAAAAAACATATTAATTATGATAAAAATGCCAAGGCTGATATGCTTGAAATCATTGATAAAGATAAATATTATAAAGCAAAAATCAAAACTGATAAAGAAAAAGAATTAAAATCTTATATCCATAATAATATAAAGGGAAATAAAAAATTAAAATGGATTTACGAAAATTTTGATAAATTAGAAATTATGGAAAAAATTTTGATTGGAAATGATGTTGATACTTGTGATTTTATTTATAATTTGCATAATGGTAAAAAAGATTTTGAATTTTTTGATGGTGAAAGTCTTAATTTGCACAGAAAAACCCCATACTATCTTCAATGGGATAATAGATGGGCTTATGATAAATTATTTGAAGATGAAAATATTGGTTTAGCTGGTTGTGGACCAACTTCTATGTCTATGGTTTTATCAAGACTTCTTGAAGATGAAAAAATAAATCCAAGATTAATTGCAGAAGATGCTAAAAGATTTATGTCATCTCAAGGAATTGCATGGGATTTTTTCAAACTTGAAAGTGAAAAATATAAGCTTAATATTAAAGATGTAGCAAATGATGAAAATGAAATAAAAAATGCTTTAGAAAAAGGCCCAATTATAGCCTCTGTAAATCATGGATATTTTACAAATGGTGGTCATATACTGGTTATAGATTCCATAAAAAACGATAAATTATTAATAAACGATCCAAATTCTATAAAAAATTCAAAAATAGAATGGCCTTATCAAGATATAAAAGATCAAATTGTCAAACTTTGGTTAATATATAAATAAATTTTTTAAATTTTCATTTGTTGACAAAATAATTTTAAAATGGTATTATTATTTAGTCAGCAAGTTAGTGCCATTAGCTCAGTTGGTAGAGCACCTGACTCTTAATCAGGGTGTCCAGGGTTCGAATCCCTGATGGCGCACCAATTTTAAATCTGTTGTAGGATAAATTTTATTTATGCTACGGCAGATTTTTTTTACAAATTTTTATTTTTTTAATATTCTTATTTTTTATAAAATTTGTAATCTTTTAAAAATTTTCATTCAATCGTAAATTTTTTGGTTAAATTTTAGACATTTTATTTTTTTTACTATATAATATCCTTATAAAAAATGAACGACATCCGAAAGGAGTTGTATCAGGAGGTAATATGAATAATAAAGAAAAAACACGTAAAATGGTTACTGTTGCAATGCTAGGTGCAATCACTATAGTTTTAGGATTGACTCCAATGGGATATATCCCTCTCGGTCTAATAAATATTACAACCATGCACATTCCAGTGATCGTAGCAGGAATTTTAGAAGGTCCAATAGTTGGAGCTCTTGTAGGATTTATTTTTGGCCTATCTTCAATAGCAAATGCTATTCTCAGACCAATCCCTATTTCATTTGTATTTTATAATCCAATTGTTTCAGTTTTGCCAAGAGTTTTAATAGGAATTTTTGCAGGGCTTACTTTTATGGGTTTAAAAGATAAAAATAATGATAAAATTAGAAAACTTTCTTTAATTTTATGGACAATTTTGACAGGATTTTTAATTTATCTTGTATTTTATAATCTAACAAATCAAGCAAAAATATATCAAATTATAATTTCAATTATTATAACGATTATCGCAGCTTACATGCTATTTCTCACCTACAAAAATAAAAATTCAAACCTTTCGGTTGCTATTGCATCTTTTGTGGGAACTATGACCAATACACTTTTTGTAATGGGCTTTATTTATTTATTTTATGCAGAAAAATATGTAAAAGCCTTGGGAATTTCCGTTAGTGCTGCAAGAAGTACGATTTTTGGAGCAATTATTACAAATGGACTTCCAGAAGCTATTATGTCTATAGTTTTAGTTTCTGCAATCGTAAAAGCCGTAAAAAGAAAATAAAAAATCCCATAGATTTTAATCTCCCCTCCTTACTAAAAATAAGGAGGGGTTTTTTCTAAGAGATTTAAAATTTAATTATTTAATTATTTTTTATTATATCTGTTGCAAGCTCCAACATATCAACTGCCAAATAATAATTATCGCCCAATAAATCATATACTAAGTCCTCGGAAAAAATTCCTTGACTTATTTGGGGATCAATTTTCCCTTCGTTTGATTCATCCAAATCCCTCATATATTCTTCCGAAGAATAATAAGCTGATAATTTTCTATAATCTTTTTGACTTTCCTTAAATTTTTCAAGAGCCTTCCTAAAATCTTTTACTGCTTTAGAATTTTTATTTAAAATTTCTTCCATTTCTTTGATTTTTTTTATATCTGCCATTTTTTACGTCCTTTATAATATTTTTTTACTTAAAATAATTACCCATTTTAAAAAATTTTAAATTATTTTTCAAAAAATTCCACAAATGATAAGTACCCTCCTTACCAGTTTTTCCAGTAAAGAGGGTACTTACAAAAATTATAGAATTTTTTATATATTTGACTTACTAATTATTTCTTTTAAAATACTTGCGCTTTCTTTCATTCTTTCATCTTCAGTATCTGTTAATGGAACTTCTAAAACCCATTTTACTCCATCTTTTCCAATTACTGATGGTACTCCAATATAAATATTATCCAAACCATATTCTCCATCAAGGTATGATGATGTAGAAAAAACAGAATTTTGATCATTTATAATAGATTCAACAATTCTTGCAAGTGCCATTCCTATTCCATAAAAAGTTGCACCTTTTTTGTCGATTATTTCATAAGCTGCATTTTTTACCTTTTCAAAAGTATCCAAAAGTTCTTTTTCGTCGGTTTCGCTATGACTTTTTACCCACTCATATAATGGCATTCCACCGACATTTGTATGCGACCAAACTGCAAATTCGCTATCTCCATGCTCTCCCATTATAAAAGCTTCTACACTTCTTGGGTCAATTCCTATTAAATTTGCAATTTCTTTTTTAAATCTTGATGAGTCAAGAGTTGTTCCTGTACCAATTACTTTGTTTGCTGGAAATTTTGAATATTTCCAAGTAGCATAAGTTAAAATATCTACTGGATTTGATGCTACTAAAAAAATTCCATCAAAACCACTTTCAACAATTTTTTCGACCATTTCCTTGAAAATTTTCAAATTTTTTCCTATTAAATCAAGCCTTGATTCGCCAGATTTTTGTGGAATACCAGCAGTAATTACAACAACTTCTGCATCTTTACAATCACTATAATCTGCCTTGTAAATATGCTTTGGATTTGTAAAAGAAAGCACATCGGAAAGATCCATTGCATCTCCCTCAGCTTTTTTTTCATTTATATCAATTATTCCTAATTCTCTTCCTATACCGAGAATTGTAGAGGCATAAGCAAAAGAACTTCCCACAGCTCCATCGCCAATTAAAATTATTTTACTATCTTTCATTATTCCTCCTCTTAAATTTTAATTCTTATCTTTTTACTAGGAATTATATTTATATTATACACCTTTTAAGAGGGAAATGATAATAGTTCTTAATTATTTGTAAATAAGTTTGAATTATCTTTTAGATAAAATAACAAATTAATGTAATCTTTTTGATAAGGAACAAATTTTTTCTCATCAATTATATCCAGTAATTGTTCCTTACTTACAAATTTTACATCTGAAACTTCCTCTTTTTGAAGTTTTAATTTACTTATATCAATATTTTTATTATTTATTATATAAACATCATCAATTCTAAAACCTGAATTAATAGAAATTTTAGGATAAGCTTTTGAAAAATTATATTTTATGCCAAGTTCTTCAAACAATTCCCTCGAGGCTGATGTTTGAGAAGTTTCCCCACTTGAAACTGCTCCTGAAACTGTTAAGTCCCACAAATTTGGCCAAGATGTTTTTTCGGAACTCCTTTTTTGTATTAAAAGCCTTCCCTTTTTATCAAAAATCAAAACATGAATTATAAGTCTATAAAATCCTCTTGGAACTATATCTCTTCTTTCTATTATATCTCCAGTTTTTTTCCTAAAATTATCATATAAATCTACAAATTCTTTCATTATTCTCTCCTTTAATCACTTAAATATACTTACCCAATTTTAAAATTTAAAAGCGACATATTATTGCTACAAAATTAAAAAATAAATTTATTAAAAAAATAAAATCCAAGAAAAATATGTAACACTACAAAAATCGGAAGAAATACCATAAATTTTTTGTTACGAATTTTATGATGAATTAACTTCATAAAAATATACATAGAAAATGCTCCTCCAATAAAGGCAAACAACAAAAGAATATTTTCTCTTATTCTTTTGCTTTTAAATTTTTTTGAAGCAATTTTATCGTAAATCACAAGAAAAATTGAAATTACAGAAACAAATATAAAATAAAATATCAAATTTTTAATTTCCATTTTTAATTAAATCTTCAAAAATTTTTATAAATTTTTCTTTCTCATCAACAAAAACAGCATGACCTGAATTTTCAAATTCTATGAAATTTACCTTGTTTGGAAAATATTCTATGCTTTTGTAGGCATCATCAATTGGAACTACCATATCCTTGTTACCATGAATCCATATTACTTTTTTATTTATTTTTTCAATCAAGCCACTACCATCTGTGCTTGTATTATTATAGGAAACCATAGCAAGGAGAGATTCTAAAAAGCATCTTTGTTTTAAGAAATCTTCAGCCATTTTTCTTAAATCATCTGGATTTGGATCATTTACATTATAAATAGTTTGCCTAAATAAATCTTCAAAAAAATCAATATCTTCATCTTTTATTCCATTTAAAATTGGTACTGTGAAGGATAAATCGTGTTTAATTTTAAAATTTTCCAAAAAATTTGGCCATTTAAACTTTTTATTAGAATCTTCCTTATATTTTGGCATAAGAAATCCATTCACACCAACTGATGCTATCAATATCAATTGTTTTATTTTTTCGGGGAAAAGTCCTGCAAAATCCATTGCAACAAGTCCTCCCAAAGACCAGCCTACGAGAGAAAAATCTTCAATCTTTAAAGAATCTACAAAATACTTTAAATCTTTCGCCCATTCTTTCATTTCTTTGTGTTTATTTTCATAAGAGCTTTCTCCATAACCAATTAAATCTGGAGCAAAAACTTCGATATTTTCATCAAGACTTTCCAACAAATCTTCAAAAAATTGAGAAGAAGATTGAAATCCATGAATTAAAACCACCTTATTTTCTCCATGTCCAATATGTCTATATGCCATAGTCTCGCCATTTTTAAGTTTTACATACTTTATTTTCATCTTTTTTATTCACTTTCTTTTAAAACTAGTCTTATTATATATAGAAAAATATTTTTTATCAATTTTTTATAAGTTTATAAATTAAAGTAAAAAAAAGAAATTGTTGCAAGTTTTATATCTTTGTGCAACAATTTCTAATAGATTCTATAATTTTATTAAATTTTTAATAGATTCATATATTTTTTCAGCAATATAGGGATTGTTCATTGTGTACAAGTGAATCCCATCAACTCCTGATGAAATCAAATCAACTATTTGGTCTACTGCATAGGCAATTCCACAATCCCTCATAGCAGTTTTATCATTTTCATACCTTCTCATTATTTTTAAGAATTTTTTTGGAAGTTTTATACCGTTTAAACTTATCATTTTTTCTATTTGTTTTTATTTATAACTGGCATAATACCTGCTTGTATTGGTACATTAATTCCAGCTAATTCACACATATCTCTAAACCTATAGAAATCTTCATTGTCAAAAAATAATTGTGTAACAAGACTATCGCAACCTGCATCAACTTTTTTTCTTAAATTTTTTATATCTTCTACAATATTTGCGCTATCTATATGGCCTTCTGGATAAGCTGCAGCCATAACATAAAAATCCCCTTTTTCTTTTATAGCCCTTATAAGATCAGATGCATGTTCATAATCTCCTTTTTTATAAGAAAATTCAGGTATATCTCCTCTTAAAGCCAATATTTTATTTACATTTTTTTCTTTTAAAATATTTAATTTTTTTGTAAGTTCTTCTTCACTCAAACCAATTGATATTAAATGAGCTACCGATTCTACACCTTGTTTTTTTATTTCACCAGCTATATCAAAAGTTCTTTTGCTTGTATCATTTCCAGCGGCTCCATAAGTTACAGAAATTGATTCAGGTTTTAAATTTATTAATCTATCAATAGTATTATAAATTGTTTCTATTGGCAAATTCTTTCTTGGTGGAAAAACTTCAAAACTTAAAGCACAATTTCTACTTCCTATATTCATTTCTTAACTCCAAACTTGCTCTTACTAAATTTTTAAGAGCCTTTACTGTTTCTTCTTCACCCCTAGTTTTTAGTCCACAATCTGGATTTACCCAAAGCTTTTTCACATCAACTTTTTCAAGAATTTTTCTTAAAGTATTTTTAATTTCTTCAACTGAAGGTACTCTTGGTGAATGAATATCATAAACACCTGGTCCAACTTGTGTTTTAAAATTATTTTCTTTTAATGAATCAAGAATTTTAAGATTTGACCTTGAAGCTTCAAAACTTATTACATCTGCATCCATTTGATCAATAGATTTTATTATATCTGTAAATTCAGAATAGCACATATGAGTATGGATTTGGGTTGTAGGCTTACAATCAGAATGTACTAATCTAAATGCTGGAATTGCCCAATCAAGATATTGGCTAAACCAATCTGATTTTCTTAATGGTAATTTTTCTCTAAGTGCTGCTTCATCAATTTGGATAATATTTATTCCTGCTTTTTCTAAATCTAAAACTTCATCTCTAATTGCAAGAGCAATTTGATAAGTTGATTCTTTTACAGATATATCTTCTCTTGGAAAAGACCAATTTAAAATTGTAACAGGACCTGTTAGCATTCCCTTGATTGGTTTTTTTGTCAAAGATTTTGCATATGATGACCATTTTACAGTGATTTTTTCTTCTCTTTTTATATCAGACCAAATTATTGGTGGTTTTACACACCTTGTGCCATAAGATTGAACCCAGGCTTTTTTTGTAAATAAATATCCTGATAAATGTTCACCAAAATATTCTACCATGTCATTTCTTTCAAATTCACCATGAACCAAAACATCAAGTCCTAAATCTTCTTGAAGTCTTATGCATTCTTCAATTTTTTTGTAATTAAATTCTTCATATTCTTCTTTTGATATTTGACCATTTTTATATTTTTTTCTGTTTGTTTTTACATCTAAAGTTTGTGGAAAAGATCCTATAGTTGTTGTTGGAAATAATGGTAGATTTAATTCTTCTTTTTGAATTTTCTCTCTTTTTTCAAAAGAATCTTTTCTTACAAAATCTAAATCTTTTAGATTTTCTATCCTATCTTTCACATCTCTATCACAAAGATTTTTTCTATCTTCAAAAAGTTTTTTATTATTAATAAAATCTTCATCAAATCTATAATTTACATCGGCTAATTTTTTCAAATCATTTAATTCTTCTAGCTTTTCATAGGCAAAGGCAAAATGTTTTTTATATTTTTCATCCAATTTATCTTCAAAATCTACGCTATAAGGAACGTGAATTAAAGAAGATGATGGTTGGATTACAGAATCTATTTCTTTTTCCTGTAGTTTTTCAATTATTGCTAAAGTTTTTTCATATGAATTTCTCCAGATATTTTTTCCATTTATAAGTCCTGCAAATAAAGTTTTATCTTTATTAAATCCATATTTTTCAATTAAGTCTAAAGTTTTTCTTCCTTCTATAAAATCAAGACCTATACCATCAAAATCGAGTTCTTGCAAGTTTTGATAAATATCTCTAACATCTCCAAAATAAGTTTGAAGTATTATTTTAATAGGGCCTTTTTTAGCTAGAATTTTTTTATAAACTTCTACAAATAGATCAATATCTTCCTTACTTAAATCATAAACCAAGTAGGCTTCTTCAAATTGAAGAGTTTTAAGGCCAAGTTCTTGGAATTTTTCTATATAAGAAATATAAGCATTAATAAAATCATCTTTAAAATCATTTATATTTTTTTCTCCCTTATAATCTAATAATTTCAAAAATGTAAAAATTCCAATTATAGTTGATTTTGTTTCAAAACCTAAATCTTTAGCTTCTTTATATTGGTCAAAGGCTTTTGTAGAATTTAATTTTATTTCAGTATCATCTTCAATTTCTGCAACCATGTAGTGATAATTTGTGTTGAACCATTTTTTCATTGAAAGGGCCTTTACATCAAGGCCATTTTTTTGATAACCTCTTGCCATTGCAAAATATGTATCGATATCAGATAAATTTAATTGTTTATATCTTTTGGCTATAACATTAAAGGTAAGAGCTGTATCTAAAAATAAATCATAATATGAAAAATCATTAGATACTATACAATCTAATTTTTTTTGCTTTTGCCAAGCCTTTTTTCTAATTTCTTTTGCAACACTTTCAAGCTCAGAAAATTTTATTTCATTTTTAAAATATTTTTCTGTAGCAAATTTTAATTCTCTATTTTCTCCAATTCTTGGAAATCCAATAATAGATGTTTTCATTACTATCTCCTTTTTGGGCTAAAAAAATAAGCCCTTGCTTTTTTATTCTTTCGTACAGTATAAAGCAAGATGGCTTATTAGTGTTAATACTTATTTTCTATTATTGGATATAGATTTTTTCTATACCACTTATTTAGAAAAATTTTCAATATATTCTTTTAAATATTTTATATAGGATTTGCTAATAAAATCAATCGGCCTATTTTTTAAAGAAATATAACCTATATTCATCTCTTCATCAGCATCTAATATTTTTGCAATAATTCCAGTCCCATTCAAATCTTTTGATAAAACTCCCGATGTTATGGTATATCCATTAAGGCCAATCATCAAATTAAAAATTGAAGCCCTATCTGTTACCACAATATTTTTTGGACTATATTCTGTTGGAAATAATTCTTCTGCAAAATAAAAAGAATTATTTTTATCTTGTTCATATGATAACCTTGGATATTCTTTTAAATCTTCAAGGCTTATATTATCTTTTTTTGCAAGCGGATTATCTTTGCTTATGAAAATATGAGGTTTAGCTTTAAATATAGAATGAAATTCCAAATCCTCTCTTTCCAAAATTCCCAAAATTATATTTTTATTAAAATTCGAAAGATACATTATACCAATTTGACTTCTCAAAGACTTAACATCTTCAATAATTTGAGAAGTTGTAGTCTCTCTTAAAGAAAATTCATATTTATTTTCCCCATATTCTTTTACAAGCATAACAAAAGCATTGACAACAAAAGCATAATGTTGACTTGAAATTGAAAAAACTCTTTTAGTAACTTCCTTTTTTTTGTAATTATTTTCCAAAAAATCAGCTTGTTCAACTACAGATCTTGAGTATGCAAGAAAAATTTCACCTTCTTCAGTTAAACTAACTCCCCTGTTAGTTCTCTTAAATATTTTTATGCCCATTTCTTTTTCCAAATCAAAAATCGACTTAGACAAGGAGGGTTGACTAACTAGCAAAACCTTACTTGCTTTTGAAATAGAACCTTCTTCTACAATAGCAATAAGATATTTTAATTGTTGTAAAGTCATAAAAGCTCCTTTTTAAAAAATTTAATCAAGTAATTTTTTGTAGAAATTGTCAATAAAAATCGCTCCAATTGGGGCAGTAAGTAAAATTCCCAAAACTGCCATTGATAAAATTATATCCCCACTAGAAAGTCCATTTGCAAGGGGAACTGCTCCTATAGCTGCTTGGACAGTTGCCTTTGGCATGTAAGAAAAAACTGTAAATAATTTTTCCTTTTTATTTAGGCTTGATCCTGAAATTGAGATCAAAGTTCCAACAGACCTAATGATTAAAGCCAAAAATACCATTATTACTGATAAAAATCCTAATTTTGTAATATAAGAAATATTTACCTCTGCTCCAACCAAAACAAACAATAAAATTTCAGCAAAAATCCATAGTTTTCCAAATTTTTCAGAAAGTCTTGAGGAAACTTCATCATCTGCCTTAATTTTAAAAACACAACTCATAGCAATTACTGCCAAAAGTCCAGAAAAGGCAATTTTTGATTTCAATAAGCTTTCCATAGCGACTAATAAAAATGAAATAGCAAGAATTATAATAACTTTTGTAGAATTTCTAACCATATCATCTTTTTTATAAAAAAATTCAAAAACGAGGTATAAAAAATATCCCACTATAGCTCCAAATAATATGCCCAAAATTATAGAAATCGGAACATTTACAAGGGAAATTAAACTTACATCTTCCCCCTTTGCCATTGACAAAAATGATGAAAATAAAACAAGAACAAAAATATCATCACAAGATGAACCCGCAAGAATCATTTGCGGAATTGATTTTTCTACCCCTCTTTTTTCTTCAATTAATTTAACCATTCTTGGAACAACAACAGCTGGTGATACTGCTGCAAGAACAGATCCCATCAAAAGTGCATCAATCGCTCTAATTTTGAAAAAAATTCTTGCGAAAATAAAATAAGCTAATATTTCAAAACTTGCAGGTAAAAATGATAAAAGTATGGCAGATTTACCAGCTTTTTTCAAATCAGAAATATCTAAAGAAAGTCCTGCCTTAATTAAAATAATAATCAAAGCAATTTGTCTAAGCTCTGCCGAAATGTTTAGTGTTTTTGAATCAATTAGGTTTAAAACATAGGGACCCAAAATAATTCCCGTAAAAAGCATACCAATTAAAGATGGTATTTTGAATTTTTTACAAAAAAATCCAAATATAAGTCCAAAAATAATAATTAGACCAAGTGATATTAACATAATTCCTCCTTTTAGGACAAAAAAAATGATGAATTCTGTCCTACAAAATAAAATAGTAACAGAAGTCATCAGCAAAATGCGGTTTTAGAAAAAATCTAAGGGAGAACTTCATTCCCTTCTTATATTATAAAATTATTTATTAGCTAAGTCAATTTTTGATTTTTATAAATTTCTTAAATTCATCCAAATTTTTTGCCATAAAAAATGGATTTATTAAAAATTCTTTTTCTACACTTGTTGGAAGACTTGGCATATTTTTTGAAATTTTATTTTTAGCATCTTCTATAGCATAATCCATAATCTTATCCTTTATAATTTTTTTAGATGAGCTAAGACAATCAATAGTGTATTCGTGGGCTGGATAAATCAAAGTTTTTTTATCAAGATTTTTAATTTTTTGAACAGATTCAAAAGAACTTTGGTAATCACCTGTAAATACCCTTCCACAACCTGAAGAAAATATCGCATCCCCACAAAATAAATTATTTTCAACCAAATATGAAATATGTTCTTCAGTATGACCATTTGTTTTTAAAACTTTAAATTTATATCCAAAAATTTCAAATTCATCATTTTCTTTTAAAGTTTTATCATTCAAATTTTTAGTTTCGCTTGGTCCATAAACCACAGCCGTCTTATATTTTTCTTTTAATTTCCTAACTCCTCCCACATGATCCATATGCTTGTGAGTTAATAAAATTGCAGATAAATTTTTATCCTTTAAATATTTAAAACAAGGACTTTCATCACCTGGGTCAATTAAAATTACATTTTTTCCATTTTCAATTGTCCAAATATAATTATCTTCAAAAGCCCTAATAAAATTAATTTTCATAAAAACTCCTCTCAAAAAATTTATACCCAAAATTTAAAATAAAAAAGTAGGCAAAGTCTACTCAGACTGTTGACAAAGTATACAAATCCTCATGCTAAGAATATCATACGGAAAAAATTGATTTTATTTCAAATTTAAAAATTCGTTAAAAATCGCACTGTATGAGCGTTAGCGAGTTTGCGATTTTAGAATTTTGAAATTTAGAAATCAACAATTTTTTTAGTCAGATATTCGTGCTTGAGGGTTTGTCTACGATCTGAGTAGGCAAAGCCTACTTTAAAAAACTATTTATTTTCTTTTGTTGAATCATTTCCAAGGGCAAAAAATTTCTTTCTTATTTTTCTTCCAGTTTCTGTTCCAGCTATTCCACCTATTCCTGTTTCTCTTAATGATTCTGGCAAAGTTGATCCAACTTCTCCAGCAGCCTTACAAACTTCATCAAAAGGAACTATGCTTGTAATTCCTGCCATAGCCATATCTGCAGAAATAAAAGCATTTACAACTCCTGATGCATTTCTAAATGTACAAGGATATTCTACAAGTCCTGCGATTGGATCACAAACAAGTCCTAATACATGCAAAAATGCAAAACTTGCTGCGTGAAAACAAACTTCTGGACTTTGATCGTAAAGGAAACAAGCTGCTGCAGCTCCCATAGCTGCTCCTGATCCAGTTTCTGCTTGACATCCTCCTTCAGCTCCAGCAAAAGAACCATAATATCCAATTATTTTTCCAATTCCAATAGCAGTTAGCATTGCATCTACAATTTTTTCATCAGAAAATCCCTCTCTTTTTTTGAGAGAAAATAAAATTGCTGGTAAAATTCCAGAAGAACCTGCAGTTGGACTTGCTACAATTTCTCCCATAGCTGCACTTATCTCTAAAGTAGAAAATGCCATTGCCATTGCTTCTGTTACAAAAGATCCTGTAATAGATTTTCCCTTTTTAGAATATGTATTCATTTTTTTAGCAAATCCATCAATCATACCCATAGCAGTTTTAGTTTCATGATTTAGATTTCCCTGTGCAGATTCTTCCATTACCTTAAACATCTCAGTTAAATTAAATAGAATATCTTTTTTATTAATTTGCGATGATTTTAATTCTTCTTCAAGAACCAAATCTTTAATATGAAGACCTCTTTTTTCACATTCTTCTATAACTTCTCCTGCTTTTCTAAACATTATCTAACCCCTTCTATGTAATTTGCATAATCATATCTTTTATTATTAATAATTTCATCAATTATATTTTTTTCAAGCTTTTCATTTAATTCGACAATCAAAGTTACCTCATCATCAGCTTTTACGGTTTTCATACTTTCGATATTGTAATCATTTGTTGCCAAAAGTTTGCTTACTTCATAAATAACGCCTTTTTGTTCCCTATATCTTAAAATTATTGTTGGAAATTTTCCATTGTAAGAAATTAATACATCATTAATTCCAATTATTTCTATATTTCCACCACCAATTGATGAACCAGTAACAGAAGATGTTGTTCCATCTGGATAATAAAATACAATTTTTGCAGTATTTGGATGTACAGGACCCAAATCATCTTTTATAAAATGATATTCAAGTCCCTCTTTTTTTGCAATTTCAAAGGAATCTCTTAATCTTTTATCGTTTGGCTTAAATCCCAAAACTCCTGCAAGAAGAGCCTTGTCAGTTCCATGTCCCTTGTAAGTTTGGGCAAATGATCCATGAAGATGAAAATCAACCCTAGTAAAACCATCTTTAACAATTGATATAGCAACTTGTCCAATTCTCGCAGCTCCAGCAGTGTGAGATGAAGATGGACCTATCATAATGGGCCCAATTATATCAAAAACACCATATTCTTTCATAATGCCTCCTTTTATATTTTTTATTTATAAAAACCTTTGCATTTTATATATAATTACTCGCTTTTCATTATTATATTACTCTTTTTATAAAAAAATAAAAGCTGATCAAATTTATTTTGCAAAAATTTGCAAAATAAAATCAATCAACTTTAAGTAGTTTTAGTTTCTTAAAAATAAAATAATTTAATATAATGGAAAAATTATATAAAATTCCTACCAATATAAAATAAATAAAATTAGGTAATTTTTTCAAAAGTTCTGTAAAAATTGGGCTATGGCTTAAATAAGCATAATTCAAATTATATTTTATATTAACAATTTCCGTAATTATTAAAAATATATTTACAAAAATAAACAAAAATTTCAAATTATCCTTGCTAAGACGAACCTCATCAACCAAAAGGAAAAACAAGGAAACCCAAAATACTAGAAAATGTGTTAAAAAGAAATTTACATACATAATATGAGGCCAAGAATACGCCATTAAATCTGGATAACAAAGCCCCATTAAACCTCCTATTAAGCCCCAAAAAATTGTAAGAATTTTTAAATTTTTTGAATTATATAATAGGGCGAAAAATCCACTATAAATACTTATTCTACAAGTATATAAAGGAAGTCCTTCTCCAATAGCATCATTTCTTATAAGACAAATAAAATATAAAAAACTAAGTTGCTGAAATGCCAACAAAAAAGCTAAAATATATTTTGTGAATTTGTATATATTTTTATTTTCCCTGATTTCTTTTCTATATTTATATATTAAAATTGCAACAAATATCATAAATGAAAATAAAAAAGATGTAATAATCCATAAGAATTAAAAACAAATCCATCTTCTTCTTTTCTTAAAAATTCTTTTATAAATTCTGACATAATTACTCCTGAATATATATTTAATATCATACAATAATTTAAAGATTAAGTCTATATAATTTATAAAAAATAAGCCTAGCTGTAATTAAAATTACAAACTAGACTTTTAAAACTCAATTATTTTTTTCTCCAAATTCTATGAATGCTTCTGAAATTTTCTTTCCAAGATTTTGCATTGCATCAAATTGTGGACCAGATCTATCTTCTACTGGTTTAGAATTTTGACTTAAAAAAGAAATCGCAAAAATATCTTCACCAACTCCAATTAGGGCGGCATCATTTTCTACACCTATATTTGGTAACTCTCCTGATTTATTGAGACCCTTTGCACTTTTTGGTAATTTTGATAATAATTTAAAATTAGAAGTTGTATTATTTTCTGCCATAGCTTTCATTAATTTATTAGAATGATCTCTATTTACGATTTTTCCATAATAAATTGCTTTTAAAGCCATATTAAGATCTTTTGCATTTGCCATATTTTCCTTGCCGTCTTGAAGCATTTTCCTATAAAGAGTCGTTCTATTTTTGCCAGTAATTTTTCTAATAATTTCTCCAACATTTTTACTGGCGTTTTCCATATTATTTTTTCCGATTAAATCTATGAGCCTATTTGTCGCCTCATTATTTGAATCTTTTAACATTAAATAAATATCATTTTCTACATTTTCTTCTTTCAAAATTCCAGATTCAACCTGCCTATAAGCTTCAAGACCTATAAAAATTTTTATAGTTGAAGCTGAAGGTAAAGCTTCGTTTTTAGAATCGGATTTTCTTTCGATAGAAATATTAGATTTTCCCTTAATTGTATCAACAGCAATCTGCCAATTTCCATCTAATTTTTTGCTTTCTTCGCTTATTATATTATTTATTTTTTTGGAAAGCATATCATTTTTTGAAGATTCTTTTTATTTTTTGAATTTTTTTCATTAGAATCATAAATATTTTTTATTTCATTCAAATATTTATCAGATTTGAAACCACTTGGGGGTTTTTTGATAAATTAATATTCTTTTTTATATTTTTTTCTGCCTTTGATAGGTTAGGATTAAAAATCAAAGTCATAGTAATTGTAGACAAGGCAAAACTATATAATAATTTTCTATGTTTTCTCATAGTTTCCTCACAAATTTTATTTCTAATTTTATGCTAGACCAAATACACATTAGTGTCATATTTTTGTCCATTTACTTATGATAAGGCTCGTTGTTTATAATTTTGTAGGCCCTATAAATTTGTTCTATTAAAATTAATCTCATAAGCTTATGGGGAAAGGTCATTTTTGAAAAGGACAATTTATAATCTGCTTTTTGGCTTATTTTTTTTGAAAGGCCATTTGAGCCACCAATTATAAAAACCAAATCTTTTCCCATTCCATAAGTCATTTGCTCTTTTATTAATTGTGCAAATTTTTCTGAAGATAGACTTTTTCCTTCAATTTCTAAGCTTATTATATAAGAATTTTCTTTTATTTTTTTTAAAATCCTATCAGCTTCCCTTTCCTTTACTATTTCCAATTCTTTTTTTGATAAATTTTCCGGGGCTTTTTCATCATTTACTTCAAATATTTTTAGTTTCACATAGGGCTTTAATCTTTTTTCGTATTCACTTATGGCATCTTTAAAATATTTTTCTTTTATTTTTCCCACGCTTACTATTGATATATTCATTTATTAAATCTCGCTTTTATATAATAGATTGGCATTTTCTTATTTCTAAATTTTCTTTCATACTCACTTATATATTTGCTCTTTTCTTCTGATATAGCTTCATTTTTTTCGATTATATCCATAGAAAATTCTTCAAAATATTTAAGTGAAGCATCATATAATTCTTTATTATCTGTTTTAAGTTCCAAAACTGCCCTATCTTTTATTATATTTTTATACCTTTTTAAAAACCTTTCATGGCTTAGTCTTCTTTTGTGGTGGCGTCTTTTTGGCCAAGGAGTTGAAAAATTCAAATATATTCTTGAAATTTCTCCATTTTCAAATATTTCTTCTAAATTTTCAGCATCTGCTATAAGACCCCTTACATTAGTGATATCATTTGCCCTTATTTTTCTACTAGCAACTACAAAAGCATTTGTATTTACCTCAAGACCTATAAAATTTTTATCGGGCTTGTCCTTAGCAATTTCAACTAAAAAATCTCCCCTGCCCGCACCAATTTCTAAATATATTTCATTATCATTGCCAAAAATTTCTTGCCACTTGCCCTTATTTTCCTTTCCATCAAAATAGATAAGATGATTTTCTTTCATTTCTGGAATTGCATTTTCTTTAAATCTTAATCTCATTTTTTATCCTTTCTTTTAAGTATTAGTTTACAAAATATTCCTAATAAAAACAAGAAAGACTAAATCAAATTTATCTATCTTTGAGCTAATATTATTTTTCTCATTTTTTATAAGTTATTTAAGATTTATGTTTAAATATATTTTTATTGGATAAAAAATTATAGAAGTTATTTTAGGAGAGTAAAATGAAAGATTTAGAAAAATTCTTAAAACTTGCTTTAGTCCAAGCAGAACCAATTTTATTTGATAAAAAAGCTTGTATTGATAAGACTATCTCTTTAATTAAAGAAACAAAAAAAGAAAATCCAGACCTAATAGTTTTTCCAGAACTTTTTATTCCTGGTTATCCTGTTGGAATGAATTTTGGGTTTAGTGTTGGTAAAAGAGATGAAAATGGAAGAGAAGATTGGCTTAGATACTATAAGGCATCCATTGTTGAAGGTGATGAAGATTTTTTGAAATTAAAAAAATGTGCCATTGATTTAAAATCATATCTTAGCATTGGTTTTTCTGAAAGAGATAAAATAAGTGGTTCTTTGTATAATTCTAATGTGATTTTTGAACCAGATGGTTCATATAAAATTCACAGAAAATTAAAACCAACTGGATCTGAAAGAGTAGTTTGGGCTGATGCTGATAAAAATTATTTTCCAATTACAAAAAGTCCTTGGGGAAATATGGGAAGTTTGATCTGTTGGGAATCTTATATGCCCCTTGCAAGGGTTGCCCTTTATCAAAAAGGAATTACCATTTATATTTCTCCAAACACAAATGACAATCCAGAATGGCAAGATACAATAAAACACATAGCAATTGAAGGCAAATGCTATTTTATAAATTCTGATATGATAATAAAAAAATCATCATATCCTAAAAATCTAAACGAAAATATTTCACATTTACCAGATTTAGTTTGCAAAGGAGGATCATGTGTAATTGATCCATTCGGACACTATCTTACAAAACCAGTTTGGGATAAAGAAGAAATAATTTATGCAAATCTTGATATGGATTTAGTCAAATCTTCAAAAATGGAACACGATCCAATTGGGCATTATGCAAGAAATGATGTTTTAGATTTGAAAATTACTGAAAAATAAATTTAAAAACTAGTTTATTAAAATCGCAAAATATTAATATTTTATACGAAAAATCTCGACAAATAAGATTTATTTAGTTGAGATTTTTTATTTGAATTAAAAAAATACATTCACCAAATATTTAATAAAAAATTTTTTCGGATTGACAACGATATACTATGTTGTACAATGTATATAGCTTAGGCAGGGACTATTTAGAAAGGACTTTTTATGAATGAAGAATGGATTTCACAAATAAAACGTGGAACTTTAGAATTTGCAATTCTAATTTTAATTAAGAAAAAAGACAGATATGGATATGATTTGATTCAGACTCTTGAAAAATATCCAATGCTACAAACGAAAGAGAGTACTGTTTACCCCCTTCTTAGAAGACTTTTAAAAAATAATTATTTAGAAGCTTATTGGAAAAATATGGAAGAAGGAACTCCACCGAGAAAATATTATAGGCTTACAGATTTTGGAAGTCTTTACTTAAAAACTTTAGAAAAAGATTGGCTAGTCCTAGTAGAAAATATTTCAAATCTTAGAGAGGAATAAAAAATGGAAAATAATAAAATTAACGATAATTTAGAAAAATATTTGTTGCAAGTAGACAAAAATTTAAAATATATGTCAATTTCAGAAAAAACTGACATATTGAGTGAACTTAAAAATTCATTTTATGAAAGACTTAATAATGGACAAAGTGCTGAGTACATAATCTCTAAAATGGAAAGTCCAAAAGACTTAGCCTTTTCTTATATGAGTGATAGCATTGTAAAAAGCAAAGATTTTTCCTTTAAAAATTTAATTATGGCTATAGGATTTTATTCTTATGCTTCACTAGCTTGGATTTCTTTAATACCAACCCTTGCAATACTTTCTATTTCCTTTTTCTTCTCCAGTGGTATAAGTGTATTAGCAGGAGTAATGGGACTTTTTAAAGGGATAATTCACATTAAACCAATTGATGAAATGAAATTTATATTTTTTGGATTTGAATTAAAAGGATTCTCAGCCTTAATTGCAGGTCTTATTTTGGCCTTATTATTTTTTATAATCGGTATTTTATTTTGGAAAGCCACAATCATAACGATTAAATTCTTGCAAAATAAAAAATGGAAATTAAAATATGCAAAATGATAAGGTAAAAATATTATTTTTGCATGGACTTGGACAAAATAAAAAATCTTTTGATAAGACTATAGAAAATATTAATTTTAAAGATATTGAAAATATTGATTTAATTCCAAATAATAGTAAAGATTTAACCTTTTTTGACATAGCAGATATGTTAGAAAATAAAATCAAAGGCATAAAAAAACCAATAATTATTTGTGGAATAAGCCTTGGTGCTATCTTAGCTATGGAATTATATTTTAGAAATCCAGAAAAAATAGCTGGCTTAATTCTAATTGCACCACAATATAAGATTCCAAAAATAATTATGAATTTCCAAAATCTTATTTTTAAAATTATGCCAGAAAATTTTTTTAAAAAACAAAAATATCAAAAAATAATATGATCTCTATAGCCTCATCAATTAAAAACCTAGATTATAGTAAAAAAATAAATAAAATTTCTACGGATGTTTTTATAGTTTGTGGAAAAAAAGATAGGGCAAATTTAAAAGCAGCAAAATCATTAAATAAATTAATTCCAAATTCTAATTTATTTTTGATCCAAAATTCTCGTCATGAAGTTAATATTGACGCTCCAGAAAAGCTTTCTGAAATAATAAATTTGACTTATAAAAATTTTCAAAAAAATACTAGAAATTAGCATAAAACTAATTTCTAGTATTTTTTAAATTCCCAAATATGCACTTTTTACAGCTGGATCATTTTTAAGCTTTTCAGCCTTATCCTCTTTTACAATTTTTCCTGTTTCTATAACATATGCCCTATCTGAAATATCCAAGGCAAGATTTGCATTTTGTTCTACAAGCAAAATTGTCGAACCTTCTTCTTTTAAAATTTTTATTGTTTCAAATATTTTTTCTACATAAAGAGGAGAAAGTCCCATTGAAGGTTCATCTAATAATAACAATTTTGGATTTGTCATTATTGCCCTTGCCATAGCAAGCATTTGTTGTTCTCCTCCTGAAAGAGTTCCTGCTTTTTGATTTTTTCTATCTTTTAAAACAGGAAAAAGCTCATATATCCTTTTTATCTTGTCTTGTTTTTCTTTTTCTTTTAGATTTGTAGCAACGGAACCTAAATTTATATTATCCAAAACTGAAAGATTTGAAAAAACTCTTCTCCCCTCTGGAACTTGTGCTATTCCAAGCCTTGTTACCTTAAATGCTTTTTTATTTGTAATATCTTCATTTTCAAAAGTTACTTTTCCACTTCTTTTTTCAAGCAATGAAGATATAGCTTGAAGGGTAGTAGTTTTTCCTGCTCCATTTGCTCCAATTAAAGAAACTACTTCTTTTTTATTTACCTTTAAAGAAATATCCTTAATAGCATGAATATTTCCATAATATACGTTTAAATTTTCTACACTAAGCATTTTCTTCTCCATATCCACTTCCAAGATATGCACTTACTACATCATCTTTTTTAACAACTTCTTCTGGTTTTCCTTCTGCTATAACTATGCCGTGATTTAGTACATATAATTTTTCACAAATTCCCAAAACTAATTTCATATCATGTTCTATTAGAACTATTGATAGATTAAAATTGTCTCTTATCATCCTAATTGTATCCATCAAAGATTCTGTTTCTATCGCATTCATACCAGCAGCTGGTTCATCTAATAATAATACTTTTGGATTTGTTGCAAGAGCTCTTGCTATTTCCAACTTTCTTTGAGCTCCATATGATAAATTTCCTGCACTTTCATTCGCATATGCCCCAAGACCTAAAATTTTTAAAATATCCAAAGCTTTTTTTGTAGCTTCTCTTTCTTCTTTCCAATAACTACTAAGCCTTAACATTCCATCAAAAATTTTATATCTCATATCTTTGTTCATAGCAACTTTTACATTATCTACTACTGATAAATAATCAAATAATCTTATATTTTGAAAAGTTCTTGCTATACCTTTTTGACTTAATTTATGGACAGGAAATCCTGTTATATTTTCTCCATCAAGATAAATTGATCCTTCTGTTGGTTGGTAAACTCCACTTAGCATATTAAAAACCGTAGTTTTTCCTGCTCCATTAGGTCCAATCAAACCAATCAAATCTTTTTCTTTTACATCAAGATTAAATCCATTTACTGCCTTTAATCCACCAAATGAAATGGAAATATTATCACATTTTAAAATTGATCTTCTTTTATCCATTATTTGCTCCTTCTTTTTTGATTTTTCTTTTAAATCTTGCAATTTGTCTTGAAATTGAAAATTCTTCTCTTCCCATTAGTCCTTGTGGCCTAAATATCATAACTATTACTAAAATTACAGAATAAATTATCATCCTATAATCAGCAAAGGCTCTTAATATTTCTGGAACTACAGTTAGGGTTATAGTTGAAATTACTGAACCTGTAAAAGATCCCATTCCTCCTAAAACTACCATTACCAAAATATCAAAACTTTTATTGTAATTAAATACATCTGCTGCTATTACTCCGGTTGTTTGAGCATAAATAGCTCCTGCAACTCCAGCAAAAAGCGCTGATAAAGTAAAGGCAAAAATTTTAGATTTTGTTGTATTTATTCCGCAACTTTCAGCAGCAAGCTCATTATCTTTTATTGCCAAAACTGATCTACCAAATCTTGATGTCATAATTGAATACATAAATACAACACACAAAACTGTAACAAAAAATACCAAAGCAAAAGAATCAATAGTAGGTATGCCAGCCATTCCTTGAGCACCACCAGTTATAGATAAATTTTCTACTATAACTCTAATTATTTCTCCAAAAGCTAGAGTTACTATTGCAAGATAATCTCCATTTAATCTTAATACCGGTATTCCTATTGCAAGTGAAAATAAAAATGCAAATAAGCCACCAATTAATAAGGCTATAAAAAATCCACCTATTCCACCAATTATTCCAGTTTTCAAAAAAATTCCTGCACTATAAGCTCCTATTGACATAAAACCTGCATGTCCTAAAGTTATTTGTCCCAAATTTCCTACAGTTATATTTAATGATATTGAAAGAATTATATTAATGCACAACAAAAATAATATTGATTGCCAATAAGAATCAATTATTCCTGTAGAAATTAAAATTTGAACAATTGCAAAGGAAAAAATTATAAGAGCAAAGCTAGCAAGATATGATATTTTTTTATTTTTGTCCATTTTAAACTTTCTCCTTTTCTATACTTCCCAAAATTCCTGTTGGTTTTACAATTAAGACAACTATCAATACCAAAAAAACTATAGCATCTGCGTATGAACTTGATAAATAAGCCCTAGTCATTACTTCTATCATTCCCAAAATAAATCCACCAATTACAGCTCCAGGTATTGATCCTATTCCTCCAACAACTGCTGCAGTAAAAGCTTTTATGCCAAGCATAGAGCCCATAAATGGAGTTATTTGTGGATATGATGAAACATATAAAAGAGAAGCAACCCCTGCAAGAGCTGAGCCTATTGCAAAAGTCATAGTCATTGTATTATCTACATTAATTCCAACAAGACTTGAAGCTTTATAATCTTCACTTACTGCAAGCATCATTTTTCCATATTTTGTTTTTGAAATAAAAATTTGCAAAATTATTGTAAGAATAATTGTCAAAACTATTGTAAAAATTGTTTGAAAAGATAATCTTATTCCAAAAATATTTAAGCTGGCTTGTTTAAATAAACTTGGTACAGGTTTTGCATTTGCTGTAAAAAATTTTACAAATAAATTTTCTAAAAATAAAGAAACTCCTATTGCAGTTATTAATATTGATATTGATGAAGAATTTCTTAATGGTTTATAAGCTATTCTTTCTATTAATATTCCCAAAAGTGTACAAGCAATAATTGCTGGTATTATTGATAAGTAAAATGGCATTCCACTTTTGAAAAGACTTGTTTGAACTACAAAAAATATTGTATAAGCTCCAACCATTATAATATCCCCATGGGCAAAATTTATTAATTTTGCAACTCCATAAACCATCGTATATCCCAAGGCTATTAGGGCATATATTGAGCCTAATTGTAGACCATTAAAAAGTTGAATTAAAAAATCCATAAAATCTCCTTAAAATTTAAGGGGCTGTTGCAAGATAAATAAATTATTCATAGCCTTGCAACAATCCCCTATTTTTTATTTTTCATCAGCTGTTACTGTTGAATTAAATTTATAAGTACCATCTTTTATTTCCATCATTGATGCTGACTTCATTGGGTTGTTATCTTTATTAAATTTGAATTTTCCTGTTATACCATCAAATTCTATATTTTTAATTTTTTCTACAACCTTATCATTTTCTTCGCTTTTTGCCTCTTCCATTGCTTGTTTTAATAAATAAACTGTATCATATGATAAAGCAGAAAATGCTGAAGGATCTTCTTTGTTTGCTTCTTTAAATTTTTCTACAAATTCTTTTACTCTTTTATCATTGCTATCAAGAGCAAAGTGGTTTGAAAAACATGATCCTTCTACCATAGAAAGTTGTGATTTATCCATAACATTTATTACGCCATCCCATCCGTCAGATCCTATGAATTTTGCTTCTATTCCTGCATCTCTTGCTTGTGGAACAATAAGGGCAATTTTTTCATAATAATCTGGAACTAATAATACATCTGGTTTTGCTTTTGCAATTTTAGTAAGTTGAGCCTTAAAGTCGTTATCATTGTCCCCATAAGATTCATCAGCTACAAGTTCAAGTTTTAAATTTTCTACTTCTTTTTTAAATTCATTAGCAATTCCATTTGAATAATCTGAAGAAGTGTTTCTTAAAATTGCTACTTTTTTTGCTTTTTGATTTTCTGCTGCAAATTTTGCTAATAATTTTCCTTGATAAGGATCTGTAAAACAAGTTCTAAATACATTTTCTTTTCCTTCTGTAATGTTTCCTTGAGTACCCGTTGGTGTAATCATTGGTATGCCATCTTTTTTTGCAATTTCAGAAACTGCAAGAGCTGGTTTTGAAGTTATTGGTCCAACAATTGCTGCTACCTTATCACCTTTTAATTTATTATAAGCTGTTGTTGAATCAGTTATTTCTCCTTTGTCATCATAAGAAATCCATTCGATTTTTTTGCCATTTATTCCACCATTTTTATTTATTTCATCGACAGCTAATAAAGCTCCTTTTTCTGATGAATTTCCATAATTTGATACAGGACCAGTTTGTGGAATTATTGCTCCGATTTTTATAGTATCAGAATCTTCCGCTTTTTTGCTTTCTCCATTTTTTCCTTGGCATCCTGCAAAAACAAATATTGATGCAAGAGCCAACGCCATTAATTTTTTTGTTTTTTTCATTATTTCCTCCTATTATATTTATTCTTATACCTAAGAATAAATACAAATTAAAATTTATAATAATTATTATGCCATTCTAAATAAATCTTGTCAATTTTTTTTGTAATTTTTTATATGTATATTGTTTTTATAAGGTTTTAATCAATTTTTTTTGAAAAATTCAACTATGTATATTTTTTTTCGATTTTTTCAATAAAGTATATTTATTATCTATTTACTTTTCCAAATTTATTTTTTTCAAATTTTTTAAAAATATTTATAATAATATTTTCTTAGTTTACACTAAAGTTACAATTTAATTAATGTGTTGAATTATTTATTTTTATATTCTATAATACATCTATTGGGGGATATATGAGAAAAAACAGACAAATTGATTCATTCACATTTTTAAGAGCCATTTTTATTATTGCAATTTGCATATTCCACACATCAGTTCAGCATTTATCTGGTGGATTTATGGCGGTAATCGGCTTTTTTGTTATGAGTGGATTTTTAATGATGAAAAAATTGAATAATATAGAAGATTTTAATTTGGAAGAATTTAAGAAAAATATTCAAAAAAGATTTTTAAAGCTTTTACCTAGCCTATTTTTTATAATAGCTAGTTCTTTATTTGTAGCTTTGATTTTTTCTAAAATCATTTTTCATGATTCGATTAAATCATCTATTCCTTCTGCCCTATCTTTTCAAAATTTATATCAAATTATTAAGGGTGGATCTTATTTTACAAAAAATGGATATTTTTCAATGTTTACTCATTTTTGGTATATATCCATGCAAATTCAATTTATTTTGATTTTTTATTTGATAAATTATTTGCTAGATAAATTAAAAAATAAGTTTGTTGGAAAAAATATAAAAATTTATGTTTTCGCACTAATTTCTATAATTAGTATCTTGTGTATGATTATTTTATCTTTTGATAAAAATAATATTTCAAGAATCTACTATGGACCTGATACAAGAATTAATGCAATTTTTATTGGTGCTATCACTTATCTTTTGGTGGATGATTTTTCAAAAATAATTGACTTATCCAAGGAGAAAAATTTTTCGCCAAAATATATTTTGTATGCTCTTTTATTTTTAAGCTTTGTATTTTACTTTTTTGTAAATGGGGAGAGTTTATACACTTATAGAATAATAATGCCTATTTATACATTGATTCAGGCTTTATTAATTGGACTTTTATATACTTACGAAAAGGAAAATATAATTTCTATAAATAAAAAAGAAATGGGAATTTTAAAAACTTTTCTTTTTTATATAGGACTTAGGTCTTATTACATTTATATGTGGCAATATATAGTGAACACTTTTATAAGTTATGCTTTTGCCCATACAACTAAAAGTAGGATTTTTGCTTATATTTTGGAAATATTAATAGTTCTAATTTTATCTGAAATTACTTATATAATTTTTGAAAAGAAATTTAATTTAAAAAAATATTTTCTTATTACTTCTGTCTTAATTGTAACTTTAAATGTTTTGGCGATTTTTATTCCAAATCCTAAGGAAGAAGATATGAAAAATCTTGAAAAAAGGATAAATGAAAACAAGGATAGTATAAAGAAAAATAATGAAAAATATATTAAAGAACAAAAAGATAAGGAAAACAAGAAAAAGATCAAAGATGATCTTTCTAATGATAAGAAAAAAATAGAAAACAAAAATGGAGCTTTTGAAAAAAGGCCTATGATGATTTTAATTTTACAGATGGAGAAAAAGATTTTTAAAAGACTTCTGTAACTGCTATTGGGGATTCTGTTTTGATAAATGTTGATCCTTTCTTAAGGGAATTTAATCCAAATCTTTATCTTGATGGAGAAGTTGGAAGACAGATGACAGATGGTCCAAAAGTTTTACAAAATATTAAAAATAAAAGTGGACTTGGAAATGTTATTCTAATAAGCCTTGGTTCTAATGGAACTTTGAGTGAGCAAAATATGAAAGATATTTTAGATATTTCTGAAGGAAGAAAGGTGTTTTTTGTAAATACTGTAAATAGTCAATCTTGGGAAGGTCCAATTAATGCGAAAATTAAAAAATTCTGTGATGAAAACAAAAATGCTTATCTTGTAGACTGGTACAAATTTGCTAAGGAAAAAGCAAATTTATTTGCAAAAGATATGGTTCATCCAGAAGTTGAAGGATCAAAAGCCTACAGAAATCTTATAGAAAGAGAAATAATAAATTCTTTTTCAAAATAATATTTTAAAAAGCGTAGATGTCAAATCGACTTTCTACGCTTTTTTTCTTAATCTAATTCTAATTTTCCAGTATATAATTGATAGTAAGTTCCTCTTTTTTCCATTAAAGATTCATGATTTCCTCTTTCAATTATTTTTCCATCATCCATTACCATTATCACATCAGAATTTTTTATTGTTGATAATCTGTGGGCAATTACAATTGAAGTTGATCCTGTCATTAGATTATCCAAGGCTTTCGTTACTGTAATTTCTGTAGTTGAATCAATTGAGCTTGTCGCCTCATCCAAAATTAACATTGATGGTTCGTCAACTGCGGCTCTTGATATTGAAACTAATTGGTTTTGTCCATCAGACAAACTTGATCCATTTCCGTAAATTTTTGTATCATAGCCTTGAGGAAGTCTTCTTATAAAAGAATCCGCCTTGCTCATTCTTGCAGCAGCTTTTATTTCATCATCACTTGCATCAAGCCTACCATATCTTATATTTTCGTAAATAGTATCTGTAAATAAATTTACATCTTGAAGAACCATACCAAAGGCTCTTCTTAAAGCTTGTTTTTGAATTTTTTTAATATCAATATCATCAACTTTTATTGATCCTGAATCTATATCATAAAATCTTGTAATAACATTTGTTATAGTTGTTTTTCCAGCTCCAGTTGATCCAACAAAGGCGATTTTTTCTCCTGGTCTTGCGTAAAAACTTACATCTTTTAAAATTTGATTTTTCCCATCGTATGAAAAATTAACGTGTTCAAAATCAATTTTTCCTTCAAGTCTTTTATAAAGGGCATTTCCATTTTCAATTTTTTTCCAAGCATAAATTCCTGTTAAAGTATCTGATTCATGAAATTTTCCATTTTTATCAATTGTTGCGTGAACTAGGTCAATATAACCCTCGTCTTTTTCGCCTTCCATATCCAAAATTTCAAAAATCCTATTTGCTCCAGCCATAGCTTGGGCTAAGACATTTGCTTGTTGGGAAACTGTAGCAATTGGATTTTGTAATTGCCTTACATAAGTTAAATATGTTACCAAAGTTCCCACAGTCATTTGACCTACAATTGTAAGAAAAGCTCCTGCTATACAAATTATTGCGTAGGAAATATTTATTCCATTTTTTAGAAAAGGCATAATTTTTCCCATAACGGTATTAGCTTCCCAAATCAATTCTCTAACCCTATCGGCAGTTTTATTAAATTCTTCAATCAAATTATTTTCAAAATTAAAAACTTTTACTATCTTTTGTCCAGATAAAGTTTCTTCAATAAATCCGTTCATTTTACCAATTTCTACTTGGTTTTTTGAAAATAATTTTGTAGATTTTTTTATTATCCTTTTTAATACTGCAAGCATCAAAAATATGGTCAAAATTGTTAGAAGTGTAAGTTTCATATTAATTACAAACATCATTATAAAAGTTCCGGTAAATAAGAGAAATGATTGTAAAATATTTGGAATTGATGATGACAAAGATTGGCTTAGCATATCGGTATCATTTGTAAATCTTGACATTATTTCTCCATTTGTATTTTGGTCAAAAAATCCAATTTCTAAACTTTGAACTTTTTTAAATAATTCATTTCTAATATCTTTTACACTTCTTTCACTAACTCTTACCATAAGCCTTGAAAAAATTAGAGAAGTTATAACGCTTATTCCAAATAAAATTATCATTTTTATAATGTTTGACCTAAGGCCAGATATATCTGATTTTAATATTGTTTCATCAATTGTTGGCCTTAAAAGTGCCATTCCAAAAATTTGACTTGCTGTTGAAATAATTACAGAAATTATTACAAGGCCCATTTGCCACTTATATTTGAATAAATATTTTAAAAGTCTTTTTATTACACCCTTGGAAGTTTTATTTTTGGATGAATTTAATTTATTTTTCATCTACATCACTTCCTTTCTCTTGCATATCGTAGGTTTTTTTGTAAAAGTCATTTTTATTGTAAAGTTCTTTATGACTTCCAATATCTTCAATATATCCATCTTTCATAACCATAATCCTATCACAGCCTTTAAAAGATGAAACTCTTTGGGATATAATAATTTTTGTAAGTTTATCAAAATATTTATTTATTCCATCAACAATTTTACTTTCTGTTTTTGTATCAACTGCTGAAGTTGAGTTATCCAAAATTAAAATTTTTGGTTTTTTTAACAAGGATCTTGCTATACAAATTCTTTGTTTTTGTCCACCAGAAACTCCAGATCCCCCTTGACCCAAAACAGATTTATAGCCATCTTTTCTTTCTTTTATGAAGTCATCTGCACAGGCGATTTTTGAAACTTTTTCTACTTCTTCAAAAGATGCATCCATATCTCCCCACCTTATATTTTCCTCGATTGTTCCAGAAAATAAGGTGTTTTTTTGTAAAACAATATTTACAGCATCTCTTAATTTTTTAAGATCATATTTTTTAATATTTTCTCCACCAACTTTAATTTCACCCTCATCTATATCATAAAGTCTTGGAATTAATTGGACTAAAGTTGATTTACTTGATCCGGTTGAACCCAAAATTCCGATTGATTCACCTTCTTTTATATGAAGATTTATATTTTTTAAGGCAAAATTTTCAGAATTTTTTCCATATTTGAATGAAACATTTGAAAAATCAATTGACCCATTTTTAACTTCAAGATATTCTATTTTTTCATCATTATTCATGTAAGGCTTATGTTCTATAACTTCGGCAATCCTTACTACTCCTGGACTTGATGCCATCATTTGAACTAAAACCATAGAAATTCCAATAAAAGCTCCCAAAAGCATCATTGAATACATGATAAAACTCATTAACTCTCCAACTTGAATTTTTCCGCTAATAATTTCATTTCCACCAAACCAAACAATGGAAATCATTGATCCAAACATAATTACATTAGCAATTGGGAAAATATAAGAAATTGCTCCACCAGCCTTATCAATTAATTTAAACATGGTGAAATTTTGCTCTCTTAGTTTTTTAATTTCAAAATCATCTCTTACAAAAGATTTTACAACCCTGATATTTGCCAAAGATTCTTGGATAATTTGGTTTAATTTATCAAATTCTTTTCTGTATTGTCTAAAACCAGGAATTGCTTTTGACATGGTAAAAAATATAGCTACAAGCAAAAGTGGCAAGGTCACCAAAAATAAAAGTGAAAGTCTTGGTGAAACTTTTACTGATAAAATTACTGCAACAATCGCCATAACCAAAGTTTTTATTATAAATCTTACTCCCAAAAATACAGAAAATATTATTTGTTGGATATCACTTGTTAGTCTTGTTATAAGTGATGAAGTTCTAAATTCTTCCAAGTCTTCAAAGCCAAATTTTTGAATTTTTCCAAATGATATTTTTCTTAAATTTGCTCCAAAACCTGAGGAAGTTGCAGATGCGTGTTTGGTTGCAATCATTCCTGTATACATGCACAAAAGTGAAACCAAAATCATTAGTCCACCCAAAATTATGGTCATTTTTATATCTTTTTGGCTAACGGCCCTGTCAATTATAAGTGCCATTATAGTGGGAACAATAAGCTCCAAAATAGTTTCTATAGTTGTTGCAAGCATAGAAATTTTTGCATTTTTTTTATATTTGCCAAAGGCAGACCTTAGATATTTAAAATTTTCAAAAAATTCTTTTAAACTATTCAAATCTCCTCCTTCTTAAATTCGCAATTAAATTCGCATAAAATTTCAGCAAAGTCTGAAAAATCTTTTGTCATTTGATTAATTTTTTCTTCTCCCAACTTGTCATATAATTTTTCATTAAAATCAATTAAAGGTTTTAAAAATTCATCAGCATAAGATTTTCCTTTTTCGGTCAATACCAAAATTTTTACTCTCTTATCTTCTTTGTCTGAAATTTTTTTTATATATTCTTTTTCACAAAGCTCAATTATTACATTATTGATTGTTTGTTTGGCAACAGCCATTCTTTCTACAATCATAGATTGAGTAATTTTATCTTCATAAATTAGAAATAAAAAAATTGCAGTCTTAATCCCGTTCGCTTTCATATCTTTAAAGCTTTGGTTTTTTAGGCCCTGCACTTTTCTAATTAAGGAAAATAATTTAAAAATTTCAAGTGATTTATCTTTTTTCATTTTCTTCCTTTCTATTTTAAATTATTATAGTCCTAAAATGGACTTTGTCAATAGCCTCTTAAAATTTTTGTTGTATAATATCAGTTGAGGTGAATTATGATAGATTACTTAAAAGAAATAAATTTAGATCAAAATTTAATAGATAAAATAATAGAATTTAGAAATTCAAATATAGATGATGAAGATAAGGATAGGATTGTTAAACCAGAATTTAAGTACTATGGTGAAGATGTTTTGAAAAAAGCTATCACTGCCATTTTATCTGGAAAAAATATTTTACTTTCTGGCCCAAAGGCTACAGGAAAAAATGTTTTGGCACAAAACCTTTCCTATATTTTTAACCGTCCATCTTGGGATATTTCTTTTCATGTAAATACTGACTACAATTCTTTAGTTGGAGCTGATACTTTTAAAGATGGAAAAGTTGTTTTTAGAAAGGGTCCTGTTTATGAATGTGCAAAAAAAGGTGGCTTTGGAGTTTTGGATGAAATAAATATGGCAAAAAATGAAGCTATCTCTGTTCTTCACGCAACTTTAGATCACAGACGTGTAATTGATATTCCTGGTTATGATAAGATAAAACTTGACGATAAAACAAGATTTATTGCAACAATGAATTATGGTTATGTTGGAACAAGAGAAATAAATGAAGCTCTTGCATCAAGGTTTATGGTTATAGATATGCCAAATATTACAAGAGAAAATTTGAAATTTTTATTAAAAGATAAGTTTCCAAAATTAAAAGATAAATATATGGAAACTTTCATAGATATTTTTGAATCTCTCCAAGAAAAAAGTGAAAATTCAGAAATTTCTACAAAATCTGTCGACCTTAGGGGATTAATTTCTGCAATAGAAACTATGGAAATTGGACTTAATCCTTATGATGCAATTGAAATGGGTCTCATTAATAAATCTTTTGATGAATTTGAAAGAGAACTTGTAAGAGATAGTGTCGATACAAAACTTCCAAAAGAAATAAAAGAGAGTGTATTTGATGACTGATACTTTTGAAAAGTTAAGGGCAATGAATATAATTTGGGATTTTGCTGATGATTATAAAATTTTTCCGAAATCCTACTTCCCCATGGATAAAAATTATAAAAATATAATTGAGGGATACAAGTTTAAAAATTTTAGGCTTGATTTATTTTCTTCATTTTTTTCATATTTAAAAAAAGACAACCCATTTTTTGAGGAATTTAAGGCAATTACCCTACTTTTATTGGAAGATTTATCCTACAAAAAATTAGAAAAAACAAATCTTGTGATAAAAGATTTAAGAAAATCCTATGCAAAAAAAATTCTCGACAAATACCAATACAAAAAAGAAACTGACAATGTTTACGAACAAATTGAAAAAGCCTACTATGGAAAAATTTTCGATAAGCCCATAACTGAAGCAAGGCTTGTAAGAGATTTTTATGCTGAACTTTTTTCAATTGATACCTACAAATCAAGCGAAATAATTGAAAAATTAAATGAACTTTTCAAAAAATATTTTCTTTTTGAAAGATTTGACCAATACAATGAGCTTTTTGACCAAATGATAAAGGAAGAAAAACCAAAAAATTTTGACCACCATGATTTGGATGAGGCTGATATTGAAAAAAATATAGAAGACCAATTTCAAATTCAATCTGCAGAATTTAATGGTTATATTTATTTTGAAGAAAAAAAAGATGATTTGAACAAGGATATTTTTATATTTGAAAAATCTGAAAATGAAAAAGAAAAAAGAGAAGACTCCTTTATAGAAGATTTTTATGGAAAACTTTCTATCAGCAAAAAAAGACAAGAACTTCTGGAAAAAGAACTTGCAAAAGGCATACACAAGTCAAAAAAATTATATTTTACCAAGGGAGAATACACTGACTCCCCAAATGCAAAATTCAATCAAAAAGTTAGAAAAAAACAAAGAGAAAAAACAAAAAAATATATTGAAAACAACCTTTCAATAAATAACAGGGCTGTAAATGAACTAACAAGAACCATAAATAATTCTTTGGAAAATTATGAAGAAGATGAACTTTACAGAAAAAATTATGGACTTCTTGATTCCATAAACGTTTGGAAAGCACCAGTTTTAAACGATTCCAAGGTCTTTTTTTCAAACAATAAAGATCCAAAACCAAAATTTCAGCTAGATTTATTAATTGATGGGTCAGCAAGCCAAATAAAAAGACAAAGTATCGTAGCAAACCAAGCCTTTATAATTGCAAATGCTATGGACAAGGTAAATATTCCAATTAGAGTTTCATCTTTTTCCACCCTAAGAGATTACACAGTTTTTAATATGTACAGAGATTTCAAAGACAAGGGCAAAAATGAAAATATTTATAATTTTTTTGCATCAGGAGCAAATAGAGATGGCCTTGCCTTTAAAACAATTCATAAATTAATTAGCGAAAATAAAGACGAAAACATAAGAAAAATTTTAATAATTTTATCCGATGGTAGACCAAACGATGAAAAGCACAATATAAATACAGTGAATGCAAAAATAAAAGACCAATATATAGATAAAAAAGCAGTTGATGATACTGCAAAAGAAATAAGATCTTTAAAAAACGACGGAATTCAAGTTTTGGGAGTATTTACTGGAGAAGATGAAGATATAGAAAATGCAAAACTAATCTATGGATCAGATTTTTGCAGAATAAAAAACCTAGAAAATTTCTCCAAAATAGTTTCAATTTATATGAAAAATTTAATAGCTAACTAAAACTAATAAATAATTTTTATCAAGCCAATTCCTATTAAAGGATAAGGCTTGATATTTTTTTGAAAAAATTTCGAAATTTTAGAAAATCACTTTAAAAATATGTTTTTTTTTAGCAGAAGTTAATGATAATTATTATTAAAAGCTATATAATAATATTATGAAAATATATTAGGAGGCATACAATGAAAATTGATATTAATAAAGCTATATATTATGTAGTAAATGAGAATCCCGAAATAAAAAACACCCTTATAGAGATTGGCTTCAAAGGCTTAGATAATCCCCTTATGTTTAATAGTATGGCAAAAAAAATTTCCATAAAACGTGGTGCAAAAATTATGGGAATCGAAAATGTAAAAGAAAAACTAGAGAAATTTGGATATGAAATAATAGATTCATCAAATCAACCACAAGTTTTAAAAAGAAAAGCTCTATTAAAAACTTTTATCGAAAGACTATCAAAGGGAGAAAATCTTGAAAGCGTTAGAAAAGATTTTGTAGATAATTTCGAAGGAGTATCCTCATCTGAAATAATGGATGCAGAAGAAGAACTTTTAAGTTCAGGAATGGACAAAGAAGAAGTAAGAAAATTATGCGACATACACTCAGCACTTTTTCATGGAATGACCAATAATGAAAAAATCAAGGAAAATTATGAAAATGAACCATTTATATCCTATATGGCAAGAGAAAATGATAAAGTTAAAGAATTAGTAGAAAATTCCTTAAAAGATTTAGATTTTAATGACGAATTGTTAAAAATCGGCTCCCACTATAAGAAAAAAGGAGATTTGATTTATCCAATTTTAAAAGTCAAATACGATAAAACAGGCCCATCAGATATAATGTGGGCAGTTGATGTTGAAATATTAAAAAATCTCAAAAAAAGCACTTAAAGAAAAAGATAAAAATCTCTTAGAAGATTGCCTAAAAAGAGCTAATGAGATGACCTATAAAGAAGAAAACATCCTCTACCCTCTACTAAAAGAAAATCTAACAAAAAATGATTTAAGCTTATTATACCTAGACCTTAAAGATTATGAACACAATTTTATTTCCTACGAAGAAGATGATCCAAAAGAAAAAATATAGAAGAAGATAATTACATTTATTTCAAAAAAGGAAAAATGAGAATTGATCAAATAGAGGCTATGCTAGATACTATGGACTTTGAAATAACTTTTGTAGATGAAAATGACATAAACTCATACTACAACGACAACAAAGAAAAAAAAGTATTTAAAAGACCAATAAGTTCATTAGGAAGAGAAGTCTATACTTGCCACCCACCACAAATAGAACCTATGGTAAGAGCTCTCATAAAAGATTTCAAAGAAGGAAAAAAGGAAAATTTAAAACTAGTAAAAAAATAGGAGAAAAAGACTACGCAATCTCCTACTATGCAGTAAAAGACAAAAACGAAAACTACAAAGGCGTACTAGAAATCGTTCAAGATTTAAGTTTTTATAAAAAATACCTTGAAAAATAAAAGGTAGATATATGTAAAAAAGATAAATTTGAAAAAGATGACCTAATATTTTTAGCTAGGTCATCTTTTTCAAATTCATTTTTATATTTAAAATTATTTATTTTTAAACATACATTATATTTAGATCTATATTTCCCCTTATCCCTTTAATTTTTCCTTTACTTGTATATTGCCACATATAATATGAACCTTTATAATCACATTTATAATGATATTGAGCAACCCATACCGGATATTTTTTAGATATCTTATTCATATTTATACGATTATTCAAGTAATTAGTGTATGAGTAAAAAGACGCTTTATAACCCAATCTTGTAATTTCATCTAAAAATGCCAATGAAACTTCAGTATCTCTATCTTTTCCTATATTATGAGTTCTACCTAAATATCCGTTACCAGCTGAATATATTTCTCTATCAAATGTTACTGGCAATTTTATTTTAGATTTATAAGGTCTTATTATTGAATCTACAAATCTCGCTTCATTTATAGCTTCTTGCTTTGTAATAGCTTGCGAATAATGATAAACACCTACTTTCAAGCCAGCGCTTATAGCTCCTCTTATATTTGAAATAAAATTATCATCTTTATATAATTTTCCATTAGCTGCATATGAACCTGAAGATCTAATAATTACGAACTCTATTCCTGCTTTCTTTATATCATTCCAATTAATTATTTTGTTCCAAATTGATATATCTATACCAACTTTAGATCTTAAATATCCTTTATTATCAAAATAATATTTAAGACCATCAATATCAACATGTCCTTTAGCTAATGTTCCATTAGGAAATGCATAGGATGTTTTACCATCTTTGATAAACCAACCTGAAATTAAACCTCCTACACTTCCATCACTTCCCATATAATATTTTACTTTTGGACCAAAACTTATTATTTGATTTCTATATAACTCACCAAAATTGTTTTTGGAATAATATTTTTTTCCATTTTCTTCAATCCAACCTATATGTGATAGTATTCCTGTATACTTATCAGCATGTCTTAATATTCCTCTATCCCAAAAGAAAGATTTTGATGTAGCTCCATCATTTCCCATATAATACGCTACTTTTGGACCAAAACTTATTATTTGATTTGTATATAACTCACCTAAATTGTTTTTGGAATAATATCTTTTTCCATTTTCTTCAATCCAACCAGAATGTGATAGTATTCCTGTATACTTATCAGCATGTCTTAAGATTCCTTTATCCCAAAAGAAAGATTTTGATGTGGTTCCATCACTTCCCATATAATATGCTACTTTTGGACCAAAACTTATTATCTGATTTGTATATAACTCACCTAAATTGTTTTTGGAATAATATCTTTTTCCATTTTCTTCGATCCAACCAGAATGTGATAGTATTCCTGTATACTTATCAGCATGTCTTAAAACTTCCTTATCTTTAAAAACAGATTTTACTATAGAGCCATCACTTCCCATATAATATGCTACTTTTGGACCAAAACTTATTATCTGATTTGTATATAACTCACCTAAATTGTTTTTGGAATAATATCTTTTTCCATTTTCTTCAATCCAACCTATATGTGATAGTATTCCTGTATTATAATCAGCATATCTTAAAACTTCCTTATCTCTAAAAACAGATTTTACTACAGAACCATCACTTCCCATATAATATGCTACTTTTGGACCAAAACTTATTATTTGGTTTACATATAATTGACCATCTTTTTTACAAAAATATTTTTTTCCTTTGTGTTCTATCCATCCCTTATCAACAGGTTTATTATCATTAGCATTTACACAATAAATATTATTATCTTTTTTATAAAATTTAAAGTTAGATTCGTAATTATCAATTTTATTTGATAGATTATTAAATTTATATAATGTCCTTTTATTTTTTATGCTATAATCATTTTCATTGGAACTATTATTCTCTCTACTATCATATTCTTTATTATTTGAATCTTTATTATCACTATCAGAATTAATTTCACTATCAAAATTACTATTATTACTTTTAGATTCAGTTTCTCCATCATTTTCTAAATCAGTATAATTTTTTTCTACATTTATTTTTGATTCAACATTAGAATTTATTATATTTTCATCAACTTGCTCATCATATGCGTAGCTTTTAGCTGAAAAAGATATAAATATAATTGTAGATAAAGATAATATTTTAACTATATTTTTCACTAAACTCTCCTTTTAAATAAAATTTACTTTTCATATGTTTAAGTATAACATATTACATTACTTTATCAATATATTTTATTTAAGAATCAATATCTCTTTTCATATCTATTATTTTGTTACATATTCTTAGAGAACTTTCTCTGTGAGATGATATTATAATAGATTTATCTTTTCTTTCTTTGTAAAGGGATTTTAATACTATTCCCTCATTCATTGCATCTATGTTTGCTGTTGGTTCGTCTAGTAAATATAGGTCTGATTGTCTAAGAAAAATCCTAGCAAGAGCAAGTCTTTGTGCTTGTCCTGTTGATATTTCATTATTTTCTTTAACTATTTCTGTATCAAATCCTTTTTCAAGTGTTTTTATAAAATCATATATGTTTGCTTTTTTGCATGCCAATATTAATTCTTCTTCGCTGGCATCCTTTTTTGCGATTTTTAAGTTATCTCTTATACTACCCTTGAATAAATGTGTATCTTGGCTAAGATATGATATATTTTTTCTTAAATTTCTAGTTTTTATATCTCTTATTCCTATATTATTTAGTTTAATACTTCCCCTATCTGTATCAAAAAATCTCATAATTAATTTAATTAACGTAGATTTTCCGCAACCACTTCTTCCTTTTAGTCCAACTATCTCATTTAGTCCAACTTCTAAATTAAAGTCTTCTATTAGCCTGGTGTGATCGTATGAAAATGTTACATTTTCCAAGTCTAATTTTTCATAACATATTTCTTTTCCATCTAGGTTTTCTTCTACTAATGCTTCTTCTTTTAGCAAAGACATTACTCTTCTTCCGCAAGCAAAAGTTAAGACTAGATTATTTGCCAAGGAAGATAAGGCTGATGTTGGACCAAAAGAAGATATAAAAATTGCTGTTGGAAATAAAAGTCCCAATATATCTACTTCACCATTTTTATAAAGATTTATGGCAACTAATGTAAATATAAGATTTCCTAAAAGTATTATTGCAGAGCTTATGGAAAAATTATCAGCTGTTTTATTTGAAAGAATTTTGGATGCTTTATTTAATTTGCTAGAAATATTTTCTATTTCTTCATATCTTTTTTTAAAGTAAGAAAAGTTTATTATTTCTTTTATTCCTTTGAAACTTTCTAAAATAGACAAATTCAAATTTGCATTGTAACTTCTTTGTTCTTTCCCAATTTTACCAGCTGATTTTTCTGTTATTATTGGAACTGCTATCGCCAAAAGCAAATGAAAAACTAATAAAATCAGTCCATAAATATAAGAATATTTCAATAAAACTATGAAGAAAAATAAGGTGTGGACAATCGCTATACATACTGGTGATATAGTATGAGCATAGAAAACTTCAAGCAATTCTATATCAGAAGTAATTATTGAAATAAGCTCGCCTTTATTTTTCCCTTCTAACTTTGCAGGTCCCAAGCTTCTAAGTTTTCTAAATATTTTATCCCTTATTATGGCTAATATTTTAAAGGCAATATAGTGATTAAATAGTTGCTCTGTATATTTAAAGATTGCTCTAAATATTGCTAACACAAAAAGAATAAGTATGATTGCTTTGAAATTCACTTGTTCTTTTAATATAATTTTGCTTAAATAAAATATTCCCAAACTAGGCAATAGGCTTGCAAAAATATGACCCAAACAACCAAATAAAATGGCAAAAAACATCTGAATTTTCAAACCTTTTAGCAGTCCCAAAAGATTTTTAATTAAATTTTTATATTCAATTAGTTTTTTCATTTAAACCCCACATTTCTAAATCTCTTTGATAATTATATACACTAGAGAAAATATCTCCTTTTATAATATCATCAAATTTTCCTTCTTCGACTATCTTTCTATCTTTCAAATAATAAATATAATCAGCATTAGTTACCGTATTAAGCCTGTGTGTAATCAAAATAATTGTTGTATATTTTTTAACTTATTAATTACATATAATATTATTTTTTCAGATTCTTGATCAATATTTGAAATAGATTCATCAAGTATAAGAACAGAAGGTTTTTTTAATAAAACTCTTGCTATTGCCAGTCTTTGCCTTTGTCCACCCGATAAATTACTAGCCGATGCTTGTATTTTAGTATCAAGTCCATCTAAGCTGTTAAAATATTCATATAAGCCCACTTTTTTTAATACTTCTATAAAATCATCATCATTAGATTTCAAATTCGCCATTTGTAAATTATATCTAAGGCTTTCAGTAAAGAAATATGGATTATTATCAACTAACATAATTTTTTCATTTAGAGATTCTTTTGAAATATTTTTCAAATTATTATAATAAATAAAACCCCTATCTTCTTTTATAAAACCACCAATTAATTTTCCTATAGTAGATTTTCCACACCCACTCTTTCCAACTATTGCGGTTATTTCACAAGACTTAAACTCCATATTTATACCATCTAATATCTTCTTGTCCCCATAAGAAAATCCTACATTAGAAAGTTTTATATCAATATTATTGTCCCTTATCATCTCGCTAAATTTTTCAGGACTTGGTATTTCCAAAATCTCAAACAAAGAATTTGCCGAAGAAATACCATTCATAGCAACATGGAACAAAGAACCCAAACGTCTTAAAGGCATAAAAAATTCTTGGCTTAATAAAATAAATGAAAAAGCAGCAAAAACACCTATTTGCCCTTCAAAAAAAGCCTTTAAACTTAACACTATTCCAAGGGCAGTACCAGAATAAGAAACAATATCCAACACAGTTAAATTATTCAACTGTACAAACAAAAGTTTCATTGTTTTTACCCTAAAATCCTCCGCATATTCATTTAATTTATTATTATATTCCTCATCAGCATTAAAGACTTGTAAAGTCATAAGACCATATAAAAAATCAATAAAAACATTAGACATATTTGTATAAGACTTCCAATAACTCTTTACAACTTTTTTAGCTATTTTTTGAACCATCATAATAGCCAAAGGTATAAGAGGTATAAGAGAAAGCATAATCAAAGAAATCTTTAAATTAATAAAAGACATTATTACAAATAATATAACAGGACCCAAGATAGAATATAAAAGTTGTGGCAACAAAAAAGAATAAAATAAATTTAATTGCTCTATTCCCTCAACCCCCAAGGCAATAACTTCAGATATAGATACCTTGCTAGAATATTCCATTTCAAAAGAAAATACTTTTTCCAAAAGTCTTTTTCTCAAACTATTTTTTATCCTATAAGAAGCCTTATAAGAAAGAAAAGATTCCAATTTTATTAAGATAACATTAATAAAAATAATCAAAATTAGACTAAAGATAAATCTTGATATATTAAAATCCCTTAAAATCAAATTTCCTAGCAAAAAACCTATAGAAAAAACCATACCTACATGAGTCAATAATTGAAATATTTTAATCATCACCATAGCAATAATTAAAAATTTCTCACTTTCTAATTCCCTAAACAATTTCCTATCAAACATACTCACTCCTCAATCGTCCTTATCCCAAAAATAAAATATAAATAGTGAAAGATTAATACTAAAATCATAGCAATTCTTGCATGCAAATTATTAACAACAAAAATAGAAATACATATTGCAAGAGTAATAATCAAAAGTATTTTTCTCTTTCTTTTAATAGTCATTCCACTTTTGTCCCTTATCGGTCCTATATTTTCCTTATAAAATTTAGTTGAAACAAAAAAATCATTAAAACTTTTAGATCCTTTCGAAAAACAAAATGTCGCCACCAAAAGAAAAGGCGTAGCAGGCATAATAGGTAAATATATACCAACAACTCCCAAAATCAAAAATATGAAACCAACAAACAAATAAAAAAAATTCAATCAAAACCTCCAAAAACTAATTTCTTTTAATACCTATATAAAAGATCTAAAAATTGAAAATAATAAAAAATCAGCAAAAAAAATATTTATATAAAATCATTTCAAAAACCTTAAAAAAATTTTTATCCTACTTTTCTAATATTAATTTTTAAATCCTAATAAGAAAAATTTTTCCCTTATACTAAAACAAAGCTACATTATTAACTTTTTTTAATAATCTATCCAAAATTAATTACAAATTTCAATTAAAAACAACTATATATAATTAATCAAACAATTATTTTATAATTTCATTATAATATATATTTATGTAGATATCAATAATTACTATCATAGAATATTTCATTTAATTTCTATAAAAACAAATAAAAAATAAAATTTTACAACGAAGATTGTTCTTTTAAAATTAATCAAAAAAACAAAAAAATCCCCAGCCCAAAATCTTTCAATAATTTTATTAAATTTATTTTTTAGTTAAATTCAATAAATAATTTTAATATGATGTCCTATAAAGCTCAAATCTTTCATATAAAGATTTTTTAATTGAATCAATTTTCCTAAACCTATATTTTCTAAAAATCCTTACAAATCAAGTTTCAATTTTCAAATATATTTTACACAAAAAAACTGACCCATAAAAATTAGTTTTAAAATCTAATTTTTGGGGTCAGTTTATTCTAAGTTATTTGTTATTTCTTAGATATTATTATTTTTTCTTTTTTTGCTTACAAATAAACCACCTGCTGCTGCTATTAAGCCTGCTGCTGCACCTGCTACAGACTCAACACCTGTTTTAACATTTTTTATTTCTTTATTACCAGGAGTTGTATGCTTTACTTCGATCTTTCTCTTAGTTTTTGCAACTGATTCACTTGGTTTTGTTTTCTCTGGTTTATTTGGATTTTGTGTTGAAGCTTTATCTTTCCAGATAGCTTTTACTTCAATGTCTTTGTCTAATGTTATTTCTGTTCCTGCTGCTACTTCTTTGCCATTTACTTCCCATGCTTTGAATTCTTTGTTAGCAGGGGCTTTGAAGCTGTTGGCAGATAAGATATATTTTGAACCTTTCTTTTGGGTTGCTCCAGCCATTGTGCCAGATCCACCATTAGCATTGTAGTTTACTTTTACTGTTTCTTCTGCTGATGGGTTATCTGCTTTCTTATCTTTCCAGATTGCTTTTACTTCTATATCTTTATCTAATATTATTTCTGTTCCTGCTGCTACTTCTTTGCCATTTACTTCCCATGCTTTGAATTCTTTGTTAGCAGGGGCTTTGAAGCTGTTGGCAGATAAGATATATTTTGAACCTTTCTTTTGGGTTGCACCTTTCATTTCTCCAGATCCGCCATTAGCATTGTAGTTTACTTTTACTGTTTCTTCTGCTGATGGGTTATCTGCTTTCTTGTCTTTCCAGATTGCTTTTACTTCTGTATCTTTTTCTACAGTGATTTCTGTTCCTGGCGCTACTTCTTTGCCATCTACTTCCCATGCTTTAAATTCTTGTTTGTCTGATGGTGCTCCGAAAGTATTATCTGGCAATTTGTATTTTTCATCTTTTTTAACAGTTGCTCCTGTCATTGTTCCTGAGCCTTTGTTTCCATCAAAGCTTACTTTGTATTCAATATATTTCCATACAGCTTTTATTTCTGTATCCTTGTCAACAGTTATCTCAGTTCCTACTGCTACTTCTTTTCCATCTACTTCCCATGTTTTAAATTCTTTATTATTTGGAGCTTGGAATTTATTTTCTGGTAGCTTATATTTTCCACCTTTTTTAACTAGTTTTTCATCCATCTTACCAGTTCCAGTGTTGCCATTGAAACTTACTTTGTATTCAATGTCTTTCCATACAGCTTTTACTTCTGTGTCAGCATTTACTTTGATTTTATCTCCGACAGCTTTCTTTTCTGTGCCTACCATCCAGCCGTCAAATTTTTTGCCTTCTGGTGCTGTAAAGCCATTAGCTGGTAATTCGTATTCATTGCCTTTTTTAACTAGTTTTTCATCCATCTTACCAGTTCCAGTGTTGCCATTGAAACTTACTTTGTATTCAATATCTTTCCATACAGCTTTTACTTCTGTGTCAGCATTTACTTTGATTTTATCTCCGACAGCTTTCTTTTCTGTGCCGATCATCCAGCCGTCAAATTTTTTGCCTTCTGGGGCTGTAAAGCCATTTTCTGGTAATACGTACTCATTGCCTTTTTTAACTAGTTTTTCATCCATCTTACCAGTTCCAGTGTTGCCATTGAAACTTACTTTGTATTCTATATCTTTCCAAACAGCTTTTACAGTAGTATTAGCATTTATTTGAATAGATTTTCCAGCCTTTTGAGGATTACCATCTATTTCCCAACCATCAAATACCATACCTTCTGGGTAATATTCTTTTTCTAGACTAGCAGGTAGGACATAACTTCCTCCCTTAGCTAGGATTTTAGCTTCTAATTTCTTTGTTGAAGCACCTAAATCAAAACGTACTTCAACAGGAGTATTTTCGCCATCTGTTGACTTGTTATCAACATTGTCATTACCAAAAGCTGTTACTATTTCCCCGGTCTTGTATTTTCCTTTTTCAAGGGTAATCACACCAGAATTTTCGTCTACACTTTCTCCGTTGTCAACTGGGCTTGTACCATCTTCTTTTGTCAATGACCATTTATTGCCAGCTTTTTTAGCCTTAACTTTTATTTCCGTATTATCGGCCTTCTTGTAAGTTACTGTTACAGAAGTTGTGTCCTCATCTTTTGGTGGGGTGATTGTTACACTACCATTGTCCTCAACTTTTACTGTTGGTGGATTTGGAGCAGTCTTATCTGGTACTAAGTTTGGCTTTTCAGGAGTTTTTTCTGCTGGTGCTTTCTTTTCTCCGAGGGTTGACTTAGCAACTACTTCTGTCTTTTCCTTAGCCTTACCTTTTGGAATAGTAACAAGGCCTGTGCCTTCAACAACAGTTACTTTATCAGGATTATCTCCTTCGATTGTCCATTTACTATTATCTTTTTTAACTCTTACAGTTCTTTTTTCTCCAGATGGTGTTTGGTATTCAATATCCATTCCATCAAGATTACCTTTTGTTGGTGGGGTAATTGTTACATCACCAGATTCTTGGTCTGGAGTAATTGTTGGTGGGGCTGGCATAGTTGTATCATCGCTTGGACCTGATTCGTTGTCTGATGGGTCTTTTGCTGTAGCTTTAACTACATCTCCTGGGTTTGATTTTCCTGTTGGAATTGTTATAACGCCATTACTGTCTACAGTTTCACCATTCTCAGCTTTTTCCATTTTCCAGCCATCATCACCTTTTGTAGCAATAGCAGTCTTTTCATTACCTTCGTTATCTTTATAAGTTACTGTTACAGTTTTTGTATCAGAATCTTTCTTAGGTGTGATTGTAACTGAACCATCTTTTTGGACTTTTACTTCTGGTTTTTCTGGAGCTGTTGTATCTGGAACTTGTTTTTCTGCTGTTTCTAAACCTTTTTTATTTTCATCTATTTTAGACTTAGCAGTAACATTTGATAATTCTTTTGCTATTCCTTTGTCGAAAGTTACTTTTCCTGATGATTCTACACTTATTCCTGTAATAGAATCTCCAACAAGTTTCCAATTTCCTTCATTATCCTTAACGATGTTGATTGTCTTTGCTTTGCTTTCTCCTGCCGGTGTATAGGTGATTTCCATTCCATTAACAGCTGGTGTATCTGCTGGTGGTGTTACTACTACCTTCTTATCTGTATTTACTTCTACATTTGGAACAGGTGGAAGAGTTGTATCTGTACTTGATTGAGATTCGTTCTTTGACTCATCCTTTGCAGTGGCACTTACAGTATCAGCTTTTTTCATCTTACCATAAGGGATTTTGATAATACCACTTGTTGAATCAACTGTTACTCCATCATCTCCACCTTGGGTTATTTTCCAACCATCATTTTCCTTGGTAGCTATGGCTGTTTTTTCACTTCCATTTGGATCTGGATACTTAACAGTAACCGTCTTAGTATCTTTATCTGTTGGTGGTTTGATTTGTGCAGAACCGTCACCTGTATTTACCTCAACTGTAGGTGGTTGTGGGGCAGTTTTATCTTGTATTGTAGCTTGGTTTTCTTCTGACTCTAGTTTATCAGTTTCATCAGCGTCGTTGGTTTTAGCTTTTATATCTGTATTAGCTTTGATTTTATTGTTTTTGATGGTGATTGTCTTTCCATCTTCGCTTACTTCAAAATCAGTTTTGCCTTCAACTGACCATTTGCCTTCGTCATCTCTTTCAAATGTTACTGTCTTGGATTCGGTTTCTCCTGCTGGTGTGTAGGTTACATCCATTTTTTTAGCAACTCTATCTGATTTCTTTTCAATAGGAGTGATTGTTACATCACCAGTATTTTTGTCAACCTTAATATCTGGTTTTTTTGGTAGAACTCTTATAGTTTCGCTCTTATTATCTGATGTTTTTTTATCTTTATCATTATTTGCTATACCACCATCATCTGTAACTTTTGCATCTACATTAGTTTTGTTTTTTATCTTGTCAAAAGTTATGGTTACTACACCACTTGTTTTGTCAACAGAGATATCAGATCCTTCTGGAACTGACCATTCCCCATTATCACCTTTAGTAGCTGTTGCAGTTTTTGAAACGCCTTTTGGATCAGTATATTTTACTTCTATTTTCTTTGCATCTGTATCAAGAGGATTTGGAGTGATGGTAATCTTACCATCATCTACATTTGTGGAAATTGTAGGAGCGTCTGGTGCCTTGTTTTCTAGGAGTTCTTCCTTTGTAACAGGGATTCCACTATTTTCGTTACCTGTACTCATTTTGAGAGAACCATCTGGATTTCTCTTAGGTACAAATTTTGTATAATCATCAATCCAATCTCCATCTACTTCAGCGGGATTAATTATTTTTACATTTCCATCTTTGTCAATGTCAATATAGGCAGGGATATTATAAACTGTCCAGTCAGGAAGTTTTGATATTTTTGATCCATCTCCCTTTACTATGGTATTGGCTTTTCTAATTTCGTCTTCGATTGTCTTCTTTTCTTCATCTGTAAGTTTTTTAGGGTCTCTGACTAGTACTTTTGGTATTACATATTCAACAGTAGTAGAATTACAAGCCTTAAACTTATGAGGTTCCTTTACTGTAAGACCAACTTCTTGCTTATAATCAAAACCATCTGGCACATTAATTTCAAAAGTTCCATCAGAATTTACAGTAGCCTCTCCTATTGTAGATGAATTTTTATCTGTGCTACACTTGCCCGTAGTACAATAATTTGCGCTTCCATCGTTACCACTTGGGTTTAATATTGCTATTACCTTTGTTCCCTCAGCTATCTTTCCATTTGGATCTGGTTCAAATTTGCCTTCTCCAACTTTTTTTTGTGGCACTAACTTACCTGTGATTTTAGTGTCAGTAACTACTAGCTTCTCTACGTTTGTAGCTGCTGAGTATTCAGTAACTTGTTTTATAGTTAAAGTTGGAGCTAATATTTTTTCAGTTTGTGAGTTATCTTTGTAGGTTACAGTATAAGATGCAGTTTTAGTATCTACTCCCTCGATTTTAAAATCAATATCTTTAATATCATTAGCTATTTCAGTAGTGTTTGCTTTTTTTAATATGTCTAAAGCTTTTGCTTTTTCTTCTTCGTTAACTATATTCGCAACGTATTGTTCTATCCATATTTCACCATTTGGCATCTTTAAATCATTTTTGTATTGTTCAGCTAATTTAGGTTTTGCCTTTTTTACAGTGTATTCGTCAGTTGCAGCAATTTGGACACCATTACTGCCCTTTAAAATAGCCTTAACCTTATCATTTTCTTTTAGGGCTTCTGATAATGTTATTTTGACGGAATTTTTTACACTTTTTGGCTGAGTAAATGTTCCTTTTACTTCCCCATTGACAAGGACTTCTATTATTTGTCCTGTCTCCATTCCTAAACCCCTAACGTTGATTTCAGTCATTCCTGCTTCTAATTTTTCAGCATCTTTAATGTTAAAATTCCTTACTGCCCTATCCTCACCTGGGGCTTTTTGTGCTGGTGTGTTTTTAAGGATAGCTTCATTAATAAGACTAGCTTTGGCTTCTTCATAGTTTACAGAAAGGTCAGCTTTTGCCTTTCTAAGTTCTGCCTTTAATTCTTCGACCATATTTCCATTGAAGAAATAAGAATTTTTTAAGTTATAAGTCCTATTCCTAATTTCTTGAATTTCGTCTGCTGTTAATAATTCTTCTTGATTATTTTCAGGTGTTTTATCATTTGTTGTTTCTTCTAAACCAGCTTCAAGATCTTGTGTTTGTTCTGGTTGAACATTTTTTTCAATTTGTTCACTTGTAGGCAAAGGATTTTCTTCATCAGCCTTTGAAGTTGGAACAAAAAGCATAACACCTAACATACAAGATACCAATCCTATGGATAGTTTTCTTGTTGCATAAATAGGTTTTCTTTTTTTATCAATAGCCTTATCTTCAAAAACGATTTTGGCTTTTTTATACTTTCTCATATTAACCCCCTCGGTCATTTCATTTCTGATTTTAATTTCTCTTATCATTATACCTTTATTTATATCTTTTCAATAGGATATTTTAAGTTATATATAAAGTAATAATTTTTTTAAAATTTTATTTAATATAATATTTTTTTCTTGTGAAATAAAAATTATTTTTTAGAGTTTTATTGTCTATAGAAATTATTAGAAAATAATAAAATAAGCACAAAAAATAAAAACCGTAAATTATGAAATTCTCATAACACGGTTTTATTGTAATATCTTATTTAAAATTTTTATAATTTTATACTTATTTTTTATTTTTTGGCAGATAAATTTCTATATGTTTTTTTAAAATTTCTATATTGCATGGAAGTTTATCTTTTATTTCTCCATCCATATCCAAGTCGATTTTTTCATCTTCTAAATTTTTTATGGAAAGTTTCTTGCAAGTAAAAGATTTTACATTTTCATTTTCGTCAACTTTTCCATGCAACATATCCTTGGCTGCATCTACTTTTGATATTAATCCTTCATCTGTCATAATAAAAACATTAAAATATCCATCATCAAGATCTCCGTCATCATTTGAAAATTCTAAATTTCCGATTTTATTTACTGTCATTACATAAACTAATGAGGCTTTTCCTATAAAAGAGTCTGTATCAGATTTTATTTCAATTTTTACAGCCTTATCGTTAGGAAGTGTTTTTAAAATATTTTTTACATAAGCTAAAGATCCTAATTTTTCTTTTTCTTCTGATTTTGTAGAGGTTGTAGCATCAATTAATTTCCCAAAGCAAACATAGTATGAAAAATATGTTTCATTGCATTTTCCTATGTCAACTTTTTTAGTTTTTCAAAAGACAAATTTTCTAAGGCTTCGTCTAAATTATTTGCTCCTCCAATTAATCGCATATAGGTATTATTGGTTCCTCCTGGCAAAAGTCCAATTTTGGGTCTAAATGCCATTTTTGAAACTCCATTTATAACTTCGTTAAAAGTTCCATCTCCTCCAAGCACAAATATAGAATCAATTTTTTCTTCGCAAGCCTTTATTGCAAAGTTTTTTCCATCATTTTCTTTTTTGGTTTTCTTTACAGTAATTTCTTTAAATTCTTCTTTGAATTTTTTCTTTATGATATCCAAATATTCGTCATTTTTTCCCTTTCCGGAATTTGGATTTTCAATTATCATACATTTTTTTCATAAAATCTCCTTATCTACATAGACTATACTCAATTTTAAAAAATATAAAAAAAGAACAGAATGATCTGCCATTTATTTTTTAAAAATCCATTTTAATATAAATTGGTGTATGATCTTGTCTATCGCCAGAATCTATCATATCTGATTCTTTTATTTTATCCTTTATCCTATCTGAAACTAAAAAATAATCTATTCTCCAGCCAGAATTATTAATTTTGCTTGTCTTAACTCTTTGGGCCCACCAAGTATATTTTCCTTCGACATCTCCATGCAAGTATCTAAATGTATCAACAAAGCCTTTTGAAAGTAAATTTGTAAATCCATTTCTTTCTTCATCAGTAAAACCTGCGGATTCGTGATTATTTTCTGGGTGCTTCAAGTCTATTTCCTTGTGTGCAACATTAAAATCTCCACAAGCTATAACAGGTTTTTTCTTATCTAGCTCTTCTAAATAATTTGCATATTTTATATCCCAAACTTCTCTTAAATCGAGCCTATTTAATTCATTGCCTGCATTTGGTGTATAAACTTGTGTCAAATAGAAATCTTTAAATTCTAAAGTAATTATTCTTGCTTCTTGATCCATGGTATCTGGTGCATCTAAAATTGGAAAAGATATTATTGGTTCATATTCTTTTTTATAAAATGTCAAACAACCGGCATAGGATTTTCTAGCTGGCTCTTGGGAGCTTATCCAAGTGTAATTATAATTTGGAAAATATTCTTCCAAAATTTCTTTGTGCTTTTTGCTTGGACCTGTTCTTGGTAATTTTGTTTCTTGAAGGCAAATTATATCTGCATTTTCATCAATAATAGTTTTTAAAACTTCCCTAGACATTTTCGCCCTATTTGAATCACTTGTTAAGGCTGCATTTAGGGAATCTATATTCCACGAAATAAATTTCATTGCATCTCCTTTATATTTTAATAATTAACTTAGAGATATTTTACCCAATATATTAAAATCCTACCAATTATTATGATCATCTTAAAAAATAATATTATTTTTTTATAAATCCTTTAAATTTTTGCTTTCAAAAATTATTTTATACAAAAATTCGCTCACCTTATTATCATCTGCTTTATAAAACATTTCCTTGCCTTCTCTTTTTGCTGAAATTAAACCTGCAAGTTTTAAAATTCTTAAATGATGGCTTACAGCAGGTGATGACATATCCATAATAGCTGCAATATTGATTACACATTCTTTTCTGTGGCATAAAATCCAAAAAATTTGCAATCTTTTTGGATCTCCCAAATGTTTGAAAGCTCTCGAAATATTTTCTGCCATATTTTCTTCCAATAAAAAATCTATTTTATCGTCGTCCTTATAATGTTTGTGTGGTAATTTCATTCCTCTCTCCTTATATATATTTTACCATAAATTTTAAACAATTAAATATTTGCTTAATATTTGACTTTATATAAAAAATATTGTATCATTATCTTAGAAACGATTAAGCGATTGTTTAATCGAAATTATTTAAAAGGAGATTATTATGAAAAAAACTTATAAAATTGACGTAGATTGTCCTGCATGTGCAAGTAAAATGGAAATAGAGGCAAAAAATACTGATGGAGTAAAAGATTGCTCTATAAATTTTATGATGCTTAAAATGAAAGTTACTTTTGAAGATGATGTCGACCAAAATGAAGTTATGAAAAATGTTTTGGAAAATTGCAAAAAAATAGAAAAAGATTGTGAGATTTATTTTTAAGGATTACTTATGAATAAAAAACAAAAGAAAAACTTAATTAGAATAATTTTATCTGCTTTGCTTATGATTATTCTACATTTTGTTAATTCTAATAATTTTTATACAATTTCTTTATATTTGTTAGCATATCTTTTGGTTGGCTATGATGTTTTATTAAATGCTTTTAATGGAATAAAAAATAGACAAGCTTTTGATGAATCTTTGCTTATGTCTATTGCAACAATCGGTGCAATTGTTCTTGCCTTTTATACAAAAAGTGGAGATTTTGTAGAAGCTGTTGCGGTTATGCTTTTTTATCAAATCGGAGAATTTTTCCAATCTTATGCTGTAGGAAAAAGCAGAAAATCTATAGCAGATCTTATGGATATCGCTCCAGATTATGCAAATATAGAAACTGAAAATGGAAACATAGAAGAAATTGATCCTGATGATGTAGAAATTGGATCAACAATAATAATAAAACCAGGAGAAAAAGTTCCTTTGGATGGAATTGTAATTGATGGAAATTCTTCCCTTGATACAAAGGCTTTAACTGGTGAATCTGTTCCAAAAGATGTTAAAAAAGGTTCAAATATTTATTCTGGTTCTATAAATTTGAATGGTTTATTAAAGGTTAAAACCACAAAAGAATTTGGCGAATCAACAGTAACAAAAGTTTTGAAATTAATTGAAGAGGCTTCTGAAAGAAAATCAAAATCTGAAAATTTCATTACAAAATTTGCAAGAATTTACACACCTGTTGTTGTATATCTTGCCCTTGCCTTAGCATTCTTGCCTGGAATATTTTCATTTTTTATGGGCGAAAGTCCGAATTTTTCATCTTGGATATATAGGGCTTTGATATTTTTAATTATATCTTGTCCTTGTGCTCTAGTAATTTCAGTTCCTCTTTCATTTTTTGCAGGAATTGGTTCAGCTAGTAGAAATGGAATCCTTGTAAAAGGCTCAAATTTTATGGAAGTTTTATCCAATGTTGACCAAGTTGTTTTTGATAAGACTGGGACTCTTACTAAGGGAACTTTTGAAGTTACTGCTATTCACTCAAAGGGTTTATCAGAAAAAGAGCTTCTTCATATAGCAAGCCACGTTGAAAGATACTCAACTCATCCTATAGCTGATTCTTTAAGAAAAGCCTATCCAAATGAAAAGGATAGCTGTGAAGTTAAGGATATAGAAGAAATTTCAGGATATGGAATAAGTGCTAAGGTAAATGGAGATTTGGTTTATGTTGGTAATTCAAAATTAATGGATAAATTTAATATAGAATGGAAAGCTTGCGAAAAAACTGGAACTATTATTCATGTCGCAATAAATAATGAGTACCAAGGTCATATTGTAATTTCTGATACTATAAAAGAAAATTCTAAAAAAGCAATTATTGATTTGAAAAAAATAATATAAATAAAACAATAATGCTTACTGGTGATTCAAAAAAAGTTGGAGAGAATGTAGCTAAAATATTAAACTTAGATGAATTTTACAGCGAACTACTTCCACAAGATAAGGTTAAGATTCTTGAAGATATTTTACACAAGAAAAATGAAAATGAAAAAATCGCCTTTGTTGGGGATGGAATAAATGATGCACCTGCCTTAACAAGGGCAGATATTGGAATTGCTATGGGAGCTATGGGATCAGATGCTGCTATTGAAGCTGCTGATGTTATTTTAATGGATGATGATCCAGCAAAAATTCCTACAGCACTTAAAATTTCAAAAAAATGTCTGAAAATTGTAAAAGAAAATATATATTTTTCAATTGGAGTAAAAATATTAGTTTTAATTCTTGGAGCTTTTGGCCTTGCATCTATGTGGGCTGCAATTTTTGCTGATGTAGGTGTTACAGTTATAGCAGTTTTAAATGCTATGAGATGTATGTATATAAGATAATGACAATGATTAAAGCAGTTTTAATTGATATTGACGATACAATTTTTGATTTTGAAAAATGTTCCAAAAATGACCTTTAAAAAAACTTTAAAAAAACTAGATTTATTCTATGAAGAAAAAGATTTTTCATATTTCAATAAGGTAAATGATATTTTGTGGACTAAGCAAAAGTTGGGAGAGCTAAATATCAATCAAGTCTTTATTGAAAGATCAAATATGATGAGTAAATATTTTGGTCTTGACATAGAAAAAGAAATTTTCAACAATCTATTTGTAGAATTTTTATATGATGAGATCGAAATTGTTGATGAAATTGAAGATTTATTATCCTATTTATCAAATAAATACCAAATTTTTGCTGCAAGTAACGGTGTTTATGATATGCAGGTAAATAGGATAAAAAAATCAAATCTTGATATATATTTCAAAGATATTTTTGTATCAGATAAAATAGGTTTTGAAAAACCTGATAAAAGATTTTTTCAAAAAATTATGGATATAACAAAATATTCAAATAAAGACCTAATTATGATTGGTGATAGCATAAAATCTGATATAATTGGTGCAAAAAATTCAAATATTAAATCTATTTATTTTAATAAAGAAAATAAAAAAAATTCAGATGAAAATTTCACTTACCAAGTAAAAAATTTATCTGAAATTAAAAAAATATTATAAAAAGTGCGAGAATAAACTCGCACTTTTTTCAGATTCTATAATTTTATATCTTTTCCTTCAAGAATTAAATTCATATTTCTTGCTGAGCACATTGCTCCACACATTGTACATGTATTTTCTTCTTCTGGACTTGAAGAAGCTCTATATTTTCTACATTTTTCAGGATCAATTGCAAGTTCAAACATCCCTTCCCAATCAAGTTTTTGTCTTCTCTTACTCATTTCAAGATCCCATTTCCTTGCATCTTTTAATTTTGCAATATCTCCTGCATGAGCTGCAATTTTTGCTGCAATGATTCCTTCTTTTACATCATCTACATCTGGAAGTTTCAAATGTTCTGCTGGTGTTACATAGCATAAGAAATCTGCCCCATAACTTGCTGCAATTGCACCTCCAATTGCACTTGTTATATGATCATATCCTGGAGCGATATCACAAACTAAAGGTCCTAAAACATAAAATGGTGCATTGTGGCACAATTTTTTTTCAAGTTTCATATTCATTTCAATATCATTTATTGGAACATGTCCTGGTCCTTCTATTATTACTTGAACGTCTTTTTCCCAAGCTCTTTTTGTAAGCTCTCCAAGAGTAATTAATTCTGCAATTTGAGCAGGATCAGTTGCATCGTGGATTCCGCCTGGTCTTAAAGAATCTCCAAGTGATAAGGTTACATCATATTCTCTTAAAATATCCAAAAGTTCATCATAATATTCATAGAACGGATTTTCCTTATCATTCATTTTCATCCAACCAAATAAAAGTGAACCGCCACGAGATACAATTTCATTTACCCTTCTATTTCTCATAAAAATTTCTGAATTTGCCCTATTTATTCCACAGTGAATTGTAACAAAATCAACCCCGTTTTCAGCATGGTTTCTAACAACATCCAAAAATTCGTGAGCTTTTATAAAACTTAAACCCTTATCCAAAAAACCAACAGCATCATACATAGGAACGGTTCCTATCATAGCGGTAGATTTTTCGATTAATCTTTTTCTAAATTCTTGAGTTTTACCATAATTTGATAAATCCATAATTGATTCAGCACCCATTTTAAGTGCCATATCAACTTTTTGCATTTCAAGATCAAGGTCATTTAAGTCTTTTGAAATTCCTAAATTTACATTTATTTTTGTTTTAAGTCCTGTTCCAATTCCTTCTGGAGAAATTGAATTATGATTTTTATTTCTAGGAATTACAATCTCACCCTTAGCAATTTTTTCTAAAAGAAATTCTTCACTAACATTTTCTTTTTTGGCAACAATTTTCATTTCTTCTGTTACAAAACCATGTTTTGCAGCTTCCATCTGTGTCTTATATTTCATAAATTAAAAAAACCTCCTAAAAATAATTATAGGAGAGTAAATATGCTTCATCCCTTCAAGGCATTATCCTAAAAGGTTTGATGGTCGAAGTCGAACTTCCTCTCAGCACATAGCTCCCATAGATCATTAATTTATATAATTAATTATAGTAGAAAAAACAAATTAAGTAAAATAAAGCTTAAATTTTTACAAAAAAATAGAGCCATAATAATATGACCCTATCTTAATTATTTATCTAAATAATTTTCTAAATTTTTAATAGCTTTGTTAATCTTTTCTGATTTAAAACCCTTATTTTCATTTCCAACAAGAATTTTTATATCATCTTCATCCATTTCACAAATATCTGATAATTGTTCATAACTTAAATTAGAATTTTTAGCTAAATTTTTAAACTTTTCTATGTTTTTATAAAAAGATTTTTCATAAATTGCCTTTGACATATTAGATAAAAATAATCCAAGAAGTCCAGCATATATATTAATCATCTTATATAAAAAGAAACAAACTATTACATCACAAATACCATAAATAAAATATTTATAATATAACTTATTCACTCAAAACCTCTTGGGCTAGTTTATAATTTTCTTCAAGAGCCCTGCATGATTTATCAAACATTTCTTGTTCTTTTTTAGAAATTTCCATTTCAAGAATTTTTTCACATCCATTTGCTCCAATAACTGTAGGAACTCCTGTATAAAGACCCTTATTGTTATATTCTCCATCAAGATAAGCAGATGCCATTATTATTCTTTTTTCATCAAGTAAAATTGCCCTCGTAAAATCAACCAAGCAATTTCCAATTCCAAAATGAGTTGCTCCCTTACCTTTTATAATTTTAAAAGCCTTATCTCTTATTTTTTCAAGCACATCTTCTTTAAATTTCTCTTCATCTCCAACATTTTTTAAAAATCTATCAATTGGAACACCCTTTATTCTTGCATTTGACCAAAGAGCTACTGAAGAATTTCCATGTTCTCCCAAAACATAAGCTTCTACATCTTTTGGATTGCAGTTTACTTCTTGTGCCAAATATTGAATAAATCTTGCAGTATCAAGATTAGTTCCACTTCCTACAATCTTATTATAAGGAAGTCCAGAAACTTCTTGCACAACTTTTGAAATAACATCAACAGGATTTGTTGCGAGTAAAATTATTCCATCATAACCATTTTCTATAACTTTTGGAATTGTATCAAGAACCATCCTAGTTGCAATTTTTATATCATCGAGTCTATTTGTAAGATTTTTTTGGCTATTTCCATAGCATAAAACTACTAAATCTGCATCTTTGCAATCTTCATAAACTCCTTCTTTTATCAAAGTTGGAGACTCTGTAACACAACTTGCATCAGTCAAATCATTTACATCTGCTATTGCCTTATCTTTGTCAATATCAATTATTGAAAGTTTAGTTGCAAGACCAGAATTTACTAGAGCATAAGCATAAGATGATCCTACAAATCCACTACCTATTAAAACAACGTTTCTTCCTAACTTACTCATAAATACCTCCATGTATTTAATTTCTATTTTATTATACTTGCATTATAGACAAATAAAATTATTTTTTATTTTTGTTTAAAAATAACATTAAAATAAATATTATAGCCACTCCAAAGGCTGTGGATATTAAAGCTGACTTTGTAATCCCTGCAACTATAAAGGAAATTGTTGAAATAAATGCAACTGTAAATCCATAAGGCAATTGCGTTCTAACATGATCAACATGAACACATCCTGCTCCAGCTGATGACATAATTGTTGTATCTGAAATAGGAGAAATATGATCTCCACAAACAGCTCCCGAAAGACAAGCTGATATACCAATAAAAAATATTGGATTTGTTGGTTCAAACATAGATGCTACAATAGGAATTAAAATTCCAAAAGTTCCCCAGCTAGTTCCAGTTGCAAAAGCTAATAAAATTGCTACAACAAAAATAACTGCTGGTAAAAATGTAGACAAACCTTCGGCAGCATTTTTCATTAAATTTCCAACAAATTCAGTTGAACCCAAAAGATCGTTTGAAATATTTTTTAAGCTAGTTGCCATAGTTAAAATTAAAATCGCAGGCACCATTGATTTGAAACCTTCTGGTATAGCCTCCATTGATTCTTCAAAACTCATAAGATTACGAGCCAAAAAGAATATTATGGTGAGTATCAAACTAATTATGGCTCCCATAGGAAGGGCAACTGTTGAATCAGTATTGGCAAAAGAATTTACAAAATCCATATAAAACTCACTAGATTTATCAAAAAACCACCAATATGAACCAAAGACAAAACCGAAATTATTATAAGAGTAAGGATTGGCAAAACTAAATCAATCACTTTTCCATCAGGGTGTCCATCTTCTGCATTTACTTTTGCTTTTACAATGTTTCCCAAATCTCCATCTTTAATAGCCCTATCCTCAAATTCTTTCATAGGACCATAATCATTTCCAAAAACTATAAGAGATATTACAAAAAATAAGGTCAAAATAGAATAAAAATTAAAGGGAATTGCTCTAATAAATAATTCTATACCAGAAAGTCCAGTCCCTTGAGCATATCCAGAAACTGCCGCAGCCCATGATGAAATTGGTGCAATCATACAAATTGGTGCTGCAGTTGAATCAATAAGATAAGCAAGTTTCACCCTTGAAATTCTATGAGAATCTGTTATTGGTTTCATAACAGAGCCTGAGGTCAAACAATTAAAATAATCATCAATAAAAAGCATTATGCACAAAAAATATGTTGCAAGTTGTGATCCCTTTCTTGATTTTATTTTTTTATCAGCCCATTTACCAAAGGCCCTTGATCCTCCAGAATGATTTATTAAAACAACTAAAATTCCTAAAACAATTAGAAAAATAAAAATTCCTGAAGTATGTGAAATAGATTTTGTAAGTCCTTCTACAACAAGATTATCCAAAAATTTTGCAAAAGAATTTTTGGATGCAAGAATTGAACCTATTATTATTCCCAAAAATAACGAAGAATAAACTTCCTTTGTTATTAATGCCATAAGTATAGCAACTACTGGAGGAAGCAAGGCCCAAATGCTTGAATATGTTTCAAAATTATTTTTCACAAGAAAAATTGAAACAATTATTGGTATTAAAGAAATCACCAAGGCGATTGGCAATTTTCTTTTTTTCTTCATCTTAAAACTCCTCTCTTCGTAAAATACATAAAAAAAGGACTAGTGCATATTATGAATTATATAGTTTCATAATCAAAAGCCACTCATAGATAATTCGAGAATAGCCTTACGGCTTGTTGAGGTCAAATTATCGTAGAGGGGATTTTGGATTATATAAAACGATTAATTCATTCTGCAACAGCCCCTTAAATATTAAAAACAAAAATATAATAATTATAAACAAAGACAGAAAAGAATAAATTATAATAGTCCGACAAATATTTTCTAGTAACATAAGTTAATATAAATATTTAAAATACTTATATCCTATTTGTGGATTAAGCTTTAAAATATTTTGATTTTTCAAAAAATATTCTAATTTTATTTACCACAACTCTATCATTTTGTTTAATTACAATAAAATATTATCATAATCACTTATATTCGTCAAATTATAACAATCTTTTTCAAGTTTATACCTATAATCTATTTTTGAAATTAATTCCAATAATCTAATTTTTCATTCATTCCAATATTTTCTGTTTTAAATACAGGATTTTTTCCTTGTATTTTTTGTTCTTCATAATCCTTTAAACAATCAATTGCTTTTTTAGATAAAATTAAAATTGATGGTAAATTTATTAAAGCCATTATTCCCATTAATAAATCTGAAATATCCCATGCAACTTTTACTTCACTCATAGCTCCTAATAATATTACAAAAACTGCAAATATTCTAAATCCTATCATAAATTTTTTTGATGGAGTCTTTTTAAAAATATATGAAAGGTTACTATCTACATAAAATAAATTTCCAATTAAGGTTGTAAAAGTGAAAAGTCCAAGTGAGAAAGAAATAAAATAATTTCCAAATCCGCCTAATAAAGTTGATAAACTTTCTTGAACATAAGGAGCTCCACTTAAAGCTTCGCTTGGTTCAATTCCTGAACATAAGCACATAAAAGCTGTAGCAGAACAAATCAAAAGTGTATCAATAAAAACTGAAAGCATTTGAACTAAACCTTGTTTTACTGGGTGAGATATATTCGCACTAGCAGCTGCATTTGGTGCTGAACCAATACCAGCTTCGTTTGAATATAGACCTCTTTTTATACCATACATCATTGATGATGATGCAAGACCTGCAAAAATAGCCCTAAAATTAAAAGCATCTTCAAAAATATTTGCAAAAACACTTGGCAAATATGAAATATTTACAATAATCATCACAATTGCAACCAAAATATAAACAATTCCCATAAGAGGAACTAAGGTTGATGTAAATTTAATTATCCTATCTCCACCACCAAATATACAAATAGCTGTTATTATAGAAAGAATTAAGCCGATAATAAAAGGTGTTGTTTTAGGATTATAAAATCCATAAGTCATAAAAGAAGTTTGAAGATTAAAAGATGCAAGCATATTAAAACCAATTGCATAAGTTAAAATTAAACTTACAGCAAAAATTATTCCAAGTTTTCTTGATTTTAAACCTTGTTCAATATAATATGCTGGGCCACCATAAGATTTATTATTTTCATCTCTTTTTTTATAAATTTGAGCTAAAGTTGATTCAATAAAAGCACTTGCTCCACCAATTATTGCAACAATCCACATCCAAAAAACTGCACCATATCCTCCAAGACATATTGCTGTGGAAATTCCTACAATATTTCCAGATCCAACTCTGGATGCAGTTGATACCATCAAAGCCTGAAAAGATGAAACCGCTCCTTTTTCATCAGGTTTTTCCATAACAACATTAATCGATTCTTTTAATAATCTAACTTGCAAAAATTTAGTTCTGAATGTGAAATAAAGACCTATCAAAAGCAGTAAAATTATTAAAATTGGATAGTAAAGAACCTCATTAATTGGTCCTAAAAAATTACTGATTTTTACTAACATAATTCCTCCTTATATTTTATTACGATAATACAAAAGTGTATTAAAGTCTTGCTAAGATAGTAAAATTATATCATAAATTAAATTTCAAGTAAATTTTCATTTTTTTATATGCAATTATACTGATCTTATAATTTAAAATAATCAATCTCTAAAGTGAAATTTTATTTTGTTTATAATATTCTAAGAAGAATTATTTTATAAAAATAGGAGGCTTTATATTTTCAATTTTTTAAAAGCTTTCTTATTTACTAGCTTTTATGGCTGCTATAGCTCCATCATTTACTGCAGTTGCTACTTGTCTTACATCTTTTACTCTAACATCTCCAGCTATATAAAGATTTTCTACATCGCTTACTATATCTTGGTCTAAAAATCCTAGTTCGTTTTTCTTTAAATCTATATCAATAAAATCTGTATTAGGATATTGACCAATCATGGCAAATATTTCTACTCCCTCATCTGCTTTTATGCTTTCATTTGATGAAAGTATAACTTCCTTTATAGTATTATCTTCTTTTACTAAAGATTTTAGAGTAACTGATGTGTGAACTTTTATATTTTTGGAATTTTCTATTACTTTTTTGAACTCATTTATGCATAAAAGTTTATCTTGATTTTGAACTATATGAACTTCTTTTGCATAGTTTGATAAGTAAATTGCCTCTTTTGCTGCTCCGTCTGAGCCACCATTAACAATAGCTATTTTTCCTCTAACCCTATCTTCAGCTCCTTTTGCCCAATGAGATATCTTGTATCCTTTTGTATCAAAATCAAGTTCTTTTGGTGTAGAGCCTGATGCAATTATAACTTTTTTTGCTTCATAGCTTTTATTATTAGTTTTTACTATAAATTTATCATTTTCTTTTTTAAGACTTGTAACTTCTTCGTATTTTAAATCAAGTTTATACGCATTTATTTGATCTTCTAGTCTTTTTCTAAAACTTTCTCCATCTTCGTCAACAATTACAGATGTATAATGACTTACTTTAGATACTTTGCCTATAAGACCACCAATTTTTTCTTTTTCAAAAATTATTAAATCAAGTCCTCTTGATTGAGCATAAAGAACTGCAGATACTCCAGCAGGACCTGCTCCAATTATTATTAAATCTTTCATATTACCTCCTATTATTTGATATATGTTATTAATATCACTAAAATTTTTCTTTGTCAATAAATTCATACTCTTTAAGTCGGAATTGAAATTAAAAAAAGCCCAAACGGGCTTAATTTAAACACTATAATCAAAATTTTCTATTGATTTTTTTTCTGAAATATTATCTTCGATTAGAAAATCCATTTTTTTCATATTGTTTGCGTTTGCAACAATTGAATTTGGAAAAGATACTATTACTTGATTGAATTTACTTATATTACTATTTACAATTCTTTTTGCAGCAGCTAATTTTTCATTTTCATCATCTATTTCATCTTGTAAATTTAAAAATTCTTCTGAAGATTTAAGATCTGGATAGGCTTCTGCCAGTGCATAAATCCTACTAATAGCATCATTTTGATTTTTCATCTCCAAATTTGATTCTGAAATTCCTCCTTCTTGCCTAAGCTTTGTAATGTCTGAAAAAGTATCTGTTTCATGCCTTGCAAAAGATTTTGCAACTTTTATCATTTCAGAAATTGTATCATATCTTTTTGCAAGAGCAATATCAACATTTTTCTTGGATTCATCTATGACAACACAATATCTTTTTAATTTATTTGAAACAGATATAAACCAATATAAAGATTTAAAAATAAATATAACAAGTATTACAATAAAAATTTTTCCCATATAACCTCCTCTAAAAATTTTTTAGAATAATATCAGTAAGTTCATAAAAATCAACAAGCTTATTTCTTAGCTGTTCATATTCTCCAGAAAGTGAAAGCCTATCAATGTCATTTTGGATAATTGGAAGGCTAAAAAGTTCACTTTTTGATCTAAAAGATATGGCAATATATTTTTCATTCATATAAATTGAAACTTTTCTTCTATCTCTTATCTTATTTAAAAAATCTATTAAATATGCATCTAAAATAAGTTTAGTATAAAAATCATCTGTAGAGAAAATAGAATATTTTTCGTTAAAATCAATTGATTCTGTTTCAATTTCTTTTTCTTCATCTCTCTTTTCCCCATAAGGTTTATGAAGTTTTCTACCAGAAGAAAGTTTTTTAGAAACTGGCACAACTCTGATATGGCCACTTATGCCAGTTTCTAAATGAGCTACTAAAACTTGTCCCCTATAATTTTCTACTTCTTCCAACTTTTTTTCTTCATTTCTTTCGTAGTGAGTTGCATGCATATTACAAAACTCTGTCTTATATTCATCACCAAAAGTTATATGACAATTTGAATAATATATATTAGAAGCTTGGACTACACTAGATAAAACATCCAAATCCATATCTCCAAAATAATCTATCTTAGTATCAGGTAAAACTTCCTCTAAAACCGGCTCCAAAAAATTGCTAATGTAAGAATCTGTTATGTCCCCTTTATTTTTACTATAATTGTTATAAAAATAAACCCAAATAAACACTACTAAAATAAATGCATACTCTCTTAGAATACGACAAGCTATTAGAGATAAAGCAAGACACCTAATTCCTAATTGAAAATTTTTACTCATTTTATTTTTGAGGCTTTTTTTGATGTCATCTATCTTTTTCTTATTTTCTGGTAAATTTTCGATTTCATTTATCTTTTGAATAATTGATGGATCCGAAAATCTTTCTCTAAGCTTCATTATAAAAAATCCTCCACTAATTTCGATAATTTTTTGATAATCATTTTCATTATTATTTTACATAATTTTATTTTATTTGACAATAAGTTTTCCTACGATAATTTAAAAAAATTTGGATTTAAAATACAATTTATATGAAATCATTAAAATATTTTAAAATTTACACTCTTATTGTGTAAAATTTGCTAGCACAATATTTACTATTCCGTTCTAATATATAATTTATTTTCTTAATTTTTACATTCTGATATCTTGGATCTTTAATATTTAATTTCATTTTCTTCTAAGTCTTTTAAACTTATACCTTTTTCATTTTTCCAGTTAGTTCTACCCTTTGTCTGTATTCGTAAAAAAACAAAAAAATAATCGAGTTTTCACCCGACTATTTTTTTAATATTAATATCTTTCTTGAACTTTTTCATTTTCTTTAAATGTATCTAATAATTTGAAAACGGCTGTTACTATTACTAAAACAAAAAATGTTGGTAGTAACCATGATAGTCCTTCTTTATATAAAGGAAGAGATTCAACTAATCTTGTAAGAAATCCTAGATTTATTCCAAAAGATTTATTTAAGACTTCTACTAAAGGAAGAAAGACTGAAACAAAAGCAGCAAACATATAGGATTCTTTTGAATATTTTACTAAGTCATGGCTTATTCCCATTACTATTAAGACTAAGGCTACTGGATATATTACTGTCAATAATGGAACAGAAAATTCTAATAATTTATTTAGTCCAAAGTTTGCCATTAAAAATGAAAATAAAGTCCAAACTAAAACCCATTTTCTATATGATAATTTGTGGTTAAATAGTGTTTCAAAATATTCCCCACCGCTTGTTATAAGTCCAACGCAAGTTGTAAGACATGCAAGAGTAAATATTGCTGCAAGTAAAACTATTCCAAAATTTCCAAATACACTTTTTACAGCATATGTTAATACTACAGCCCCATTTTTAGCACCAACAAGTTTTGATGATCCTATCATTCCTACACTAGCAAGCATAGCGTAAACCAAAAATAAAACTCCACCTGCAACAAAGCCTGCTTTTATAGTATAATTTGTAACTTCATTTTTATCTTTTATTCCTAATCTTCTTACTGCTTGGGCTATTACAAAACCAAAATTTAAAGCCGCTACAGCATCCATTGTATTGTATCCTTCTAAAAATCCCTTAACTATAGGAGAATTATTATATTCTCCGACAGGAGATCCTATATTTTTATCCATTGTCATGACTTTCAAAAACATAAATACTATCATAAGTAAAAGAGCAGGGGTTAAATATTTTCCAACTCTTTTAACGAGTTTATTTGGTTTTAAACATATGATTAGGGCTAAGCTGAAAAATACTAAGGTATATATAAATCTTGCTAAATTTATATTAAATCCTTCTGGAACATAAGGAGCTATTGCCATTTCAAAAGGAACGGAACCTGCTCTTGGTATACCAAGTCCTGGTCCTATTGATAAATATATTGCTGTTGTAAAAACTACAGAAAATAAAGGAGAAACCCTATTTGAAAGATTGGTTAAACCATCAGTTTTTCCTACAACTATAGCTCCCATTACTGGAAACAAAACAGCAGTAACACAAAATGCTAACAAAGAAATAAATGTATAAGTTCCTGCTTGGTTTCCTAAAAGCGGAGGGAAAATTAAATTTCCTGCTCCAAAAAATAAACCGAATAGCATTACACTAACTTGTAAAAATTGACTTCTTGATAATTTTTTCATTCTATCCTCCACAAAATTTATTATAATATCTATTACAATATTTATTCATTAAAAAAGTCCCTTGTCTATAAAATAGACAAAGGACGAAAATTCCGCGTTACCACCTTTATTCTTATATAAAAATAAGCTCTTCAAGCATCAAACAATGCCGGGTTTTGATAACGCCAACCATGGCGACATATCTTACTTTAATTCAGATATGCAAAAGAAAAATGATTTTCGAACTTACTTTTAAGGTTAGATTTCACCAAACTCTAACTCTCTGTGCTTATCTATAAGCCTACTCTTTTTTTCGTAATTTTTATAAATAAATTATTGTTATGGTTATTATAAGACCTGTTTTTAATATTGTCAAATATTTTTTTATAAATTATCATTTTTTATGATAGAAATTATTTAATTACTTTGTCAAACAATACTTTTCACATAAATTTGACAAGGATTATCTTTCGACCAAATCTCATCAATGACTTCAAATTTTCTAAATCCCAAAGCTTGATAAAACTTATTTGTTTTATCATATCCATCGTCTATTCCTTCTTTTAAAGTTTTTACTTGAACAAATTCATAATTATATTTTTTTAAAATTTCAATAGATTTTTCAAATAAATATCTTCCTATATTTTTTCTATGATATTTTTTCAAAACTCCCATCACAAATATTTCAATAGTATAATCTGATGTTTTTTTATAGACAATAAAAGCTAGATTTTTACCATTTTCGCTTGCTTTGAAAAATATATAATCTTTGGATTTTTCTATATAATTTTTCACAGCCTCATCATCTTCAAACCATGATTTCAAATCTTTTAATATGTAGGATGAAATATTCTCTTTTTCTAATTTATTTTCAACTAAACTTACTTTCATAACTTCCTCCTAATCAATTATATATTATTTTAAATTTATTTAACATGGAAAATCTGCTAAAATATTTAAGAAAGGATGTTTTATGTATATAATTAGAAATATTAAAATTCCATATAAAATGGATAATGATGAAAATCTAAAAAAAGCTATTGAAGATAAAATCAAAAGAAAAATTGATTCTTTTAAAATTTATAAAAAATCAATAGATGCAAGACGTGGTATATTTTATGTTTACCAAGTTTTGGTCGACTGCGATATTGATAAAAAAACTAGAAAAAAATTAAAAAATGATATTGGAGAATTTGTCGAAGAAGATTTAGTTTTAGAAAATAAAAATAAAATAAATTCTGCTGTAATTGTAGGTTCTGGGCCAGCTGGACTTTTTTGTGCCTATGCCCTTTGTAAAAATAAGGTTAAAGTTACTCTTATTGAAAGAGGAGAAAAAGTTGAAGATAGGGTAAAAACTATCGATAATTTTATTAAAAATTTAAAATTAAATCCTGAATCAAATATTCAATTTGGTGAAGGAGGAGCTGGAACTTTTTCTGATGGAAAACTAACTTCAAGATCAAAGGATAAAAGGTCTAGGGAAATTTTTAGAATTTTGGTTGAAAATGGAGCTCCAGAAGATATTTTATACACTCAAATGCCCCATGTTGGAACAGATCTTTTAAGAAAAGTCATTATTAATATCAGAAAAAAAATTATAGAAATGGGAGGATCTTTTCATTTTAATGAAATTTTTACTGATTTGGATATTGAAAATGGTCAAATAAAATCTCTTGTTACGAATAAAGGTGAATACCAAGCTGACGAATATATTCTTGCCTTGGGAAATTCTTCTCGTGATACTTTTATTATGCTCGATAAGTATATAGACATAAGTCAAAAAAATTTTGCAGTTGGTTTTAGGATTGAGCATTTGCAAAAAGATATTAATTTTAGCCAATATAAAATTAATGATGATAGGCTTCCTCAAGCTTCCTATGCTCTAAAATATTTTGATAAGAAGAAAAATATTTCTGTTTATACTTTTTGTATGTGTCCGGGTGGATATGTTGTCCCTGCATCAAGTGAAAAAAATCGACTTTGTGTAAATGGAATGAGCTATCACGACAGAGCAAACTCAAATTCAAATTCTGCTATTGTTTGTGCTATTGATTCTGAAATTTTGGGAAATGATAATCTTGCTGGAATCAAATTTCAAAGAGAAATTGAAGAAAAAGCTTACATTCTTGGTGGAGGAAATTTTACTGCTCCAGTACAAAAAGTTGGTGATTATATTAAAGGAGAAATTTCAAAAGATTTAGGAAATATAAAGCCAACTTACAAACCATCTTATAAATTTTGTGATTTAAACCAAATTTATCCAGAAAAAATCAATCAAGCAATAAAGCTTGCCCTAATTGATTTTTCCAAAAAAATTGATGCTTTTTCTCAAGATGATGCAATTCTAACTGGAGTTGAAACGAGAACTTCCTGCCCAATTAGGATTGAGAGAAATAAAAATTATTCTACATTAAAATTTAAAAATCTAAGACCAATCGGCGAAGGAGCTGGATATGCTGGAGGAATAATTTCATCAGCTCTTGATGGATTAAAATGTGCTATTGAAATATTAGAAAATTAAGATGGTTTTTACCATCTTTTTTTGACTTCATTAAATTAAATTGCTAATATTAAATTAGCTTTAAAGAAAGGAGAAGAAAAATGATTAATAATATTAAAAATAGTGAGGAAATTTGTAATTTGTAAGTGAGGAAAAGCTCCTTGACTTACTAAAACAAGGAGGATGCCGTTTAGGCTTTTTATGAAAGAATTAAAATATATTTTTAAATCAATGGCTAAGTATGAGCCAAGCATGTATTTATTAATCATACTTTACTCCATATTTATAGGCTTAAAACCATTTATATGGATTATTTCGCCTGCCTACATATTGAAAAATTATCAAAATGGACTTAACTTTATGTTGGGCTTTTTTATTTTATTATTAGTTATATCAACTATTATAAGTTTTTTCGAATCTTTTATCTTGGGTAATTACCGTATGAAAATGAATAATATCAGATATAAATATATGAATATGGTAACAAAATATGCCCTCTACCTTCCCTATGAAGAAAAAATGAAAAAATCCGAATCTGAAAAAATAAATAGTGCAAATAAGGCTGTCGACAGTCCATTTTTAGGAGCAGGTGCTGTAATGATGACTTTGCCAGAATTTTTAGCATCCCTAACTTCTATCGCAGGATTTTTGTGGATTTTTTTAAAAATTGGTGGGATAATTTTATCTTTGATAATTATTTTGACAATAATTTCAACAATTATTGCAAATAAAATACCTAGAGAATTTTCCAAATTTTGGAAAGACCAAAACGAAAACTACAATAAATTTGCAAAATTAAATAATGAACTAAGATCTCCCTTATCAAAACAAGATATACTTATTTTTGATTTTATAAATGTCTTTAAAAGTTTTTACAAGAAAACCAACCAAGATAGAATAGCTTATCTAATTAGAACAGATAAAAAAACCTTTAAAATTTATAGCCTTTTAAGACTTATAAATTTTATTAGGGATGCTCTTATTATGTATTGGCTTATTACAAATTTAATTAATGGAAATCTTGACCTTGGAGATTTTTATGTTTATTTTACGGCAATTTTAGCTTTTGTAAATTTTAACAATTTGTTTATGTGGATTTTTAATGATTTTTTTGATAATCTTACAAGATTTAAACCGTTTTTTAAAATTATAAATCCTTATCAAAAATCTTTTGAAAATAAAAATTTACCAAAAAATTTAAAAATCGATTTAGTAAATTTATCATTTAAATATCCAAACTCTGATAAATATGTTCTAAAAAATATAAATCTTACCATAAACAATAATGAATCAATAGCCTTAGTCGGAGAAAATGGAGCTGGAAAATCCACCCTTGCTCTTATTCTTGCGGGTTTTTATAAATCTTATGAGGGGGAAATTTTTATTAATGGTAAAAATTTCAAAAAACTAGATTATGATTATAACAGCTTGGTTTCAGCTGTCTTTCAAGATTCTCAAATTTTTCCATTTTCTATTAAAGAAAATATTCTGTTAAATGATTCTAATAAAAATCTAGAAAAAACCTATGAGCTTACTCATTTAGATAAAATTATAGAAACTTATGACAAGGAAGATGATCAAACTTTGCTTAGAATTTTGGATGATGATGGGGTTGATCTTTCTGGTGGGCAAAAGCAAAAATTATATTTGGCAAGAAGTATTGAAAAAAATTCTTCAAAACTTTTAATTTTAGACGAACCAACTGCCCAACTTGACGCTCTTGCAGAAAGGGAATTGTACACCTTGTATAATGATTTAACCAGAAATAAGTCTTCAATTTTCATATCTCATCGTCTAGCATCAACAAAATTTTGCCATAGGATAATCTATCTAAAAGATGGAGAAATAAAATCTACAGGAAGTCATGAAGAACTTATGATAAGTGATTGTGATTACAAAGATTTATACAATCTTCAAGCAAAAAATTATAAGGAGGAATTATGAAAAATATTTTTAAATTATTAAAAAAAATAGATGAAATACAAAAAGATTTCATCAAAAAATTTGTAATATTTTCCCTTCTTATGGGAATACTTCCTGTTTTTTCTATAATTGCACCAAAATTAATAATTGATGAAATATACGGGCAAAAAAGATTAAAAATTATTTTTATAATTGCTTTTCTAGTTTTGATTTTTGATTTAATTAGGGGACTAATCAACAGGTTAAATGCAAACTTACTCACAGAATCTTTTGAATCTTTTTTTGATGTTTATACCTTTAAATTAAGCGAAAAGGCTATTAAGCTACCTATAGAAAAATCGGATAGCAAAAAAGTTCAAGATGAGATGGAAAAAGCTCATTATACGATATTCGAAATTTTTAAAATATATGATTTATTTGCAATAACAATAAACTCTACAATTACAGGTATTTTTTCTTTAATAGTTCTTATGAACTTGTCAGTTTTTGTTGTACTTGTAGTACTTATTTTAATACTTTTAAATAAAAAAATTGTAAAATTAATAAAGGAAAATGAATTAGACCACCAAAAAAATGATATTCCAGAACTAAGGGCTTACAGATTTTTTGTAAATTTTTCTCAAGATCACAGGTATTTTAAAGATATAAAAATTTATAATGGAGAAGATTTTATTTTAAAAAAATCTGAAATATTCTACAAAAAATTAGTCAAAAATTCTAGTGCATATTATACAAAAAATGGGATTTATGTTGGGCTTATGAATGTATTTTCTAATTTTTCTATTCTTGGATCTTTGTTTTTTCTTGTGGTAAAGCTTATAGAAAAAGCCATAAGCCTTGCTGATTTTACTTTATATTTTAACTCATTAATAACTTTAATAAATGCAAGCAAGGAAATACAAAAAAATTACGCCCAAGTAATCGCCTTTAATGCTCAGCTTCAAAGCTTATTTGATTTTTTAAATCAAAAAGAAGAAAATTTTGATGAGGGAAAAATTAAAAAAATAAACACAGAAAAAATAACTATTAAATTTGATAATATTAGCTTTAAATATCCAAAATCAAAAGAATACATTTTAGAAAATTGCTCTTTTGAAATTAAAAATGGAGAAACAGTAGCTCTTGTTGGGAAAAACGGTGCTGGAAAATCTACAATTGTAAAACTTTTATGCAAATTTTATAAACCCACAAAAGGAAATATTTATTTGAATGGGATTAATATAAATGATATTGATACAAAAACATATTACAAAATCCTCTCCCCAACTTTTCAAGATTTTAGATTATTTCCTTTTAGAATTTCTGAAAATATTTCTGCAAATTTAATAGATGAAATTACAAGTTATCAAAAAGAAAAAATGGAAAAATCTTTTTATCTTTTGAATTTAAAATCTTGGATAGACAAACTTGTAAATAAAGAAGATACATTTTTAACTTTCCTTTTTTCAAAAAATTCTGTCGAACCTTCTGGTGGAATTGGACAAAAACTTGCCCTATCAAGGTCAATGGTACACGAAGGAAAATTTTTTATAATGGATGAGCCAACAAGCGCTCTTGATCCTAGAAGCGAAGAAGAAATTTTTGAAAAAATGCTAGACATTTCAAAAGGACAAACTTCACTTTTTATTTCTCACAGGCTTTCATCAACAAAATATGCTGATAGGATTATTGTTTGTGATAATAAAAAATTACAGAAAATGGAAATCATGAAAAGCTTATGAAAGATGATGGACTTTACAAAAAAATGTACTTAAGCCAAGCAGAACTTTATAAATAATATATTTTGTTTCGATAATGGGTACATATGTATTGTAATATTTTCAAAAGAATGTAGAATATTATTAAAATAAATGAAAGAGGTAAAAGTATGAAAAAGAAAAGCTTTTTCAATTCATTAGTTTTCAAACTAGTGATGGGAATTATTGCCGGTATTTTTATTGGACAGCTTTCGAATGAATCTGCAATTTTAGTTATAAGTTCAATAAAAACTATTCTTGGCGATATGATTGGTTATGTTGTTCCTTTGATTATTCTTGGATTTGTTACACCCGCTATTGTTTCTTTGAAGGAAAATGCAGGAAAAATTCTTACAGTAACTCTTATTATTTGTTACATATCTTCAGTTGGTGCTGGAACTCTAAGTCTTCTAGCAGGAAAAGCAATTATTCCTCACCTAAATATAGCATCAAATGTAGCAGGAGCAAAAGAAATTCCAGAATCTATTTTTAAATTATCTATAGAACCAATAATGCCAGTAATGACCGCCCTTGTAACATCAATTATTTTCGGAATTGCTGTAATTCTTACAAAATCCAAAACTTGGGAAAATTTATTATTGGAACTTAACAATATTGTTTTAAAAATAGTAGATTTGGTTGTAATTAATATGCTTCCTTTTTATATTGCATCAACTTTTGCAGTTTTAGCATATGAGGGAGTTGTTCTACAAGAATTGCCAGTATTTTTAAAAATCATCTTAATCGTAATTGTAGGACACTATATTTGGATGGCACTTTTATATACCTTAGGCGGAATTTTCTCAAAAACAAATCCAAAAGAAGTTTTTGGCCATTATTTGCCAGCATACCTTACAGCTTTAGGAACTATGTCCTCAGCAGCAACCCTTTCAGTTGCCTTAAAATGTGCAAGAAAATCAAAAACTCTTGATCCAAAAATTAGAGATTTTGTAATTCCACTTTGTGCTAACACACACCTTTGTGGATCAGTTTTAACAGAAGTATTTTTTGTAATGACAGTTTCACAAATTTTAACTGGTCATCTACCATCAAATGCAAATATGATTATATTTATTGCCCTACTTGGAATTTTTGCAATAGCAGCACCAGGAGTTCCTGGAGGAACAGTAGTTGCAAGTTTAGGATTAATTATTTCTGTTCTAGGATTTAATGATACAGGAACAGCTCTTATGCTTTCAATATTCGCCCTTCAAGATTCATTTGGAACAGCTTGTAATGTTACAGGAGATGGTGCAATAGCATTAATGGTAACAGGAATTTTTAATAAAGTTCCAAAAGATACAGAAGAAATAAAAGAATAAAAAAAATAATAAATTAAAAAAATGCTATAGATTTTTGATGTGTACCCTCTTTACTGGACAAACCAGTAAGGAGGGTACATATTATTTCTCTATAGCATTTTTTAATTTATTAGAAAAGGAAAGCTCCATTGATTTAAAATATACAAGGATGAATTTTATATAGAAATTTTTGGAGCTTTTCCACTTTCTCTTAATTTATTTAATTGACTAATAGCATATTCCTCCACATCTTTTGGAGCATGTGCTTTCTTTTTCATCTTTGTTTTTCCAAAAATATTTGTATAGGAACCGTCAGCCCAAAAAATATTTCTTTTTAAACTTGCAGTTACCAAAGCATAAATTGGACTTAATAAGTTTACAAAAGCAAATGGGAAATAATAAAGAGGATTTACTCCCAAAGTTTTCATTTGATAAGCTCCACAAGCTGTCCATGGAAACATAACTGCCCACAAAGTTCCTGCATCTTCCAAAGTTCTTGATAAGAAATTTCTTGAAAGACCCATATCGTCATATTTATCTTCATAAAGTGGAGCAGGAACTCCTATTCCTAAAAATTGATCGCACATAGTCGCATCGCAGAAAATTGAAGTTGCCATGGTTGTAAAAACAAGTCCACCAACTGTATTTATCTTTTCTTTTAAATGAGCAAATAATTTTTCAACAACGCCTGATTTTTCTAAAGCACCACCAAAAGATACTGCAAGTAAAATCAAATTTATTGTCCACATTTGATTATTCATACCACCCTTGGCAAGAGCTGCATCTACAAAATTATTTCCTGTTTCAATTTCTGGTCCATAGTGTAATATTGAAAAAATTTCTGCAAGAGATTTACTTTCTTGAAAAATTTGAGAAAAAACAATTCCAACTACAACAGAAATCATTACTCCTGCTAATCCTTCTATCCTTAATACACAAACTAAAACTATAATCAAAATTGGAAGTAAAACTAGAGGATTTAAGTTAAAATTATTTGCAAGAGAAGTTTTTATTCCCTCAGCAATTGTCGGATCATAATTAACTATGTTTGCCCTGAGTCCCAAAATTGTATATAAAATTAAAGAAATTATAAAAACTGGACCAGTTGTAGAAATCATAGCAGTAACGTGATCAAACAAACCAGTTTTTGAAACTCCCGCTGCAAGATTTGTTGTGTCTGATAAAGGAGAAAATTTATCTCCAATATAAGCACCAGAAATTACCATCCCAGCAGTTATGGCAGGATTTATTCCCATCCCCTGTCCAATTGTCATAAAAGCAATTCCTATTGTAGCAGTTGAAGTCCAAGAAGAACCACAAGCAAGACTCACAATTGCAGTTATAATACAGCCTACAGGTAAAAATAATTTTGGATTTAATAATTCAAGTCCATAATAAATAAGAGCTGGAATAGTTCCACTCATCATAAATGAAGAAACTAAAAGTCCAACAGTAAGTAAAATTAAAATTGCATCAAGAGTTGTACTAATTCTATCAATCATACCAGAAAGCATTTCTTTAAAAGAATGTCCACAAATAATTCCAACAAAACAAGCAACAATAATTCCACAAATTAAAGGCATATGAGCTCCGTCATAAATAGCTTCTAGTTTTCCATCAACATCTTTTTTTGCAAAAACAAATACATAAATCATCAAGGAAACCATAGTAAATATTGGCAAAATCGCCTCAGAAAAACTTGGTAATCTAACCGACCTTTCTTTTTTCATATTAATTCCTTCCTTTTATCGTGATATCTAAATAAATTTATATGTTAATTTTTAACATACCTATATTCTATACCACAAAAAAGATATTGTCAATTTTGAATTTATTTATTTTATTTTGTTATCTTAATAAAGTAAAGATTGAAAATAAAACCACCATAAATTTAGAATATTGAACCGACTTTTTAAAATTTAATTTTTCATTTTAAATTTTGGTCTACCTGAATTTTGATGGTTTTTTATAATTTTACCTATATGAATATTATATTTTTATAATTTTTACTTTCTATCCATTAATAACTTTTAATTCTTCTACCATATTTATTCTTGAAATTTTTATTTTTTGAATAACTTGAACAAGGATAAATAATAATATACTGACTAGTACTGATATGGCATAAGTTTTTATTGGTATTTGAGCTTTGATGTAGGCATCAAGTTTTGACATAGATATGAGCATAAAAACTTGGATAATTTTATTTAAAAGTGGAATCATTAATATTTGGAAAATAATTAAAAATATAAAGATTGGGCTTATATATATTTTTGTAATTTCCTTATTTTTAAATCCAAAAGTTTTTATATATGATATATTTGTCTTTGACTTATCAATTATTACATTAGAAATAAGCATAGTTATTATGAAAAAGAAAAGTACTCCTATGACAGTCATAACATCAAAAAATACACCGAAATTGCCTAGAAAGTGTTTGGTAAATTTTGTTATTTCTTTTTTATCAATCTTACTTACTTCTATATCTTTTGAAATATTTAATTTTTCATCTGCCATATAAGTGTTAAAAAATTTCTCATCCTTGCCTATAAGCTTGTTTAAAGATTTTCTTTTCATAAAGATTTTAAAAAAGTTTACTGATTTATCTACATCTTTAATTTTTAATTTTTTCACTTTATTTTTATAGGGCTCTCTTATTTTGAATTCATCTCCCTTTTTTAAAGCGTATTTGTCAACAAATCCTTGTGAAACTATTACATCATTATCTTTTAAATAATCATAAGAATTTATCTTATATTTTGATGTTTTATCTACCCCATATATTTGAATATTTTTATCATCTAATCCGACTAATTCTCCTTCAATTATACTAGCTTTTTCTTCCTTAATATTTTTATCTTCTGCCTTAACAAAATATGTGTAATCATATTTCATAGATTTTTTCATATCGTCTGCATATTTTGTGAAAACTGGTTTTATTGAAAGACTAATTATTAATAACAAATTTGCTAAGAAAATTCCAAAAAATAAGGCTGTTAAATTAAGTTTGTTGGCTGATATAATTCTAATTCTAAATTTATTTATAAAATTAAATTTTTCTAATTGAAATTTATTTTTTCGTCTTGGTTTTTTAAAATTTTTTCTTAAAAAATCTAAAGGTTTATATTTTAAACTTTTGTAAATTATGATTGAATCTATCAGTAAATAAATTAGTATTGGTATAATACTTGTAATTATGAAAGACCTAGGGGTTAATTTAAGTTGAAATTTTGCTATATCAAATGAATTGTAATATAAATTTACATATTTTTTGTAAATGAAAAGATAAGATATTAAATTCCCCATTAATGCACCAATTATAGTTATAAATAAAGGCATAGCCATATAATTTATAAAAATTTCTTTTTTCTTATATCCCAAAGAAAGAAGTGTTCCAATAAGGGGTGCTTCTTTCTCTATCAAACTTTTAATTTCGACAGCACTCACAAAGGCAAGGGCTATAAATAAAACAATCATAAAACTTGTCATAGATGGAACATCGCCATTCATATCGTCAATAAGATAGGAAATATTATGATTATCTGCCCTAATAACATAGTCTATAACAAAGTTATTTTTATTAATTTCTTCAACAATTTTTCTAATTTTTTTTCTTTGTTCTTTTTTATTTATTTTATTTATGTTGTGGTAAGAATAAGTATATTTGGCTGAAATTTTATCGAAGCTATCAAAGCCTTCTTTATTGAATAAGCAAACACCAAAATATCCTGTATCCATTACTAAGTCTTGTCTATTTCTCAAAAGTGATGAATAATCTGGAAGGGAAACCAGACCAACTATATTAAAAGTTTTTCCTTCTAATTTTATTTTATCATTTAGTTTTATTTTATTTATGTTGGCGTAATTATTTGACAAGGCTATTTCATTTTTTGCTTTTGGAAATCTTCCTTGGTGAAGTAAGCCTATATTAATTTTATCTCTATTAATGAAGCCCCTAAGTTTTTTATCCTTATTTTGATTAACTTCTATATTAAAATTTTCATATAGTTTAATATCTTTTTTTTCAAGATTTTTAATTGTTTTTTGATCTAACTTGTTTATACTTGTAAATTGTCCATCCTCTACTTTTCCATCTTTTAATTCTTTGTAATATATAGTTTTTACTGAATCCTGAGCCGTATAAAATGAGGCTGAAAAAGAAACTACTAAAACTATTAAAATGAAAATAGGGAAAAATCTAAGTGGATAAAATCTAACTTGCCTAAATATTCTTTTATTAATTGGATTTTTCATCACCAGCTCACGCTCCTTGCAGGAATTTTTTCCTTATTTTCTTCAAAACTTCTTATTGAACCGTTGTGGATATTCATAATAAAATCACACATTTTAGCAATTTGAACATTGTGAGTTGCTATGATAATGGTTGAATTATAAATTTTATTTAATTTTTCAATCAAAATCAAAACTTCCTTGGCACTTTCATAATCCAAAGCTCCTGTTGGCTCATCACATATTAAAAGTTTTGGTCTTTTTATAATTGCTCTTGCTATTGAAGTTCTTTGAGCTTGACCTCCTGAAATTTCATTTGGATATTTATATACTTGATCATTAAGAGATAAATTTGTTATTAATTCATCTATATCAATAGGATTATCAGATAAATAAGCTCCCACTTCTATATTTTCTTTTACATTTAAGTCGCTGATTAAATTATAAAATTGAAAAACAAAGCCTAAATTTTTTCTCCTATAATTTTCCAAATCCTTCTTGTTCATTTTATATAAATCATTTTCAAAAACTTTTACTTTCCCAGAGTCTATGCTTTCAATACCACCCAAAATATTTAAAAGTGTAGATTTTCCTGAACCAGAAGGGCCAAGTAAACATAAAATTTTTCCACTTTCTAGTTTAAAATTAATTCCATTTAAAGCATTTATTTTTTCTTGTCCAATCCCATAAGATTTTTTTAAATTTTCAATATAAATCATAATATACCCCTTGATAATCGTTATCTATATCATAATTATATCATTACAAAATCAATTTTAAAAGATTTTTTTATATTTTTTTGAAATTTTTTAAAATTTTATGCACACTTTTTTTAAATTTTTGAAAATTAAAAATAAGCTAATTATGCTAACTAAAATTTCAGAAATCGGATAAGAAAGCCAAACTCCTTTCATTTCAAAATTTTTTGCCATAAAAAATGCTACTGGTACAAGAACTATAAATCCTCTTGATAGGGAAATTATTTGAGAAAGTTTTACTTTTTCTGTTGATGCAAAAAATGTTGCTACAACAATATTAAAGCCAATAAAGGGACAGGCTAAAAAGTATAATTTCAACCCCTCTCTTGCATATATTTGCAAAATCATATTTTTTTCTTCATTATAAAATGATGTAAAGATATCTCTTCCCAAATATATTGTTAGATAAATTATAAAAGATAAGATTATTTGTGTAATTAGTGCATATTTTAATATTTTTTCGAGACTTTCTATTTTATTTTTTCCATAATAATGGCTAATTATTGGTTGGATTCCTTGCGAAAGTCCTGTATAAATTGCTATTACTACAAGTGAAATTACCGAAACAATCCCGAAAGCTGCTACTGCTAAATTTCCAGAAATTCCAAGCATTAAAATATTAAAAAGAAACATAACTAAGCCCGATGTTGCTTCTGTTATGAAAGCTGTAAAGCCCTTTGATATAATTTCAATGCTACTTTCTATATCTATTTTAATTTTTGCCAAGTGAAAGCCATTTTTTCTTTTTAATATATAGGGAGAAATTATAAGCATACTTATTATTGGAGCAAGTCCTGTTGCAAAAATCGCTCCAAATATTCCCATATCAAGTGGAAAAATAAAAATATAATCTAAAATTACATTTGATATACTTCCACTAATCATTGCAAACATAGAAAGTCTTGGATTTTTATCATTTCTTACAAAGGCTTGCAATATATTATTTAAAAGAAAAGCTGGTGCAAATAAGAGCATTACTTTAAGATATGTATTAGTAATTTTAAAAATGCTTTGATTTGCTCCTAAAAATTTAACTATTTTTTCTGAAAACAAAAGACCAAATATAAAAAATATTATTCCCGTAAAAATAGCAAGAAAAAAAGCTGATGTAAAAAACCTATTTGCTCTTTTTTCGGAATTTCTACTTTTGCAAATTGCATATTTTATTCCCCCTCCTATTCCATACATTAATCCAAGCCCATTCATTAAACAAAAAATAGGAAAAGCAATATTAAGAGAAGCAAGTCCATCTGCTCCCAATTTTACTGATACAAAATATGTGTCCATAAGGGTATAACAAGAAAAAGCTATTTGACCAAAAATATTTAAAAATACATATTTACTAAAATCCTTAAAAAGATACTTTTCTTCCATAAAATCTCCAATCTCAAAATAAAACACCCACCACAAGTAGCCTTTGTGAATGGGTGCGTTTCAAACCATGATAAAATTATACCATATTTATTTCGACATATTTAATTTAAAAAAATATTTTAATCTTATTAAATGATTTTTCCTTAATTTAATTTCTAAAACTTATAATTTTTACATATTATCCTTTACCTTAACTGCAATCATTTTTGCCTTAGCTCTAAGCTCTTTTTTTGCTATCATTTCCATTTCAATTACAGCCTTTCTTTCTCCAAGCTCAGATAATTTTGCTAAAACCAAAATTTCTTCATTCATTGGAGTCGGCTTTTTAAAATCAATTTCAAGTCTTGCAGTAATAAATCTTTCTATAACTGTATTTTCATCAAGTGCCAATCCCTTGTTTTTATGGAAAAAATATGCAGCTGAGGCTGTGCCATGACAATCAAAAATCATTGCAATCATTCCTCCAAATAAATTTTGAGGAACTCCACCTGTATACATTTTATCTGGAACAATTTTTGCAAAAACACTTTCTCCATCCTCGCTTGGATATGATTTTAAGTGTAGCCCCTTATCATTTTTGGGACCACATCCCCAACAATGTTGAAATTTTTCTCCATAAGTATCTTGAATGCATATATTTTTATCCATTTATTTCTCCTTAATTAAAAAACAAAATTCATTAATATTTTGTAATTTTTATACCCATAAATTAAAATTTCTTAAAAAATCTTAAAAAAATACTCTCCTTGACTTAAAAAATAGCAAGAAGAGTAATTTTTAATAAGATTTTGATTTGATTTTTTATAATTCTATGATATTTATTTCATATCCTATATCTTTTAGATATTTGAATAAATCTTCAGTTTTTATAAATAATGTTTTTTCGTTTGTATTTGGGTGGAAAGTCATTATTTCTTCATCAGAAATTTCCTTATCAATGTAAAATTTAATATCGTGATCTTCATTATTTAATAAACCAAATGGGGAAACTGTCCCTGCTGGAAGTTTCATTTTTTCCATCAATGAGCTTTCTGAAGCCATCTTAACTTTTTTCTCACCAACTAAATCTTTGAAAAAATCCATATCAAGTCTTTTACTTTCATCCAAAATAACTAGATAAAAATTTCTTTTTTTCCTATCAGTTAAAAACATAGACTTGGTGCGAACTCCTTCGTGGCCTTCAATAAATTCGTCAGCTTGTTTGGTTGTAAAAGCTGGTGGATGCTCGACAATTTTAAAATCTATATTTAATTCATTTAACTTGTCTTTTACCATCTTATATTGCTCCATCTTCTCCTCCCAAAATTTTATTTTCTATACTACTAAGATACCCTTTTACTTATTAAAAAACAATTCCAAGCTTTTTAGCATTATATTTGCAAAATCAAATAAAATTTGTAAAGTAAAAATAATTTTTTAGACTTATTAAGATAAGAACAGTTAAACATATTCCAAGAATTATAGGTCTTATTTTTTCTTTTTTGGATATACTTTAATGAAATTTTTAAATTCATTAAAGTTTCCTAAAATAAATCCATTTTTCTTAAAAGAAACAACAATTTCTCCAAAGAAAATAAGAAAATAAAAGTTTTTGCTTTCAAAATGGCAATTATTTTAAAATAACATTTGAAGTCCCATAACAATTATCCAAACATATGCACAGGTTTTTGGAATCATAAGCATACCTACTTTTGGATATTTATCGCTTAATAAAGTTACTGGTAGGTAACAAGCAAATGAAATAATTATAGCCCAAACCATCCTATTCATACCATAATCATATTTATTTCCAGACATAGCATACAAAATTATTATTCCTATACCAGTGATTGCAAAAACAGAATTTCTAATTAAAGATAGTTTCATATTCCCCTCATTAGAAAGCCAATTATTTTGTGGTAAAAGGCAAACAAAAATTCTAATAAGAGCTGTAATCCAAACCATAATTTCAATTATTAAAGGAGCTTTCATTTCATAAAACGTCAATTTCCAAATATAAAGTAATAATACATAAAATATGGTCATTGTTATTGATGAAACTTGTAAACCAAAACCTAACTGCCTATTTATTTTTTCACTACTTCCAAAAAGAATTCTCTTTACACGAGGAAGCAAATGAAAAGCATCTCCAAGACACAAAGTTAAACTTAAGATTCCATAAAGAATAAATAAAGAAGAGCCTTTTGAAAAAGCAAAGAATAAAATCCCTCCTATCAAATCAAAGATTAAGTAAGAAATATCAAAAATAAGCTCAAATAAATCAAAAATTCTTGGTGTATAATCTTCATTTTTCATTTTAAATTCTCCTTTTCTAATAATTCAGTATAAGATAAGTAATTTTTAAGAAATATAGATCCTGAAAGTGCAAGAGCAAAACCAAGACCCGTATAAAAAAATGCAACAAATAAGTCTGGAAAGATTCCAAAAGATCTAAATCCTATCCCAACACTCATCATAAGAATCATAATCATATACGCTTTAAGGTCAAAAAATTTCCAAAATGGTTTATATTCCTCATAACCTAAAATTCTTTTCGTATGTTTTTTGTTCATTTTATAAAACATATTTCCAAAAATAATAAAAATAACAATAGAAAAAATAAACAAATACCATTTCTTATCAATTATTCTATAAGAAATAATACCAAGCCTTGCCACATTAAAACCTGCAACAAGCCAAACAATACCAGCAATAATTAAAAGATTTCTTTTTTTAACTTCAAACATTTTTGCCTCCATTATTTCTTTTAAATATCCATCAGCATTTTTACAAATTTTATCAAAAACTATCCTAAAAGTATCCATCTCCTCTTTGGAAATTCCCTTAAAAATATCCCACATAAATTTTTTTTGAATACCAATTCCATCATCAATAATAGCCCTAGCCTTATCCAAAATAAAAATTTCAATACACTTTTTATTTTGCCTATTCTGCTTTTTTTCAATAAGACCCTTTTCTTCAAGAACTTTTAAAGATGTAGAGACATGAGATTTCGTCGATTTTCTAATTTTTACAATATCAGCCGCTGTATTAAATTGAGGATAATAATACAAAAACATCAAAGTGTCATATTCCATTTGTTTTAAATCATATTTATCACAAACAGACTTAGTCAATAATTCATAATATAAAGTAATATTTTTATGATGATCCCAAAAATGCATATAAATCTCCTTAGTTCTATTTAGAACGATTATACATTCGCTTAATATTTTTGTCAATAATTTTTATTTTTAAAATTTAGCAAAAAAAACAACTCTTTTATTAACTTTTATAAGAGTTGTTTTTGAATTATTTTATTTGATTTTCAATATATTTTTTAGGCTTAATTTTTAAATTTGGCTTTCTAAAAATTCACAGTATTGAACACTATCTTTTGTGATTTTATTGCAGTGGCTAAATCCATCCCATATTTTTAGATCAACATAGGGTAATTTTTTTATTATGGATTTTTTTGCTTCTTTAAACAAGATATCTTTTGAGCCATAGCAAAAAATACATCTTTCTTGTTCTTCTTTTGTTAATTTTGGTAAATTTACAAAGGTAAAATCGTGAACTATATTTTTTATGCTTTTTTCATCCATTTTTATAAAACAATCTGCCAATAATTCTGATAAGTCATCGCCATATTCTTCGCTCATTTTTTTTATGGCAAATTCTCTACTTTTTATTGATTTTTTATGTTCTCCAAGAAATACTTTTCTAAATAGGATTTCTGTAAAACGTGAATTTTCATATAAGCTACATCCTTCAAAAATACTTTTTTTGAAATTTATTTTTTTATTATTTAATATATTTAATAAAACTATTGCCCCCAAAGATGCTCCAAACCCTAAATCTATTTCTTCTATTTGATTGTCTAATAGGTATTTTTGGATTTTTTCGGCTTCTATTTGGCTTGATTTGAAAATTTCGTTTGATTTCCCATGATTTGCTAATTCTGGAATAATATATCGAAAATCTCCTGACATATATTTTGTAATTATTTTTTCTACTCCTTCTGCTGTAAATGACAATGGGTGAATGAGTAGGATTATTTTTTCATTTTCTTTATTAATATCTATAAAATCCATATTTTTACACCTCTTTTTTGCTAAAATAAAGTTTTTTTCTTTATTGATTTATTATATATTTCTCATAAATAATAATCAAATTTCATTTTTTTGCTTATATTTTTTCTGTAAATAAATTAGCTAGTTTTTTATTTGTTATTATATTATAATCTAATCAATAAGGAGATGATTATGGAAGAAAAAAGAAAACTCAAATTTATTTTTTGTGCTTTTACACTTTTACTTATTATTGGTGTTATTGGTTATATGAAATTATTAAATGTAAAGTTTGTAGATGCTTTGTATATGACCGTTATAACTATTTCTACCGTAGGTTTTGGTGAAGTCGGTACAACAAGCACTCAATCTGAATTATTTTCAGTTTGTATGATATTTTTGGGCGTTGGTATTGTTGGATATGCTTTTACAACTGTTGTAGCTATGTTTGTTGAGGGTAAAGTTGTTGATTTATGGAAGGGAAGTAAAATGGATAGAAAAATTTCTGCTTTAAATAATCATTATATAATATGTGGCTCGGGAGAGTTGGCAGAGGTTGTTATAAAAAAATTTATAGATGAAAATTTGGATTTTGTTGTCATAACTGATAAGCGTGAAGACCTTGATGATTATAGTCATCACGACATTTTGGTTGTAGAAGGAAATTCTACTGAAGAAAGTGTATTGGAACATGCTGGTATAAAAAATGCCAAGGGGCTTATTGCAACTTTGGATACAGAAGTTGATAACATAGTAACTGTGCTTACTGCAAGAGATCTTAATAAAAAAATATATATTATCGCAAATTCAATTACAAAATCTGGTAGCGAAAAATTATTAAAGGTTGGGGCAAATAAAACTTTGTCTGCTGTAGAAATCAGTGGTAAAAGAATTGCTTCATTAATGATAAAACCGAATATAATGTCTTTTTTGGATGTTGTAACAAGACTTGGAGATGTTGAGCTTGATTTAGAAGAAGTTATTGTCAAAAAAGGTTCTTACTTAGAAAACAAAAATTTAATGGAAGCACAAATTCCTAGCAAAACTGGACTTATTGTCCTTGCCATAAAAAAGATTGAAGATGATAAAATGATTTTTAATCCTCCTGTTAAATATACTTTCAAAATTGGAGATGTCCTTATTGTTCTTGGAAGAGAAGAACAAGTCGATAAATTAAGACATTTGGGTGATGAAATTAAATAAGCTTATCATAAATTAATAGAAATGAATTTTTTAAAATTTTTCAAAAAACTTAAAAAAGGCTCTTGCAAAACTATGTGTAATCATAATTTTACAAGAGTCCTTTTAAAATTCTTCTTTTATTATTTTTGACATTTCCATAAATTTATCTCTGAAAATATAATGACTGCCTTTCATTAAATATATCTTTCCATAATTTTGCTCAAAAGCATTTTTAGTTTCAATATATCTCCAGTCCTTATCTTTTTTTTCTTTTTTGCAAGAAAAAATATTTTTTTATATTTCTAGGATAATGTAAATCTTTTATTTTATTCCAATTTCTTTCAAAATTTAAACCTTCATTCAAATTATCTTTGTTTGCAAAATCTCTGCATAGCCTATATCTTATTTGTGATTTTATTTTATCGCTATAATAAGAATTATTTGCCATAAACCATTCTGGCTTAAACTTTGATAAAAGTCTTATAAAACCAAGCTTATTTGATAACTTTCTAAGAATTGGAAGAAATATATTGCCAGTATATTCTAATTGATGGGGAACTGATGTATCCATTCCAATAAATCCAACAACTTCATTCTTATATTTGTTTAAATAATACATTGAGTAGATTCCTGAGATTGAATGGGAACATAAAATATAATTTTTATATCCCAACTTTTTTATTAATTCGTGTAACTCAAAAGTAATATTTTCTACAGTTCTTGAAATTCCACTTATATCTGAATCTCCATACCCAAAAGGTTCAACCGCTACAACATGAAATTTTTTTGAAAGTTCATTTATAAGAGGTAAAAAATCAAGAGCTGGTGCTATTGTAGCATAGCCCGGATCTATTATTATAACTTGTTTATTTTCTAAGCCTTTTTCAAGTATGTTTATTTTTTTGCCTTTTATTTCAATCTTTTTCCCATAAGCTATTATTTTATTTTTTCTTTTAGCAAGAAAAATTTATTGGTCAAAAAATTTATGCCTATAAAAACCAATATTATAAAAATAAATTTCAAAATCATCATAATATCACCCAACTTGATTATACTACTTTTTATAACTAAGTTAGTGAAATTTATATGATTTTTTTATCTCAATTTTAGTAAACAAATTTTTCTGCAGCCTCAGTTTTCTCAACTAATTTTTTATAGCTTTCACTTGATTTTAATAGTTCTTTATGGCTTCCTATATCTTCAACTCTGCCCTCTTTTAAAACAACTATCCTATCAGCATTTTCTATAGATTTCATCCTGTGAGAGATAATTATTACTGTTTTATTTTTTATTAATTTATTTAAAGATTTTTGTATTTTTCTTTCATTGTCTACATCTAAGCTTGAGGCTATTTCATCAAGAATAAGAATTGGTGCATCTTTTAAAAATGCCCTTGCTATTGAAAGTCTTTGTCGTTGTCCAGAGGATAATTGCTCTCCATTTTCTCCTATATTCGTTAAAACACCATCCTTTAAATCTTCTATAAAATCACAATTTGCAAGTTTTAAAGCTTCTATTACTTCATCATCGCTTGCATCTTTTCTACCAATTCTAACATTTTCCAATATGCTTGTATTAAAAAGCTTTACATCTTGAAAAACTATGGATATATTCTCATAAAGACTTTCTGTAGAAACTTCTTTAATATTTTTCTTGCCAATTAAAATCTCTCCATCATCAAAATCATATAATCTTGAAATCAAACGTAAAATTGTTGTTTTACCACAACCAGATTCTCCTACAATGGCTGTAACCATTCCTTGAGGGGCTGTAAAAGATACTGAATTTATAATTTTTTTGTTACCATAAGAAAAATCAATATTTTTAACTTCTACATCAAATTTTTCAAATTTTGTATCTTCACCTTTCAAAACTTTAGCATTTCTTATTTCATTTATCCTATCTACAGCAGAGCTTATATAAAAAATTTCCATAAAAAATTCAATATTTGCATCTACGGCTTCTTTTATCTTCATTGATGCAAGTATATATCCTAAAAGATAAAGTATACTTATTTCACCATTTTTCATTAAATAAACACCTAAAATTATTGTAAGTGGTAAGGAAAGATGGGCAAAAATTCCTGAAAAAAGCATTATAAGAGCATTGTTTCTTTCAGTTGACCAATGAATTTTTTCGCTATCATCTAATTTTTTATAAAGATCTTTTTTAATTTTTTCCGAAAGATTAAATGAAATTATTTCCTTAGAAAGTTCAATCCTTTCTTGAAAGGCCTTAGAATTATTTCTTAATCTTAAATAGTACTTGTTAAATTGACCCTTAGAATAATTTTTAGACAACAAAATTAATAAAAATGACAATATTGTAGGACCAATTGCAAGCAAAGTCATCTTCCAATTTCCAATTAGCATTAAAATTGAGATCAAAGGTAAAAAGAAAACAAATCCAATAGCCTTTGGTATGGCATGACTTCCTGCATGTTCTATACTACTTACATCTGCCATAATACTTTGAGCTAAATCAGAAAGGTCGTGTTTTGAAAAATATGACATTTCTAATTCAGAAAGTTTTTTTGCCAAATCAATTCTTAGCTTTGCAGATTCCTTATAAGTTTCATTATACTGAGTTTCATATTCTAAACTTAAAAGTATATACATTATTATTATAGTTATAAGAGAAAAAATTATATAAAAACTCCTACTTCTAATGTGATTTAAAAGAAATTGATCCATCAAAATCATTAACAAAATTGCAGGAAACATATTTATAATAAAAACCAAAAAACTATAAATACTAGCCCTTATGGCTCCTTTTACTCCATCATCTGTAAGTGCAAATCTTTTTTTAAGAAATTTCTTCATCACTAACCCTCCATTCATTAGCCATTGTGTACATATTATAAAGCCTTTTATATTTTCCATCTTTTTCAAAAAGTTCTTTATGTGATCCTCTTTCAAGTATTTTTCCTTTTTCAACCAAAAGTATTTCATCTACTCCCCTTATCGCTGAAAGTCTATGGGCAATCATAAGAACTGTTTTTCCTTTCATCAAATTTTTGAAGGCCTTTTGTAATTCATATTCATTGTCAGGGTCAATAGATGCAGATGCCTCATCCATTATTACAATTTTCGAATCTTTTAATATAGCCCTTGCAATAGCTATTCTTTGACATTCTCCACCAGAAAGATAAATTCCATCACTTCCTATAAGTGTATCTTCTCTATTTTCAAGTTTATCCAATAAACTATCAAGACCTGCAAGAGAAATTGCTCTTAAAACTTCTTTTCTACTAGCATCATTTCTTGCTAATAAGACATTATTATAAATACTATCACTAAAAAGTTTTGAATCTTGGAATACAAAAGAAATTTCTTTTATAAGGGCATTTTGTGAATAATCTTCAATCTTTTTGCCACCAATTAAAATTTCTCCAGAATCTATTTTATAATAGCCACAAACAAGTTTTGCTATCGTAGATTTCCCTGAACCCGACTCACCAACAAGGGCATATATTTTATTTTCATCAAGTTTAAAAGAAAGATTTTCCAAAACTTTCTTATCTCCATAAGAAAAAGTAACATTTTTAAATTCTATATTATGATTTTCAAAAATATTTTCACTTCCAAAAGAAATTTTCTCTTCTTGCATTTTTTCATACAATTTTTCCAAAGAATCAACCGCATAATTTCCTTGAAAAGAATACATACTAACATACATAACAGACATAAGAGCAGAAAACATCAAACCAGATAAAAACATTAGCATAATTAAATCTAAAGCAATATTTTTTTCATCTCCAAGATCTTTTATAAAAAATACCAAGGGGATTGTTATAAAAGCTACGATTCCAAAAAATAAAAGTTGGTAAATTACATAGGTTCTTTTACACTTTTTAGAATACTTATAAGCATATTCTGAATATTGGTTGATTAGTTTAAATAATTTTTTCATAGAAGAAACTGATACGCCAAAAATTTTTATAACAGAAATTCCCCTAATATATTCAACAGTTTCTGCCGATAAATTATCAAGTGCCTCTTGATAGACTTTCATAAAATCACTGCCACCCATCATACTATAAAGGCAAAAAATGCAAATCAAAGTCAAAATCAAAATACTTATTCCAACACGAAGATTTATACAAAATCCCAAAATCAAAATCAAAATAGGCATTGTAAAAGCCTTAGTACTATCTGGTATCAAATGAGCTATTATTGTATGAGTTAAAGCAGCATTATCATCTATAATTTTTCTAATACTTCCTGAAGAATTTGTATCAAAAAATCTGAAACTAGCCTTACTTAAACCCTCAACTCCTTTTTTTCTTAAAACATTTTCTAAATGAAATCCAACTTTGTGAGCCAAAAGAAGTGATAAAAAATAAAGCAAAACCCCAAGGAAAATAAAAACTGCTATTTTTATAGCGAAAATTTCCGACATATCTAAGCTTGAATCTACTATAAGAGCTTTTAAAAACCTATAAATTAAATAATAACCATAATTAGTCAAAAGGCAAGAAACAAAAGAACAAATCATAGCAAAAAAAACTATTGCCTTTAAATTAGGAACATAACTCAACAACTTTTTATATACTTTCATATTTTCTCCTTTCCAGATAAGATATAGATAATCATTATCATTGTAATTTTAAAAAAATTAATACTCTCTTTGAATTAATTTTCTCTTAGAATTAATAAAAACATTTTTTCAATTTTGGACTTATTTTTCAACAAAATTTCCCTTGATTTTAAAATATTTGAAGATAGAATCATAGAATTAATAAAATAAGTTAAAAATTCAAACTTTTCAGAAACTATTTCATATTTTTCAAAATCTATATTGATTTTTTTAAAAGATTCTATGGTCTTTTCTTCTAAGATTTTATAAACCTCTTCAAGTTTTTTATTTCTTTTTTTTGCAAGCAAAAAACTCAACATAAACACCAGTTAAGCTAGTATTGTCTATAACTTTTTTTGTCATCTCTCTTGCAAAAAAACTCTAAACTTATTTCTTTTTCTTGGTCTAAAGATTTTTTTATAATTTCATTCCTATAATTTATACCATCAACCATCATATCGTAAATTATATCTGTTGTGTTTTTATAGTAATGATAAAATCCTCCCTTAGAAAGACCACTCTCCCTAACTAAATCTTCCATACTTGTATTCGCAAAGCCTTTTTCTATAAAAACTTTAGCTGCAGCTTCTTTTATTTCTTCTTTTCTTTTTTCAAATGTCATTCTTTTGTTTCTAACCATACTAACCTCATATAGACGCTTCCGTCTATAAATTTATTATATAATAACAAAATTGACTTGTAAAATTTTTTTTGATAAGAAATATCACCAAGAATATAAAACCTATTTGCAATAATTTTCAAATAATTTTGAAAAAATTTAAAAATTTATCTTATAAATTCAAATGAAAAATATTAAAAAAAGTCAAGTCCATAATATTGTGCTAGTAAATTTTACACAATATTATGGACTTGACTAAAATCTTTTATCTACTTTCTAAAAATATTTTTAATTTCTTAGCATATTCTTGAGGATACTCGTGCAGAAATTGACCATGGCCCAGTCCTTTAAAAACTTCACTTTTCATTTGGGGCAAATATTCCTTTAGTTTCTTTTCGCTTTTTTTAGGGATTGGCTCTTCGCTTCCTCGCCAAAATAAAACTGGATTAGAAAATTTTTTTAAATTTTTTGAGAACTTATAATGATAAATATACTTGCAAGCATTCTTAATTGTACTTTCTCTTATTTTCGGATACATCATTTCTATAACGCTATTGTTATCCTTTCCCATAATCTTATCTAATAAAAATTTTGGTATTGTTTTTCCATTTTTAATTCTATTTGTGCCAAAAATAAATGCCCAAGTAAATGGCATTGCCATAAGTCCCATTTCGCTTGTAATCGCTGCATCCAAAAGAACTTTTTTTGCACAAATATTTCCTCTTGAAATAAGTTCTACAGCTATAGTAGCTCCCATAGAAAAACCACAAAGACCATAAACTTCTCCGTCCATTTCATTTAATATATACTTTTCTATTTTATCTATAGTCTTTTCCATTGAAAGCAAATCTTCAGATTCAAAATCACAATGTCCGTCCAATTCACAAAATATTACATAATAATCATCCAAATAAGTAAGGAGGGGTTTAAAACATAAGTCTGCAGTAGATGCAAGTCCATGAATAAATAATAGGGACTTATTATTCTCATTCCCATAGCTAATAAAATTCATTATAGCTCCTTTCTTTTATTAAAAATTTTATGATTTTTATTTTTAAAATAATGTTAATAAGTATCCATCAATTATAGCTACAAAAATATACATAAATATAGCTCTTAAAAATGATTCTATGTGTTTTTTAGGATCGTGATAAAGACTTTTTTGTGGTATTTTTGAAAATCTTATTCGATTTGTATTTCTCCACCACAAAAGATCAATAATAATAAAATCAAAAATATTTAGGCTTTCTCCTAGAATCAGTAAAGATATAAAGTTATGGATAAAATAAGTTTTTCGAATTATTATACCAAAAGGCAAAAATAAGATGGAAAAAATAAAAAATTTGCAATAAATGCAGAAATTTTACTACTCTCTTTAAATTTCCCTTGATATTCTTCTATATTTTTTATTCTTTTTTGAACCTCATCTGGATAGGACATATAATTTTTTAGATTTTTCTCATCTGTACCAGTTCCCAAAACACATAAAATAAAAAATACAGTGCATAAAACTACTATTTCAATTAAAAGCATAGACTATCTCCAATCTTTTCTTTAATACTTTCATATCATCTATTTAGAAAATATTTTATTATTACCCTCACTTTATTTTTTAGAAAAAGGATTATATTCTCCATCTTTATGAAAAGGACAATTTTTACCAAACACAGCACTTTTATCAATATGAGCAAAAATTTTTTCAGAGTAAGGATGTATGCTACTATGACCTGTACAAACATATTTTAGCTTGTAATCTTTTAATTTATATTTTAACTTTTGCAAAGACTTTTTATTTTCACTCGGATTTTGCGTGAAAAAATCAAAAAAATCATAACCACAATTTTCATTTATGGCAAGACAATCCCCTGATATTAAAATTTTATCATCCACAATATAAACAGTATGACCTACTGTATGACCTGGTACTAATACAGGTTCAACCCTTATTCCATCTACTTCAAATATCATCTTATCTTTTATAGGAATCCAATTGCTAGAAATTTCCACACAATTATAAAATATACCCTTCCTGCGAATCTCTTTTGTCATATATTTATTTTCATCCTCGCCCATATAAACTTTTGCATTAGGAAAAATATTTCGTCCGCTTTTATCAATACCTCCCGCATGATCAGTATCTAAATGCGTCAAAAATAAATGCTTAATATTTTCAGCCCTTATATTTATTTTCTTAAATTCTTCATCTATATTTTTATAATTTATATGACCACTATCAAAAGCAATCGTTTTACCATTTTTAGAACAAAACCATAAATTAACATCATACTCCCTTATACAACTTATCCCTTCTTCCAATACACTTGTATCTTGAGCTTTGCAATAATATTTGCCACGCATAGTAAGGGGTTTTATCTTATCATCAAAAAAATATAATAATTTCACAAGAAGCCTCCTTTCTTTTATTTTAAATGATATCAATTATTGATTCTATTATACATCAGCAAAAATTTAAAATCTATTAAAATAATCACCCCTTCTTGATTTATAATTTACTAATAATTTTTGATCATATATAAATTTTTTTCTTATTTCATATACTTAACCATACTTACATTAAAATTACTTTTATCATAATTTAATATTTTTTCCTTAACTATCTTCCAAAATTCGTAAATGAGCAAGGCATAGGCATTATATAATGAGATTATTTTTTTATTTGCTAGTTGATTTTTTTCAAAACTTTATTTATCTTATTAACTGACGGCAATTTTCTAATATTTTCATTTAAAGCCCAAAATATAGCAACCAAAAATACAATGAAAGATCCAATAAATATAGCCTTTGAACTTGATAAATACTCTCCAAGATATCCTCCACATAAGGCTCCTAATGGTGCCATAAAAGTAGAAATTCCAACCATAGCACCCATAGCTGATCCTATTTTTTCACTTGGAACTATTATTTGTACCATGGTTTGAGCATAAACATTTACAAGACCTACAACAAACCAACCAAGCGCATATAAAATAAGTGCTATTTTTATATTATTTTTAAAATTAGAAAAACACATCCAAGCTAAGCCTACAATAGCCATTCCATAAATATATAATTTTCCAAGAGAAATTTCCTTTAATTTTTGAAAACCAGCAAACAAAGACCCAAGCAAAACTCCTCCTCCCATTCCTGCAAGCATTAAACTATAAAATATTTCATTTTGTGCAAAAGCAGGTAAAACCGCACTTATTGATGTTGCAGAAAAATTAATAAAAACAATTCCAAAAACTAGAGCAAAAATTCTCGAATCATTAAATAAATTAAGTCCCTCTTTAAGTTCTTCAAAGTGATTTTTTATTAAACTTCCTTCTCGCTTATTTTTTCTAATATCAAAATGGCTAAGTTTTTTTGATAAAAAGCAAAATAAAGTTCCCGTCAAAATAAAACTTAGGCTATCCGCAAAAAAAGCTGTCATAAAACCACAAATTGAAATAAAAAAACCTGAAAAAGTATCAAAAATTGCATTTGAACCTTGGTAAGCCATATTCATCAAAGAATTTCCTTTAACAAGTTCTTCCTCAGATAAAATTTTTGGCAATAAAGAAATTTGAGCCGGATAAACTAATTGATTAGTCAGAGAAATTATCGGCATAATTATCATAATATGATAGACATTTAATTTTTCAAATTTATACAAAAATGGAATAATTAAAATCAAAACTGCTTGAATAAGTTGAGATAAAATTAAAAATTTTTTCATATTAATCTTATCCAATATTGGACTTAATAGTAACTGAACTATTGCTGTTGATGAGGTAAGAAAAAGAGTAAGACCTGAATAAATTGTAGATCCACTCATTTTATAGACCAAAAGAGTTGATGCAATAGCATAAAGGCTATCTCCAAAATTTGTTATTAGTCGTCCTAAGAGCAGGACATAAAAATTTTTATTTTTAATCATTTTTAACATTCTCCTTATATTTAACGTTTTAATTTATTTGACAGTTCTATATTTTTTTACCAGCAAGGATTAACTTACTGGTTTTAAGATAATTTATAAATTTGTACTTGAAAACTTTCTTGGGTATCATCACCTTGACTATATTTTTTTATTAAATCATTTAAGTCTTTTTCAAATGATTTGTAGGATTTACTAGAAATTTTAAAAGAAAATACCTTCTCTTCTAAATTTTTATTAAATATTTCACTATTAGGAATAAAAGCCTTGGCTACTGGCAAAAAATATTTTTGAGTGATTCCATTAATTAGTTCCGTATCAACAACTTCTATAATTTTATTTTGTTCAAGAATTTTTAGGTGATAGTGAATTTTTGATCTACTTACGCCAAGGACATCTGATAAATCTTGAGCATTTTTTGGACTTGTTCCTAAAGTCATAATTATTTTAAGCCTTAAAGGATCGCTTACAATATTAATTTCTTCCAACGAATTTAAAATATGAACCTCTCTCAAACTGCACCTCCATATCTTATTTTCTTTATTGTAACTTAAATTAATATAACTGTCAAATATTTTTTAACGTTAAATATTTATATTTACGAAAATAACTCTTAGATTTCTAAAACCCAAGAGTTATTTCAAGTTCCTGTTAAATTTTTAAATAAGGTAGTTATAATTTTATATTAATAACAAGGATAACTAATTATTTTAAAACAAAAATATATCATTTACTGTTTTTCCAAAAAATACAGATATTTTAATAGCCAATTCCAAACTTGGATCGTACTTATTATTTTCAATTGCAATTATGGTTTGACGAGAAACCCCAAGCTCTTTTGCTAAATCTTCCTGCCTCAATCCTCTTTCTTTTCGAAGTTTTTTTATTATATTATTCATAAAAATTTTTAAATCACTTTCATTCCTATAAAAATAATAAGAGCAAGAATTGAAAGAGTTAAGGCTATTATTTCCATGAATTTATTTGCTCTACCATATTCTTCATCACCATCAACCATCTTATTTTTTATATAAATTTTTGAAAAATTTTGTACACTTATGGTTAAACATAAAATTAATACTGGAATTGGATTATATTTAAAATTATAAACTAAAGATTTATAAGAAGAAAAAATAACCCATAAACTCAAAGAAATAACAGCTACTTTGTAAGCCAAACTTTCTGATCTTAATAAAATATTCCTATCCATTTCGTCCATATTTGAAACTTTTTTCATAATTAATACCTCCATTTTATTTCAAAATGTAAAACTATCTTTACATTAATATATAAAATTTTGGAATATATGTCAAGAGTTCTTTACATTTTTCTACAAAAAAATATCTGACCTAAGGAAAAATAAAATCCCTACCAGATATTTTTTAAAATTAATTTCTTAAATTTAATATTTTTTCTCATAATATACATTTATAAAAAATGTAATCATTGGATAAAATAGAATAAAAATTGCCAAAATACCTCCTGGTAAATATGCTTTTACCGCAAGACAAATTACAGCAACAAGGCCTATTAAAATATAAGACATTGTGGCATTAACCTTGGTCTTAATTTTTACATTTCTCTATTTTTTCAGCAGCAGGCAGTCCTTTACCTTATGCTTTTACTCTTCTTCCACCTCTGTATGTTCCGTCTTTAGCGATAGTATCACCTCCTATTGTTTAAATATAAAATCTCCCTTCAATAAACTATATTGTTTACTGTTGGGAGATTTTTAGTTTAACTATGTTTGTCTAAAAATAGAAAAGATCCTCAAATTTTTTCTCTAAAGCAACGCAAAGTATCAAAGCTAATTTAGCAGTGGGGTTAAATTGACCAGTTTCAATTGAACTAATTGTATTTCTTGAAACTCCCACCTCATCAGCTAACTGTTGTTGTGAATAACCTTTTTCTTTTCTAACTTCTTTTAAATGATTTTTGAGAACTAGTTTATCATCCATAATCTATCACTACTTCAATGTTATAAGGTTAGCTACAAATAAGGCAATCCCTAAAATTGCCATAAATATCCCCATTAACAATTGCTTTCTTTCTTTTAATTTTGCATACTTTACAAGTTCTTTTGTTGCTTCAATACTAAAATAAATACTTAGTATTCCATAATTAAAAGAATTGAAGAAAAAAGCTTCAGTTCCAAATAGAATGGCAGCAACTGCTAATCCGATTTGGCTGGAAACTTCACCTGCTTTTTTAAAAATGTCAACCACCATCTCATCGTGATCTTTATACTCCTCACGACTTCTTGCTAAAACTTCATCTCTCTTCATATTAATTCTCCTTTTTTCTTTTGCCAAGTTTACTTGGTATTTATATTATATCATGCCAAGTTTTATTGTCAATAGATCGAAATAAATATTTCAGTCTTTAAAGGGTGGTCTTTAAAAACTCTTTGAACCCGTTTTTTTGTGCTTGAGAGAGCGGCACCACCGTTGGTAGATGAATTATTCATAGATATTTGATATCCCCATCACTCTAAAAAGCTATCCACCAAATTTGTCTAATCCTATTTTTATTTCATACTCAATAAAACTCAAAGAAATGACAGCTACTTTGTAATCCAAGCCTTCTGACCTCAATAAAATATTCCTATCCGTTTCATCCATTTTTGAAACTTTTTTCATAATCATACCTCCATTTCAAAATGTAAAACTATCTTTACATTAATATATAAAATATCGGCATATATATCAAGAACTCTTTACATTTTTATTTTTATCTTTTTCTATATGTTTTTAAATTCATCAACACTTCTGTATTAGGTAAATATTTTATAGAAGCTGATACATTATCATAATCGCTCCGCTTTTCTTTTTCCTCATCATAAGTTTTAGAATCTATTTCAAAAATTTTAATCTCGTTTTTATCATTATATCCAGAAATTCTATAAAATATTGAGTATTCATAATTCATATCTTCTTCAAAACTTACATAATTAATTTTTAATGATCTAGGCGACTTTAAAAATTTAAAATCTAAAATTGGAGCTTTCAACAAATAAAAAAATCCAATCCCAGATAATATCGCACAAATCCACCATATAATAATGAATTTTTTTCCTTCCTTAAAATAAAAAGCAACTACTAAGACAAGAGAGATTAGAATAACAATAAATAAACGAAAAACAATATCACAAATAAAGCCCATAATTCCTTCTTGATAATATCCAAAAGCATGGCTTAGAATCAGATAGAAGGAAGTTATTGAAATAATTGCAAAAGCTGAAAGAACAAAAGCAATAAAAACTTTTCTTTTAAAAGAAATTTTCACCCTATTTTTCATTTTCCCCTCCTAAACAATATAATTTCAAAATGTTTTTAAATCTATATTATAATTTTATTAATATTTTGTTAACTTTTTATTTTAATAATAAAATAAAGTCCATAATATTGTGCAAGTAAACTTTACGCAATATTATGGACTTGACATAAACTTAGTCCTCTAAAAAAAATAATATATATATATTTATCTTAGTTAATTAATACCTACTAAAGTATTTTTTCTGCAAGTAAAATTCTTCCGCCTAATCTTTCTACTTCTTTGATAACCTTAAGACCATTCTTTTTCCAAAAAGCTTTTGACTGGGGATTTCCCATGTCAATGCCTAGGCGGACTTTTACTTTTCCTATTTTTTTAACATAATCTAGAACACTTCCAATAATTTCAGATCCTATACCTTGACCTTGATATAAAATATTTACCATAAAAAAGCCAATAAAACAGGTTTCTTCATCTGGATAACCATCTAAAATATCTAAAACAGCAACTAAAATTTCATCTTCAAAAAATCCTAAATAATATTTATTAACTTCATTTACTCCTTCAGGTTTTAGGTAAATATCACTTAAAATTTGTTCTCTATTCATCTTTGCTTGACAGTAATGATAATATAGCTTATTGCCTTGACACAATCTGTATATGGTTTCAATATCATTCTCAGTAAGTTTTTCAACTTTATAAGTTTTACTCATGTTTTTTATGTTTAATATTTTTGTAACCTTTAATTCTTACTCTTTAAATGTTAGTTATCTTCTCGTCAATTCCACAACACTTTCAACAGGGCATGAGTGGTCAGTATGGATAAAATCTAATATTTTTCAAAAGCCTCATATGTGGGAATATGTTAATCAATAAGCATCTTATAATTTATTATATAATTTTGGAGCAAAGAAAAAACAGCCCGTGAAAGAGCTGTTTAGATTACTATTTTCTTGTTCTAGTTACATTACTTATATTAGATGACCAGCAAACATTGCTATAGGAAGTAATAAGATCAAAAGGATATTTAACGCCATAAACAACTTATCCTTTTCCTTTACCCCAAATATTAAACCTATTAGTCCAATAATTGGGCAGACAAACATTGATGTAAGTCCAGTTGGTCTTAAGTTTGTATAACTATCAAAGATGTCTATTGTCAGTAGGTAGGAAATCCCAAATATTACGAGTTCAAGTAAAATAATTTTTTACAGATTTTTTTCTTCATATTCTTATCTTTCTTTAAAATTATATTGTTCGAATTAAATCTATAGTCGGTCTGTCTAAAATTCTCTTTAAAGAAAAATGATAGATGATTAGATTAATACCATAGACGACTAATGAAAATCCTAAGAAACTTTTGTAGTCATAATATTTTATTAAAGTACTCATTCTTAAATCGGGAGCAATTATCGATATTATAAACATAAGACCTAAACTCGTTATAATAGAAATTATAAAGGACTTTACCTGTTCTCCAATAAATTCTCTTTGATAAATACTCTTTAACTCATCCACGTCCATACCACAAGAATAAAGACTTCCAATTTCCTTTTTTCTGCTCATGAGACTTAAATTAATGGATGAGTAGCCATTGGTAATATTTAGTACAAAAATAATCGATGCTATTCCTATTACAATTTTTATTAGACTTTTCAAATCATTATATTCATTTTTTGCAGTTTCCTCACCTGTTTTGATATTAAAGCGATCTTCTGGTGAGATTTTACTTCTGATCATGGCCTCTACATATTCTTTTATATCTTTAGTGTCAGAATCTTTTACCTTCATATTCAAAGTATAGGCATATTCCGTATACATCTCATCACTTGCTTCTTCCATAAGTTTAAAATAAGTATCAAAATCTGTATAAACTTTCACATCAAAAGGCATTGTTCTTGACTTATATTTTCCCAAATCTGTTATTGTCTTTGAAATTGTAATAGTCTTCTTATAATCATTTTCAAAGTTAATATCCAAAGTCTGTGGATTTTCAAAATATGGAATTCTCTTTGCCTTTGCTATTGGAATAGAAGAATCTTCTTGAATTGTATTGTAGAGGACAAATTCCCCCTTCTTTCCTCCAAGTTCTTTTAAGTCTTTTTCTTCTAAGGCGATGATAAACCCATCCATACCCTTTTCCTTATATTTTTTTATATTCTTTTTCGCTTCCTCATCTAATCCAGCTGCCTTTGCTTCTTTTGAGAATTCATTTGTATTTTCCACTTGAACATATTTATCTTTTGAAATATAAGACTTGTCGTTAGGAATTTTATCTACAATTTCTTTTAATATTTTTGGGACTTGGTTATTTTCACTAAAATAGTCCACGGAAAAATTATAGCCAGCATCGTAATGCGAAAAATCTCTGTAGTAAATTGAGATGGCCATAATGATTATAAAAACTGAAATAATTATTATTCCTATTGCAGAAATATATCGTTGTGATTTTATTGAAGCTAAGTTGTTGAGTTTTAATTCCTTCCAAAAATCTTTGGCTCTTTTCTTCTTTGATTTTGAAAAATCTATATTCCCTCTTATGCCGTCTATAATGTTTATTTTAGAAATCTTTTTCGCAGGGGATTTTATAGCTAGTGCTACAATCACAAAGGAAACTACAAGTATTGCCAAGCTTAATAGGGGATTAAATTTCATCACTTCAAAGGCACTTACTCCTTCACCTTTTGTTATGTTTTTATACAAACAATACATAAAGAAAAATCCTGCAATGTGTCCTAAGAGTATTGGAATTGCAGTTATAGTAAGTCCCTCCTTTAGAAGTAACAGATAAATTTGTCCATTGGTAGATCCTATAGACTTGTAAATGGAAAGCTCTCTAATCTTCCTAAGCCCCCAAACCCAAAAGATGTTTTTTATAAAAAACACAAAGATTACTACACATCCAAAAACTGATAGAACAAGAACAGCCTGGCTCATTATATTTTGTAAGGGTTCGTTTTCTACGCCATAATAGTTTATAAGACTTTTAGAAAATTCTAAAGTAACTTTTTTGCCCAAAGTCTGACTAATTTCTGCTTGAATTTTATCTCTATTTTTGTAAGCTTCTTCGAATGAATGGAATTTTACAAAGGTTCTGAAAGTGGACATTTTATCTTGTAGACCTAGAGCAAAATTCAGTTTACTGTACTTGTTGTAGACATCTCCGTAAACACCGACTAAAGTAAAGCTTTTAGAACCTTGGCTCTCAAATTTTTTCCTGTCAGTATTTGCACTTGTGGGACCTATCTCTTTTCCATCTAGTTTTCTTTTGCCTATATCAAGGGTTACTTTATCACCTAATTTAAGTTTGTGTTTATTTACGAGGCTTTCCGATAAAACTATCTCATTTTCGTTTTCAGCAAATCGCCCTTCTTGAAGTCTTGAAAATTTTCGCATTTCATTGACATCTCTGTCTTGATAGTTAATGACTATTAAATCATCATTTAATTTTGCATTGTCAGGATGAAGAGACATTTTCCCGACCAAATCTATATCTTCAATGGACTTTAGTTTTTCAACATCTTCATTTGAGAGTTCTTCTTTAATCTCCCCATGATAAAAGCTTGAAGCCATGTAATAACCATAGTTAGCCTTCATATTTGTGTATCCGTAGTAAAAAATTACGGTGAAAAACAAACTTACAATAAATAAGGAAATAAAAATAGGAAAATTCTTCTTATTCATTTCTTTCATCTCCTACAATTTTTCCATCTACTATTGTAATAATACGATTTGTTTGTAAGGCTATTTCTTCGTCATGGGTAATTAGGATAATCGTCTGTTTTAAGGTTCTATTGAAGTATTTAAAGATTTCTATAATTTCCTTAGAATTTTTCCTGTCCAAATTACCTGTTGGTTCATCAGCTAAGATTATAGATGGATTATAGATAAGACTTCTAGCTATGGCAACTCTCTGCTGCTGGCCTCCTGAAAGCTCACTTGGAAAAGAGTCGAGTTTGCTTTCTATACCCAGTTTTTTTACTATATCTGAAAATTCATCTTGATTTATTTTCCTTTTATCAAGTTTTAATGGAAGTTCTATATTGTGACGAACCGTTAAGTTGGGAATCAAATTATAAAATTGATAAATTAGTCCGACTTTCCTTCTTCTGAAGTAGGCTAATTCTTTTGAAGAATACTTTGAGATGTCGTTACCATCTATATAAACCTTACCATCATCTGGACTATCTACTCCACCTATGATATGTAGAAGTGTTGATTTACCAGATCCACTTGGTCCTACAATGGCAACAAATTCTCCTCTTTCTATTGTAAGGTCAACTCCATCTAGGGCCACTACCTTGGAGTTTCCCTCTCCATATTCTTTTCTTAGGTTTTCTACTTTTAATATTTCCATAACTGCCTCCTTTTTCCTATGTCAAGGTAAGCATATAAAAGTAAAGTGATTTTTAGGTGACATTGTAAAATTTTATTTCAAATCTTGCTCCACCATCAATATTTGAAACAGAAATTTCTCCCTTGTTTTTCTCCACAATTGTCTTTGCCATAGCAAGGCCAATTCCAAAACCATTTGAGTCGGGCGTTTTTGTAAAAAGCGTTTAAAAAATTTTTTTTCATATTCTCTTTTTTCTATTCCTCCGCCATTGTCTTCAATAATCAAGCTTGTATAGAGGGGATTTTTGTATGATGACACTACGATTTTATTACAAGTTGGTCTATTATCAGCATTCTTTAAAATATTAATAAGAGCTTCTGCCAGCCAATAAAAATCTCCATAAATACTATTTTCCTTTAAATTTTCTGCTACTTCTACATTAGTAGATCTTTTTAAGTCTAAACTATCTAAAGCATAATCCACTAATTCATCTAAACGAATGTCTTCTTCTTTCATTAAATCTTTGTTTGCATCTAGGCTTGATAGTTTGAGTAAAATATCTGATAGTGAGTTTAATCTTAAGAGTTGTCTTTTTAAAATCTCTATATCATCATTATCCGGAAAGTCCATCTCCAAACTCTCTATGGAAAAAAGCATAGATGTGATGGGAGTTTTTATTTGATGAGCGATATCTTCTAGGTATTCTATTTGCTTTTCGCTATTTTTGCTGGTGGTTTCCTTAGCTTCTACTATTTCTATAAAAAGCTTGTAAATTTTATCCTCTAAAATTGAAAAATCATCTTGCTTCATTGGAATTTTGTAGTCCTGATTTTTCATATTTTCTATCAGATCTATAAGCTCATTTATTCTATTTTTCTTTCTTGATTCTAAAAAATAATAAAGTAATCCCAGACTTATTATCCAAAATACATATAGCATCTCAATCCATCCTATAACCTATGCCCCTAACAGTAGAAATAACTTCCCTATCAAGCTTTTCTCTGATTCTCTTAATTGTTGATGTGAGAGTATTGTCATTTACAAACCTATCCCTATCTTCCCAAAACATTTCTAAAAGTTGACCTCTCGTATAAACCCTGTGAGGATTTTTAATAAATAAGACTAGGATTTCATATTCAAGTGGAGTTAGCTCTATTTGATTACCTTTAAAATAAACTTTTGAATCATTTAAATCTATTTTGATATCCTTATAGGTAATTTTCTTATCTTGAGCTAGAGGGATTGTCCTTAAAACTGCATCAATTCTTGCCCTTAATATTGCTAGGGAAAATGGCTTTGTTAAGTAATCATCTGCTCCTTGATCTAGGGCAGCTATTATAAAATCTTCATCATTTTTAACTGTTGTTACAATAACTCTTATGTCCTTATCTTTCAATCTTTCTATCAAATGTTGACCATCTTTATCTGGTAAATTTATGTCCAATAGTGCCACATCCATGTCTACATTCATCTTATAGCTTGCTTCATAAAAAGATGATGCAATCTCTACTTCATAGCCATTATTAACCAAATACTTTTCCATTTGTAAAGCAATTTCTTTGTTATCCTCTATAATCAAAACACGCTTCATTTTAACCCTCTCATGTATCAATTTTGAAATCTATTAAATTATTATATTCTATAACTTGCATCTATAAGTAAATTAAGACTATAGGTCAGTAATCACATTTATAGTATACCATTATCACTTATATTAAAAACAGACCCTTAACGGATCTGCTTGCTTTTAAATATTTATTTTATTTTTCTCAAGAAGAGAGACTGATTCTACATTAATAGTCTCTGAAAACATATCGCATCCCTTGATTTTTTCTAATTTGTAACCCTTATTTTGAAATCTATTTATATCTCTTGCTAGTGTTTGGGGTTGCAGGATATGTAGACTATTTTTTATTTTTGTTTTTGCTATGGTTTTTATTATTTCTTTATCAAGGCCAGCTCTTGGTGGGTCTACTACTATGGCGTCTATTTTTCTTTTTTATAAATTTATCTATCCTGGTATGCAGACAGTCCTATTCTCTATCTCTCTTATATTTACTTCAATTCCATATAATTCTGTCATATTATTTTCTGTGATAATCTCATCCGCTTTTCCCTCGCACATTACAAGTCCATCCTTAAGTATAAGAGTATCACTTTTTAAAAATAAAGCGTGTTCAGGAAAATGTGTAGTCATTATGACACCAATTCCATTTTTTTGTAATTTTTTTACTAAATCTAAGAATTTATATGAATTGCCAAAATCCAAATGTGCTGTCGGCTCATCAAATATCATTAATTCCGGTTCCTGTGTCATCGCTGCCGCAATCATTACCAGCTGCCTTTCACCTCCAGATATTTCATTAAACAGCTTTTCCTTCAAATACCCGATGCCAAGAAAATTCATTTTTTCAATGGCTAAATTAATGTCCGAATTATCTGGTACTCCAAAATAATCCATATATGCAGTTCTTCCCATAAGCACCACATCAATTGCCCTAAATGAAAATATGGAACCAATATTTTGAGGTATATAAGCAAATTTTTGTGCTAATTGCCTTGTACTATAATTAGATATGTTTTTATTATCTATAAGTATCTGTCCATTTGCTTTTTCTTCGCCAATTATACATTTTAACAAAGTGCTTTTACCTGTTCCATTTGCTCCGAGTATGCAAAGCACCTCTGAATCTGAAAAATTGAATGATACATTCTTTATTACTTTTTTATCCTGACTATATCCAAAACTAATTGATTTAACCTTCAGATCCATTACCAACTAACCTTTCTGGTGTATATAAAGTATACAAACACTGGTATGCCTATAATCCCTGTTACCACACCAATTGGAATTTCCATTGATGTCAAGCTTCTACAGATATCATCGATAATAAGGAAGTATGAAATACCTAATGAAATTGATACAGGCATTAGCTTCCTAAAATCCGGTCCCACTAGTATCCTCGCAAGATGTGGAATTACAATGCCTACCCATCCAATAATTCCAGATATACTTACAATCAGTGATGTAATTAAAGTGCTTGCAATAATAACAACCATTCTATCTTTTTTCACATCTATACCGAATGATTTTGCCTGAATATCCCCCATGCTTAGTACATTTATTCTCCATCTATATAGAAATATTATCAGCATAGCTATTATATAGGCTGGTAATATATAAAAAATCTTGCTGTAGTTAATTCCTACCATTGTCCCCATAAGCCAATATATAATTTGTGGCAATTTTTCAAAAGGATCTGCAACAAATTTTATTAGAGAAACTAGCGACGAAAACAGTGCACTTACTAACATTCCTGATAGTATAAGCGTTGCTGTAGATTTATTATTTTTTATTGATAATAAAAATGTTAAAATAACCGCAAAAATTCCAAAAGCCATCGAAATAACTTGGACCGATAACGCAGGCACAGACATTATTATAGCTATTGCTGCACCAAATCCTGCTCCATTTGAAACTCCGAGTGTGTATGGATCTGCTAGGGGATTTTTAAAAATGCACTGAAATACAGATCCAGAGACAGCTAATCCTGCACCCGCCATAACAGCTCCGATTATTCTCGGCAATCTTGTGTCGAATATAATGCTGGTTGCTATTTCCTCTATCCCATAATTACTATGCGTAAATTTAGACATAAATATTTTAAATATATCTGTTATTGGTACATAATATGCACCAACGCATAGTGAAATTAATATTATTATGAAAGGCAACAAAATGAAAAATACATATTTACTTATATTTTTTACCTTCGGCATAATAACCTCCAAGAATCACTCTACCTTATCCTTAAATTCAATTCCATAAAATTCTTTGTAGAATTTTTGTGCTCTTTCATTTACAATCTTGCTGTCAATCTTGTCAGGATAAAGCTTATGTGCAAGCCAGAGTTCACCAAGTGCTATAGAATCAGCATCTGGATTACCCCAAGGTTTTGTCCAATAAGGTGCAAGTATAACATTGCCATTCTTAACTGCCTTGAGTGACTTATAGTTGCTATCTTTTATTATTGAATCATAAACTTCTTTATATCTATCCTGAACAATTATTACATCAGGATTCCAATTTGCAAGCTGTTCAAATGTGTAAGGTTTATAACCTTGTATATCCTTTGCCGCTATGTTTACACCACCAGCTCTTTCAAGCATACATCCTACATATTTGTCATTTCCATATGTTTGGTTGTTTTCATTTGCAATAAATACTGTTTTCCTATCTTTTTCTGAAACATCCTCAAGTGACTTCTCAACAATTTTTCTGCTATCTAAGCAAAATTGCCAAAGTTCTTTCGCTTTTTCATCTTTTCCAGTAAGCTTTCCAAGAGCTTCTATCGCCCATTTACAGCCGTTTGTATAAGCCTTATCTGCATCTTTCAATTCAGGATTCTGAGCCTCTTTTTGCTTTCCCTCATCTCTTAGTGAAATTACTACGACAGGTATTCCTAGCTCTTTTATTTTATTAATTGAATCCGGATCAGCCTGAGAAGCTGCAATAACAACATCTGGCTTTAATTTTGCAATCTCTTCAACATTACAAGATTTTAAATCTCCAGGTGTAGGTAATGATTCTATTCCAGGAAAAGCTTCCTTAATATATGATCCAAGGTCAGCTTCCCACTTTGATTCTACTCCAATTATTTTATCCTGTGCCCCAAGTTGTGCCAAAATATCAATTGAGTGGTGTTGAAGAACTACCATTGATTTAACAGGAACTTTAACTGTAACTTCATTATCTGCCTGATCTTTGAATTTCCATTCTTTTCTTTCAACAGATTTCTCAATTTTCGATGTTTTATCCTTATCTGCACCACACCCCGTAATGCTAAATACCATTATAGAAATCATCATTAATGCAAAAATTTTTGAAAACTTTTTCCTCATCTTCCATTCCTCCTCTTCTAAAAAAATATCGTTAGGTTTATAAATACCTAACGATATTTTATCACTTGACGAAAATATTGTAAATAAAGAGTGTAGCAAAAAAATCTTATGACTTTTACATTTTAAATTATATTAATGATTTCATAATCGTATTATTTTATTAGCGATATTATTCTACAAATCGCCTATCGTTTTCATTAAATATTAGCGTCTGCTCTGCTTTTTTTATAATCTCCTCAACCTATATTTTAGATAAAATATGTATGTAATTAAGTTGCTCATCCCATACAAATAAGTGAGCAGGTTTTGACAAACTAATAGCAATTAACGCTTTCTTTTTCTGTCCATCACTATAGTCCTTCATGTTCATATTAAATAAGTCTCTCGAAAAATTTAATTTTTTTAAAATTGTTTTGCACAAAGTTTCATCAATATTTTGCCCATAAATATGCTCATTTAAGCTCCCTTTTAAATCACCTATATCTTGAGGAATATATGATATTTTTAAATTATTTGCTAATTTTATTTCCCCTGAATACTTAGTAAAATCTTGATTATAACCTAATATAATCTTAATTAAGGTTGATTTCCCGCTTCCATTGCTTCCATATATAGCTACTATATCGCCCTGTTTTATTTCAAAACTTATATTGTTTAATACTTGTTTATCTCCATAATACGATGATAAATCGTTAACTGTTAATAAATTTTCTTTATGATGCCTTAGTGAATGTAATGATAAATCTTCCTTTGATTCAACATCTTTTAATAAAGTTTCCTTCTCCTCTATTGCTTTGTCTAATCTATTCCTCAAATTCTTTGACTTCTGCATCATTTTAGCTGACTTATGTCCAATATGTCCCTTATCAGGTTTTACACCGGATACTTTTATGCCATTTTTCGTATTTTCAATTTTGTCAGACCAAGTTTGACTTTGCCTTGCAGATTCTTTTAATCTTTTAATATCCTTTCTTAACCTCTCATTTTTGCTAATTTCAAACCGTTCTTTCATCATTTTATTTTCATACCAAGATGTGAAATTACCGGACTGCACATCAATAGAATTTCTATTAATCGAAATTATATGATTGACACACCCATCTAAAAAATCTCTGTCGTGAGAAATGAGCAAAAATCCTTTTTTGCTTTTCAGATATTCACTTACAAGTTTTCTTCCATCCATATCTAAATGATTTGTCGGCTCATCTATGAGTAAAAAAACATCTTCTTTTGTAAATAAAATAGCTAAAAGTATTTTTGTTTGTTCTCCTTTAGAAAGCGTGCTAAATTCTCTGTAAATAAGGTTCTTGTCTAAATTTAGCAAATTAAGCTCTCTCAATAATTTCCATTCTTCATCTTGAGTCAGTGTTTGAAATAATTCTATGACTGTTTTTGATTCAACTTGTTCATTATTGTCCAAACTTATATTCAAGTCATCGTCTATAATTGGGAGATTGAAAGTAATTGATTTTAGCCATTGTCCGTTAGGTTGTTTTTCTTCATAAACTTGAATTTCAGAAATCAAAGCTGTAATTAACTGCCTACGCTCTACATCATTCATGACTTTATAGAGTTTATCAAAATAGATCAGAACCTTATATATGTTATCTCCTGTGAGTTTTTCAGCTTCAATAGTCTGTTTCTTTGCTTTCGCATCAATTAGTGATGATTCTAATTCATCTATTTTGTCATACATACGATATAGTCTATCATCTAAA
>NZ_HE978616.1:402029-403861 GCF_000307225.1 Anaerococcus vaginalis
AGCTTAACCTGAGCAGCTTGCCAAACTTCATCGGAAACTATAGCTTCATGTATCCCTTCAGATATTAGATATTCATCTTGTTCAACCTGCTTATACTCATTTCTTGTACCATGAACTTTTTCTAAAGTTCTTCTTCCAAATGCTATTTTCCCATTATATACAGGATTCTTTAATATCTTTCTTATAAGACCTGCATCAAACAAAGGATTCTTACCATTCTGTCTTGGGATTTTTCTAATTCCATGATTCTCTAAGTATTTAGATAGTCCATTGGCTCCTATCGTAGTATTTACATACTGGTCGAAAATCGTTCTTATGGCAACTGCCTCTTCCTCATTTATAAACAGCTTGCCATCTTCAAGTCTATATCCATATGGAGCAAAGCCACCATTCCATTTTCCTTCCCTTGCTTTTTGAATGCGACCTTCCATTGTTTGAATACGAATGTTTTCTCTTTCTATTTCAGTCACAGCTGATAAAACAGAAATCATTAGTTTCCCAGCATCTTTAGATGAATCAATGCCATCTTCAACACAGATAAGATTAACTCCATAATCCTGCATTATCTGAAGTGTAGAAAGAACATCAGCTGCATTTCTTGCAAATCTTGATAACTTAAACACAAGAACAAAAGATACTCCATCTTTTCCAGATTTTATATCTTCCATCATTCGATTGAAGTGTTTTCTACCTTCAATAGACTTGCCAGACTTTCCGGCATCTTCATACTCTCCAACAATTTCATAATCGTTGTAAATAGCAAAAGCTTTCATTCGTGATTTTTGTGCCTCTAACAAATACCCCTCTATCTGTATTGATGTAGATACTCGTGTATAGAGGTATACTTTTATTTTTTCTTTTGACGTAGCGTTAACCTCAATATAACTTTTCTATATCATATATAAACTTTGATTTTTTGAATTTAAGTTTGGACTATCATTTCAAGTATCTTATAACACTTTTATTAGTCCATCTCAATTTGTGTTTTTGCCATGTCAAAACTATTCTTCATCTCTTGATTTTTTGCTGGCGTTGGATCGGGCAGATTATCTAAATCTAAATCACCAGCATATTTTGCAATCAGATTTGCTATTAAATCAGCCAATCCATTCCAGTCATTGTCCAATATATACCTCCTCTAAAGTTTTATATCTAATAATTATTTGTTTAATTAAGTTTTACGACATTGACAAGTGCTTTGGATTAGCAACATAGGAATCTCACCTCCGCCTCTATTCCGGATGAGCCGGCTTCAACCTTAGAAGTATCATTATCCTCATTTTCTTCATAGCGGATAGGGTATCCCTCCCTATATTCAAACTCTTACTTATCGCTCACTTTCTTTTTGCTTAGCAGTACTTGTTTTGCCGAATTATTCAGCAGAAAGATCTTGGCGGCTAGGTTATTACGCTCCAAAAATAATTAACGTCTTGTCTTGGTCTATTCAATTGTTAAGGTCCAAAATTTATCGAGAGTTATTAATCTTTTTAAAATTTGACCATCAGAAAATACTTATCTTGATGAAACAAAATTGTTTAAAATTACCCTCTATACTTAACAGTGAAAAGAAGTCATTTTTGGTAACTAATTATTAAAAATAGATTTGCTTATATAAAAAGGCCCAATTCCCACTGCAGGAGTAACAGTGAGAATTGGACCCTCTTGGTAATTGTCATCTAAAAGTCTTCTAACATTTCCTTTAATTTATTCTAATCGCCTTTTAAGTGTCATATTTACATTTTTATTATCTCTGGCATACTTTGATACCTTTTTAGACTTAAAGTCTTTAATAATGGCTTTCCACCTCTTTTTATCTATAAAGATTCTCCTAC
>NZ_HE978616.1:404477-417180 GCF_000307225.1 Anaerococcus vaginalis
AACTGTAACCATTACATCATCGTCTGTTTCATCTATGGTTAGTGCTAACTCTTTTATAAAATCACTTTCTACTCCGTCATAATAGAGTTTGCCCTCATCTTTTAGGCTTAGTAGTAGAAGTTTAAGGTAGATTATCGTGTAGGTATCTCCTCCTGATATTCTCCTTAGTCTTTTTATCCTTTTGTCTGTGAAAAATTCTTCTTTTAATTTTATCCAATAATATCTTTTGTTTGTTGCCATTCTAATCCTCCTTGCAATAAAAAAAGAAGTAGATTTTTTCTCTACTTCTCCTAAAAATTTATTTTTCATTATTCACAATTTTTTATAATTTTCTAGCTAAAAATACTAGATGATCTTTCTCGTCTAGATGATGTTCGCATTTAAATCCTATCTTATTCAATGTTTCTGTGAGATATTCGGGAGAATAAACTTCAAAATCTAGCATATCCGCCCATTTTTTTATGTTTTTATGCTCTCTATATGCTCCTTCGTTGCATATTAGAAACTGACCGTCCTTTACTAGAACACGATGGATTTCCCTAAAAGATACTTCTATATTCTTCCAAAAATAAATAGTTTCAAAGGCAGTTACTATATTTATGGATTCATCTTCAAAAGGTAGTTTAGCTACGTCTGCTTCAATAATTTTACACCTGCCATATCTTATAGATTCTCTATTTACTGAACTTGCGATATCTACACTTGTTTTAGAATAGTCCATTCCATATACTTTTCTAGCCTTTGTTAAGAAGTATTGAACATTACGTCCACCACCACATCCTAGATCTAATACTACATCCGAGGTTTTAATATGCAGAAAGGATCTGCCCCATTTCGCCAATTTTTCGTGACCAATGTTCATTTCTTTCACCATGAAACGACCACCGAAATTATTTTTAGGATTTTTTACATTTTCAAAAAATTTTTTTAACATTTCTATCTCCTATTGATAACTATTATTAGTGTAATTTTATCATGAATTTTATATTTATTCAATTTTATATCCTTTCTACATTGATATTTCCCAGATTTTCGATAATCGAAATTCTTGATTTCCGATTTTCTTAAATTCTGGACTTCTGCTTTTAGGAAGTCTTGTTATTATGGTTATTTAAGGGTGTAACTTTTCGTTACTCCCTTAGATTTATCTGGTCATATCTTTTTTGCTTGGTTTTACTTCTACAATTTTTTCTAAGACTTTTTTTCATCTATGATGTTGTCTACAAAATGTCCGTCATGATCCAGTGCTGAAAATGATATGTCATTGTGCTTCCACTCCTTTCTTTGGAAATACTTTTCATGTTCTGTTATCTTCCAGTAGGCTTTGTAGACTTCTTCGCTTACAGGTACGGCTTTGCCTTTTACATAAAGGTAATATTCTTTATTAGCCATTGTGTTATCCTTCTTTTCTTTTTCCATGTTTTGCTTTTTGAGAATAAAAAAGGAGGACTTCTACACTTTGGCGTAAAAAGTCCTCCGAAAATAACAATCAAATTAACTCTTATTGTTATTGAATTATTTAATTTTTGTGTGAAAAGTTACTTTCAAAAACTTTTATTATCAAAAAACATCGTCATCTCCCATTAAATACTCATTTATTTAGTCAAACATCAAAATGGATGTATTTACTTAAAACTCCATTTATTTGCTCGCTCTCTTATTGAAATGAATGATTTATATATCCCATCTTGAGTTATAAGCTCATTATGCGTTCCTTCCTGTACTATTTCCCCTTTATCTAAAACAATGATGTTGTCTGCTTTCCTAACAGTTTCTAACCTGTGTGCAATCATAATAACTGTTTTATTCTGTACTAAATTATCGATGGCTTGCAAAATATGGCGTTCATTTTCTACATCTAAAGCACTAGTAAATTCATCTAAAACCACAATGGGAGCATCTTTGAGTATTGCTCTAGCTATCGCTATTCTTTGTTTTTCTCCACCGGATAAAGTGCTACCCGCTTCGCCAATTTTAGTTTCGTATCCTTTTTGCAAGCTTTTTATAAAGTCATGACAGCGCGCTTTTTTTGCAGCGGATATAATATCCTCATCACTGGCATTTGGCTTTGCCAAACGAATATTATTCATAATTGTATCTTCAAACAAATACACATTTTGAAATACCATACTTATATTTTTCATCAATTCTTCGGTGGAGATATTTGTTATTTTTGCTCCACCAATCAGAATTTCTCCTTTGCTTACATCATAAAATCTCGGTATAAGCTTGCAAAACGTTGTTTTTCCTGAACCTGAAGGTCCGATAATCGCTGTAAGTGTGTTCGGTTTAAGAGCTACTGATATTCCCTTTAAAACTTCTCCTTTTCCGTAAGAAAAACTTACATTTTTAAATTCTATTTCATTGGATTTTATATTTTGAATAGGTGATAATACCTTTATTTCTTCAGCATTTTCCATACTGCTTATATCCTTTAGTGAACTATCTAAAATCCCAATCATAGAAAGAATAGAACCTGCTTGACTTACAGACTGGAATATTACAAAGCTCATAATCAATAAATTAATGGCTTTTTGAGGAGAAATTTCTCCACTATTCCACATAAAAAACGCATAGCTAATAATCATAATTTCAAACAGCTGTATCGTAATACCGGCACCTATGCTTGATGGAATAGATTTTTCGGATAAATTTATATTATTAACACAACTACCATCTATATCTTTTTTTACTCTTTCATCTTTTTCTCCCATACCAAAAGCCTTAATTACGCTTATTCCCTGTATAAATTCAATAGCACTTTCCGTTAATTTTGTTTGTGCTAATTGTCTTTTGGGAGCTTCGCTTCTTGAAATTTTCATTTGATGATTAACTACAAACAAATATGTTAATATGCCTGCAAATATTACAACGGAAACTTGCCATTCATAGTAAGCAAATCCTAAGACTATTGATATAGCAGATAAAATTCCACCTATCACATGAATTAAAATGATTGGTGCAACTTGTTCTACAGTTGAAATAGATGTAGTCAGTGTTGAGTTTATATTTCCTACTGAATTTTTGCTAAAGAACCCTAAATAGAGTTTTTTAAATAATGAGCCAAAATATAACCTTTTATCTTTCGCCATCTCAAATCCAACGGATACAGAACCCAGTTGTGTGAAATAACCAAAACCAAAAACGCCGATGATACATACAATTCCGAGTATCATTACCTTATAAATATAATTGTACATTAAATTACTATTAAACATGGCGTTTACCGCTAAAATTATTGCTATCATTTTCAGCATAACGAATATGCCTTCTATAAATGATAGAATTAAAATTTTGACTAAACTGCCTTTTCTTTTCTCACTAAAGTTCCATACACTTTTTAGAGCTTCAAACATATTCTCACCTCCAATCAATTTGCTATTTCATATAAATGCTTATACGCAGAACACGATTTAATAAGTTCTTCATGTTTTCCATCGCAAATGATTTTCCCATTTTCCATATATATGATCTTATCTGCATTTATGACAGTTTTAATTTTATGTGTAATAACAATTAGTGTTTTTCCTTTGGTAAATTCCAGTAACGCTCCTTGAATTTTTTCTTCATTTTCAATATCTGTACTTGCAGTTGCTTCATCTAATATGATAATTGGAGCATTTTTTAGAATTGCTCTGGCAATAGCTATTCTTTGCTTTTCTCCGCCGGATAACCTATCCCCTGCGATAGTGTCATATCCATCAGGCAAAGTTACAATAAAATCATGGCAACCGGCTCTTTTAGCAGCTTCTATCACCTCATCATTCGTTGCATCTTTTTTACCTATTCTAATATTTTCCAAAATAGTATCATCAAATAAAAATGTATTTTGATCCACATAGGAGATAAGAGTATTCAGGTCATTCATTGAAAGGTCTTTTACCTCTATACCACCTATTTTTATTTTTCCTTTCTCAAAATCCCAAAATCCGGCTAAAAGTTTCATTAGAGTTGATTTTCCTGAACCTGAAGGACCAATAATTGCAGTCATAGTTTTTTCTTTAATGGTTAAATTCACATCATAAACATCATTTTTTGTCCCATCATAAGAAAATTGTAAATTTTCAAATGCTATGTCGTATGTCATTTTTCTTTTAAATTAGAATTCTCACTTCTCTTAAGTTCCGGATAATCTAAGATTCCTTTTATTTCCTTAGTAACAGTTCCCATCTGTGCCAATTGGTCAACATAACTGGATGCTTTAACAATCGGTTTAAATATTCCAAGAGAAATCATCATAAACAAAAATAAACTTTGCTCAGTAAGAAACCCATTATTAAAAAATATCAATCCCACAACAATTGTTGGAAATATAGATACAGGAGCTATGCTATAGGAAAGAGACGCATAAATCTGTGAGCTTTTCATCCAGTTTATAGCATACTCCGCATGGCGTATGACTGCATTTTTATATTTAGCATAGGAACTATCTTCCATATTGAAAGTTTTAATTACCTCAATCCCCTTGACATACTCTATAACCGCTTGATTCATATTCTTTTGTGCCTGTACTTGTCCCTCATATTTTTTCTTATATCCAATCATCATAAGCATTCCGATTGATAGTCCAAATATAATCCAAAGAAATATAATCCCGGTAAGCTTAATATTAACTGCAAGCATCCAAACAATCATGGCAATAGGTATCAATAAATTTGCAGTCATCTCAGGAAGTAGATGTGCTAATGTTTTTTCTATATCTTCCACCCTATCTACCAATATAGTTTTTAATGTTCCACTAGGATTCATATCAAAATATCCCATCGGCAATCTAACAAATTTATCACAAATTGCATATCTTAAGTCCTTTAGCGTTAGGTATGCTGCTTTATGAGATATAAGTGTTGAAATATTTGAAAGCAGCACCCCTGATATTTTGCAGATTATAGTGAAAATCAATACATATATCATGTTGTTTCCATGAAATCCTTTGAAGATATATCCCGCTAAAATTCCAACAAAAGCATAGGATAATAGTTCGCATAGAACAGAAAGCATACTTAGCATAACAGATAAAATATATCTTTTTTTGTATGGCTTTATAAACGAATCCATTTCTTTAAAAAAGTTTGGTTCTTTCTCTTTTTTCATGACTTCACCCTATGAATTAGCTTCTTTTTCTAAAATATGTTTCCTTACGACCTTGCTACCTATATAAGCTCCTGCTATTGCTGAAACTATAACTAAGGCAAGTAAAATCAGCGTTCCCCAAGAAGAAATCATTTTGCCTGCCGCTATAATATTTGAAGCTAACTCCTTTTCTTTCATGGCTCCTATAGTTTTATTCAAGGCTATTGTATATGGATAAATTACACTTCCAATTGAAGCCAAAGTTTGCTGAATAACATAGCTGATTCCAATAACTTTTAAATTACCATAACCTTTTTTATATAATAAGAACTCTGCTATCAATCCTGAAATTACAAACATCAAAATATATGGTGGATAGAATGCTATCACTCCTTGAATAAGGGAATATATAAAAAACGCTCCTCTTTTTTTCACTTTCACTCCGATAACATAGAAAACAATACCCTGTAATAATGAGTAAAGCACCGGTGTTAAAAGTATGGTAATTGGTGTTGCATACATGAATGTTCCTATCGAAAATATCAAAATGTTACATAATGATAATAAAGTAACTGTAATGATATCTTTCGCTTTCAATTTGTTTTTGTGCATGATTAAGTCCTCCTATTTTTATAAAATATTTATCATCAAAATTAATATCATTCCAATCATCAATATGTAATCGCATAAATTGAACTTTAAAGTAACATAAGATGATTTTTTATGATTTAAAGCAATTCCTCTTGTTTCTGCTGAAGCTGATAAAGTTTCGCCTATTCTTATCACTCGAAAAATGAGTGATACAATCAGAGCCTCAAGATAATCTATTTTTTCTTTTATTATATTTTTATGATTGCAACTTCCTCTATTTCTAAGCACTTGTCTAAGTAATTTAAAATCATTCCTTAGCACCGGGAAAAACCTGAAAGAAACTGCAAGAATCAATAATAACTTCTCAGGTATTCTTATTTTTCTAAGTCCCGCAAGCATATTTGTTGTCCCTCTACCTCCAAGAATAATAGGAAATAGTAGAAATATTAAAATAAATCTAGGAAACAAATTTGCCGTAAATATTGTAATTTCATTCGGATATATGATTTCAAGACCGTAAATAAGCCCTATAATGACAGAAGTAATTCCTAAAGTCTTGTATCTTCTATTTGCGAGAGAAAAAACGAGAGCTAATAAATTGCATTCAAAAATCAAACTTTTATTGTCAATTCCTACTGCAACCATACAAAGAATCCAAAACAAAATATTTGTTCTCGGATCTAAAGGGTTTTTTTCTCTTTTTGCCGGAGGTTGATGTTCTAAATCTTTTTCAAATATACTTTTAATGCTTTCAATATCTCTATTCTCTTTTACTTCACAAATCCTTTGTATCGTTCCATCATCAAGTTCCAAACATTTATCCGCAACTGATGAAATAAATTCTAAGTCATGGCTAATTGTTATCACGATTTTTTTCTTTTTCATATCGTTTATCAATCCCACTACAGTATCTAAACTTTTTTTGTCCATTCCTGAGGTTGGTTCATCTAAAATAACCACACTTTTATCCGAAAGATATGCCATCATTAAGGTTAATTTTTGCATTTGCCCACCTGAAAGAGAAAATGGATGCCTATCACGATATTTCCACATATCAAACTTTTCAAGTAGAGCTTCTATCTCATCATATTTGTTTCGATTTACACCGTACTTCAGTTCAGATAATACAGAATTTGTAAAAAATTGAAATTCAGCTTCTTGCATAATAAAGAGGCTATCCTGCGATAGCTGCCTATGGCTCAATTCTTTTTCCTTTAGAAAAACTCTTCCCTTTTGTGGTTTCAATAGTCCACATATACATTTTCCTAAGGTGGTTTTGCCTGAACCATTTTTGCCAATCAAGCAAGTCACTTCTCCCAAATAAGCTGTAAACGACAAATCATTTAAAATATGTTGTTTTTTATATCCAAAGGATATATTTTTCACCTCTAATTTATCATTGACAACATTAGAACACTTCTTCTTAACCTCAATCTGCTTCAAATCCGTAACTCGTAAACACAAATTATTTAATTCATCCTTAGAAAATATCTTAAAATCGTCCTTATCATACTTTTCATAAAAGCTTCCATTTTTTATTAGCCAATATTCATCAGCCAACTCTTTCAAATAGTAAAGCCTATGTTCACTGATTATTAGAGTTTTTCCATCTTCTTTTAGAAGCAATAAGATATTTTTCAGTTTTTCTATGGATAAATAATCTAAGTTTGCAGTTGGCTCGTCAAGTAAAATAATATCCGTATCCATTGCCCAAGCAGACATAATCGCTATTAGTTGACGCTCTCCGCTTGAAAGTTTGAATACTTCCCTGTTTTTCAAATACTCCAAGCCAAATTTTGAAAAAGCTTCTTCTGTTCTTCTTTTTATTATTTCATGGCTTAACCCTTTATTTTCAAGTCCAAAAGATACTTCCGTATCGCTTTCCATTGTAAAAAATTGACTTCTTGGATCTTGAAAAACGGACGAAATCAATTCTCCAACTTCTCCAATGTTCTTGTTTTCTATATTGTTGCTATTTACCAAGATATAGCCACTAAATATCCCATCATAGAACTCCGGTATTAAATGGTTCAAGCACCTAAGTAATGTTGATTTTCCACATCCACTTTCGCCACAAAGAACTATGCAATCTCCTTTTGATATGCTGCCAATTACATCATCTAACGACTTTTCCTTTTTGCCTTCATAGGAAAAATCTATTTTAAAATCTAAAATATTTTCGTCCTTCTTGCCTTTATCGTACATAAATTCAATACCTATTTATAATTTCATCAAATATCTTTTCCCAACCCGCCCCAATAAATTCGCCGAGCATTTTTGTGTACTCGATTGTCTCCTCTTTGCTATATCCTTTTTCAATCACTAATTTAAAAGCACTAAATTGTTGATTCATTAAAAGCTCTACCAAATCTAATTTCATCTCACTTATATTCGGGTCTATATTTTCCCTTATAAATTGTTTTGTTATGGAAATTTTATTATTCATCATTTCACGAAATATTGCTTCTACAGAACTGCCTTTACTTGAGCAAAGTATTAGTTTGCACTCCTCGTAATATTTAAATAACACATCTACATATCCTTTGGTTTCTTTCTGAATGCTACGCAAAAAATGATCAAAGTTTTTATCTACGCAATATTCCCTATACGAGTATTCGTTCTCTTTTCTTTTCACACTTATAGCTTCTAAAAATTCTTTTATCAAACTATAAAAAAGTTCATCTTTCCCTTTATACCTTGTATAGATTGCTCCCGTTGTAACTCCCGCTCTTTTAGCAATATTGCCTATTGAAGCAGCCTGAAATCCATATTGCAAAAACTCTATTTTAGCAGCTTCAATGATTGGTTTATCAAGTTCATGGTTTCTTTTTGCCATGTCCATTCCTCCATCCTTACAAAACTTTAATTTTAATAGTATAATCAATAATCGAATTATCAATAATGATATTATTGATTATACATCAGTTAGTGTTATCTGACAATAGTTGTAAGATGCTTTTTTTTAGAAAATTTACTGATTTACATATTTATTTGTATGAAATAAAATAGTCGGTGTAGTTTTAAAACTACGCCGACCACAAAGTCATAATTTGATTTTTTCCATACTAGCTTTTTTCTTTTTTAAATATCTGTAATTATACTCTCTCTTCTTCTCTCTCTTTTTTCCTTAGCTTCTCTAGTTCATCAAGTTCCTCTTGCGTAAGTTCTTTAGGTTCTTCTTGTGGCAATTCAAACTTGCCAATAAAGTTCAGGTATATTTCAACTTCCTGTGTTCTTTCATAGTTATCCCATTTATCCTCGTGAACCAGTATCTTATCTACAAATTCATTTATCATTGGAGTTGTAAGTTCGCTAAAATCAGTATATTTCTTTACAAGTGATATAAACTTATCTGCTCTAATACTATCTTCCTCAAAGTTTTTTAATATACTTTTTGAATGTTCAATGGATTTTTCTAATACCATTTGCTCTTTTGAGGTTGAGTACACTTTTTTTATAAATTCTTCTTCATTCAACTTTACATACTCGCTTACTTCTTTGATAGTCTCTAAAACTAATTTATTAAGAACTTCGTTCCTGATATAGTGTGATGAACATTTTTCTTCAAAATTCCCTTTTGCTAAGTTATATGTTGAACAAATATATTCATCTTTAGGGGAACGCCTTTTATCTGTTTTTCTGCCTGACCAATCTCTTTTAAATCCGGCTTTTCCACCTTTAGTAGTTTATATGTGTTCTTTTGTCTGATAGATAGTTTTTCATATTGGAATATATAATCTGTATTTCTTCATTGTTCATTGCTTTTATTTCTTCTGTGCTTTTATATGTTTTGTATGTTCCATCTTGATCTGCTTTTATGAGTTCATCTATTAGCTCTTGCCTTTTATTCATCTCTATTACCTCCTAGATCTGCCTTTATTTTCTTGGTCATATTATAGCTTGGATAAGATATTTTTACCAGGTCTTATCTTTCTTGATTTTTGTAATAGTCTTTAGTCATTTGTCTTTTTTTATTAAACTTATCACTATCTTGCTTATACTCTTTTATCTTTTCTATGATACTTTCTTTTTCTCCTCTCTTAATTGCCTTGTCAATTTCTATTGATAGGTCGATACCATATTCTTTATTGACTACTTCTACTGCATATTTAATATGATTTATTTCCTTGTATCTTTCCCTTATCTTTTCTGACTCTGTATTTAATTTACTGATTTCATCTTCTAAGTTTTTAATTTCTCCTAACCATTCTTTTTCTCTTAAATTTTTCTTTCCACTGATTTTTTCAATTAAGGTTCTTGCTCTTATATGTTGGTCTATTTCCTTTTGATTATTCTTGTAGAAGCTTTCTTTGAATATTTTCTTGCTTTCATATTCTTGGTAGGTTGCTTTTGTTTTTCTTACAGTCTTTGCATAGGCTAAACATTTGTTAAGGTCTTCTATCTTTTGACTGTTTTCTTTTATGGTCTTATATATTTCAGAGTTTTTACTTCTTAGAGTATTTATATGCCCTTGTAGGCCTGATATGGTTTTTATTTTGTTTTCTCTTAGATAATTTATTCCACTTGCATATCTTTTTAGATTATAGATTGCCTTGTTTCTTTTGCCATAAAATGATAATCCAGCTCTATTGTTTTCTTGCATTTCTTGATAAAAGCTTAAATATTCATAGAGGTTAAAGAGTCCTGATTCATTTTCGATTTGCTTTTTACTTTGGTCTTTGTATTCTCTATATGATTCTTTTAGCTTATCTTTGAAGTCTGCTAACCAAGATGTTATTTTCTTTATTTCACCTCCTATGTTTTTTAATAGTTCATTCTGTTTTTTTATTTCACGATTTATATCTCCTTTTTCTGTTCTTATTCCTTTTCTTTCCATTGCACTAGCACTTGCCCCTAGATGTATTGTTGGTATTTGTTTTATACCTTGTCTTTTAAAACTCCTATGGTCTACTCTTTTTTCTATCTTGTTTTTTGCTAGATATTCATTGCAAAGGTCTGAAAAATTTTCTCTCCATTTTTCTACATTGCCTTTATCGTTCCAGCTTGTTAGTTCTACTTTTCTTGTTTTAGGTTTTCCATTTTTGTTTAAAATCTTTTCTCCTTTTCCATCTAGGATATATTCTTTTTTACTTTTTTGCCCCCATGTTCCATCTTCATTTATTGGTCTTACTATGGTCATTATATGAGCGTGAATGTTTTGATTCCCCTCTCTACTTTCATCATGAATTGCTAGGTCTACTATTATTCCCTCTTTTACAAAATTGTTTTGAACATATTCTTCTATCATCTTTTTATTTTCTTCTATGCTTAATTCTTTTGGTAAAGATATGATAAAGTTTCTTGCAAGTTGGGCATTAGAGTTTTTCTCAAATAATTCTACCGAGTTCCACAAGGTTTTTCGGTCTTTATATTCTTTTGGTGCGTGATCTGGTAAAAATATTTCTTTGCTTATTACTCCTTGTTTCTTGGTGTAGTCATGGGTTACTCCGTCCCATTCATTTTTTATTTTTTCTCCACTTATATATGCTGCACTTGCTACTGCACTTTTGCCTTTTCCTCTTGATATTATGTTTACTGAAAAATGAAAACTGTATGCCATTTTTATCACTTCCTTTCTTTTTTTGTTGTTTTAGGTGGAGGCTTAACAGATTTTTTATATCCACTTTGTGAATGAGCGTTTTGAAATGATAGAATAGAAAAAGCCGACTACTGAATTAATTTTTGTTGTTTCAGTATGTCGGCTTAATTGTTACTTTCATTTCAAATTTTAAAAGTCAAGGGCGAGCCTTAGCGAGTTTATTTACCCTTGACTTTTAAAAAGCGAATGGTTGTTGCTCCCTGCAAGGGTTTGGCTCCGCAGGACGCAATCACCCTTTAGGGTGTATAATTGCGCCCTTAGAAATCTAAGGGAGATTTGATTATTTTATTTTTCTTAATTTTCTCTTATTATTTTCTATTTTTTTCTTTTTACATGTATCCTACTTCCTTTTTTAGTCAAATAAAAACAGTAAACCTTTTTCGATTTACTGTTCACAAAAATAACTTTAATTAAATTTTAATGACTAAAATTTATCTATTTTATCTCTAAACTTCCTTTTTATCTTAAATAGTAGACTTGATGAATATTGCTCATTTTTAACCAATAATTCGTATGCTCCCATAACATTTGATGAATATGCAAATCCAAACAATCCTATTCCAAAACCAAAAAATACAAACGAATTATAATCTGACCATCTACCAACTGTTAATCCTAAACTAACAAGAGCTAAAATAAACAAAACTGTTGATGGTATTGCAATAAAAATGTATTTTCTTTTTTTCAAATCATATTCTTTCCTTAATGTTTTTAGATACTCATAATCAAACAACAAAGGTTCTTGCTTTAATATTTTATACTGCTCATTTTCAGCAAACATTCCAAGTACCATAAACCCAATCCCAAGAACTACACAAATTGCCATTCCTAAATATGAAATAGATTTGTCATGGGAAAAAATTATATATGGAATTCCTGTAAAAGCCAAAAACATGAAAGATAAACTTATTAAAAAGCTAACCTTTTTTTCGTTTGCAATATATCCTGTTGCAAGCTCTTTACTTACATAATAACCCTTTTCATTAGAACAATTAATTGTCTTGTCATCTTTCAATAAATAATCTACAGATACTTCAAACACATTTGAAAGTTGAAGCAATTTTTCAACTTCTGGAAATCCCTGATTATTTTCCCACTTACTAATAGCTTGTCTTGTTGTACCAATTTGATCCGCTAAATTTTCTTGAGACATTCCTTTTTCTTTTCGTAACTTAAAAAGTTTTTCACCAAAATTCATATATGAAACCTCCTTGTAGTTTGGTAATTATAGTCTATCAAACTACAATGTACACTTCTACCATTGCATAAATGCACTTTCGCAACAGAAAGTTGCATCAGTGTTATTTTTCATTATTCACAAATATTTTTCATATTATTATACCCAAAATATTTTTATTTTAAGATTATTTCATAATCTTATAATCAAACTGTTCCTATTTTTTTATCTTAATTTTCTCTCATTATTTTTAGTGTTTCTTTAAA
>NZ_HE978616.1:417434-424216 GCF_000307225.1 Anaerococcus vaginalis
TTTTCTTTTCTTGACTTTTTAGTAGCCTTAATCTTTATTCTGTATCGTTGATTATATCTTTTATTTCTTTTGATTCTTCTCTTATTTGCTCTAATTTTTTCATACTGATCTCCTTTCTTGTATTAAAAAAGAGATAACACTTCTGCTATCCCTTTCAAAGTTTCATTATTAAATTTATATAATACTCTTTTCGATAATATCTAATATTTCCTTTTGTATATGTTCTATCTTTCTTCCATTCCTTTTTGTTGCATGATGTGATTTTATATCTCTGAAATAATTTTCTTCTGTTCATTTTTACGATATTAGGATGAAATAATAAATATTTGCTAGTAAATTTTATTCAATATTATAGACTTGACTTGTTTTTTATTATTGTATATAATGATAAAGATAATTAAAATCATTTTAAAGGAGGAAGAAAATGACAAAATTAAACACATATCTTGCAAATCTTGCAGTACTAAACATTAAAATCCATAATCTACATTGGAATATCGTAGGCTCTCAATTTGTATCTGTACATGAGTATCTTGAATCTGAATATGATAAGGCTGGTGAAAGACTTGATGAAGTTGCTGAGCTTATCAGAATGTCTGGAGAATTTCCAGTTGCTAATCTAAAAGAATATTTAGAAATTTCTACAATCAAAGAGATTGAAACTTCTAAAGAAGTATCTATTAAAGAAGCATTAGAAATAGTCCTATCTGACATAAAACTTCAAAAAGAACTCGCACTAGAGATTAGAAAAGAAGCAGATGAAGCTGATAATTTCCCTGTAGCTAATGCTATGGAAGATCATATAGAGGACTACAACAAACAAATTTGGTTTGTGGAATCAAGCCTTAAATAGGCAAAATTAACTTTTGCAGAACTTTAAATTACCGTAATCCTATAATTAGGGTCTGTAAATAATTTTGTGTATCAACCTAAATCCTGATAAAAGGGCAAAGGTTGATATATTTTTTTGTGTCAGTATTTAGCCATTCCTATAGTAATGGTTCTTGTCTTGTTTTTTAGATATTCTCGCATTCATTAAATTGAAGTTTCTTTCACTTATATTTCCCTCTAACCTATCTTCATATAACTGTTCATTGCTTATATCTATTTCTGATAATTGGTTCTTTTTAAGCTACAGCCCCTTAAAACAAATAGCCAAGAAGTCGAATTGAACATTACAAGTTATGAATTTCTAGTTAAACCAAAACGGTCAGTAGATATGCCAAAATTAGAATCACGAAAAAGAAGATTATAACTTTTGTGATCTGACTTTTCGCATTAAACCCAAAATTATCATATCCCTTGGCTCCAACCGTCTGTGGATAAACTTTAGTTGGTAATTTTAACTTGGTAAGCATGAGATAATCAAAAAATATAATATCAAAAAGCTTATATCCTTCAATTAGTAAGACTTTTTTACTTTAGTCCTGCTTGAATTTTTATTATTTCAATTATGTTTATTATTTTGCAGTCAATAGTGATAATCATTATTGACAATTTCCCCCAGATGTGCTATCCTATAAATGTAAATAATATATAATGAGGTGTATGTATGAAACTAACTCAAGAAATAAAAGACTTAATTGGTGAACAGCTTGCTTATATAGCAACTGTAGATGAGAATGGTAATCCTAATATAGGGCCAAAAAGAACTATGAGGGTTCTTGATGATGAACATCTCATCTTTTGCGAAAATACAGATGGCAAGCACCATGCCAATATTAAAAATAATGGCAAGATAGCTATCGCCTTTGTTAAAAGAGAAGACAACAAGGGCTTTAGGATTGTGGGTTCAGCCAAATCTTATACAGACGAAGAGCATATGAACCTAGCCAAGGAAAAGGCTGGTGTAATGCCAAAGGCGGCTGCTGTAATCATAGATATAGAAAAAATCTATACCCTTGATTCAGGTCCAATAGCTGGAAAATTATTAGAAGCCTAATTACCATAGTTATTAATAATTCTACAAAAAAGTTTGGTGCACGGATTATTTCTTGTGTACCAAACTTTTTTTATAAATAATGAATTGCAAATAATATTGCGACACCTAAGCCAAACTAAGTTCGTGCATAAATAAATCAAATGGAGTTTGATATTCTAGATGGTCTGTAAATAATTTTGTATATCAACCTAAATCCTGATAAAAGGGCAAAGGTTGATATATTTTTTTGTGTCAGTATTTAGCCATTCCTATAGTAATGGTTCTTGTCTTGTTTTTTAGATGTGCTCACATATTAGATTGAGGTTTCTTTCGCTTATATTTTCCTCTAACATATCTTCATATAACTGTTCATGGCTTATATCTATTTCTGATAATTGGTTCTTTTTAAGCTACATCCCCCTAAAACAAATAGCCAAGAAGTTGAATTGAACATTACAAGTTATGAATTTTTAGTTAAACCAAAACGATCAGTAAATATGCCAAAATTAGGCTCACGAAAAAGAAGATTATAATTTTTGTAACCTGACTTTTCGCATTAAACCCAAAATTATCATACCCCTTAGCACCAACCGTCTCTGGGTAAACTTTAGTCGGCAATTTTAACTTGGTAAGCATGAGATAATCAAAAAAGATAATATCAAAAAGCTTATATCCTTCAAATAGTATTAAAAATCTAACAAAGGCTTGCTGAAAAGTTAAACTAAATTTTACTGTATCAACAATTGCCCAGACTAGGACGGCTGCAATGGTTAGCAATCCAAGTATCATGATAAGTCCGCCTAATATATTGACCCAAATCGGTTTATCTGGCAACTTACTCATCATAGCTTTGATATCATCGGGTGCACCGAAATGCTTCGAGCCAAATTTCGGTATAATAAGTATAAAATTCACCATCATAATTGATGCTGTTAAGCAGATGATGAGTAACATTCCAATTGTTTTCATCAATTTAGTTTACCTCCTCTTTATCTTATTATTCTAGGTGTTTTTTTTAATTCTTTTGTCTTTGTTGCTTTTCTAGGATATTTATTTCTTCATCTGTTAAATCTTCTACATTTTCTATAAGGCTTTCTAAGATTGGTCTTCTTGTTATTATACTATGAGTTCTTTCTTTTTACTATATCTTGTTTTAATATCTTCTTTTCTTGATTTTTTTCTTGCCTTAATCTTTCTTCTGTATCATCAATTTTATCTTTTATTTCTTTTGACTCTTGTCTTATTTGTTCCAATCTTTTCATATATAACTCCTTTCTTGTAATAAAAAAAGACGATAGAGTTTTAATTTCTATCGCCTAAGATATCCATGTTTTAATGTTTTAATATTTTTCTAATTTAATAAATTTTTATCTCTTTGCTACAAACCTATATTTTAGTTCCATCAGCTATGAATATTAATATATTTACTTATTAATTCTATACATAACAGCTAATATAGATATATCATCATTAATCCTAATTATCTAATTTTAGATTTTCCATTTTCTTTGAATTCAATGCAAAAGACATTATAAATATTACCAAATATATTATACAAAGTACAATATTTCCTCCTGACTTAGAAAATCCAAGCCTATTTAATGCAAATATTTCTATTGATACTAGCATTATAGAGCCAATCAATCCTAAAACTATCCACAAGTCACCTTTCTCTAAATCAATAAAGTACATGGCTAAGTAGAAGATTGATACTAATTGTAATATAAGACCTAATAGAACATTTAACAAAGATATTAAGTCTGAAGCTCCATAATCAAAATAATGCTTACCTAGATAAATTGATATATAATTCAAAATAATCAACATCAATATAGAAAAGAGAATAATAACTACTTGACTTATATATTTTGATAATATTATATTTTTACTTTTTATTGGTAGCATGAATTCATATTTATATAATTTTAAATCATAATCTTTTCTTTGAGATAAAAGGATCAACAAACTGTTAGCGAAGATTACAACTGCAAAATACGCAAAAACAACCATTTGTATGTCAGCAAATAAATTTATTAGAATCCATGCTAAAATTAAAAATGCATTCATTATAAAAATGTTTTTAATATTTTTGTAATATATTTCTAATAATAAACCTTTCATATATTAGCCCTCCTTCCCTGTTAATATTAATAACATTTCATCAAAATTTGGTTTATTCACAACAAATTCTTTATACTTATTCTTTATCTTCGATATATCTTTTACTAAAATATCTACCCTTCCAAATTCCTTCCTGTATGAAATGATGTCCGTTTTTTCCACTTTTTCTAGTTCTGTATCAGTACAACGAAGTATCCCATAGTTATATAACAATTCATCTTTTTCTTCGCTCAACACGACTTTACCATTATCCATAAAAACTATATAATCAGCTATTTTTTCCAAGTCTGTTGTAATATGTGATGATATATACACGGAGTTTTCTGGGTTTTCTATAAATTCCAACAATATACCCAGTATTTCATCTCTGCTTACTGGATCTAAACCTGAAGTAATCTCATCTAATATGAGAAGTTTTGTTTCGTGAGACAATGCTATAGCCAACGATAACTTTTTTTTCATTCCAAATGAAAATTGCTTAGTTTTCTTGTCTATTGGCAAATTAAATCGATTCAAATAATTTTTAAAACTATCTTCTTCCCAATTACTATAATTAAATTTCATTACCTCATTTATCTCATTAGGTGTTAATAATAATGAATAGTTTGGGTCATCTAAAACAACACCTATGTGTTTTTTAATATCTATTTGATTACAATTTTCAGTACCAAATATTTCTATTTTTCCATCATCTATTTGAAACATTCCAAGTATACAAGAAATAGTAGTACTTTTCCCCGCTCCATTTCTTCCTATATTTCCTACAATAGATCCATAAGGTACTTCAATATTTATATTTTTCAAAGAAAAATCATTTGTTTTATTCTTTTTATTTAATCCAGATACCCTTAATGCTAATTTATTTTCATATGAATCCATCATTGCCCCTCCTCATATATCTTTTTTATTAAATCTATCAGATCATCTATTGAAATAGAACTTGATTGTATTTTCTTGACAATTTTTTTAGCTAAATCTTCCACTTCTTTATATGTTTCTATTTTTTGTAATTCAATATTTCTTGCTGATATAAAACTGCCTTTGCCGTGAATAGTTTCAATAAATCCATCTTTTTGTAAATTTTCATAAGCCTTTTGAACTGTAATTACAGCTACCTTAAGATTTCTAGCTAATACTCTCATAGATGGTATAGAGTCTCCAGTTTTCAAATCTTCATTCATAATTTGTTTTTTTATCTGATTTTCGATTTGCTCATAAATTGGCTCACTAGAATCAGTGTTTATAATAATATTTATAATGAACCATCACCACCTTCACAAGTGTACTTGTGTGTACTTGTCACTTTAATAATACCACCAATAAAAATTTTTTTCAACCCCACTAAACTCCTAATTTTGAGTATAAAAAAAGGCGATAGAGTTTTTAATTTCTATCGTCTTGTATCTTTAGTATTTAGTTTTATTTAGCTCAACAACTGATATTTATTAATTTGTAAATCTTAACAAATACCCATTGGGATCTTGAATTAAAAACTCTATTTGCATTTCTTCTATCTCATTAACTTGATATATGTTTATGGTTAGTTCTCTGTATAATTCTATATTCAAATTATTCACTAATTGATACAGTTCTTCAATATCATCGACAGCTATTGAAAAATTTATTCCTCTTCCTAAAGGATATACTAGCTCGCCTATATTCCAACCATCATCATGAATTTGTTCGAACATAAACTGACTTTCTTGAAAAGACATGAAAACGAATTTATCTTCAACACGTTCATATTCAATTTTAAATCCTAATTCACTATAAAATTTTTTAGTCAGATTAATATCAAAAACTGATAATTCAGGAATCATCCTACTAAAATCCATATTCCCTCCTTGACAAATACTAATTTATCCAAACCGCTTTAATTTTATCATTTATCAATTCAATAAACGCTATCACAGTTACTCCTACTTTCGGAAGTCCGTAAGGACTAAATTAGGAAACCAATAACCAAGCCAAAAATACCTATTCCGACTTCTCCTTGAATAAAAGAAGCTAACGCCCAAAATAAGCAGAACACCATAATGATATACAACAACGCCGTTCCAATACCAAGTAGGAATGTCATAAATGTAAAAAGTCATATGCTGTCATTCTTTTCTATTAAATCATTTTGAAGTGTCTCAAGGCATCCATGATAGCTTCTTCTTTTTCAGGTGTACACTGTGGAATAATTTGTTTCTCCTTTTTAGACTTGTTGTAATGTTCTCGTAATTCTATTCCACATTTCCTTTTTATCTGTGCAATATATAATGTCGAAACTTTTAATTCAAATTTATTCCAAACATATTCTTTGATTTGAGCATATGTTGCCTTACTTTCAGCACTGGTCAAATCAAGCTCATCCAGCTCAATTTCAACTTCTATATGCTTATCGACATCGAGTTTGGACAAAAGTGCTACCGTCTCAACTTGCTCATCATTGTCCAAACTTATATTTAAATCATCGTCTACAATTGGGAGATTGAAAGTAATTGATTTTAGCCATTGTCCGTTAGGTTGTTTTTCTTCATAAACTTGAATTTCAGAAATCAAAGCTGTAATTAACTGCCTACGCTCTACATCATTCATGACTTTATAGAGTTTATCAAAATAGATCAGAACCTTATATATGTTATCTCTTGTGAGTTTTTCAGCTTCAATAGTCTGTTTCTTTGCTTTCGCATCAATTAGTGATGATTCTAATTCATCTATTTTGTCATACATACGATATAGTCTATCATCTGAA
>NZ_HE978616.1:424983-427977 GCF_000307225.1 Anaerococcus vaginalis
AATTTAACTTGAGCAGCTTGCCAAACTTCGTCGGAAACTATAGCTTCATGTATCCCTTCAGATATTAGATACTCATCTTGTTCAACCTGCTTATATTCATTTCTTGTACCATGAACTTTTTCTAAAGTTCTTCTTCCAAATGCTATTTTTCCATTATATACAGAATTCTTTAATATCTTTCTTATAAGACCTGCATCAAACAAAGGATTCTTACCATTCTGTCTTGGGATTTTTCTAATTCCATGATTCTCTAAGTATTTAGATAGTCCATTGGCTCCTATCGTATTATTTACATACTGGTCGAAAATCGTTCTTATGGCAACTGCCTCTTCCTCGTATATAAACAGCTTGCCATCTTCAAGTCTATATCCATATGGAGCAAAGCCACCATTCCATTTTCCTTCCCTTGCTTTTTGAATGCGACCTTCCATTGTTTGAATACGGATGTTTTCTCTTTCTATTTCAGCTCGACAAACCTAGGAATTGTTATATAACTTCATAGTTTAGTTATTATGATGAACATCGTTTTCCAAAAATGGATTAACCAAATCCATCCACTCCAAAGGCAGATAAGCAGATAGATAACCATGATTATATCCTTTCGCTTCATATACAGTACAATTGGGATGCATTTTTTGAAATAGCTTAGCTGATTCCTTAACGCAACCCATTTCTTTTTCACCATAAATATATAGAACCTGCGCTTTGCTTTCTGTAATAGAATATTTAAGCCTATATTCTCCCATATATGTTTGATACATAGTCACCAATGTTTTAATCGGCATCCTTGGCATATCCTCCATATAATAGCCTTCTATTTCTTCCGAATAAGCCATATTGGGATACATTTTTTTCATTAAACTCAACTGAATTTTACATGCATATTTGCTAAACATAAGTTTTCCGAATAATTTTACAATAATTGTACTAACCCTTGCCAGCTTGGGCTGAGGAATACAAATACTACCATCTATTATTGCTTTCTGAGCTATATCACTATTTAGCGATAATAACTCAATGGCAATTTGACCTCCCAAAGAAACACCTCCCACAGCAAACAATTTTCCATCGCAATTGTTTTTTATATAGTCCATAATTTGATGTGCGGAATTTTCAGTTGAAATATACTCTTTTTGATATTCTTCTCCATGACCATCAAGTGTTGGTAAAATCACATGATATTTATCGGATAATATACGAGCTTGTCGAAGATAATTCCACCAGGAATTACCTCCGCCGTGTATCAATAATATATGTGGAAATTTTTTATCACCAAATTCATGAAATATCATATTCCAAAACCTCTACAAACTCAAATTTGTTAGCTAATAAGTTTACTCGCTAACTTATACACTTGATTTATTTCTTTGCTTTCCAACTTCCAGTTATTAAGTTCAACTTTAATTAACTCTGGAAATTTTTTGCTAATATCCCTTAAAGCATTTCCTACTGATTTCCTAACATATTCACTCGCATCTTCTTTTAAGTTGGCAATTCGTCTAATAGCTTCATTCGGATTATCTTTGAAATATGGTATGCTCGTCCATATTCTTAGTCCCTCCGTAACAGCTCTCCTTGTATTAGGATTATTGTTTTTTAACCATTCATCAATTATTGGAAGTGCTTTTTCATATCCTATTTTCTTGCAAAATTCATCAAATGCCTTTGCCAATACTTCCTGAACTCTCCAATTATCATCTTCGGAAACTTCATCTCGCATAAATGCTAAAATATCATCTTGTTCTGATAAATATCCAAAAAGAAATACACTGTACATTCTTACTTGATAGGTATCAGATTTATAGGCTAAAAATGCCAACTTCTTAACATATTCATTATCGTTGGATTTATAATCTACAAAGGCTCTTTTTTCTTCCTCTTTAAAACCATTTTCTATCAAAGAAAATTCTTTTTCTAAACTCCCAATATACTCTTTCAAACGAACTACCTCGCTTTCAAATTCAAATTTTTCTTCCAAGAACAATTTTACAAACTGAGTATTTTTTATTTATGATATTTGTCTATTTTGTATCTATATTCATTAAGAAGTTGTTTTGAATAAACTTTTTCATTCTTTGATTCTCTAACTTCTTTCCAAAGTATAGCTGCAACTTTTAACTTATTAGAATAATTGTTACTGCATTCATCTGTACAAAAATCTTTTAGAAATTGATTCCATTGACAAGCCGAATTATCATATTGGGCGTAATCTGACTCTCCATAATATATTTTAATCATATCTTGGATCGTAAATTTTATATCGTTGTCCCTCTTTACTTTTCTCCAAGCAGTTGCCATATCAGCATTAAATTTAAACGTGCTAACACCTGTTACAGTTGAAAAATAATCTCTAAATTGTTGGTTAAAAGAAAAATCACAGTTGAGTAATGGAGTCTCTATGGTTATAACTTCGGTTTGACTTTTCTTACCTTTACTCAAAAATTTTTCTACTCTATTTCCCTTAAAATATTGTTCTATAATATAATTCAACTCTTTTTTTGTACTTCTGTATTCTAATCCAAGAGACTTACAAATTTGTGAAAGTTCTTCTCGATACCAATAGTATTTGTTAAATTCTTCAAATGATTTTATATCTTTAAAATCAGGTCTTTTTTCTTCCATATGCACACCTTAATAAATTCAAATTTTTCAGTTATTGATTTAAACTGATTTTATTTTCTCATTTATACCTTGCAAGAACGCTATAACAGCGGCTCCACCCATCGGTATTCCATATGGACTAACTAAGAATCCAATAATCAATGTTTCTATACCAATGGTAACTTCTTTTTGTAAAAAAGATGCTATCGCTCCAAGTATACAAAATATCATCAGCAAATATAGTAGTGCCGTCCCTATGCTGAGTAAGAATGTCAAAAATGCAGTGAGGACACTTAACAAAAGACTGATTGGGAAAAAACTATTTTCAGTATCCATCTCATGGACAGTCATTCCTTTCTATTAAATCATTTTGAAGTGTCTCAAAGCATCCAT
>NZ_HE978616.1:428403-604605 GCF_000307225.1 Anaerococcus vaginalis
ATCTGTGCAATATATAATGTTGGAACTTTTAATTGAAATTTATTCCAAACATATTCTTTGATTTGAGCATATGTTGCCTTACTTTCAGCACTTGTCAAATCAAGCTCATCCAGCTCAATTTTAACACTTATGTGCTTATCGACATCGAGTTTGGACAATAGAGCTACCGTCTCCACATGGCACGCAAAAACAGTATGAATAACAAGTCGTATTGTCCGTTCGTGGAAACTTGTCGAGTACACTTTTTAACGATAGGACAAGGCTATCGTTAAAAGGTTTAAGCTGTAATGATAATTATTTTCTAACATTTTATTATAAACGAAATTTTAATATTTACAATCCACTGATTATGTTGATTTTTTTTATATCTGCTCTCTGACTTTGACCTTTTGTCCGTTGACATAAAGGTAATATTCTTTGGGCATATATGTTTCCTCCATTTCTTTTTTGTCTGCGTTTTTAGACAAAAAAGGAGGACTTCTGCACATAGGCATAAGAAGTCCTCTAAAATGAAAGAAACTTGCTCTTCCTTTAATTATATTTAATTGTTTAGAAGAGCATATGGAAAGACAAACAGCTATAAAGCTTATAGGAAAAAGGACTATTTTTATTGTGGTTTATTCTTTCAAATAAATATATAGACTTTTCCATTTCTATCCCTCCATTTTATAGCTAACTATTTTCCATAAATTAAGTCCTTCTAATGTTTCAAATTCTAAACACCTAATAAGAAATTTTATGCTTTAACTTTTTCTTTCCCCATTTTATTAAGTTCTCCAAGCATCATGAAGATTCCAACAACAATCATAATGAAATCAACAAGGGGCTGTGTGAACCAAACAGCTTTTACTCCAAATACCATTGGCAAAAGAATCATTGCAGGGACAAACAGGAACAGCTGTCTAAGCATAACAATAATCCCCGCTTTCTTTCCGTTTCCAATAGATTGGAAAAATGTAATGCTCATGACCATTACTCCATATAAAATAAATACGGAATAGAACAGTCTGAAATTTCCTACCCCTTGTTCTATGATATTTGTCTCTACTCCAAACAAAGAAAGTATCTGACTTGATAGCAATAATGATGGAATCCAAAAGATTGCCGCAAGCACAAGTCCTCCGATAGAAAATACCTTCATTGCTTGCCTTACTCTGTCATATTGCTTTGCTCCGAAGTTTGTTCCGACAACAGGCTGCAATCCTTGACTCATTCCCCAAAGTGGAATGAACGAAAAGGCATATACACGAAGCGATGCTGCCATCAAAATTCCGTTTGGATCTCCGCCATACTTAAATGCCATTTTATAAAGCATAGTTTGTTGTATCATAAATAAAAGCTGCATCATCATAGCTGATGATCCTACCCCAAACATTTCTTTTTTTATCTCCGGATTAGACTTTATCTTATGGATTTTAACAACTTTACTCTTTTTCAAGAAATAATGTAGTGTTGCCACTGCCTGAACAAATTGTGCTGTGATGGTTGCAAGGGCAGCACCTTCAATCGCATATTCACCCATAACAGTCATTAAGATAGGGTCAAGAATAATATTCAGCAATGCCCCAAGTCCCATAATCGTCATAGCTTTTTTCATCAGTCCTTCACCACGCATAACCATGTTTGCGGACTGTGTGAAGTTTACAAACAAAGAGCCTATAAAGATCACTCTAAGGTATCTAATGCCATAGGCTTTGATTTCACCTGTTGCTCCAACCATAGACAAGAAATGTGGAGCAAGAAGTATTCCTCCAACTGTAATAATTACAGAGAAGAAAATCACCCAATAGATTAGGTTGCCCATTATTTTATCTACAGTTTTTTGATCTCCTTTACCGATTGCTCTTGAAAGTACAGATGCAGAACCTACACCAAGTAAAGTTGAAACACCGCTGTTAAAAAAGGTAAGTGGCATTGCAACGCCGCAGGCAGTCATTGCTGTTTGCCCTATGATTTTTCCAGCAAATATTCCATCCATTAACGGATATAAGCCGATAACAATCATTCCGATAACAGCCGGTATAGATAATTGAAATAACAAGTCTATTGGTCTTTTTGTTAATAATTGTTCTTTCATATCTTGTTTCATCGTCTTCTCCTCTCTTAGACCAATTTTTATATTAATTTTTAGTCCTTTTATTTTTTTCTTGCAGTTGTACCATATTTTTATAGATTCCATCTAAAGTCATTAAATCACTGTGATTTCCTTGTTCTGCAATATTCCCATCTTTTATTACAATAATATTATCAGCCTCTTTGATTGTGCCTAATCTATGGGCAATCACAAGCAATGTCTTGTTTTTTACCAATTCACTGATTGCTTCCTGTATATAGCTTTCATTGTCCACATCAACACTTGCTGTTGCCTCGTCAAGAATTACAATAGGAGCATCTTTTAATATGCAGCGAGCAATAGAAATTCTTTGTTTTTCACCACCGGATAGAGTTGCTCCTCCTTCTCCAATCATTGTGTCAAATCCATCAGGAAGTGCCATAATAAAGTCATAACATCTTGCTTTTTTTGCGGCTTCTATAACTTCTTCTTTCGTCGCATTTTCTTTCCCCATGGCAATATTATTAAAAATCGTATCTTGGAATAAATAAACTCTCTGGAAAACCATACTAATTTCTGACATCAATTCAGATAGTGAAACATCCTTTATATTCACTCCTCTAATCAAAATTTCACCGGAGTCTACATCCCAAAATCTCGCTAAAAGGTTGGCTACTGTAGATTTTCCTCCACCAGATTGTCCAACTAAAGCTGTCATTGTATTCTTTTTCATTTCAAAATTCATATCATGCAAAACCTCTTTTTCTCCATAAGAAAATTTCACATGATTAAAACTAATTTCCGGCTCACCAAACTTAGCCTTTAAGATATGTTTTTTACCTGTATCCTGTAGTTCCGTTTCATTTAATACTTCTTCAATACGATCTAAAGCAGCATTCATAACTGTTAGCCTGCTTGCTTCTCCATAAAGAGTTTTTAATGGACTGAATAAGTCAAATACAAATAGTATCAGTCCTAACACATAAGGAAGTTTCAACATTCCTTGTAAATGAAGATACAAAGCAAGTGCCAAAATAAATGTAATTCCGATACCATAAATGATGTTCAATCCGCTTGTCCAAGGTGTCATCTTCTTTTCAAACTTTATAGAAGTGTCTCTTGATGAAGCAAAGCTATCTGTAAGAGCCTTTGAATTGTCGCCTAAAAGGTTATAGCTTTTGATTACACTAATTCCTTCTGCAAATGACAAAACTGAATCTGTTAGCTTCTCTCCTTGCTCTTGCCTGATAACAGCTTCAGATAAAGACATCTTATTCATGCCGTTTGCAATCAGTGTTGCAACCAATATTACAAACACCGCAATCAATCCAATTCTGTAGTCCAAAACAAACATGAATATAGTAAGCACAACGGTTGAAAGCACATAACTCATCATATTAGCTATGGTACTCATGGATACTTCCTCAATGAATGCCATATCTGAACTTAAAACAGAATTGATTTTTCCTAAATTTCCTGATGTGAAATATCCCATAGGAAGTTTTCTAAGGTGATTTCCAAGCTTCATCCTTTTGTCTGCAAAAATCAGAAAGCCGGCTGCACTTTGCAATTTATCGCTTAAGAAATGAACCACCGCTTGTAATAAAACCACTAAAACAAGTCCTATTCCTACATATAGAAAAGTTTTGGAGGTATTCGTTTTTTCATAAAATCCTATCAAAACGGTAAATGCAATAAATATAGGCATTTTACTTAATATGGATTCAACAAAGGCAAAAACAAATGCCCCTTTAATTCTATTTTTATACTTTCCTGACAAGTTTAAAATTCTTGATATTAGCTTAAACATTCATTTCACCTGCCTTTCTATCAATTTTCCATTCCTTACTAAATATTGTCGCATCCCATAATTTACGGTAGTCTGCTGATGATTCTAACAAGTCCTTATGTTTTCCATTTGCAACTAAACGGCCATGATTCATTACCAATATTTGGTCTGCATCTACAATTGCCGGAAGTTTATGAGCAATTACAATCAATGTTTTACCTTTTACAAGTTCAGCAATCGCAGCTTCCATCTTTTCTTCATTTTCAGGATCTGCATAGGCAGTAGCTTCATCAAGTACAACAATCGGTGCATTTTTTAAGATAGCTCTTGCAAGGGATATTCTTTGTCTCTCTCCACCTGATAACATCTTTCCTGCCTCGCCAGCCAAAGAGTAAATACCATTTGGGAGCTTATCTAAAAATTCCATACACTGAGCTTTCTTTGCAGCTTCTATCACTTCTTCATCCGTAGCTGACAAATTTCCGATACGAATATTTTCTAAGAGTGAAGTATTAAATAAATATTGGTCTTGAGACACATAAGAAATCTCTTTATTCAGTGCCTTAAGACTCATATCCTGTAAATTTTGTCCTCCAATACTAATGCTTCCTTCTAAAACATCATAGTAATGAATTAAGAGTTTCGCTAAGGTGCTTTTACCTGAGCCTGATTCTCCAACAATGGCTGTCTTTTCTCCAACTTTTGCTGTAAAGCTCACATTATGAATCACATTTTTAATGTATGTTTCAGGTTGTCCATTCTCTCCCATCTTGCTTAGTTGATAACCAAATGTAACATTGTCATAGGAAATAGTTTGATCTATACCTTTAAACTTGTTTTCACCTTGTTTTAATGGTTCTATATTTAAAGCATCTTCCAATGCAGATATTTTATAATTAAGCTGTGGCATCGTTGGTAAAAATCCCAAAGCCTTTAAGAGTGGTAAGCCAATACTCAAAGATAGGCATAAAACCAATATCAAATCAGAAAGACTAACATAGCCCATGTAAGCAAAGTAACCGCCAAGCGGCAATGTTAATATAATCGTGCATGGGAGCAAGGCACTATACAATGCCATCCATGGCCATGCAGTCTTATACCAAGCGAGTGCATAATCTCTATAATCTCCAACATCTTTAGAAAATCTTTGATATGATTCCGCTTGCTTGTTAAACACTTTTACTACTTCCATACCATTCACATATTCAATAATGGTATTATTCATTTTTCCACTCGCCATATAATATGGTCCCATTTTTTTCATTCCTGCGGAATACATAATCATCATAGCGACAATGCTTAGTGGAATGGATGCCAAAGACATAAGTGCCAGTCTCCAGTCAACGAAAAACATTGCAATATATACCATTACAGGCACAATTAAATTGGCAATTCCTTCAGGCAATGAGTGTGCCAAAAGAACTTCCAAACTACCAATATCATCTACAAACATCTTTTTAATAGCACCTGTTCCCTTTTCTTCAATAGCTCCTAAGGGAAGATTCTCCATCTTTTTTTGTAGAGATGTTCTAAGTCCAAATAATGTGTTATATGCTGCCTTATGGGACATATTAAGACCCAAACCACCTAATAATGCTTGCAAAACCAAACATATCAAAATACCGGCAAGCAAAATAACTAACCTTTTGAATTCCAAATTTTGTCCTAAAATCAAAGGATTTATAATCTGATAAGCAAATAGAAATGGCACAACTCCCATAATGACACTTAATAGCATAATAAAACTCGCTAAATGTATTGTTTTCTTATGCGAACCAGCATACTCAAAAACCTTATTTAACATCATTCTCCTCCTTAATCAAAGATTTTTTATTATCCATAAAATCCATAATCACTTGTTCATTTCCTTTTACAGATATTTTTTTATAATTTTCTCTGCCAATCATTAAAACAGAATGGCAAGTTTTGAATAGTAGTTCCAAGTCATGCGTAATAATGATAAATGGAACTTCCTCTGATTTTTCTGTAATTAAATCAGATATAATACTCATACTTCTGTAATCAAGTCCAGAGGTCGGTTCATCTAAAACTATCAATTTTCGATTGGATAAAAACGAAGTAATAATCGCAAGTCTTTGTTTTTGACCACCAGACAATTTTTGTGGGTGGCTTACTTTCTTATGCCACAAATTTGTTTGCTTTAAGTAATCTCGTATTTCTTCCAAATCACTTTCCGTATTCTTTTCTTTACAAAATATCAGCTCATTTTCCACAGTGTCTAAAAAAATCTGAGCATCAACATCTTGCAAAACTAAATAAGAATTTTTCAATCGTTCCTTCTTGTTCTTTCCATAATTCACATCTAATCTTTTTTCGGAAAGCCCACACAAAGAATTTGCTAATGTTGTTTTCCCAATTCCATTAGAACCGATAATTCCCATGATTTCTTTTTCTTTAATGTCAAAAGTCAAATCTTTTATCAAAGTTCTTTTCCCTTGGTGAATATTTGCATTGTCGACTTTTATATAGCTTCTGGTTTTTAATGGCTCTTTTTCCGACACAAGTTCTTTTTCATTTAATGTTCTTAATTCCAGTTCTTTACACTTCCGGTTATCGAGTTCACCTTTTTTAAAAATATTTTCTACCGTTCCATCTTTCATATAGACAAGACGATCAAAAATATTTTTAAGGTAATACAATCTATGTTCAGCTATTACAATTGTCTTGCCAATCGCTTTTAACTTAACAAGTATGTTTTCAAATTTCCTTATACTGTCATAATCAAGGCTACTTGAAGGTTCGTCGAAAAAGATAATGTCTGTATCATAAATAAGTGTTCCTGCTATCGCCACCTTTTGTCTTTCTCCACCAGACAATTCAAAGATAGATTTTTTTCTTAGATGACCTATCTCCAATAAATTTAATGCTTTATCTACCTTTTCTTTTAATAAGTTCTCATCTAACCCAAGATTTTCTCCTACCAAAGCAACTTCATCTTCAACCACATCGCAAAAGAACTGATCCTTGGGATTTTGAAATACATTTCCTATATATTTTGCAAGTTCACCTTTCTGATACGAAGATATTTCTTTTCCCAAAAGCTCAATATTACCTTCTAAATTTCCTTCGTAAAAATATGGAATGAGTCCATTTAGAAGTCTTAAAAATGTTGTTTTCCCACATCCTGAAAGACCTGTTAATACAACTATCTCTCCTTTTTTTACAGACAGTTTTAAGTCTTTTAGTACTAAGTCCTCGCCGTATGAAAATTTGCGTATATTTGCTCCTAAGATATTTTCCATACACTCACCAAAACCAAAATTATTCCAATCATTAACATTACAATATCGATAAAAGTAAATTTTACATCATGAAAACTTGTTTTTTTGCCATCATATTCAATGCCTTTTGATATGATTGAACAAGTTAAGGTATCGCTTATATCTATGCACTTATACATAAGAGGAACAAAATATAATTCAAATGTTTTAATTGGTTTGAAAATACTTGCTTTAAATCCTCTAATTTTCATGCCATTGTTTATTTCCTTCATCCTAATAGAAATTTCCGGAATAAAACGAAAGAATACTGTGATTCCTATACCTATTCCACCATCAATACCAATTTTTCTAAATGCAGCAATTAGATGCGAAGAACTATACGAAGACAGCACTTTTCCCAAAATGAAAAGTGGAGCAAATTTCAACACTATAAGTAGCATTGTATATATAGAACCAACCAAAACATTTCCTAAGTGGGGTTTCAGCAAATAAATAAGCCCCCATACTATAAGCAATGAACATATCGTTCTAAATGCCTTTCTTATAGAAAATAAGAATAATAGTCCTAAGACAAAAATAAGGGAAAATAAATATTGTGATTGCTCTCCAACAGTTAGAATAACTGAAAATAGTAAAATCAACCCAACTATAGTAAGTGGGTTGATTTTATCTAATAGTTGGTACCCTTCTATATAGTTTTTTTCACCTTTACAAAACACTTTTTTTCTTCCTGTTGCTAAAGAATTTGTTGTAAATATATGTTCCAAAATTAGCACCAATAATTGATGCAACGATTGCGATCACTACGCAAATTGCAATGTTTTTAGGGGTGTAAAAATTATAAAGAAATGTTGCATAGTCTGTTGTAAACATCTTAGGGAATTGTTTTGTAAGACCTTCGACTCCAAATACGAATGTGAAATACATCGCATGAAGCGAATATATAAACATACCAGCACCAAAACCAAGTCCTACTCTCATATTTTTGTCTGAGTAATTTTCCTTTTTACCAATCACAAGCTCTGCTAATATTCCTGCAATTGCACAAACTACTATTACGGGCCACATTCCCATAAGAGCATAGAACACGCCGAGTAATAAGAAATATAAGAATGCTGTTCCTCTTTGTGCGACTTGTTTACACATTATTACAAAAACTGGTGCGGCAATAATTGTTGCAAGTGCCGATGATAAATACAAACTCGGAATCATTCCAAAAGAACCTGTCAAAAATCCTAATCCCATCGTAAGAACAAATCCAATAACAGAAAATACTGCTATTTTTACAATACCTTTTAAATTCATTTTTCTCCTCCTTGAATACATATAATATTTTTTATCTGCTTATAAAGCAGCATGTTGCCAATTTGTATAAAATTAAATCTTTAATATAACTAAGTTATATTTGATGCAAAAAAATTTTCCATTTTACAAACCTCTTATTTTGCCCCATCCTTCATTAAAGAATTTTGAAATTAGTTTGGCATTTAATTCTACTTCTTCTCTGCTTTTAGAATGAACAGCAACTTCAGATAAAGCATAATAATATGCATGGTTAATTAAGTGAATTCCCATATCGGTTATTACACTACCGACACCATCTTCACCATAAATCATGCTTAATATTTTGATGTGATTTTTATCTTCTATTTCCACGAGTTCATCTAAAAAATTACTGTATTTTGTTCCATAAGAACCAAACACTAATAACTCAAATGCATCTTTATTTTCAAAAAAATACAAGACCATCTTAACAGCGCCATGTGCTTTAAAGTCTAAAATTTTATAAATGGTTTCTTTCCCAAGTGGAACTTCCTTTTTATATGTCTCAAAACTCTTATCCTCATACATAGCATAGTATTTTCGGATTTGGCTTACAATCGGCTCAACTAACTCAGAAAAAAGTGCTTCCTTATCCTCAAAATGACCATAAAACGCCCCAGTAGTAACACCTGCTTCTTTGCAAATAGCTCTTAAATTTGCCTTTTCAAATCCTTGTTCTTTGAAAATTTTCTTACCACTATTAAGAATCCTATTATGAGTTACTTCATAATCTCCGTTTGCCATGATTTGCCCTCCTTTCTTCAAATATAACTTAGTTATATTATAACACTTGTTATGTTTAAAAGTCAAGATATTTATACACATACATTGACTTTTATGTTATAATTATATAACAAATTTGAAAACTTGCTTAAAGCTTGCTAATCTAATTATTCTTTTGTAGCAAGCACAGTAAGTGTACGGACACTTACGGAAAATTGACGAAGCAGCCCTTGGGGATCTGCTTCTTTTTTTATCAATTTTTAGCTTGTTAGGGAGAACCCTAAGACCCCGAAATACATTCAAAGGATTTAATCAATCCTTATTCTTTCAATATTTATTTCTATTCCAGATTTAAAGGTTATTTCAAATTTATCATCATATATTTTTATTTGCTTGATGTATTTTCTAACAAGTTCTTCATCATATTCTGTTATCTCTCTGCTTTGAATTTTGAGAAATTTCTCCATATCCTTGATGCGTCTTTTGGCATCTTCATCAAGAGCCTTTTGAACAAGCATCTTATGTTTTTCACCCTTTAGGGTATCAACTTCATTAGCAATGTCCGTATAGTCTTTCTTAGCTCTTACCTGTGCAAGGAGTTCCTTTTGTTTTACCGCAATTACTCTATTGATGGCTTCTATTTCTTCATCGTTACTTCCAGCAACTACTTTTTCAATATTCTTTATTAGAATTTTTTCAGTATCATCAGAAGTTTTCAAAACCTCATTCATGGCTTTTACAACTGCTTTTTGTAGTTCTTCCTCTGGTATAGTAGCTGCATCACAGCTTTTTGGCCCATGCTCAACCCTTGTACAGCATCTCCATACCACCAAACGCTCTCCACGATTATTCCAAGCAACTCGCCTATAAATATCTCCGCATTTCGAGCAAATACAAAGACTAGAAAGCGCATATTTACTTGAATAGACTCGCTTTTTCTTTTTCCCTTCTCCACTAAACATATTAGCGCGCCTTAGCATTTCTTCCTGCACCTGTATGAATATATCTCTTGGAATAATGGCTTCATGGTTATCTTTTACATAATATTGAGGCTCTGTTCCATCATTTTTTATACGAACTTTATTGATAAAATCTGTTGTAATTGTCTTTTGAAGTAGTGCGTCACCAATGTACTTTTCATTCTCTAGAATTCCTTTTATGTTAGAAACATGCCACTTAAGATGTCCTGCTCCATTTTTTATTTTATCCCTCTGGAGTCCTGTCGCAATTTCTCTTAGACTTGATCCAGTTAGATACTCACGATAGATTCTTTTTACAACCTTAGCCTCTTCCTCATCGATAATCAGATTGCCATCTGCATCTTTGGTATAGCCTAAAAACCAGTTTGTGTTAATCTGTACTTTTCCCTCTTGATACCTAAACTGTATACCCATCTTAACATTCTGAGATAATGAAGCTGATTCTTGCTGAGCAAGTGATGCCATAATGGTAAGAAGAAGTTCACCGCTTGCTTCCATAGTATTTATATTTTCTTTCTCAAATATGATAGGTATGTTGCTGTCTTTTAGCTGCCTTACATACTTCAGGCAGTCTATGGTATTTCTTGCAAATCTACTGATGGATTTAGTTATGACCATATCCACCTTACCGGCCATGCAGTCATTAATCATCTCATTAAAGCCTTCACGTTTTTTGGTATTTGTGCCCGATATACCATCATCCGCATAAATTCCCACAAATTCCCAATCACTATTTCTAGAAATATAGTCCGTGTAGTGCTTCACCTGCATTTCATAACTTCCAGCTTGCTCCTCGCTATCAGTACTAACTCTACAATAAGCTACTACCTTTAACTTAGGTTTTTCTTTTTGATTACTTATCGAATTTCCCGGTCTTTTCCTAGCGGGAATAAGCATTACATTCTCATTCAACTCTATCCCTCCCTAATCAAACTATATACATATTCTGCCTGCTTATATGGATCATCAAATTTCAGCTCTGCTCTGCAGCACTTAAATTCTCTAACAGGCACAAACGCTTCTGAAGGACTAATTTCTTTGATTCTGTTCCTTTGAATCGTATTATTTTTTCTAGCTTCTTGAACCTTATTAAATAGATCTTCATCTATCAATTCTGGATAAAATTCTGTTCCAAGATATACCGTATTTCTTAATATCTTTCCAATGGAACTATGTGTTTTATCTATTCCTACAGCTTTTGCTGATGCCCTCATTGAGTTACATTCAAGATATTTTTTATATAGAGCAATCACCTTCTCAGCCTCTGGTATATAGATAACACCTTTTGCATTCTCTACTCGGTATCCATATGGTATGTGTGTCACTTTACTACCACCTCCTCTGTTAAATTTAAGCCGCACTTCAGATGAAAGGTGAATTTAAGTCTATCTTCTATCGTGATCTTCTCAACAAATTCCGAAAAAGTATCATCAATAAAATCTTTGATACAATCACTTTTGTTTATAAATCTTAGTAGTTTTTGAGCTTCATTTAGATGATTTAGATCTCCACTAACGATTGATGAAACACTTGCTTTTTCCTTTTCAAGGTCATCAAGCTCCAAGGAAATATTATTGTTTTCTGCATAAAATACATCTAGCTCTATATAACCACTACTTAATAGCTTTGTTAGTACCTGAGCTTGTTCATTCAGCTTTTCTATTTTTTTATCAAGTTCTAAAATATGCCTTAGCCGATCCTTGTTATTGCCACCTCGCAAAGTGTCTACAAAAGGCTTCAGCATAGTATTTTTGCCTGCTATAAGCTTATTCATCATTTGAACATATGCTGCTTTGATATGTTCTTCTCTTATATACTTCATGTTGCAGCTTTTCTTATCTTCAATATGCCTAACGCAGGTCCAAGCAGCATAGTCTCCACTTTGTGCATATCTCATGCACCTTTTTACTTTTGAACCACATTCACCGCAATATACCTTTCCGGAAAGAGCGTATCTTTTTTGATATTTGTTATCTGAACCATCTATATTTTTTTCTTTTCTTCTCTGACCTACTACAGTTTTTACCAGTTCAAAATCCTCATGGCTAATAATAGGTTCGTGGTGATTTTTCATCATATATCTGACCTTTTCTCCACGATTTTGATGTCTGTTAAAATTCTCGTCTGTATAGGTTTTTTGAAAGATAACATCTCCTGTATATTTTTCATTCTTTAAAATAGCTTGAACTGTTGAAGAGTGCCATTTAATGTTTTTCTTTGTAGCTATGCCTCTTTTGTTTAGTTCATTCGCTATTAGATATGATCCCAATCCTGATATTGCCATTCTAAAAATTTCCTTCACAATCTCAGCTTCACTTGGAACAACAACCATCTTTCCATCAACATTTTCATAGCCGTAGGGTGGATAGGAAATAACATAAGTCCCATTTTCAAACCTTCTTTTTAACGACCATTTGCTATTTTCCGAAATAGATCTTGATTCGCTTTCTGCAATAGAACTTAGAATTGAAAGCATAAGTTCTGAGCTCATATGCTCAGTATCTATATTTTCCTTTTCAAAATAGATGGCTACTCCAAGTCCTGTAAGTTTTCTTACCATTTCAAGGCAGTCCACTGTATTTCTTGCAAATCTACTGATAGATTTTGTGATAACCCTATCAATTTTTCCTTTTTCACAATCATCAAGTAATTTCAGCAGGCTCTCCCTTTTTTCTATTTTTGTTCCACTGATACCTTCATCAAAATATAGCCCTGCGTATTCCCAGTAAGAATTTGCCTTTATGTAATTTTCATAGTGTTCTTTTTGAACTTCAAGACTAAGGAGTTGTTCTGCACTTTCTGTTGAAACTCTAGCATAGGCTGCTACTCGCATTTTCTTAACTCTGTTATTTTGCTGTCTTTTCTCTATTTTTGTTATCTTTGCCATCGTCTCACCTCCTTTTTGGTCAGTACTATATATCACTCTAAAGACATTATTTATCAAGTTATTAATCCAGTATTTCCTCATAAAACGGCTCAAAATTGAGCTTATTAAGCTCGCTAATCTGCACCGCTTCATCTTCTGAAATTAATCCATTATCTACTAGCCTCTTTGTCAGCATTTGTGCCACTTCATATTCAAAGTCCTTTTGCATTTTTTCTTCTGTGAAAGATCTAGCCTCTGTTTCTATGGAGATTTGAGCACCTTTAATTATCTGCATTTTGCTCACCTCCAAACCTGTCATAGATATAGCAGCTATGGCTACAATACTTACGATTCTTATTTCCATAAGAGATAAAAATCTTACCGCAGCTAACACAGGTACATTCATAGTTGGCTTTCTTACTTACTAACTCTCTATTTTTATTCCACCAGTTATTTCTGCATTTATCTGAACAAAATCTTTTCTTTTTTCTCCCCGGTTTTTGTATGACAGGTTTGTCGCAATACTCACAGAGAGATGTATCCTCATCACAAGTTTTAGTTCCACCAAGGCCATGACGCTTACAGTAACTTTTGATGGTATTTACAGAAATATTTATCTCTTTTGCTATCGCTGTATATCCAAGTCCCTTTTCTCTTAAAATCTTTATCTTTTCTTTTTCTTCTAATTTCATCGGTCTACTCCCTTCTCACTGGCTAAGGGAGTTTCAAAACGATTTGTCCGACTTAATGTAAAATCTTCTCCCTACAAATCACAGGCAAAAGAAAAGAGAGGATAGTAAACCCAAATAAAAAAAAGCCTGAAGATTATTCCAATTAAGGAATAGCCTCCAGGCTCAATTTACTACTTATAAAAGTTCATTCACTCGTCTTTGTACTGCAGTATAGTCATATCCAGCTCTTTCAAGTCTGTTCTTTCTATCTTGACCATTACCCCAGTCACCTCTAATAACTTCACGAGCTAAGGTGTCAATGGATTTTCCAGCAGGTTTACTTGCATTTCCAGATAAGATCTCATTTACTCTGTCTTGAACAGCATCATAGTTATATCCTGCGGATGTCAGACGGTTTACTCTGTCCTGTCCATTACCCCAGTTGCCAGCAATTACCTCCCTTGCTAAGGTATCAATGCTCTTTGATTGCGAGCTTGTTACAGGGTAAACAGATCTACCATTTGCATCATAGACAGAATATCCTGAATTTGCATTGGCACACTTTTTAGCATTTTCAAAGTTTCTAAATGCACCCTTTTGACTCTTTGCATCAGACCATGACTTTCTCACCCTATATAAAGATGAGCTTTGTGTCACAGATGGACTTGTACTTCCACCATGTAGTCTTTTGTTGACCTCACTTGCAATGTAGGTAAATTTGCTACCAAGATAAGGTCCTGGACAGTTGGTATTGGCATACCACTCATGTTTTTGTAATACGCCGTCTTTTCCACCTGTATAGGTACAATTCTTGATGCCATTTCTTCTGCAAATATCCGTAACTAAATCAATCAAGGTAGCAAGCACTCTATCGCTTACAGGCCAATTGCCTCCGTTACTTGAATTGGCTACTTCAATAGTGATGGCTCTGTTATCACACCAAGAAGATGATGTACACCAAGAGCGGTTACTCTCATCTACACATAAAACGATTTTGTTATCATTTCCGATTCCATAATTACACGATGCCTGTCTTGAAGTTGGCTTAAAAATTTGACCGATAGTTGCTGCACTCACAGCGCCAGCTGTATGGTGAATAGCAATTTTTGTAATGGGCTGATTTCTTCGTCCACTATGGTTTGGACTGTAATTTACTATACTAACTAATGAACTGTTACTCATGACTTTCCTCCTTATCGTTTAGCTGCTTTAATACTGCCTTTAGCTTTTCAGGAACAGGTAGTCCTAGATGAACAGAGTTTTCAATAAGTGATAGACCCTCATTTGAAAGGTAAAAGAAAACCACTGCGGTTCTTAGTACACTTCCAGACTTAATCACCTGCACATCAATGATGTTGGCAATACCAACAAGCATAAAAATAAGCACCTTTCTAAAGATGCCTTTAAATCCTACTGCACTGGATAACTTCCTATCTACCACAGCACACATCACCCCTGTGATGTAATCAATGACTACAAATAAAACGAGTGCGATGATAAGTCCATCACACCCGCCTAAAAAATATCCAAGCCATCCGCCAACTGCCGTAAAGGCAAGCTGGCACATATTCCATAATTCTTTCATACTACATTCCTCCTAATATCATACTTAAATCAACTGCCCTAATTGCCGTGACAATAACGGGTATTTCCATTTCAGGCTTATCGCCATAAAAACGAATTCGCATTTTTTCATCAATTTCCAACCTAAAAACAAGCCCCAACTCACGGATGACATCACTCCCTTTTTCATCATCAATCTTAATAAAAGATGCAATACTGATATGATCTTCTATCTCTTGTAGTTGAAGGTGCTCCTTTATTTTGTCATAGTAGTAGATCCCATCTTCTAATTTCCACTCATTCGGCTTTATAGAGAAAATTAGAACAACCGGTGTTATCTTCAGTTCAAACTCCTCAAATATAGAGCGGTTTGCTCTTGCAAAATACTCTCTGTTAATTACTTCTTTTCCTTTAGAATTTGGTTCATAGTCTGGTGTTTCTACTGTCGGATTTCCTTTAAAGGCAGGGCTATCAATTGGTGCAAATTTTCCTTTTAGCTTGGCAAAGAACCTGTCTAAACCTTCTTTAGTTAAAAACTTCTTAGCCATAAGCATCACCTAGACAAAAAGTGTGTCTATCTCTTCATTGGTGATGCTTGTAATATCTGTAGCCTTTAGGTAACCACTAAGATCGACTGATGTAGTACCAATCTTTTCAAACTTCTCATTCACCCAGATGAATTCATCATAAGCATCGTTATCTCCCTTATTATTAGAAACAAGATAGATAATTGCCTTATCACCGCTAGTTGGAAGTTCCTCTACCACAGAAAATTCGATAGATTTCACATTACCAATAAGCCCTTTCACTTCTTCAGTAAGTTCTGTCTTTTTCACATAGTCTGCATAATCATCAAGCTGTGCTACTTTTTTCGGAATCGCCGTTACTTTAGCATATGCATCTATACCTTCCATCCCTTCAACGCTATGAGGGATTTCTGATTTCTTAGCATAATCACCTGCATCTGTAAGGCTCTCTACCTTGGTTGGAATAGCAGATTTCAGCGCATAGTTTTCAGCATCCAAAAGCTCTGTCACATTCTTTGGAATTGAATTTTTCACCTCATCAATTTCACCCTTTTTGACAAAGGTGTCCTTTAGTTTCTTCCAAACATATAAAAGTCCATTGTTATCTAAATATTTTGCCTGCATTTTTCTTCCTCCTGTTATTTAAGTAATTCTTCCAGTTCAATATTTGATATTGTGTTTAACCCTAGTTCTTCTAGGCTTCTATTGCCAATCAGCTTCACTTCATTTATTTTTGGCTGATTGATTAAGTTGTTATAATCAGAAGCTGGTGTGTCTGATACTCTAATAATTGTTTCAAATGATGCATCCATCGGTGCATCTCTTTTAAAGCTTGTCGTAATTTCTGACATTAAATTTCACCATCCTTTAAAATTTCATATGTGCTGGTTCGTATTAAAGCGGATGCTATTGCACTTCCATCAGAAAACTTTGCTCTTATTTGGATTGTCACAATTCCTTCTGTAAAAAGTAGCGTGTCCTTTTGAGATAGATGAACAGATACAATATTCTTTTGTATTTTTACTTCATCAATACTCTTCTCTAATACGACCTTGCCATTTTGCTTATAGGTAATAAAAAGGACAGATGCATTAGTTAAATCCACATCTGTCCTAAATATGTTTGTTGGTGTTGTTCCTCTATGCATTGGATTATCCTCCTATGCTTTTTCTTCATCTTTTGCCTTTAGTTTTAAGATTTCATCATTAAGTTCTTTTTCTCTATCTTCATAATATTTATCAATGCTTTCTCTAAAAGCCTCCACTTCAAGAGAATTTTCTGTGATTACTGCAGATCTTACATCAACAAGTATGCCAGATAATATCCCCTCAACCATATAAGTTGGAATGGGTATTTTTTGTTGTAAGTTTGCGATACTAGAACTTAACTCCCCTCGAAACTTCTGGTAGGCAAGGGCATAATTAATGGTTGGCTTCTCCATGAGATTCCTCCTTGTCTTTAAGTAGTAAGTCCAATTTGTGATTGATTTCTTCAAGAAGCAAGGTATTTTTATCATCCTTAGCTTCTTGCTTTTTTACTACATCTTTTTTAAGTGTCCCTTCATTGATGACTACTTCATTTGTGTTAATAATTAGTTCTGCCATTTTACATCCTCCTAACCATAATAATTTAAATCCATTAATACACCATCTTTAAAAACCATACGTCCGCTTGAACCCCATCTAGATACAGTACCATCTGAATTCATACCAAGTATCTGTACAAAGTTAATTGTGGCATTCACTCCAAATCCTGTTTCCCACTGTGGATCTACAATCTTAAATCCATGTGCATATAGGTTACATCCAAGATGAATACCATACTGGCTATAAATACTGTTTGATCTTGAAAAACAAAGCATTGTAGTGTAACTTCCAGCATTAGCAGATTCTTCTTGAGAAAATGCCATATATTTTCCTTCGCTATCAAGGTCAAAAACTAGGCCTTTATGGGAGCTGTTACCACTCCATACATTTGTACCAATCTTTCCGATGTATTTCCCATCACGATAGAAGTGATTTCCATTTTCATCAAAGACTGCTCTTTTATTACTGCTATCAATCGAACCGTTATATAGCCCAATCTCTCCTGCAGTAATCTGTACATATCTACTAGCACCATTAAAACCAAGTAAAAAACTGTTATAGTTTTGTCTCATAAAAGTACCAAACTCACCTTTTTTCACCATTGATGAGATAGAGCCTTCCACAACAGATATTTTTGATATTGCTGTTTCTGCCTTTTCCTTAGCTGCACTTATATCCTTGTCCACAACTCTTATCCAGTCAAAAGATAGAGAAGAACTGATGCTCTCAGTTGATGAGTATTTCCATAGTTTTCTAGTTCCGTCTTTGTATGGGGAATGTTCTGACTCTGGATAAGACGAACCTGAAAGTAAGACCGCATCACCTGCATCGGTTGGTAGTTTTGATTCACTGCCTATCACTTCCTGTGATGAACTCGCTTTCTTTATAGAATCAATCTTAAAACCATAATAATCATGACCAGAACCATCACTTCTCCAGTAAAGCCAAAACTTATCTGATGGAATAAATACCGTTTGACCCGCTATACTTGTTCCACCACATCTTGGAAGTGCATATGTCTTGCCATCAAGCTCATAGAAGATTTCCACCCAGTCATATCGTTCACTTTCTGTCCTAGAGCTTGCATTGAATTTAAGCTCTAGTCCTTGCTTTTTCATAATATATCTATAAGCATATCCCGTTGTTGTATCATAGAAAAAATCACCAACATGGGTAAGCCTTAATCTATCACTATTCCAGCTATTGGTTGGTGCTCTTGAATAATTAGGAACATAGGTGCCGTAGTAATTACCATTCTTCTGCTCAAGCTTTTGATTAATTGTTTCTACACTTGCCTCAATCTTTTTATCCGTAGCAGAAAGTCTGGTATTCACTTCACTGATGGTATAATAGTTTTTTAACTTCTTGTCTGTATCAGATATGGCCTCTTTCTTTGAATCAAGAATCTGCCTTTCCACTTGAGAGGTATAGGAAACTGATAGTTTTTCAGCATCAATAGAATGGCTCATAATTCTTTCGCCATAGATCATTCCATCAAGTGTCATACCAACAGCATATGGACCCTTATATCCATTACGACTTCCACCAATACCGTTCATATTTATCTGAAGAACCTTTGTAGCTGTGTCCTTATCTGGTGTATCCATATATAAGTCTCTAAGCCATCTACCAGAGGAATCATATTCTGTTAGCTTATATCCACCGGTACCTGTATTCATCTGAGCCTTAAGGTTATCAATGGCACTTTGGACTCTCTCATTATCAATTTTTCTTGTAACAAGGCCTTCTTCTTTTATCTGCCTTACTGCATCTTGAGAACTTTGGATATAGCCTTTACTCTGATTACTTCCAAGCACCACCTTAATTTCACCAGGCTTTTGCAGTGGTATGGTCTGTTTCATAACGGGAAAGATTCTATCCATTCCAAATGGATAGGCTCTGCACCTTACCCTATCCCCGCATTCAATGGTTTCTGTAAAGATTCCAAACTCAGACAAGTCAACAGCTGAAAGATTAAGTTCTACCATTTCAAACTGATTATCCTTAAGCCACTCTGTTCCTTTTCGTATAAGATTTGCAGGCACGGTCACATCATCCCATCGTACCACCTTACAAACCCAGCCAAATTCTGCTAGTGCCTCTTTAGAAACAAGATAGTTCTTACCATCATTTACCGATGTAATATCTGTATATTGTTTTAGAACAGCATTCACATCACCTTCTATTTCCTTACCAAGTGGAATGATGGCTGTTGACACATCTTCTGCAGATAAGTCTTCTGTATAATCAAGAAGGTTAAGTCCAAACTCTATGTTCTGACCTGTGTCTTTTCCCATTTCTTCAAGCCTTAAATAATCAAGAATTAAATGACTACCTTCTCTTCTTAGTTTCAAATATCCACCAAGTTTTTCTACCATCTTTGTCATAATTACTTCTAGTGTGGTTTCATAATTGGTGTAGCGATATAAAGAGTCATTTGGATCGGTAATGGTCACTCTTCCAAGCTTTATTCTTTTTCTTTCATCCACTTTTTCATTATGAATCTCTAGGAACTTTGATAGTAGCTGGTATGGCGTTTGGTCGTGGTATTCCCTCTGAGGCTGGATGCTATCAGCTAGATATGATAAAAGACCTACGCACTGGACTTTCTTATTTCCTCGTAGGTCTTTTGTCTGTTCTCTTACTTCTCCTATAAAGATTTCTCTTTCATCTCGGTATACGCTGACAATGGATTTTCTGTTGTAGATTTTTTCATAGTATGGATTTTCAGGCGGACATATAAAGCTAAGAGTTCCAGCAGTATTTAGTTCCAAATTCAGTGTAGAACTAATTAAAACTGCCTTCTCATCGCCAGGATAATAGATGGTATTCCCATCCATCACAATTTTATACACTTATAGCCACCCCCTCTTATATGAAATATCTAGTGTGCTACTACCTGTGAAGGTAAGCACTAAGTTCTTTCTTCCTCTAACTTCGGGAAACCTGCTCATGCCTTTAGGCAAAGTAAAATTCTTTCCTTGAAAATTTAAGCTTAGAACATTTTCTGTTTTATTATGAAATTCAGGAACTATGGTCATATCTGAATCATAGGGTAATGTTATAGTTTTACTACTTGTAATAACAATCCCATTAACTTTATGAGTAAACTCACCATTTTTCAAATCTTCTAGCCTATACTTATATGGCTCAAGCTTATAATCTAAAGTAATCAGAGAATAATTTTTATCTGACTTAAATTCACTCACCCATATTCTTCCTAAATATACATAGTCTTTTTCTGTATCAAGTACTAGCTTTGTCTTTTTACCATGAACTGTGCTTAGAAGTTTTCTATAGACCTCCTGCCACTTTTCCATATCTGAAACAATAAACTCAAAGGAGCCTGTTCTCATCTCATAGAGCACTTCACCTGCAAGACTTTCCGTTATATCAATCTCACCATGTCTTCCCGGTATATCAAGATACTCTAGCTTTGGTGATGGTAAGTTAACAACCGGCTTACTTGTCGGCACAAGTCCAAAGTCTTTATAACTATGAAACTCTCCTATTTTCATTCCGTACATTCTTACCATCCCCTTGCCTTTCTATTTTGTAATTTCCCTAGTGCCATATCCATCTGTGGTGCAATTTCTCCAACAAGCTCTCCAGAATCAAGAACGATGCTTGTTTCTGCAAACTGTGGGAAGTATCTATCCATAATGGCAAGAACTCTTGTCATTACACTAAGAAGTTCTCCATTTGCTCCAGCTGTCATGTTCTGAAGAGTATCAAGTCCCATGATTACTTCCGGTCCTGCCTCTCCGCCTCCAAGAAGATGTCCACCTTTACTTCCAAAGATAGTTGCTCCATTTAAGAGCATTGGTTTATTCATCGCCTTTTTATACCAATCAATAGATAGATGTGGTACAGATGGTGGTGCTAAAGAGAAATGCCCTCGAATACTAAAATGTGGCAGTTTGATATGTGGTAATTTTAAGCTGATACCAGCAAAGAAACCTTTAATCGCATCTACCACATTTTTCACCTTATTCTTTGCCCCTTCGATTGGTGTAACAATGGCACTCTTTATACCATTCCAAATGGAAACGGCTGTATTTTTGATTCCATTAAATATAGAGCTTACTGTACTTGATACAGCATTAAATACCGATGATACCTTTGACTTTATACCGTCCACCACAGATCCAATTACACTTTTGATTCCGTTCCATACATTTGTCACAACCGTTTTTACTGCATTAAAGATTGTAGTAATCACAGTTTTTATAGCATCAAGTACAGTAGAAATCGTAGTACTAATTGCATTCCATACAGTTGTAATGACTGTTTTTATGGCATTCATGACAGTAGAAATAAAGGAACTAATCGTATTTAAGACCGTCATTACAACAGTCTTTATTGACTCCCATGCAGCCATAACAGTTTCTTTACAGTTTTCCCAAATAAATCTAAAGGGAAGTGTGATAAGTTCAAAGTAGCCTTTAATAAGCTCCACAATAAACATCAGTGCTACAGTAAGTATATTTTTTATGGTTTCCCAAACTGTAGTGAAGATACTAACTAGACCTTCCCATATTCCTTTAAAAAAGTTTGATATATTCTGCCAAATACTCATGATTGCAGTAGATACTGTTTCCCATAAGCCTTTGAACCATTCTGTAATAGCGCCCCAGTTTTTAATAATGGCAATGATGGCCACTACCGCTGCTATGATAGCTGCAATAATTCCTATAATTGGAAGTAGCGAAACATTAAGAGCACCAAAGCCCACTGCTGCTCCACCTGCGGAAGTACCTGCGGCTGCTGTTCCTGCTGCACTTGCACCTCCTGCAACGCCCACTGCTGTAGTTGCGGTGGCTGTTCCTCCAAGTAGTCCAATGAGTCCGCCAAGTGCAGATGTAATAGTTCCAACTGCTGTGATGACTTTTCCGATGACAACTAAAACAGGTCCAACTGTTGCTGCAATAAGAGCAATTTTTACAATGGCATCTTGCATACCAGGAGATAGACTATTCCACTTTTCGTTTAATGATTTCATCATCTCAGAAAATTTGGTAAGCATCGGTGCAAGAACGCTCATAAGAGAGTTGCCGACATCAGCACCTACTATCTTTAAGCTATTAAGAGAGGTCTGAAACTTATCGATTGGATCTAAGGTTTCATTAAATGTGCTATCTACATTTCCAATATTATCTTTTAAGGATGTACCTAATTCTTCAAATGATAAGGAGCCGTTTTTACAAGCTTGATAAATTGCACCACCTGCTCTTTTACCAAAGAGTTCATAAGCCGCTTGTAGTCCTTCCGTTTCACTACTAGCATTCACCATGCTGTCTTGGATTTCTTTTAGTGCCTCTTTCATAGGCTTTCCATTTGCTGTAGCATTAGCAAGTGCCTTTGTAAGTCCTGTCATAACCTGTGATGTATCAGCTCCAGACATTTCAACATTTCCGAGGAAGTTTGCTGCATCACTTGCAGAAAAACCAAGTTGCTGAAGTGCTGCAGAATTGGTCACCATGCTCCTCGCAAGAGTATCCATACTGATACCGGTTCTTTGACCAACCGCATTCATGGTATCAAGTAAGGCTCCTGCATCACTTGCTTTAAGACCAAAGGCAGATATGACCTTCTGCGTATTATCAATAGCAGTAGATACATCTGTATTATTAAGCTGAGCAAATTTTATAAATTTACCAGAAAGTTCTTCTAGCTTTTTACCAGTAAGACCAAATCTAGTATTCACCTCACCAATAGCAGCACCTGCTGTTTCAAAGTCTGTAGGAATTGAAGTCGCAAGATTTTTCATGCTATCTTGCATTTCATTTAAAGCTTTACCTGACGCACCTGTTTTTTGGACAATTATATCCATACCAGCATCAACATCATTAAATGCCTTTAAAGAAGCAGCACCCATCGCTACGATAGGTGCTGTTATATGTGTGGATAGACCTTTGCCAACTTCAGTAGTCTTATCTCCAACTTCCTTAATCTTATCCCCTGCCTCTTTCATAGAAACAGATAATGCAGATGGTACTTTCTTTGCTTCTTCCTGAAGGGACTTTAGATTATTTTCTGTTTCGATGATTTCTCTTTGAAGGGCATCATACTTATCTTGTCCAAGCTCTCCATTTTCAAGCTGTACTTTTGCCTGCTTATCTGCCTCTTTTAAGGCATTCAACTTTTCACTAGTTTCAGAGATTTCCTTTTGAAGTAACTGCTGTTTTTGAGCAAGCAACTTTGCATTGGAAGGATCAAGTTTTAATAGCCTGTTCACATCACGAAGTTGTGACTGCGTTGATTTAATTGTAGAGTTTACACCTTTTAAGGCTTTATCAAGACCAGTAGTATCTCCACCAATCTCAACAGTAATACCTTTTATTCTATTGGCCACCTTAACCCCTCCTTTCCTAAAAATAGGTATAAAAAAGACACCTACCTTTTGTAGATGCCTTATTTTAAATATTTTATGATTTTAGATTATAAAATTTTTTAAACTCTTATTCACACTAATAGCAAAAGGAATTGTGATGATTGTTGTTATTAAATCTGAAATTGTTTGAGCATATATAACACCATTTAATCCCATAAGTTTAGGCAACAATAAAATGATAGGGATAAACACAATTCCTTGTCGCAATGAATTTAGAAATACTCCCCCTAATGCCTTTCCTGTAGACAAATACAAGGTAGAGTAAGTAAACTGAAATCCAAATGTTATAAACATAATTACAGCTGCTCGTAATGCCGGCACTGCTATATTTAATACATTTTCATCAGTCCCAAATATAGATAATATACTTGGGGCAAATATATAAACTATCACAGTCCACACTACACAAAATACATTTGTCCATTTAACACTTGCCTTTATAGCTTCTCTCACTCTTTCATAATTCTTAGCTCCATAATTAAATCCAGCTAATGGTTGTAATCCTTTCATATATCCAAATACAACATTTGTTCCTAATGTTACAATTCTAAGAACAATACCCATTGCAGCTATTGCTTCTTCTCCATAAAAGGACGCTGCATAAGATATTTTGCTGATGGATATTGTTTGTAGAATTTGAAGTATTAACATGGATATACCTATCTTTAATATATCCTTGTAAATTGCAACTGTAGGTTTAAAGTTAGGTAACTTTATCTCAATTAAATTTTTATCTCCTACAAAGTAAATGAGATACATTAGACTGGTTATAACTCTGGCTATGAGTGTCGCAATCGCTGCACCTCTCACTCCTAAATTAAGTCCGAATATAAATATCGGATCTAAAATCATATTTGATATAGAGCCTACAATCATAGCCTTTAAGGAAATTTTAGCAGCTCCTTGTGCAACGGCTAAATTTCCAAGTGTTACATTTACCGTTCCCAAAATACCGCCTACTATGAATATTCCTGTATACGACTTGGAAATTTCAATAATAGATGGTATGGCTCCCATAAATTTCAAAACGCCATCTAAATAGCAAAACAATGCAATAGCTGTAACTATCCCTAAAATTGCACTTGTTAGTAGAGCAACTGTCGCTACAATACTTGCTTCTTTTTTATCATTTCCTCCAAGTAGCCTTGATATATAAGAGCCTGCTCCGGCACCAAATGTTAATCCTATCCCTAAAAAAATAAGTTGAATCGGAAAGGCAACAGAAACGGCAGCTACTGCCTCTTTTCCAAGTCCGGACACAAAATAGGTGTCCACAACATTGTATAAGGCAGCTACCAACAAACTGATAACCATAGGTATACCTAACTTAAAAAGTGCCTTATCAATATTTTCTTCTTTCAAAATTTTTATTCTGCTTTCGTTCATTTAAAATTTCTCCACTTCTCAATATTTTATTTTCTGTATTTATGCAACAAAAAAGGCATAAATACAAAATAGTATCTGCCTTTTGCTTAATAATTTATAAAACAAAAGGCTACAGACAAAACATTGCCCATAGCCTTTTACATTTTATTTATATATCGAGAAATGCGCACAAAAACAAAGCCAACTAAATGACCTAATTTTTTGTATTTCCCGATGAAATCTTAAATGTAATTTATTTGCTATACTCTGTACAATGTTTCATCGGTTTCATTTGTACAGAGTTAAGTTTGTTCTTAGGATGATTTTTTAAATATATGCTCATTACGCTACCCTTCTACTTTTTATGAATTATACTATATAAATCAAAATTTATCAAACTCAGCTTGACCTGCCACCTTGCTATATTTCACTCCGTCATTTGATTTTTCAGTCCAAATATCTAGTACCATACCAATTGTAAGTAAATCAAGTTCTGAAATGCTTATCCCTATTTCCACGCATCTTAGTAGAAATAGAGCTGTTGTCATTTCCCTACTACTTTTTGGAAGTTTTTTTTAGACTTAACTTCTGTCTGAATATTTGCTCCCCAAAGTTCAAGTATTTCAGGAAGAACCTCATAAATAGAAAACATTTCAAACTGGTCAAGCCAATCATCAATGTTTCCTGGAATACTTCTATCTGCATGGTAAGCCATGATGTAGGCTACATTTTCAAATATCTCAAGGTCATCAATTTCAAAAGACCCTTCATTGGCCTTGAATGTTTTCTCCAGCTTTGAGAGGTCTTTGAAAATATCTCTTTTAAATTTAATTCTATACAGTCTAGGGATTGTAGCAGATGAACGAAACTTTACATCAACCTCTCCTACTTTTACTGTTTTCTCAAGCATATTTCCCCTCCTTATTTTCCCGATGGCTTTGGTGTTTCAGAATTAGCCTGTGGAATATAAACGTTCTTATACCAGTTAGCATAGGTATCAGCCGATGTAGTATCTCCAGTTCTTGATTTTACAAGTCCATCCTCTCTTGGATCTGCTGTAAGTGATAGTGTTTCTGTTCCAGGCTCTATAGTATCTTCCTTTGTTTCAGATTCAATGGACGGACGAGATGCGGAGCAATTATATAGGACGTGCCTAATTGCATTGATATCACCGTCAAATTCAAATAAGAGTGCAAACTTTTCTGTTTCTGATACATTTGCCTTTTCTACAAGTACTCCGTTTTTATCCAGTTCTTCTTTTAGGATTTCCGTTCTAAACCATTCAGGTATCAGTGCAATCTCAAGGTCACCGCTATATCCATTGTTGGCAGTAGATCTAAAATACACAATACCATCTGCATAAAAAGGACTGGATTCTCCTTCAGCTTCAAGGCTGATACTTACCGCCCCTGGGATTGCTTTAGGATTTTCATAAGAAAATGTCCCTTCGCTTGATTTTTTAAGTTTTGCTGCATGAACATTTTTAAGGTTATATTTCACTTTATTTCCCATGATTTTCTTCCTCCATTTCAAAAATATATAAGATTTCATAGAGTTTTTCCGACTCTATAAAGATCTCTGTTTTGTTATAAAAAATGCCATGCTCATCGAGCACAGCTTCTACTTTCTTTTCTGTTTTCGGACTTTTGTAATCCGTATAGATTTCAATATGAACTTCATTTGCTTTAAAATACACTCTTCCGTCTGCTGAAAAGTTATCGCTCGCTGGCAAGATGTAAATAAGAAAAGGCGGCTCTGGCGATTCCCCTTCAGCAAAGTGATGATAAGCATTTGGAAGTCCTATATGCTTTATAATTTCAAGTAACCTATCCATTGGAAATAGCCTCCTTTATCTCTTCTTCAAATACCTTTACAGCCTTTTCTTCAGCTGCTGCAATATGTGGTCTAGCAGATACTCTTCCTCCACCACGCTTTGCATGACCAAATTCGAGAAGGTGGGTAAGCTGATATTTGTTTTTTGAATGAACTACAAGCTCTAAACTGCTAGATGTTTCTCTCACAGTTTTCACAGTCCAGCTTTTCCCATATTTTCCTGTATCACTTGGAGCATTCGCACTGATTTCATCACGCACTGTCTTTCCGGCTTTTTGAACTGCCTTCTTCACATTTTCCGTTGTAACATCAGCATATTTTTCAAGTTCCTTCATCACTTCAGATGAAAGGCTATCAATTTTCACCTTGCTCATCTCTCACACCTCTTACAATGAAGTTTTAGACTTTTCTTCCTATAATTCATGTGGTCAATTCCTTCAATTTCATAAATATCATTATGAAAAATAACTCTATAGCAGGTGGAAGATAAGACCGATACTTCCTTACTGTAGCGAATGGTAAAGTCAATCTTGCTTTCATCCCATATAGCACCACTACTTGTTTCTTCCTTTGGACTTTCACTGCTGATAGTTGCATGGCAAGAGTAGTATTTACTCCACACATTTTTATGGTTTCCTATTTTATCCACTTCAATTTTGCTTTTTTCTATAGTAATGCGTTCATTTAATAGTGAAACTTTCATTAAAATTCCGCCTTTCTTACTCCAAATAACATGGATCTAAGTGTAATCGTTAGCTCATGATGGTCTGCCTCTTCCCTATGTTCATAAAGATAGGCGGCAGCATATAGCACTGCCACCTTGTATTCTTCAAAGTTCTCACAAATGATTTCTTCTTCCTCTTTTCTTGCTATAGAAAGACACATTTTTTCAGAAGACTTTATAAGGGTGCTAATCAGATTATCATCTTCACTTGTATCCACCCTCAGATAGTTTTTCATTTCTTCAAGACTTACAACCATAACTAGCACCCCCCTCCTTTATTTTGCTTTAATAGTTAAAAGATGAACCGCCTCAGGAAGAATCAGTTTTCCATCCACTCTTTCCTTTGCAATAAAGCCTGTTGTATCTGTTTCAGCATAAAGCTCCGTAAGTTCCTGCATAGACCTTGTTCCTCTGTCTGCAATGTTGTAATAAGAAAAATCACCGAATGCAATGGCAGGTTTTCCCGCTTCTACAAGAGGTGCATACGCTGATGTAAAAATAGGATAACCAAGCAGTCTATCCGGCTCTCCTTCTTTAATGGAAGGCTGCCACATATAGTTTCCATTACCATCTTTAAGTTTTCTAATGATGGCAATGGTCTGGTCATTCATAATAAATTTAGCCTTTTGACGATATGGTCTTCCAAGTGCATACACAAGACTGATAATATCATCAGATGAAATAGCTACTCCTGCTGTTGTTACATCACTGATTGCACCACCATCTTTATGGAAAATTCCAAGAGGCTTTTTCTTACCGTCTCCGTTTAGAAATGCATCTTCCTCGGCATTACCGATTGCCTTACCAAATTGCTCGATAATATAGCTTTCAAGCGGGAACATGCTGTCATAAAGAAGTTCATTTGTAACCTTAACACCAACAGCAAGCTTAAATGCATCAATTGTAATCTGACCAAAAGTAGAATCAGAAAATGGAATTTTACCACCTTCTTCAACCCAAAGAGCGGCTGGCTTAGTAGCTGTTATTGTAATTCTATGAAGACCTGATGTTGTTATCTTAGTTCCTAAGGTTCTCATTATGTTATTTTCCGTTAATACATCAATCAGTCTCTTATCATATTCCTCCGGAACAAGATATCCTCCATCAGTGTCCACTCCTTCCTGCAAAAGGTTTGTAATCTGCTTAAAGTTACTTCTGATTGCCTTAAGCATATCCCTTCTGTATTCATCGGATGCTCTTCCCTTTTTCTCCGGATTATCATCCACTTTCATTGGCTTTGTAACAATTGCATTTGATGTAGGTCTAGATAATTCTTTATCCATCTCTTCAATCTTCTTAAGACGCTCAATCTCCATACTGTAGTTATGGACTTTCTTTTCCATTTCATCATAGCTTAAAGCATCTTCTTCAGAAATAAGGCCGTCTTTATCTCTCTTACTTTCAAGAAAAGCCTTAGCACCTTCCCAAGCCTTATTACGTTTTTCAATCATTTCTAAAATCTTACTCATAATTTTCTACCTCCAATTTTTCATTAAAAAAAGACGTTCCATTAAGGAATCCGCCTTTACATGAGTGTTATCTGTTTCTTTATTTTCTATTTTGCATTTAGCTGCTATTCTTTCCATCAGTGAATTTACAACCTGTGTCTTTGAATACATCATGGAAACTTGTGGTGCTTCTATGTCTGTAGTTTCACTTCTTTTTAAGATATCATCTGCAAATCCAAGCTCCACAGCTTTATTAGCATCCATCCAAGTTTCTTGATCCATTAAATGTGACAATTTCGTTCTAGACAACCCTGTCTTAATTTCATAAGCATTGATGATGGACTCTTTTACTTCATCTAGCATCGAGATTGCTTTTTCCATTTCTCCTTTATTTCCAAAAGCTATGGTCATAGGATTATGGATCATAAGCATTGATACCGGACTCATCATCACTTTTGTGCCTGCCATTGCAATAACCGATGCTGCACTTGCTGCTATCCCATCAATCTTTACTGTGACATCTCCTTTATATTCCATCAGCATGTTATATATCTGGGCTGCTGCAATACAGTCACCTCCTGGAGAGTTAATCCAAACAGTAATGTTTCCATTACCCTGATTTAACTCCTCTTTGAAAAGCTGTGGTGTCACATCATCGTCAAACCACGATTCTTCAGCTATCGTTCCATTAAGGAATAGGATGCGTTCTGTCGTTTCTGTTTCTCCTTGATTTACTACTTGATTCTTCCACTTCCAAAACTTCTTCATTCGGTTCTTCCTCCTTTCCATCTTCACCTGCAAATGCTCCTGCCCTTTTAAGCGGGAGCATATTTCCATTTATGAGATATAGGTCACCTCCATCTTCACTTGGAATACGGTCTAGGTTTTCTAATTCCCTAATATCGTTCGCTGACATCCATCCATTTTGTCTGCCGATAGCATAGCCATTCATTCTTGATTGGTAATCACCACGAAGGAGTCCGTCCACATTGAATTTGACATAGTACTTTTTCTTTTCCTCCTCAGTAAACAGCCTTCTTACAATGGACTGCTCCCACCTTGCCACCCAAGGATCAAGCGTATACTTCACAAACTCAAGCGACTGCTGCTCAATATTAGAAAAGCTCGACTTCTCAAGGTCACCTACCATATGTGGTGGAACTCTAAAGATTCGAGCTATCTCATTGATTTGAAATTTTCTTGTTTCTAAAAACTGTGCTTCATTTGGAGATATTGAAATCGGTGTGTACTTCATTCCTTCTTCCAAAATCGCTATCTTATGACTGTTACTACCAGAGAACCCTTTTGACCAGCTTTCCCTCATAGCCTCAGGATCCTTTACTGTTCCCGGATACTCCAAAATACCACTTGGAGTTGCACCATTAGCAAAGAACTTAGCTCCATATTCTTCCGTTGCGATTGCCATACCTATGGCATTTTTAGCCATAGCAATTGGTGAATAGCCAACAAGTCCATCAAAGCCAAGTCCAGGAATATGAAGAACATCTGACTGATTTAACTTCACTCTTCCTTGTTTTTCTGTTCCTGCATCAGAATCACTGACAAAATATTCATAGTAAATTTGACCTTTATCATCTCTATCTACCTTCATCCTGTCTGGCATAAGCGGATAAAGTCCTAAGACTTCACTCTTACCATTTCTGATAATTTGAGCATAGGCATTACCCCAAAGAAGTAAATGTGTCATCATGGTTTCTCTAAAAATAAAACTTGTCATTTCAGAATTTGGTTCATCATGAAGAACTTTATATAAAGGATGATTTATTGCTTTTTCTGTTCCTGTATCGATTCTTTCATACACATGAAGTGGCAAACTCGCTACTGCCTCTGATAATATCCTTACGCAGCTATATACTGCAGTCATCTGCATAGCTGAGCGTTCGTTTACTCTTCTTCCAGATGATGAACCACCCATCAAAAAGCTATATGAACTACCATTTGTTCTATTACTAGGCTTATCTCTACTCTTGAATAAACCGCTTAGTATTCCCATTTACTTTCCTCCTAATTTTCTGTATGAAAAAAACACCTCCTAAGAGATGCTCTTAATAATAAATTTTTAACTATATACCGGCTCTACTGTTTCTTTCAAAAGACAAATATCTAGTCCAATCTTCATGGCCTCGTAAACATCTGTCATTGTGCCTCCAAGGTTAAGAACCTCATTTTGAATATCTTCTTTTGTCCATCCTTTTGAACCATCATTTTCTCTTGCAAACTTATCCATGACTTTTTTAACTACAAGTTCTAATACCTCTTTTTCTAACATTATATTTCCCTCCTTTAATCCGTTTTAGTTGGTTTGTATAGGTTAAACGAAGTTGAATATGAGTACAACCCACTTGTAAGAAATAGGGATTTAAATGTAAGAATTAAGTATTTTAATGTTGTTTTTTAAATGAACAAAATACCCCTGCCATCATATACACTTTCTGTATTTTGATTTCCACATCTAATTGCTCTATCAAGGCCCATGATAGTAGCAATAGCTCCATCAATCTTTTCTGTTGACTTTTCCTTATCTGCTTTTATATTTCCAGCAGGATCGGTTCTAATAAAAATATTATCCATCATCCATCTAAGAACCGGATTTCCACCGTGAGCAAGCTTTTGTTCCAGTGTTAATTTCATAAGTTCCTTAGTAGGTGGACTCATATCCTTAAAACCTTGTCCAAAAGGAACTACAGTAAAGCCCATATTTTCTAGGTTTTGTACCATCTGAACAGCACCCCACCTATCGAAGGCAATTTCTCTAATGTTGAACCTTTCTCCTAGCTTTTCTATGAATTTTTCAATATATCCATAGTGAACAACATTACCTTCTGTTGTCTGAATGTATCCTTGTCTTTCCCAAACATCATAAGGTACATGGTCACGTTTTACTCTTAAACCCAGCGTATCTTCAGGTAGCCAAAAGAAAGGCATAATGCAAAATTTATCGTCTTCATCTATTGGAGGAAACACTAAAACAAAGGCTGTAATATCCGTTGTAGATGAAAGGTCAAGGCCTCCGTAGCATACTCTGCCTTCAAGTTCATCTTCATCTACTGCAAAGGAACAAGCATCCCATTTTTCCATTGGCATCCATCTAATTGCTTGTTTTACCCATTGGTTAAGTCTTAATTGTCTGAAGGAGTTTTCTTCTCCCGGATTTTGCTTTGCTGATTCACAGGCAGCCTTTACTTTATCAATTCCAACCGTCACCCCAAGAGATGGATTTGCTTTCTTCCATACTTTTGGATCTGTCCAGTCATCTTCTTCATCAGCACCATAAATCACTGGATAAAAAGTGGAATCTATTTTTCTTCCTTCTAAAATATCCTTAGCCTTTTGATGCGTTTCATAGCAGATAGAATGTGTGTCTGTACCTGCTGTTGTTATAAGAAAATATAAAGGCTGAGTTCTAGCATCACCTGAACCTTTAGTCATAACATCAAAGAGTTTTCTGTTTGGCTGGGTATGAAGTTCATCAAAGACTACACCATGAATGTTAAACCCATGCTTGGAGTAGGCTTCCGCTGATAATACTTGATAGAAAGAATTTGTTGGCTTATAGATAATTCTTTTTTGTGATGCCAGTATCTTAACTCTACGGTTAAGTGCAGGACACATCCTTACCATATCTGCTGCAACATCAAACACTATAGTTGCCTGCTGTCTATCAGCAGCACATCCATATACCTCAGCTCTTTCTTCATTATCACCACAGCAAAGAAGTAAGGCAACAGCTGCTGCAAGTTCACTCTTTCCCATCTTCTTTGGGATTTCAATGTAGGCTGTATTAAACTGCCTATATCCATTTGGTTTAATCACTCCAAATAAATCTCTTATGATTTGCTCTTGCCAAGGAAGTAACTTAAATGGCTTACCAGCCCAGGTGCCTTTGGTGTGGCTTAGGCATTCAATGAAATTTACAGCATAATCTGCATGATCCCTGCTATAGATAGAATCTTTTAATTTAAATTTTGTAGTCTTGTATTTTGCCATCAACTCACCCCTTTTAGACATAAATAATACAGCCCTTTGGCTGCTACTACGAGAAACAGAGCCTAGGCTCTGAAAATCTTTTATTGTTAGTTTTGTTTTAATGCCCACTCAATTGCGTGACCATCATCTTTGAATCGTTCTTCGCTTACTTCCCTTAGTCCAATAAAACCTTCACATGAATGGTCATCATCTAGAAATTCATGAACTGCTGCAAAGTAGCAATTACCATCTGGGTGATAGTAGTGTCCTACAAGAATCACCCTATCTCCAAAGGTTATGACCCTACCCCATCTAGTTTCTAAATCTTCCGGTGTTGCCTGTGTTGGTATCTTGTACTTGTTAGCTAAATCTATCATTTTGCTCATCTTATTTCCCCTCCAATTCTAAGAATTCATCGTAGGTGATAAGACCTGCATCGTAGAGTTCAAAGTTTTCGTTTCCTTTATAGAATTCTCTTTCTTTTTCTTCTCTTGCTTTGGCTCTTTTTAGGTATTCGTTCCAGCCAATCTTGCCTTCGTCATAAAGTTTTCTTTCAGGCTCTCTTTTATAAAATGCTGCTTTCTTATCATTTAGTTTTTTTGTCGCTTCCTTAAAAATTTCTTGCTTTGTCATGTGCGTTTCTCCTTTGTTTTTGGTATGTGTATATTCCCGTAATTTGAAGGATATATCAAGTCATTTTTAAAGAAATATGTGCTTTATTTTCATAATAATAGTAGTTTTATTTGCCGTATAGAATGAAATCAACATAGGCTTTTCTATCCGTTTCAAGAAAATCTACAAGTTCATAAAAATCCATTTCATAAGCGATTCTTTGAACTACTCTTATATCAAACATATTAGTAATCCCTGTTTTTCTAATAGCAAGTATCTGTTCCTTTATCTTATCGTTCATCTGAAACCCTCCTGCAGAAATCTTCACCATAAGCTACACTTAGGCTACTTCCGTTATCCCAAGAAACCATAATAGAGCCAATATCATCAACACCTCTTACTGTTCCTGCTGTACCAATAGGCGGTGCCTGAATATCCTCCATAAAGACAAGCTCTACTCTAGTTCCAACTGGATACTTTTTTCTTAATTCTTCAACAACCTCTTTATTTGGAAATCTCATCTTCATGACCTCCATTTCTAAATGCTGATGATCCTGAAAGCTTTTCAAGAAGTATTTTTCTATCTTTCTTAAATTCATCTCCGATAAAGCCTAGTCTTAAAAGAAAACATCTAAAGGCATACTTTTCATTGACTACTTCTTTGGAAGAATCGTTGATGCGTTTGGCATCCATACTCATCTTACAAAGTGCAGCAATAAATTTTGTATATGTCATTATATGTTCGTTATCGATATTTTCAGACCAAGGAAAACTTATTTTTTCTTCATCTTCCTCTATCTCAAGGCTTGTAATTCCTAGTGCCTTTTTGATTAAATCGCCCTTATTTTCAAAGATTTTCTCTAGCTTGGATAAATCCACCTTCTCTCTTGGAATTGCCACTGTAAGCCCCTGTGTGGCCACTGGCTCCCTTTTAATCTCTTCTTTAGGTACAAAGCCGTCACCGATAAGATTGTGAACTAACCTTTCAAGTGCGAAATCATCTTCACATAAAACCGTTCCCGTCTTATCAATTGTAAAGATTCCAACCTCATAAGCTGTACTTGGCATTCCTAAATACTTGGATTTTTCATTTGTGATTCTTTCAATCCCTTTGACAAGCTCTTTTCTCTCTTTACCTGTAACATTAAATTTTACTTGCACTTGTTTTTCCTCCTTTAGTTTTGGTATGTGTATATTCCCGTACTATCAGAGATTTATCAAGTTATATCTGTGCATTACTTAAAATAAAAGTGCTTAATTCCTGCAAGTACAAAACATACATTAGGAAGTGCCACGCCATTTCCCCACATCTTATATTCAGCTGAATCTGTATGAGGACTAGCAAGCCACTTTCTTATCTGTTTTTCACTTCTAGGCTTAGTAGCTTTCGTCACAACTTTCCTATAGGTTTCAAAGACTTCAGTCCAAAATATCAATTCTCCCTCTGTGGGATTGATAGTTTCTAAATCATCACACCAACCATCTGGGAAACCTTGAAGTCTTCCGCATTCCTTTGGAGTTAGTCTTCTAACAATATATCTTTGACCCGCCACGTCATTTACAACAGGTGGATCTTTATAGTCACTTGCAACTAAAGTATTAGCTAGATTTTCTACCGCCTCAGTATGATGGGAGTTTTTGCTGGTTGAATAGATTTCCTTTTCAACGATGAGTTTGCCTTGACCTGCCATCTCACTATGAACACCCTTTGGCCCATCCATCGCACAAAGTGTACCTGCTGTTTTGTCACAGTAGACAATGGCAAGTCCGCCTTGATTGGCTTCCGGTGAGTTTTGACCCGTGTTAATGGTTCTTGCCACATCAGTTTCATAAACATTAGCTCTATGATTTTTGGTGTTTTCTGATGTAATACGGACATCAAAGGTTCTGGTACTATCCTCAACTACAAAAGGCTGGTTGTTTCCACCAGTTCCAAGGCTTGCTCCTATAGTATTACTCACAGCAAGAGGTCCTTTAAATCTAGAGTCCTGTCCATGATTTTCAAATACCAATGGTGGATGATTCCCTACGCTTGCGGTGATTGTTCCACTCTTATTTTTATGAACATCCATCCTCTGACCCCCTTGGTCATTTAAGCATAGATTTGTGACTGAACTTCTAATGCTACCTTTAGAACCTGTGGCAGTTCTTTGCCACGGGCTTTTGCTCTTTTCAAGATGCCAAGGCATGCCCTCGGACTCAAATAATATTTTTCCGGCACTTCTTCCATTAAAATCGCAGACAAGATAGATGCGTCTTCTTCTTTGGGGAACTCCCCAGTACTGAGCATCAAATACCCTCCATGCGAGTGAGAAATCTTCTGCCATGATAAGACCTGCGTTTTGCCATTTCTTAGGTCTAGCCTCATCAATTTTATGTCCTTTGATCCCACAGATTTCTTTGAGGACTGAAAAGAAGTCCTCTCCTTTGTTTGAGGAGAATGCACCTGGCACATTTTCCCAAACGATATATCTTGGTTTTTCTCCATGCGTTTCCTCCCTCATTTCTTTAATAATTCTAATTGCCTCATAAAATAAATTAGAGCGAGAACCACTTAGCCCCGCTCTTTTACCTGCTATAGACATATCTTGGCATGGGCTGCCAAAAGTGATAATGTCCACAGGTTCTATTTCATTTCCTTTAATACCAGATATATCTCCTAAATGTTTTACATCCGGCATTCTTCTAGTTGTTACTCTAATTGGAAAAGGCTCAATTTCTGAACAACTAATAGGCTTTATACCTACAAGTTTTGCTCCTAAACAAAATCCTCCTGAACCATCAAATAGAGAACAAAGTGTTAGAGGTTTATTTTGTTTTTTCTCCATGTGTTTCCACCTCTTTCACTAAATCTTTATATGATAATTTCTTACCACCACGAATCACATAGACATTTTCATTATCCCCGGTATCTTCCACATATCGTCTTAAAATAACTGATGCATACTTTTCATCAAGTTCCATCGTATGACAGATTCGATTTGTCTTTTCACAAGCAATTAAGGTTGAACCACTACCTCCAAAGGTATCAATGACGATGGCATTTTCTTGACTTGAGTTTTGAATCGGATAGGAAAGTAAATCTAGTGGCTTTGATGTCGGATGATTTTCATTTCTCTTTGGTTTATCAAAGTTCCAAATAGTTGTTTGTTTTCTATCGGAATACCATGAATGCTTACCATTTTTAAGAAAGCCATAAAGCACAGGTTCATGTTGCCACTGATAATCACTTCTACCAAGAACAAGTGAGTTCTTTACCCATATACAACAGCCTGCAAGATGAAATCCTGCATCAATAAAGGCTTTTCTAAAATTAAGTCCTTCCGTATCAGCGTGAAATATATAGGCTGCTCCACCACTTTCCAAATGCTCTGCCATATTTTGAAAGGATAGAAGAAGGAAATTATAAAACTCTTCCTCTTTCATCGAATCGTTTTTTATCGTAAGTCCACTGGCACTTTTAAATGAGACCCCATAAGGGGGATCGGTAATAATGAGATTGGCTTTTTTACCACCCATCAAAGTATCTACATCTTCCTTACTTGTTGCATCACCACACATCAGACTGTGTTTGCCAACATTCCAGATATCACCTTTTTCTACAAAGGCAGCTTTTTCAAGTGCTGATGTCAAGTCAAATTTATCATCTTCCACCGTTTCCTTTTCAGAATTTCCAAATAACTCATCAAGTTCTGCTCCATCAAAGCCCGTTAGAGCTAAATCAAAATCCATTCCTTCTAATTCTTCAATCTCAATTCGGAGTAGTTCCTCATCCCAGCCAGCATCCAGTGCCATTTTGTTGTCAGCTATGATATATGCTTTCTTCTGTGCCTCAGATAGATAGTCTACAAGTACACATGGCACTTCTTCCATCTTTTCTTCCTTAGCTGCCATAACTCTTCCGTGACCTGCGATGATATTAAACTTTGAATCGATGATGACCGGATTGATAAAACCAAATTCTCGTAAAGAGGATCTAAGTTTCATAATCTGCTCTGGGGAGTGAGTTCTTGCATTATTCACATAAGGGACTAGTTTACTAATTTCCACCATTTCCATTTTTGTTTTCATAAGCTCACCCCATTAAAAAAGACCCCATTCAGCGAACTTTTCAAATCCACCAATAGAGTCTATATACTTTCTTGCGATATTCACGATTTCGCTATACGGCTTACCATCAACTACTTCATCACCAATGGCACAGCTAAGTTCAATCGGTCTTTGTTCCACCTGTGCTTTAAGAAAAGCGTAGATATTTACTGATATATCTGCTTTGGATAAGTCTTTACCATGAAGACCGCCGCCTGTAACTGAATCAGCCATGTCCGATCCAAGTTTACGGTTTGTTGCTCCTGTATCTACATCAGTTCCACCAGTCCAAAAGCCTAGAGGATTAATAATAGCAGACTGATATTTACCTTTTAATTCTTCATTATTCGCATGGCTTTGGCAGATGATTAGCTTCTTATCATCAAGGATATATTTTCCATCATAGGGATAAGTTCCATAGATTTCTCTTGCAATTTTACTTAAAGCCTTATCTTCATCTGTTAATGGCATACCTTTAAAGATACCATTATCACCACATCGGATAGTTTCTTCTTGGTTTTTAGATAGGTGTTTATCTTGTCTTGCAATGACAATATCTTTTTTAACCTTTCCAGCAATACGAGCTATTGCCTCTTTAATTTCCTTATACTTAAAATTCACCGTGCTTTCTATAATCACATGGCACACACCATGACCGATTAAGACTTCTACGGCAACTTTAGGATTATCACAATTTTTATATGCGATATCAACTATAGCACCTGCTATTCTATCTGCAATTTTATCTGGGTGTTTTGGATTTACTTTTTCTATCATTTTTCTTATCTCCTTCTTCTTAATAGCTGCTCCATAAGGTCATCGCTATCTTCTTCATAAATTTCTGTACAGTTCTGTTTGACGATGTCGTATATCTCATACCAAATAAGATTTGCTGTTTTTTGAAACTGTGATGACATCTGAATAAATGGCGAAGCAATTACTCCACCTGTTGTTGGATGCTTTCCAAGCATTCCATATCTACTAATAGCATCCTCGCATTGAATATATCTGGCAAAGGCCTGTGAATATGACTCAAGCAATCTTTTATTTACTAACTTTTCGCATTTTCTCTCCTTTAGCCACAGCCATGTTTCTTTATATATTTCATCTGCGCCTAGTGGAATACCGTCCTTTTGTTTTGCAGATAGGTACTCACCAGGTTTTGGCATATCTATTCCATCAAGTTCTACACCATCAGGTAAATCTACAGAATCAAGTTCTGCATAGTACATATCCGGTATATCATTTGCAAGCAGTTTTACCTTTTCTCCATTTTGTATTTTTTCAGCTATCGGTCTTGGTTTATCTCCTGCTTTTACTCTTCTCCCACCTCTATATGTTCCGTCTTTGGCCACATTCATCACTTCCTTTCCATTCATATTTTTTAGTTTTCTTTAATACCCCCTTTGAACCTGTGTTTTTGTGCGTGAGACCCCACGCCCGTTCCACGGTGGCTAGGTTCGTAGAGATAATGACCGCCCCTACCCATTTACTTTTTATTCCAACGGTCTCCTCTTTGGGCATGAATTCTCGCATGACACGATTTGCATAAAGATATCAAATTGCTTTTATTATGATTTCCACCTTCAGAAAGAGGTTTGATGTGATGCACTTCTTCTACAGGAACTAAAATTTTCTTCTTAAAGCACTCCTCACAAAATGGATGCTCTTTAACATAAGCATCTCTTACTCTTTTCCACACTCGTCCGTACCTACGGCGTACAGCAGGATTCCTGTCGTACTTCTCGTAGCGTTGGTTCTCTTCCCTTTGATGCTTTTCACAAAACCTGCCATCAGTTAAGTTAGGACATCCAGAGTAAGAACATGGACGCTTTGGTTTTCTTGGTAAGTCTTCCACCTCCTTTTGGGCATAAGAAAAGCCCTGAAAGATTTCTCTCTCAAGGCTTGTATTCTTATAATTTTTGCTAAGTATATCATACCACAAAGGCAAAACTATTAAAAGATAGTCAAACAGTATTATTTAGTCTCAAAGTGTCTCAAAGCGTCTCATTTTGTATCAACTTTTTATATCTATAGGATTTTCAGGCATTTTTAACTTAACTAGTGCATTCCCATGCCACCTTAAAACTGTAGCTCTTGAAGCATGAAGTTCCTTTGCTATTTCATCCCATGTCATATTGTTTAAATAACGATAGGTAAGTAGCAGTTGTTCATCCACACTTTCAAGTTTTGAAATCATGTCAAGAATTTGCTCTTTAAGCCTGATAAACAATATAAGTTTCTCATTTATCTTTGCCTCTAAGTCCATTATTTTATTTAAACTTTTCACAAAAGGTGCTTCAGTATTTTTGCTAGTTTGAACTCTGTCTATATCATATCTTGGAGAGGATACACTTGTTGCCATTAACCTAAGTCTTTTTATATCTTCTAGGTAATGCTGTATTCTTTTATCAAGCAGATATGCTTGCTTTAAATATTCTTTTATTTCCATTCTTACCTCCAACTTGAGGTAAGTTCTCCATAGAACCTCTTTTCCTCGTTACTTTAATCTTGCTTTAACTGAATCAATCAGTGCATCTTGCATTTTCTCTTTTGCCTTTAGTGCTTTCATCACATCTTCGTCAATAGTACCTTCAGAAACAATGTGATGAATAACTACTGTGTCTTTTTGTCCTTGTCTATAAAGCCTTGCATTGGTTTGCTGATAAAGTTCTAAACTCCAAGTAAGTGAAAACCATATAAGTGTTGATCCACCTAATTGCAAGTTAAGTCCATGACCAGCACTTGCAGGATGAATGACTGCAATAGGAATTTTCCCTTCATTCCAGTCCGTTATATCCTTACCTGTCTTAATCTCTCTAACATCAAACCTTTCTTTTATTCTAGTTAGATCATGTTTAAACCAGTATGCTACAAGAACAGGTTTACCATTAGCACCTTCAATTAAATCTTCAAGTGCATCGAGTTTTCTATCATGAATTACGATGCTTTCCTTTTTATCGTTATACACAGCACCGTTTGCCATTTGAAGAAGTTTACTAGATAGGGCTGCAGCATTTATAGCATCGATTTCTTCATCTTCAACGGATAGCACCATATCCTTTTTTAAGGAATCATATAATTTTTGTTCCTTTTCCGATAATGAAACCACCACCTCATTCATAATGCATTCTGGCATTTTCAGAAAGTCTTTTGATTTCATAGAAATCGTAATATCTGATATAAGGCTATATATCATTTTCTCTGCTCCATCTTTAGGTTTATATGAAAATATCATCTGCTGATTTCTTTTATCTGGTACAAAGAAGTTTTGTCTGTAGTGAGTGATATATCTTCCAAGCCTTTCTCCCATATCTAGGAGTCTAAACTCTGCCCACAAATCCATAAGACCGTTACTTGATGGAGTTCCTGTAAGTCCTACGATTCTCTTTACCTTTGGTCTTGCTTTAAGAAGTGATTTGAACCTTTTTGCCTGATAACTTTTGAAAGATGATAGTTCATCAATTACCACCATATCAAAAAACCACTTAAAGCCACTTTTTGTAATAAGCCAATCTACATTTTCACGGTTAATAATGTAAATGTGTGCGGGTTTCTTTAATGCATCAAGCCTTTCTTTTTCACTTCCTGTTACTACAGAATAGCTAAGATATTTTAGATGTTCCCATTTTTTAATCTCCTCTGGCCATGTAGAAATCGCAACTCTTAATGGTGCGATAACAAGAGTCCTTGATACATCAAAGTAATCAAGCATAAGTTCATTTATTGCACTAAGGCTTATGACACTTTTTCCAAGACCCATTTCCAATAGAACTGCTGATATTGGACTATTTATGATAAAGTTCGTTGCATACCTTTGATAATCATGAGGAGAGTATTTCATCAATAACACCTCCGATTTGCTCTTTATCATCAATCACAAAACATTTAAAACCTAACTTCCTAAAATCAGCCATTCTTTTTAGCTGAAGAGGTCTTGGTTTTTTACCTTTTGCCTTAAGTTCTACAAAAGCAAACTTCCCTTCCGGGAGAAGAAGTAAACGATCTGGAATACCAGATAGACTAGGACTTACAAACTTTATTGCAAAACCACCTTTTTCTTTAATCTTACGAACTAAGCATTTTTCAATATCACTTTCTCTTAAACAGCTCATCTGCTCTCTCCTTTGCCATAGCCTTTATTTTTTCATCAATATCATTTCTTGTCTCACTAGCTAAATTGCCGTAAAACACATCAACATATTTATTTCCAAGATTAGGATAGTCAGAAAACATATTACTATCAGCCTTTGAACAGATTTCATCAATAGTATTTAATGCCTTTAATAACCTACCTGTATCCTTGGCATGAAGTACAGGACTAATTGCAACTACCGCTTTTGTCCCTACTGTCTTAAGGAGTCTCATATACGCTCCTGCATTTTCATAAACTTCAATTTTTCTTTCATTTATTGTAATCATCGTATTTCTATTCCTTTCATCAAATTGTTAAAAATAGTTTTGTCCTATTTTGTCACGCTGTCGCTATATAGATAGCTTTTTTAAATTAATTTATTTATATATAAAGTATTGCTACATATAGAACTGTGTATGGGACGTGGGAACAGCGTGACAAAACCCTTATATGTGTGACAAAAAAGTCTTTTACTCCGATAAAACACTCGGATTGATGGAATACACCACATTCTTAGGTCTTCCATTTCTCATTTTTTCTGCCGGATCTATTTCTGAAAGACGGATATATCCATAGTCTTCAAGATTGTCCAGTATGCTTTGTGCCTCTTCTGCACTTCCAACCCACCTGCAAAGTCTCATGACTTCCCTTCTTGTAATGTTTACAAGTTCTTTTTCTTTTAATTTTTCAAGAACCATAAGAGCAGCCTTAAAGTCTGAACGAACTCCCATATCTCCATAGGCATTAACTGCATGGACTAAAAAATATTTTCCAATTTTAACAGCATTAGAAAAAACTTCTTCATCAATTACAATCGGTGAATCTTCTTCTAAAAGAGCATCTCCCACATCTTTTTTTATCACACTACTTCTTGCAAGTATCCCTGCAATGCGAAGCGTATTTCCCACTAGTTTTCCGAGCCAATCGCTGTACATAGTAAATTCACCTACAAGCTTTTGTTCCACCCAGTCAAAATACTCTTTTAAGAGTTCCTTTGCCTTTTCACTCAGCTTTATAATTTGTGTATTTCCCGTCTTTTCTTCCATCAGAATATTATCGATTAACTCCTTATATTCCCTATATACATCTTTGGAAATGCATTCTGATTCTAAGGTCCTTTTTCCAACAAAAGATTGTGGTGTAGTGTATAGAAATCTTGCGGTTAGCCCTCTATGACGAAACTTCTTATTTCTCATTAGCTCACCAATCACTACAGGTTGAACAGACAAGAGAATGCTAAGACACGCATTTTCAACATAGATAGAATTTCTCATAATTCTATCTACGGATATGTTTTCTCCGGAGTAGGCTTTAAGAAAAACATCAATATTTACCTTGCTGGAATAAGTGCCTGATATGACATCAAAAATTCCACCTTCAGATGAAATAATAGAAATAGCATTATTATTTTCTGCCAAACTTTCTGTGAGTTTTTCAGTAGTCGTATCATCCACATAAACCTTTAAAGGCTTACTTTCTGTAAAATTTACAAGTTCTTCTACCACACTTCTGATTTCATCATTAAATTCACTAGAAGTTTTGTCCTCTCCCTTTTTCTTACTTTGGCTCAGAAGACTGTTTTTCTTGTTTTCTAGTCTCTGTTTGATGACTTTAGACATTTCAAATTCCACTTTATGAATTTGGTTATATTTTTTGATATATTCATCCACAGGTTTTATGACAAGCGAAATAACTGCAGACTTTCTTTCCGAAGGCTCTGCTATAATTACGCTGTAAATATTAGTTGGTTCATGCCAATCCGCTTTTCCCTCAACTTTATATAAATTTTTCATACAAGCTGATACAGTAGCAAGAACTCCAACTGCTGCCATATCCACAGGAGTCTGTGTTGATTTTCCTACAGCAATTGCATAGTTTCGTAAAGCCTTAGGAAGGGCTTCAATAGGAAAATTTGGCATCTTTTCTCCCGTAAACGGTAATGGCTCATCCCAAGAAACTTTTTTATATTCGTCTGGAGGTATATATCCTTTTTGTTTAGATATATTTTCATAAAAGCTGATTGCACTCTTCCAAATGAGTGAAAGTTCTTCCCTATCCAAAGGAGGGTTACACTTTTCAGATTCCTCTAAAAATGCTTTTTTTGCCTTTTCGCTTTTCCCGTATCGTTTTAAGATAATTCCTGCAAAATGGCTTAATGTAGAATTGCGACTTCCTTCTTGTATTTGGCTACCTAATATAGGTAGATCTTCAAATTTTCTTCTTCCTAAATAGTCAGTAACTGTTAAATCCCCTTCATAAAGTTCTACTTCCGGATTTTGTGTTCCATAAATAAACCTTGCGGCATCTAAGGCATTATCATCAAAGTATGGAAATTTAGCTTGAATTTGCACTTTATAATCAGCGTATTCTCCAGCATCCTTTATTTCTTCAATTGGGAAATATATATGAAACCTTGGTCTTGCTGACTTATTCCCCTTTACCTTCATATGGTTTCTGCTATACGATGCAAAAAAGCATACTCCTGGAAAGGCTAATGCCACATCAAAAGGTGTCACCCAGTCTTTTTCATCATCTGAGTGGTCATTATCACAGTCCATAGGTATGCAATTAGAAGTTATGAACTTATCTTTACTTCTATAACTGCCTTGAAACTCTGCTGTAACATGGTCAAAAGAGATAGCTTTTATAAAGCTATCCCTATCAGATACTGTGACCACATTAGGATAAAGGCAGTTATTCTTATTTCCGATGCAAGTAGCATCATAACAATTAAAATTTAGCATTTGTCTTAACCTCCAAACCCTCACTTGTAAAATACTTAATCACTTGTTTTCTTTTTTCAGCGATTTCAATTTCTCGCTTCATGCCTTCAGTGATTTCAGTACCAAAGACCCACACCTCTTGGCATTTACCAAGAAGTATGACATCCATAAAAAGTGCATCTTTTCTTTGTTCTAAATCTCTATCATCCATAAAAGGAAACAAGAGATGTGGAGTTACAGGAATTGCACCATTCTTATAGGCAAGTTCCGCATAATGAATGGCTTTCTTAATGTTTAAATCTTTATCACCACTATATGGAGAGCAGATATATGCAAGTGGTCTGAAGTTTGGATTTTCAAGGTGTTTCTTATATGTCTTACTCATAATCTGCCTCCCTTCCAATCTTTCCTAAATACCATTCAAGTTGTATTTTTCTTGCTTGATAATCTGGAGTAGAAATCAAAAGACCTGCATCAATTTTTTGCAATCTATCTATTAGATACATTTGACTGGAAGATAGATACGGACGAATACTTTGGCCTTTATCGATTCCATACAATTCCCTGAACTGTTTTGCTGACATCCCAAGAACAAGTCGATTTATCATGTCGCATTCGTTACTATAGTGATACGCCTTTGGATGGTCATGAATTAAACTGATATTTTCAGTTAAGATAGGAAACATCTCTCTTGCTGAAATAAGCGTTGTTATGAAATCTTCCATCTCATTAAACTTTTTGATATATAGTTCTTTAAACTTCATAGCCTTTGGCCCGGTATAACCCATTGCCAAAATGGTAAAACCGTCTCTTGTTAACAGATAGCATGGTAGTTTTCTACCTGTAGAATCCTTATAGCTACTCAACTCAAAATTGAGCTCAGTAAATTCTTCACTCAGCCCAGATTTGGGTTCAGTGATTGACTGAATATCACGAATTACATTTGAATGTCTTTTTTCAAAGAACTGTGCAACAAATCTGCTGTCTACTCTGGCGGTGTTATGCTTGTCAGCCATAATGCCATAATCATTCATTGGAATCATTGCTTTCATGATTAACACCTCCATTCAAACATCCGCTTAATTCTTCTACTGCCACTTGGAGCTCTTTTATTTGCTGGTCTCTTACCTTATCCATTGTTTCCAAGTCGGTGATTTTTTCTTCAATAGTCATCTATTTGACCTCCTGTAATTTTTTTGAAGGCACTATTACCTTCTAAATCACAGGCAAAGAAAAAGAGCGGATAGTAAACCCCGCTCAAAATTTTTCTAATCTTTTTTATAAAATTCGCATTCGTAACCATCTGCACGAAGAAGTAATCCCTTCGCCCAAGGTGGCGTTCTTCCCATTTGCTCACATACTGCATCAAGGCTCATTCTTTTATCTGCCTCTATAATTATTTCATCGTGAATATGAGCTACTATCTGGCAGTTTCTTAATGTCTTCATAGCAAAAAGCAAAATATCTCTCGCAGTCCCTTGAATAATGTTTTCTACAAATTTAGGACCATAACTTTCCAGCCTTTCCCACTTTTTAGCATTACCGACACCTTCATAAGTAACTGACTCACCACCGAACTTATTCTCACCAATTCTAGGTTTTACATAGGCAAGTTTTCTTCCTGAAGGAAGTTCTATAAATAAAAATCCACTTTTCCATGAGAATTTTATGCCATGAGTTTTAGTTTCTATTCTTTGCTTTATACAAGTTTTGACCGCTCTATCAACATCCCACCAAAGGCTAGTAATCATAGGATTTGAGTTTCTCCAAGCGTCAACCAGTGGCTGAAGTTCTTCTTCAGTAAGTCCCATATCAAGTGCTCCCATAGCTTTTAATGCACCTACCGAACCCCCATAGCCAAGTGCCAGTTCTGCGATTTTACCCTTTTGGCGAAGTTCACTATTTATACCATGCTTTTCAACAGGAACTCCAAACATCTGACTTGCTGATGAACAGTAGATATCTTTACCTTCTTCAAAGACTTTCATTCTCCATTTTTCGCCTGCAAGCCATGCAAGGACTCTCGCTTCAATGGCTGAAAAATCAGCTACAATGAATTTGTTATTGTTTTGAGGTACAAAGGCCGTTCTAATAAGCTGTGATAAGGTATCTGGGATATCTTCATATAATATTTCAATCGCATCTACATTTCCTAATTTTACAAGTGCTCTAGCATCAGCTAAATCTGGCAGATGGTTTTGTGGCAGGTTTTGTAACTGAACAAGTCTTCCTGCAAATCTTCCAGTTCTATTTGCACCATAATATCGAAACATTCCTCTTTCCCTATTATCTGTGCAGGCAGCATTTTTCATAGCTGTATATTTTTTTACAGATGACTTTGATAACTGCTGTCTTAAAGTAAGGACTTCTACCAGTTCTTTAGATGCCGTCTTTATTTCTTTTGCTACTTCCTTTTTGCCTAAAGACTCCATTTCAAGTCCATGTTCAGATAGCCAAGTTCTCATCTGAAGAACTGAGTTAGGATTTTCAAGTCCGGTAATTTCTGTTAGCTTTTGCATAAGACTAGCCTTTACACCAGTATCTAATTTGATTGCTGATTCAACAAGTACAGGATCAATAGCAATGCCTCTATCGTTGATTTCCTGGTCTAGATAAAACTCATCCCAAGTGTCTCTTGACACAGGAAATCTCGATAATTTCTCTTGAATTCCCATCTCCACTTCCACATCACGCTTGTTATATGATTTGAATTGTTCCCATTTTTCTTCATCATGAAAGTACAGATTCCTTGTTCTTCCTCCGTTAGTTTTTGTCGGAGTGCAGGGTACACAAAAATACTTGATTAGGTTTTTACCTTCGCTTAATTTCTGCTTATCAAGTCCTAGCACAGCACCCACTCCTTCAAGAGATAATGGAAGTCCAAGTGTTGCAGACCAAATCATGGTACATTTCCAAGAAGTCGGATTTAAAAACATAGCCTTTGATGTACTAAGCTTATGATTATCATAAAAAGGATCTAGACTGATACCTTTATCCCTTAAATATCTTGATAAACAAACTCTCTCAAATTGTGCATTAAATGCCCATTTACTTATTTTCTCATCAGTGAGTGCGTCCAATATTTCAGAAGGAATTTCCTCTCCTTTTGCTAAATCTATTACTTTAACATCACTACCATCAACGCTGTAAGCAAATAAGAGTATTTCAAAATCATCGGATTCGGCATATTTATATACTCCCGACTTTTTCAAATTAACAGAAGAAAAGGTCTCCAAGTCCAGTGATAGTGTCTTTATTCCAGCCATCCATATATCCTCCTTGTTTTGATATTACTAACGGTGGTTTGTGATACCCCATATAATTCAGCTATTTCATAGCCACGATAACCACATAAGAATCTAAATCGAATGTCGTATACATCCTTTATAGAAAGTTTTCTCCATCGTCCACCGTCGTTATAAACATCTAATATATTTTCACTTCTTGTACCGTAACGAAGATTTTCAACTCTGTTATCCTTTGAATGACCGTTATTGTGTAGAACCTCATTTCCTAAAGGGCATTCTCCTAAAAAAGTACGTGCTATTAGTTGATGTACGGGGATTCCATTCGTTCCATGTCCAAGAACAACAGAAACATGTCCTGCTTTGCAGTATTTACCTGGTTTCAAAATTCTGCCTTGAACTGTTCTCTGAAACTCACGCCCTGTAAAATGACAAATTCCCCTTACTTTTCTTGTTAAGCTACGTATCCGCCCCTCGCTACTTGCTTGATATTTCCCCTCATATCCAGGAATATCTTTCCATATTTCGTTCATTACTCCTCCTTAAACAAACAGGTGGCAAGGTTGCCCCCACCACCCGATTTCTGTTATTCTTTCATTATTTGTTTCTAATGTCCTTCCATATCCTGAAAACAGGTAATGAGTACAGAGCTCCTATGCCAAGAAGTCATCATCTTCTAGGCTTGTGAAATCATCAGCAGCATTACTTCTTCCACCAAGTGGCTCACCATCTCTAATCTTTTGAATATTTCCAAGTCCGCAGGCAATACCTTTATTTCCATTTGAGTTAAAGGCATAAAAGCTGATTGATACACGAGCATAACAACCTGAATATACTTCACTTCTATCAAGGATAGGCTTTACAGCTTTATCTACAATTTGAGGTGCTGTTACGCTATTTGCGTTGATGAAATAATGACCCTTATAGGCCTCATCATCACGCTCAATATCTCCATCACGAAGAGGCAGTTTAATAGCAGCCTTGTTTGGTTTCTTCCCTCCAAACTTACCGATTCCTTCTTCGATTGCAGCATCAATTGCCTTTTCAATTGCCGTAATTGTTTCTTTATCATCCTTTGGAATAAGAAGAGATACACTATACTTCTCAGGCCCTCCATTGATTGATTTTGGCTCCCAGCCGTTAAAATATGAAAGTCTTGTGTCTTTTCCTGTGATTACCTTTGTTCTACTAATATTTGCCATTTTAATTTTCCTCCGTTATTTCATTAAATTCGTTTTTAACATTTGATACATTTACTTTCTGACGCTTATCTGTGTTTGGTACAAGCGTCAACTTTCCAGGTGGTTTAATTATGAGGTCACCTAGAATATCCTCAAATTTCTTCTTTCCCATCAGCTTTTGCATTTCAGTAAGTGTAATAAGACTGGTTTTAAAGATATCTGTATATCCGTTTTCTTTTGCTTTTTCGATTACAGAATCCTCATCCTTATACTTTCTTACCGACCTACCCTCTACAACCTTAAAGCCATCCCACTCTTTACCATGATTGACCGCCATATCTGTTGCATATGCTAAGATGCTATTTGCCCATGAAGTCAAATCCGGAATAACCACTAGGATTTCTTCTACTTCGGCATCTGTTAATAGTGGGGGTAGTTTAAACTCATCTTTTGCAAGTTTTAACTTTTCTTCCGCCCTTGCTCTACACCTAACTGCAGCCTTACAAAATTTGCACCAATCACCTGAGCAATATTCTCCCTCGCCTTTTATAGCCAAATCTGCCCTAGGTTTTAGAACTTCCTCTGCCCACTTCTTTAGTTCGCTTGCAGAAATCGTCCAAGTAGAAACATTCTCTCTTCGTGGCTGAAAGATTGACATACTGACTTCTTTTATGTCATATAGACTTTCATAAATTGCTAGTGCTCCAAGTGCATAGCATTTCATTTGTGAATTCTCATAGGCATCCACAAGAACTCCCTGTCCGTATTTAAAGTCGATGATGGAAAGCCTATCATCTGAAACGATCAAGCAATCTGCAGTTCCAAATCCATCTGGAACATACTCTGAAAAATCCACTTTCTGTTCAATCAAAATAGCCGGATCCTTACACTTCTGCTTGGCTAATTCATATTGCTCCAAAACAAAATCCACATAGGCATCAGTACATTCCTGCATTTCGTCTGAGTCATAATCAGATACAGGTCGTTTACTTCGCATCTTCAATGCCTTTTTTAGTTTGTGTTCACAAAAGGCATGTGCTGCCGTTCCTTCTTCTGCTGCTGCTGAACTGGTATTTTCAAACTCTAGTTCAAGCACTGCACTTGGTGTACAGTTCAGCCACCTATGAGAACTTGATGGGGATAAAATTGCGTGGCCCAGGCCAGCCTCTCTTGCACCTTTGGTACAATTCACCTTCTGTCTAGTCAATTTTGATTTCCTCCGCTTCCTTTAGTAGCTGACTGTAGTTTTCCGTTGGTACATCAGATAACTTCGTTCCGCCAAACTTAACAATCAGCTCTTTAACCTCTGCTGTTTTCCCATGCTGACTTAAGGTAGCAAGCACTGCCCTTAAGTCTTCCAGTTTTAACTCTTTTGACTTAGGTGTTTTTTCTTCCTTTTCATCTTTTATCAGCTCCTTTAGATTTTTGACGAGCGATTCTAAGTCTGTGATGATGTTTTTAATTACTTCTTTTTTCATGATTACATTTCTCCTTTTAATACTTCTTTGACATCTACAGATTCAACGGTTTCTCCGGGCTTAAGAAGATAGACCTGTGTATAATCTCCAAACAGCCACTTAATAATTTTTGATGGAAGTTTTCTGATTGCACCTTTAAGCACAGGTGTCTTTTTTCCATCTTCCTTTGTTACATTAATTACGACTTTGTGTTTCATAGCTTTGCCTCCTTTCTGTAGGGCTCGTATTCTCCCTTACAAATCACAGGCAAATAAAAAGGCAAGGTAGTAAACCCTGCCTAAAAATTTTTTATATTTTCATGTTTTTCTGATTACATCATACGCAGATGCCAGTCTCTTTGTTATTGCCATCTTGGTTACGCCAAGCATATCTGCAATTTCCTTTTGTGTGTATCCGTCAATAAACTTAAGATCAAGAACCTCCCGCTGTTTATCTGATAGAAGTTCCCTTATATCTTCCATCTCCTCTGACCATTCAAACTTGTCATCAAATGGAACTGCTGTTGCTGCAGTAACGCTGGCCTTGTCTTCATCAATCTCATTTTCAAAAGCAAAATCTAAAGATAGATTATAATTTGATGGAAAAGCCTCGCTGACAGCATCTTTGATAGCGTCCTTATTTGGTTCATAACCATGTTGAAGTTTGAATTTTTGAACATACTCTTTTTTGAATGCCTTAATTCTTTCTTTTTCTTCATCACTTCTTTCCGGTCTAAGATTCTTACAATTGTAATAAACCTCACTATCATCCAGTGCATGGAGTCTTTTAATGTCCATCTCAGTTACACCATCCTCTCCTGGTCTAAGTACTACAGTTTCTGTTGTGTACCCACCATTTTCCGTTCTTACTTGATATGAGTATTTATATACTCCACGCTCATCTTGTCTTGTTTTACGAATTTTCATTTGAAATCCCTCCGTTTTCTTGGAATGAAGGAATTTCTAGAAATCAGCTAAAATAAGGCACAATAAAAAGACCACAAGCTTTTCTGAAGTTTCCTTCATTCATTACTTGCAGCTCGCCTTATTCGGTTAGTGAGCTGAACTATTTAGTTTTTCCATGCTTGTTCCGAATAAACCCATAGCTAGTAGGTCAACAAACATGAATTTTTTCTTGAAGTGATAACACTTCTTAAAGCAAACCATCCATCCTTTTTGCGAACGGTAGGTTTGACCAAAGATATATTCGCGTGATATAATATGTGTAAATAACACAGTTTTTCTTTGATGATTACATTTTACAAAATCGCTACTTTGAACTGGTTCTTGTTAGGTTCAAAGTAGTTCAAAGAGGTTCAAAATAAAAAGGAGGTGGTTACAATATATGGAGTTTAAAAATTTTTATTCACTGCTTTTTAATAGAATCAGCGATACATTAACCTCCGGAGAATTTGTTCGTGACTTAATTGCGATGATTACATCCGTACCGGAAAATGAATGGGGATTAAAAAAAGACCCTTCAAACAGGGTCAGTTTAAAGACATATGAAAATTTTGCTAAAAGAGGTATTAACAAAACTACTTGTAAAGCAATTGTATACAGACTTACCCCTGATAATTTCATTGATAGTTTACATACAAGACCAGAGGCAACTCTAGAACTGTTGGCGGACGATTTACACCCATATAATGCGGCTGCTACAAGGGAAAATGTTGCAGAACTACTAGCAGATATATTTGTAAATATTATTAGAACTACGGCAGGATTAACTTCTCCAGATATTCTTGAACAACAAAAGCAAATACAATCATCACTAGATTTGAAGACAAAATACGGAAAATACTTGCTTCAAGAATGTAATAGCCATTGTCCAATGTGTGGTAGGCTGCTATTCGTTTCAGACTCTTCAAAAATTAATGATGTCTATGAAGTAAGTAAAATAAATAAAAGTAAACAATCAACTATAGACAACACAGTTGCACTATGTCCTACTTGCTTTGCTACCTATCAAATGGACACCGGCACAAAAATGACTAGAGAACTAGTTAAAATAAAAAAGCCCTTTCTAATCGTATGGAAAGCATGATTGAACTTGATGCTATACAACTAGAAAAGGGACTAACAAATGTAATTACAAAACTAAAAAAACTTAAAGAAAAAGATTTCTCTGCTCTAACAATGGATCCAAAAGAAATAGTGGAGAAAATAGATAAATCCAAGGATTTTCACTTGTACTTTCAGGTTAATAATTATGTAATGACCTACTTTGTAACAATTCGTGAAATTTTAAAAAATCTTGATAAAAGACAAGAAATAGACTATGAAGATTTGCAGCATCAAATAAGGGCAGCATATAAAAAGCTAAAGAAAACAAAAAAATCCGATATCGAAATCTTTACAAGTCTATCTGAAAGAATACATAAAGTAACAATGCAAGAAGAAATATTTTGCCAAGCCATTGTTTGCTACTTTATTCAAAGCTGTGAGGTGTTTGATGCAATTACCAAATAAATTATATTCATATCAAAAAAGCACCCTAGCTTTAATTCCTAGAGTGCTTAGAGAAATTAAGAATGGCAATGTCAATGTTGTAGATATTTATCATGCGATTAGTCAAAATTTAGATGACCCTACAGATTTTTTGTCTGTTATGGATTGCCTATATGCTTTAAATGCAATTGAAATGACCGATGAAGGCGAGGTGAAATTATGCTTGTAGAGATATATTCTCCAGTTTTCATGGAGAATAATGAGATTAGAAAACCAATCAAACTAAAAGAAGGACTAAATGTAATCCAAGGTGCAACAAAAGGGTCTAATTCTATTGGTAAGTCATCTGCGTTACTGGCTATTGATTTTGTTTTTGGTGGAGATACTTACTTAAATAGTGATGGTGTAAAAAATATTGGAAACCACACAATCTATTCATGTTTCAAATTTGATAAAAAATATTATTTTGGAAGAAGTACCTTAGATCCAGATACCATCATCCTTTGTAATCCCGATTATTCAGAAACCGAAAATACAAAAACAAAGAAAGAATTCCTTGACTTTTTATTGGAAAAATATATCAGCAATAAAACTGATCTTTCTTTTAGGCAACTAGTAAGTACCTACTTCCGAATTGCTGGAAAACACAATAACGAAGCGAACTATCCTTTGCAAGGATATAGAAACCAAAGTACAAAAGAATCTATCAAAATATTAATGAGTCTTCTTGATTACTTTAAAGATATAGAGCCGTTCCACGCTAGGTATGATTTAGAAACAGATAAGTTGAAAACATTTAAAAATGCCAGAAAATATAGCTTTATATCTAATCTAGTGGGTGGAAAGACTAAATTTGAAGAAAATATCAAAACCATCAATGAATTAAAGGCTGAATTAGAATCCCTTACAGATACAACCAGCGAAGGTATTACTCAAGAAGAAATTGAACAATCTAAGCATTGCGAGAACCTAAAATCCCAAAAACTATACTTTGAAACGCAGTTAGAAAGATACCAAAGAAGAAACAAGCTGCTTAGCATTAGCATGGAGTATGGTCTTATGCCTACTGAAGCAGACATACAAAGCTTAACTGAATTTTTCCCAGAAGCAAATGTTAAGAAAATCTTTGAAATAGAAAATTACCATAAAAAACTATCTTCCATATTGAGTTGTGAATTTAGTAAAGAAAAAGAAATTCTAGAACAGACAATCACAGAATTGAAAACTAACATTGAAAATATTAGTTTAGAACTTTCCAACCATAAAGTTAAGAACCAATTTTCAAAGGAGTTTCTAGATAAACACTCTTCTCTCCAAAGGCAAATTCAAGCTCTTGAGGAACAAAATGAAGCCTTTAAAGAAGAAAAATCTTTATCCGACTTAAAGAGTGATGCAAAAAACAAGCTAGAAACAAATGTAGCAAGTCTACTAACTGATATTACATTTAAACTTAATCAACAAATGTACGAGTTCAATGAAACTTTATATGTGGAAAAAAGAAATTCTCCAAAAATTTCATTAAAGAATTATAACAGCTACGAATTCTTTACACCACAAGATACAGGAACAGGTACAAACTTTAAAGGTCTGATTTTATTTGATCTTGCAATGTTATACCTTTCTTCCCTTCCAGCATTAGCACATGATTCTTTGCTTTTCAAGAATATTGATGATGAAGGTGTAGATGGAATAATGAGAATTTATGATAAAGTCCATCAGATTAATAAACAAGTATTCATAGCTTTCGATAAACAAAGTTCTTATAGCGATGAAACTTATGAAATATTGCAAAATAATCGAGTGCTTCAATTAGCAAGCAACGGACACGAACTATATGGTAAGTCTTGGAATAGAGAGGTGAAAAATGAAACTAAGTTATAACAAACTATGGAAACTACTAATCGATAAAGGCTTAACTAAAACCAAGCTACGTGAAATGGCTGGAATCAGCTCTTCATCAATGGCCAAGTTAACCAACTGTGGAAATGTCACTACCGAAGTTTTAATTAAAATATGCAGTGTTTTAGACTGTGACATAAGCGACATTACTGAAATTGTGAAGGAGGAAAAATAAATGAGCCAAAATATTTTTGAAAGGAGTAAAAAAAGAAATGGTAAAGATCGAAGATATTATCGAAATCAGAAAAGCTAAATTGCATGAACGTGGATATGAAATTGTCTTCCCAAACAACAAAATCATTTGGCTTACAAAAAGAAGAACCATTGCAGGTCTCCTTTTATTAATTAAATACCAAACGTGTTCTGAAGAGGATTTGGTTGGGGCAAACGATAGACTTGTAGCTATCAAAACAATTTTGAAAGGCAAATATGAAAATAGCTGGATTAAAGACAGATATGGAGATGCCAATAAGCCGTTTAGCGAATTATGGACTGAGGAAGGCTTTTCTTGCGTTCATGCTGAAGGGTTGCAAGGGAATCGAAAATATGTTCTAAATGTTGATGATCACGAATCGTTATTTAATGAAAATGCAAAATCTGTAAGAACTCAGTTAAGTTCTACGGATAAAACTACTATTCTTGACAGACAAGGCGGTGTTTGTAATATATGTGGATCTAAGCTTAAAAATAGTAGCAACATTCCGACTCACACATTTGCAAAAGATAGAGTAACATTAGAATTTGACCACAGAATTCCTATAGACCGTGGGGGAGAGAATTCCATAGATAACTATCAAGCTTTGTGCCATTATTGTAACAAGTGTAAAAGGCAAATGTGTTTTATCTGCAAAGAACAATGTGACTCAACATGTGCTTTAGTAAATCCTGAAGACTCAATAATAGTCAAAGCAACTGGTGAAGATATATCTGATAGACTATAACAAAGAGAGCAATTGATATTATAATTTATCAATTGCTCTCTTAATATCATCGCAAATTGATTCAATTACAGGTGGGCATACAGCGTTAGCAAGTTGCTTTATTGCATCCGTTCTTGATACAGCAGTTAAATCAAAGCTTTCAGGGAAACCCATTATTCTCCTCATTTCAATCAAATTTAAGTGTCTTCTTTCCTTTGATAAAACTGGTATCATTGCCCCACCACCAGAATTGCTTACAGCAAATGTTGGGAAAGGTGCATCTAAAGAATATGCCCTAATTCCACTAGATCTTATTTGGAATATACAGTCATTAATGTTGCAATTTGATGACACTCTTTCTAATTTTTTTCTAGTTTTAGGCAAAGTAAATGGGATATCAGATTCTTCCTTTTTCTCCGTATATAAATCAATATATTCCTCCCATCTTTTGCTTATTGGAATTGAGTAATCACCTAGATTTAAAAAATTTCGCAATGGCGTTTTTTCTGTTAATTTTTCTGTAAATTCAAATTTGATATTTGAATATCTATCATTTGAGAATGCGACTATATATATTCTTGGTCTGCTCTGTGGTACTCCAAAATATGTGCTATCAATTATCTTGTCATACACATTATATCCGGCATCATTCAATTGTTTTTTATCTCTTTAAAAGTATTTCCTTTATCGTGATTTTTTAAATTAGGTACATTTTCAAAAAATACAATATCAGGTCTTTTACATCTAATTATTTCCATGAGTTTGAAAAAAATCGTACCTCGAGGATCCTTAAAACCATCTCCTCTTCCAGCTTGAGAAAAAGGCTGACATGGAAATCCTGCACATATCATGTCAAAGTCAGGTAAATTTTCTTCATTCAAGTTAAATATATCTTTTGAATTAAATTTTTCGTTGAAATTTTTATAGTATGTTAATTCACAACGATTATCTATTTCGTTAGAATAAACTGGCATACTTTCCATTTTAGAATTAGATATACCTATTCTAAACCCTCCTATACCAGTACAAAACTCTGCGTACTTTATCAATCTATCACCTCCAATTTTGTTATTCTCATGCGTTAAATGATATTTAAGTACTAGTATTCTAATATATCTATTCCTGTTTTTATAAGGCGATCATATCTTTCCTTAGAAATTAATACTGCCTTTGGTTTTCCATTTTTTAATATAAAAGCAGCCTCATCATTGTCCGATAATTTAGTTATAATTTTAGAAGACTGTCCCTTTAAAAAATCAGACATATTATAAAAATCCATTGTTGTCTTACTATCTTTTTCTTTCATATCTTGCTCCTTTCGTATTAAAGATTTTACCATAAAATCAATCTTTTATAAACTTAAATTGTAATTACTTTTATAATTATATTTAAGTGGGTGCAGGTGGGTGCATTTTTACCAATATCCATTCTGTCTTGTCGACCTTTTACTGTCGATAAGTTTCCATACACCTATTTTATAGTCCAAAAAACAAGGCTTATTCCAGCCCATCTATACCTTTTAACGATAGCACTGGAAGAAGCCTGTAATTTCTACACTTTATTTTACTTAGTGGGTGCAACTCTTGTCATCAATACGACAGTCTCCACATGCATAGTCTCAGAAAACATATCGCACGCTTTTATTTTTTCTAATTTGTAACCCTTATTTTGAAATCTATTTATATCCCTTGCTAGTGTTTGGGGGTTACAGGATATGTAGACAATTTTGTTTATTTTTGTTTTTGCTATAGTTTTTATTATTTCTTTATCAAGGCCAGCTCTTGGTGGGTCTACTACTATGGTGTCTATTTTTTCTTTTTTTATAAATTTATCGTCTATGTAGTTTGCATTTTTTGCTATGAATTTATAATCTTTTAAGCCGTTTTCTTTTGCATTTTCTTTTGCGTCTTTTATGGCATTTTTATTTATTTCTATTCCTACTACATTGTCTCCATTTATGGCAATGGAGCTTGTTGCGGAACCGCAAAATAGGTCTAGGACTTTTTGATTTTCTCCCAAAAATTCTTTAGCAGCTTTATATAATTTTTCTGTCATATAATCGTTTACTTGGTAAAAATCGTTCATAGTGATTTTAAATTTTTTTCCTAAAAGATTATAAATTAAATAGTCTTTTCCTGAAATATTTACTTTTTCTTTTTTATTTATTAGATTGATATTAAAAGATGAATTTTTATATTGATTTTTTATATATGGAATTATTTTTTCGTCTTTTATTTTTATATTTAAAAGAATTTCTTTATCGTTTGCTCTTATTGTTATTTCTTCTAGGCTATTTGGATGTTTTTTTGAAATTTCTTTTGTTATATTTTCAATTTGTCCTAAATTTTCTCTAATTAAATCTTTTGCCAAAAGACAATCTTTTATTTCTACAAGTTCATTTGTGTATTTCTTGTTGTAGGCAAGTTTTCCTTCTTTTGTAATTTGTAGTCTTATTTTATTTCTATATCCAAATTCTTTGCTTTCTAAAATTTCTATATCTTCTATGTTTATTTTTGCTGATTTTGCTAAGGCATTCTTTATTAAATTTTTCTTTAAATTAATTTGTGTCTTATAATTTATATCCATAATAGAACAACCACCACATTCATAAAAATATGGACATGGTGGTTTTCTATAGTAGGGAGATTTCTCTAAAGTTTTTGTTTTTTCTGCTTCAAAGAAATTCTTTTTTTCTTTATTTACTTTTATGTTACAGATTTCTCCGTAAATTGCTCCTTCTATAAAGGCAGTTTTACTTTCTGTTCTTGCAACTCCCCTACCATCTTGTAGGATATCAATTATTTTGATATCTTTTATTTCCATTATAATACTTTTGCTTCTCCCTTATAGATAATTCCTCCAAGTGGATCAATTGTTATTACATCTCCATCTTCTAGTAGGTTTGTAATATTTTTTACTCCAAGTATTGCAGGTATTCCAAAGTGAATTGCTACAACTGCTGTATGACTTGTTAGTCCGCCATTTTCTGCAATTACTCCTGAAGATCTTTCCATAAATTCGTTTATATCTTTATCGGTATATTTTGCAACGATTATATCACCGTCTTCAAATTTTCCTTCAAGTTCTTCTTTTGTTGAGCCTATTACAACTTTTGCAGATACTGATTTATTGCCAACGCCTGTTCCGTTTGCAATTATATCTCCAATTACATGTACTTTTATTAGGTTTGATGTTCCTGAAACTCCTAGTGGGATTCCTGCAGTTAATACTGTTAAATCTCCTTCTTGTACATAATTTTCTTTTAATGCTCCAACTATTGCTCTTTCGATTAATTCATCTGTTTCGTGTGCTTTTTCAACTATTACTGGATAAACGCCCCATGAAACTGAAAGTCTTCTTGCAACTTTTTCGTCAATTGTACAAGCGATTATATTTGTTCTTGGTCTAAATTTTGAAACTGCTTTTGCTGTGCTTCCTGATGCTGTGCAAGTAATAATTGCCTTTGCCTTTAATTGACTTGCTATTGTACAGGTTGATTTTGAAATTGCGTTTGTTGTTGTAATTTTTCTATCTATTTCTGTTTGGTAAATATTTTCTTCAAAGTCATCTGATAATTCTGTTGTAATACAAATATCTCTCATAGTTTTTACAGCTTCTACTGGATATTTTCCTGCAGCTGTTTCTCCAGAAAGCATTACGCAGTCTGTTCCGTCAATAATTGCATTTGCAACGTCAGTTGTTTCTGCTCTTGTTGGTCTAGGGTTTCTTTGCATTGAATCAAGCATTTGTGTAGCTGTAATAACTGGTTTTGCTGCCTTATTACATTTTCTAATTATTTCTTTTTGTACAAGAGGTATAAGTTCTGTTCTAATTTCTACTCCCAAATCTCCTCTTGCAACCATAATTCCATCACTTGCTTCGATTATTTCATCAACATTGTCAACACCTTCTTGTGATTCGATTTTTGATAAAATTAGAATATCTTCTCCACCGTGATCTTCAAGAACTTTTCTTATATCATAAATATCTTCTTTTTTTCTTATAAATGACGCAGCTATCATATCGATACCGTTTTCGATACCAAATTTTATGTCATCAACATCTTTTGGAGTGATTGCTGGTAGGTTTGTAACTCTTCCTGGAAGATTTACTCCCTTGTGGTTTGAAATTACACCATTGTTTTGTACTCTACAAACTATTTCTGTTCCATCTTTTATTTCAATAACTTCAAGTTGAATTAATCCATCATCGATAGAAATAATTGAGCCTTTTTCTACATCATTTGGTAAACCTTCGTAGGAAACTGATACTATATTTTTATTTCCTACTATATCTCTTGTTGTTAAGGTAAAAATATCATCTGGTTTTAAGAAATATTCTTTTTCTTCAAAAGTGCCAATTCTGATTTCTGGTCCTTTTGTATCAAGCATTAGTCCTAAAGGTACATTTAATTTTCTTCTAAGTCTTTTTATTGTTTTGATTTTTTCAAGATGTTCTTCATGAGATCCATGTGAGAAGTTTAATCTTGCAACATTCATTCCATTTTTTATTAATTGTTCCAAAACTTCTGGAGACTCAGAAGCTGGTCCTATTGTACATACAATTTTAGTTTTCTTTAATATCTCTGGTTTCATAACTTATCCTCCACTCAATCTTATTTAGACAATTTGTTTGCTAGTTCATAAAGGTCTTCATTGAAATCGCCTTTTATTGAAACTGCTTCATCTATGCTTACTTGAGTTATTTTACCGTCTACATAACCTAGGGCAATATTTGTTTTTCTTCATTTAATAATTCTGATGCTTTTGCTCCCATAATTGAGCCTAACAACCTATCAACAGCAGATGGAGAACCACCTCTTTGAACATGACCTAGAACAGTAACTTTTGTTTCTACTCCACTTCTTTCTTCTACTTCTTTTGCTACGGTATATGGATTGCCAACACCTTCAGCCAAAACTATAAGATGATGTAATTTTCCTCTTTTTCTACCATGATTTACTTTTTCTACAATTTCATCAATTGAAAATTTATGTTCTGGAACTATGATTGATTCTGCTCCACCAGCAAGTCCTGAAAATAAAGCCAAATCTCCACAATGACGTCCCATAACTTCAATTACAACAGCTCTTCCGTGAGATGATGAGGTATCTCTTAATTTTCCAATTGCATCTGTTACTGTCTCAATTGCAGTAAAAAATCCAATTGTAAAATCTGTATAGCCCATATCATTATCAATTGTTCCTGGTATGCCTATTGTTTTTATTCCTAAATCACTAAGAGCTTTTGCTCCCTTATATGATCCATCTCCACCAATAACTATTAATCCTTCAATTCCATAATCTCTAAGAATTTGAGCTCCTCTTTTTTGACCTTCTGGATTTTTAAATTCAGTGGATCTTGCAGTACCAAGAATTGTACCACCCTTATGGATAATATCGGCAACAGATGAAACATTCATTTCATAAATATCTCCTTTCATCAAGCCATCATATCCATTTCTAATTCCTTTTACTCTCATTCCATTGTTTAAAGCTGTTCTTACAGCAGCTCTAATCGCAGAATTCATTCCAGGCGCATCGCCACCACTAGTAAGTATACCTATAGTCTTCATCATTACTCCTTTACTTTAATTTAACATTATCCTTTCCAATCTTCAGCTTTAGATAATTTATTATATCTGAATTTTGATCAATCCACAAGCTTTTATCAAGCTTAACAGTTTTTTTCTTATCGGAAAAATAAATTATCACTGGTGTGCTACCATGATTTTCTAGTAAATCTTTTCGTATTTCATTATACCTTATATATTCAATTTTTATATATAAATTTTTAAAAGAATTTTCATCGATTTCTTTTATATTTGACACTATTAATTTTAATTCATCATCGCCAGCTTGCAAGTTTCCACTTACCATTACAAGTGTATCATTTTCTAATATATTTCTAAAGTCCTTGTAAATATTTGGAAATATAATCATTTCAATTGAACCTGCCATATCTTCCAAAGAACAAAAAGCCATTAGGGTATTTTTCTTTGTCATAGTTTCAGATTTGTTTGTGATAATTCCTGCCATAGTAACTTTTTTATTATCATATCTGTCAAAGTCAATTGGTCTTAATTCTGGTAAAATTTCTGTTGTGAAATTCACATAATTTTTCAAATTATTTCCCAAAGAATTTAAGGGATGATCTGAAATATAAAAGCCCAAAACTTCCTTTTCAAGTTTTAATTTTTGCTTGTTTTTGTATTCATTTACTGGTGGAAATTTTATATCATCCAAGTTCATTTCATTTTTTTGATTAAAATCAAGTAAATTCATCTGTCCCTTGACATTTATTTTTTGGTTATCATGGATCGCTTGTAGGGCTGTTTCGTGTACTGCTATAAGCTCTGATCTTTTATATCCAAGACTATCAAAAACCCCAGCTTTTATTAAAGATTCTAAGGCTTTTTTATTTAGGGCGCTTGAATCGCTAGCCTCAATTCTTTGTAGAAAATCTTTAAAAGTTTTAAATTCTTTTTCTTTTCTTAAACTTACAATCAAATCAATTAAATTTTCTCCTACATTTTTTATGGCTGAAAGTCCAAAAATAATTTTATTTTTTTCTGATACAAATCTTCTTTCGGACTTATTTATATTTGGTGGAAGAATCTCTATTCCAAGTCTTTTTGCTTCTGATATATAAAGATAAACTTTTGATGAATCTCCCATAATTGAGGTCAAAAGATTTGCCATATATTCTTCTTTAAAATAATATTTTAAAAAAGCTGTTTGGATTGCTACCAATGAATAGGCAGCTGAGTGGGATTTATTAAAGGCATATTTTGCAAAAGAAATCATCTCATCATAAATCTTATTTGCATTTTTTTCTGAAATTCCATTGTTTACACACCCTAAAACTTCATAATTTCCATCTTTATTTTTCTTTCCATGGACAAATATTTCCCTATTTTCTTCCATTACACTCATTTTCTTTTTGCTCATAGCTCGCCTTAGATTGTCGGCTTCTCCAAGGGAAAATCCTGCCAATTGTTGGACTATTTGCATAACTTGCTCTTGGTAGACTATTATTCCATAAGTTACTTCAAGAATTGGTTTTAAGGCCTCGTCTATATAAGAAATATTTTCTGGATTGGTTTTATTTTTTATATAATTTGGGATTTGGTCCATTGGCCCTGGCCTAAATAGTGAGTTTGCTGCAATCAAATCGTCAAATCTTGTCGGTTTTAAATTTTTTAGGAAATTTCTCATACCAGCAGATTCGAATTGAAAGATCCCTACTGTTTCAGCCTTGGTAAATTGGCTTATTACTTTTGGATCATTTTCGTCAATTTCTCCCAAATTTATGTCTATATTTTTATTATTTTTTACATCTTTTATTGTATCTTGGATGACTGTGAGGTTTCTTAGTCCCAAAAAATCCATTTTCAAAAGTCCCAACTCTTCAATTTCAATCATATTAAATTGGGTTACTATTTGATCATTTGAAAGGGCTAGGGGAACAATATCGGTTAAAATTTCCTTACTAATTACAACTCCTGCTGCATGGATTGATGTGTGTCTTGGTAAATTTTCAATATTTCTTGCCGTATCAATCATTCTTTTTGTTTCTACATCATTTTGGTATTCATATGCCAATTTTTCTGTTGATTCCAGCGCCTTATCAATGGTCATTCCTATTGCTTGCGGAATCAATTTTGCAATTTTATCTACTTTTTTGAAGGATATATCCATAACCCTTCCCACATCTCTTATGGCATTTCTCGCTTTCATCCTACCGAATGTTACAATTTGTGAGACGTGGTCTTTTCCATACAAGTCATAGACATAGTCTACAACCCTATCCCTATTTTCATAGCAAAAGTCTATGTCTATATCGGGCATTGAAACTCTTTCTGGATTTAAAAATCTTTCAAAAAGCAAATTATATTTTATAGGATCAATTTGAGTAATATCTAGGGCATAAGAGATTATTGAACCTGCAGCAGATCCTCTTCCTGGTCCTACTGCTATACCATTATCCTTTGCGTATTTTACAAAATCCCAAACAATTAAAAAATAATCAACATAGCCCATATTATTTATTACAGAAATTTCCTTTTCTGCTCTTTTTTTGATTTTTTCGTCTATATTTCCATATTTTTTTATAAGACCTTCATTTACTAATTTTTTTAAATATTCTAAATTAGTGGAATTTTTCGGAACTTTTGTAAAATATGGTAAATGTGGTTTGTGAAATTCTAATTTTACATTGCACATATCTGCAATTTTTTTTGTATTTTCGAAAGCTCTTGGATATTCTTTGAAAATTTCTTCCATCATTTGAGGAGATTTTAGGTAAAATTCATCTACCGGCATTTTCATCCTTTTTTCATCTTCAAGCAAAGATCCTGTTTGGATACAGGATAAGACATCTTGATAAAAAGCATCATTTTTTTCTACATAATGGACATCATTTGTACAGACTAATTCTATTCCTAAGTCCTTGTGAATTTGTAGTAGGGTTTGGTTTACTATTTTTTGCTCTTTTAGTCCATGGTTTTGAACTTCTAAGTAAAAATTTTCTTTTCCAAAAACATCTACATATTTTTTGGCAGCCTCATAGGCTTTTTCTATTTCGTTTTCTAAAATTCTTTGGTTTATTTCTCCGTTTAAGCAAGCTGAAAGGACTATTATATCGTCTTTATATTTTTTCAATGTTTCAAAATCAACTCTGGGTTTATAATAATAGCCTTCTATATATGCTTTTGATACGATTTTTACAAGATTTTTGTAGCCATTATTATTTTTTGCCAAAAGTATTAGGTGATAATATCTTTTGTTTTGGGGTGTTTTAATTTTGTGATTATTTTCTGCAAGATAAATTTCACAACCTATTATTGGTTTTATGTCATTTTTTATACATTTATTGTAAAATTCTATAACCCCATACATATTTCCATGATCGGTTATAGCACATGAATTCATACCTAATTCTTTTAATTTCCCCATTAATTTATCAATTTTTGTAAAACCATCCAAGAGAGAATATTCTGTATGCAAGTGGAGGTGGGCAAAATTATTGGTCATTTTTCCTCACTTTCTGAAAGTTTTATTAGCTTTTGCAATCTGTAATTAACTTTTGCTTTTGAAAGATTTGGTTTCATCATTTTTCCTAATTCTTCTAGGGAAATGTAGGGATAGGAAAGTCTAATTTCTGCAATTTTCTGTAAATCTTCTGGCAAATCATCAAGTTTTTTTTCATCTTTTAATTTATTTATTGCATCAACTTGCCTAAATGCCGCTTTAACAGTCCTATCTATATTTGCCTTGTCAAAATTTGTCTGCCTATTTATATCATTTCTAATTGATTTCATAGCTCTTACATTTTCAAGATCAAAAAGAGACTTATTTGCACCAATTATTGCCAAAAAATCTGAAATTTTATCAGAATCTTTTATATAAATACAATATAGGTCGTTTCTTAAATTTAATTTTGGATTTATGGAAAATTCTTCCATAATTTTTCCAATCAAAAGAGCCTCTTGTTTTTCTTGAACATTTATTTCAAGATTGTATCCTCTGTATGGGTCATTTATAGAACCCTTTAACAAAAATGCTAATTTTAAAATAATCTTTTTTTGATTTCTATTTTTTAAATTTCCAAAAAATTCATCTGTTTCATAAAGCTTATACTTATCAGCAAGTTTCAAAATTTCATCTGAAATTTTACCATCTTCAACCAAAACTACAAATGATCTGTCTTTTGAAAATTTTCTCTTATTTTGAATCTCCATGGCTGGAGAATATTTATATTTTTCTTTTATAATTTTGTAAATATATCTTGCCTCAATATTTTCGCTTGCCTTAAATAAAATTTGATAGGAATTATTCACAATCCTAATAGAGCCTTGAAAATATAAGTAGGACAATAATTCTATATCAAGTTCTTTATAATCAGGCTCTTTTTTTAATATTTCTTTTTTACATCTTTTTGAAAAAGACATTAAATCACTCTCTATTCAATCATTTTTTCTTTTATTTTTTCAATTACTTCCTTATCGACTCCGGCATATTCCAAATAGGCATCAAAATTTTTATACTTTTTTTCGATATATTCCATAGCCTCTTTTATATTATATGGACTTGTTATCCTAAAAATAGCTTCAGATTCATCTTGATCATACATATCAACATAGCCTAAATTTGCCGAAGAAATTTCATAATCTGCCATAATATCTGTCCTTGATGCTCCTGCAAGAGCAAGTAAAATCATAGAAATTATTCCAGTCCTATCCTTTCCCTCTTGGCAGTGAAAAAGAACTCTTTTATTTGATTTTGCCATAATTTCAAAAACTTTTTTTATAGCAGGAAAATTATCAATTATAGAAATGTAGGCCTTTCCTATAGTATCTTTTTTTTCAATTAACCTTCTAATTTCTTCATCCCCTAAAGCTCTTGGAGAAAGAGAAATTTGATAATAAGAAAAATTTTCCTTTAACATTTTTATTCTATCTTGATGATAAATAAGCTCATCATCTCGCCTCAAATCAATTATTGTTGATACATCCAAATCTTTCAATAATTTTATATCATTTTCTGTTGCATAATCAAGATTTGCACTTCTTATAAAAAAATCCCAAGAAGTAATTTCCCCATCACTTGTCGGGTAACCTCCCAAAGTTCTAGCATTTTTTATATTTTCAAATGGCAAAATTTTTAAATATTTTATTTTTTCCATTTTTCCCTGTCCCTATGCTTTCTAACTACTATATAATCACATCCTTTTAATTTTTCATAAATTTTTTCGCACATATAAACTGACCTATGTTGACCACCCGTACAACCAAAACCTATCGAAATAGAATTTTTACCCTCTTTTATAAAATAAGGAATTAATTTTATCAAATTTTCATAAACTAAATTTTGAAAATCTATAGCTATATCAAACCCATCAAGATAAGCCTGTAATTTGGGATCAGTTCCATTTAAGTGCTTAAATTCTTTTATATAAAAAGGATTAGGTAAAAATCTCAAATCAAACACAACATCAACATCAAGGCTTAGACCATTTTTATAGCCAAAAGAAAATAAATTTATAATGAAATTTTCCTTGTTATTAGATACATTTAATAAGACTTTTTTTAAATCCTTGTTATTATAAGAGCTTGTATCGACTATAAGATCAGCCATTTCCTTAATCTTTTTCAATTCTCTTTTTTCCTTTATAAGCCCATCTTTTACATCACCAAAAGAGCCCAAAGGATGAGGACGTCTTAATTCCTTATATCTTTTTATAATTGTTTCATCTTGACTTGTTAGGTAAATTATTTTTGTATCTTCATTTATTTTTTTTAAGTTTTCAAGATTTTTAACCAAATTTTTATCAACTTCCATAGACCTAAAATCTACTACACAAGCAAGTTTCTCTATAGGATTTTCCTGATCCTTATTTAATTTAATAAAACTTTCCAAAAGCGTTGCGGGCACATTATCCATAGCATAGTAATCAAGATCTTCAAATATCTTTAAAGCAGTAGATTTTCCAGATCCGCTAAGTCCAGTAATTATCTTAACTTTCATTATTTTTCTCCTATGATTTTAACTTCTCTTTCCAATTTAAAACCAGTTTTTTCAAAAACAATGCTTGCAACTTCTTCAATAAAATCAATCATTTCTCCATAGCTCGCATCCCCATTATTTATTAAAAATCCACAATGTTTTTCACTAACTTGACAATCACCTTTCCTGTATCCCCTAAGACCACACTCATCAATTAATTTAGATGCAAAAGATCCCACTGGCCTTTTAAAAGTTGAACCAGCAGATTTTTTATCAAGAGGTTGCTTTGTAACTCTTCTGTTAGTAAAATCATCATATTTTTCATAAATTTTTTCTTGATCATCCTTTTCCAATTCGAAAATCGCCTCAGAAACAATCAAATCTTCATCGAAAACCCTAGAATGCCTATAAGAAAAATCCATATCCTTATTTTCATATTCCAAAATTTCTCCATCTTTTGAAACAAGTCTTACACTTTTTATAATATCTTTCATTTCGACCCCATAAGCACCAGCATTCATAGCAACTGCACCACCAACACTTCCAGGAATACCAGAAACTTCTTCCATACCAGTCAAAGAATTTTTAAAAGAAAATTTACTAGCAGATGACAAAAGACAACCAGCACTAACTTTCAATAAATTTCCATCAAGAGAAATTCTATCATAATTTTTAGAAATAATTATAACACAACCCCTAATTCCCTTATCAGTAACCAAAATATTTGTACCATTTCCAATAATTGTACTTTCTATATTATTTTTTTATTAAATTTTAATAAATCAACAAGTTGGTATTCCTCTTTGACTTCAACCAAAACATCAGCACAGCCACCAATACCAAAATTTGTATAATTTTTTAATTCTTCGTCAAATTTAATAATTCCAAAATCTTTATCTTCATATAATAATCTATAATTCATAAAGCCTCCTTGCCTAACTTATTTACTCAAAATCTATTTTTATTATACTCTTATTTGATTTTTTGTCTGTTTTTCTATATAATAGCAAGTAGCGATTATATTTGAAAATTTAATATAAATTTGATATAATAACTAAGATATTTCTAAGACATGGAGGTGTAAAGTATGGCAAGAGAATGTGATATCTGTGGAAAAGGTACAAAATTTGGTAACAAAGTTACTTTCTCACATAGAAGACTAAATAGAAACTTTAAACCAAACGTTCATAAATTAAGAGCTAAAATCAACGGAAGCGTAAAAACAATCAACGTTTGTACTAAATGTATAAAAAGCGGTAAAGTAGAAAAAGCTTAATAAGAATTTTATAGTGCCAAAAGCACTATTTTTTTCATTAAAAAAATCTGTTGTAAAATTATGATTTCATAATTTCACAACAGATTTTTTATTTCTTATCTATTCATTTATAATTTTTTTATATTTTTCAATTTGCTCACAAATTGAATTTTCTTTATTAGAAAAAATATCTGAGCCACTAACAACAAGGTCAGCCCCAGCATCAATTACTTTTTTCAAATTATAATCTTTGATTCCACCATCAACTTCAACAAGACAAGATAAGTTGTTCTCGTCTATATATTTTCTAATAGTTTTTATTTTTTCAAGAGAATCTTCCATAAAAGATTGACCACCAAAACCCGGTTCAACGCTCATAACAAGGCACAAATCAATTTTTTTCAAATATGGAATAATTTTGTTAATATCAGTTTTCGGTTTAAAACTAAGTCCAACTTTAAGACCAGAAGATTTTATTTTCTCAATAGTTTCATCCAAATTAGAACAAGCCTCATAATGAATTGTAATTATATCAGAACCACTTTTTTTAAAATCATCAATATATCTAATAGGATCATCAATCATCAAATGAGTATCAAAAATAAAGTCATTATCTTTCCTAATTTTTTTGATTATTGGAAAACCAAAAGAGATATTCGGAACAAATTTCCCATCCATTATATCAAGATGAATATATTTAATCTTGGATTTTTTTAATTCGTCCAAATCTTTTTGTAAATTAGCAAAGTTTGCCGATAAAAGTGATGGGGATATTTCTACCATGTTTGTCTCCTTTTTTTTATTTCCTCAAATAGTAACAAATAATTTTCATACCTAGTTTTTTCAACAAACCCATTTAAAAGATCATCTTTGACCTTACATTTTGGTTCATTTATATGGTTGCAATTATTAAATTTACAAGAATTATTATCAAATTCCCTAAAACAATATTTTAAATCCTTCTCATCATCAATGAAATCAATATCAAAACTATCAAAGCCTGGCGTATCAAAAATATTAGTGTTTTTTCCTAAATTAAAAATTTCAACGTGTCTAGTTGTATTTTTTCCTCTTTTAGATTTTTCGGAAATAGAACCAATTTCTATATCATGGTCAACAAGATTTGATAAAAAAGTAGATTTGCCAACACCAGATGAACCAGAAACAGCCGAAGTTTTTCCATCCAAAATTTTTAAAATTTCATTTTCAGGAAAATCCTTATAATTATCAATAAAAATTAACTTATAGCCAATTTTTTCGTACATTTTAATAAATTCCAAATCTTTTTCGTCTGCCAAATCTTTTTTTGATACAATTATAACTACATCAATGTTTATGTACTCACACATTGAAAGGTACTTATCAATATTAAAAAGATTAAGGCTAGGATTTTTTATGGTTATAAAATACAAAATTTGGTCAATATTTGCTATATTCGGTCTTTTGATTTCATTTTTTCTCTCTAAAATTTTTGTAATATAACCCTTGGAATTTTCTGTTTCATCAAATTCTACATTATCTCCAACCAAGGGCTTTATATTTTTTTTCCTAAAAACTCCCCTAGCCTTGCACATAAAAGTATTATTTTCAGTTAAGACATAATATATTTCTTTTTGAGATTTTATTATTTTTCCTATCATCTATTTACTTCAAATACTCCTTGCGACTTATCATCTATTAAAATATTAACCTTGGTTCCAACAACAGATTTAAAATCTAAATTTATATTTCCATTTGAATCAAGCTCATCTCTGCTATGATTTTGATTATAAAGAAGATCAGTTCTTTGATTGCTATCATTTACCTTATAAACTTTCACATTGAAAGTATTTTTATCAGCAGGGCCCCTTACTGTGAATTTTACATTTACTTGTTTTGATCTACTATCCCTATCTGAATTATCTCCTTCTTCAGATTTATTCGGATCTTTTCCATTGGATACAACAAAATCTATACTTGAATCTTCAGCAACTTGAGTTCCTGCAGAAATTGATTGTCCTATAACTACTCCTTTTTCATAATCATCAGAATATTCATAATTAATATTTTTAACAGAAAGTTTATTTTCAGTAGCCAAACTTATTGCATCATCTTCTTCTTTACCTATAAAATTAGGAACTTTTACATTTTTAACATCAGGTTCTTTTTTGCCCAAGCTTACAGTAACATCAACTTCACTTCCTGCTTGAACTTTTTCATTTTTTCTTGGATTTTGTTCAATAATTTTATCTTTTCCAACATTTTCACTGTATTCAGTATTTGTTTTTCCTAATGCCAAATCAAGTTCTTTTAATTTTTCTTCAGCTTGATCTAAATTCATTCCAGAAAGATCAGGAACTTTTACTTCCCTTCCTTGACTTATTACAAGATTTACAGTCGTATTCTTTTTAACTCTTTTTTTAGGACTAGGATCTTGCTCCATTACCTTTCCTTTTTCATAGTTGTTGCTGTCTGCATATCGAGATACATTTGCCTTTAAATTTTTTCCTCCAAAATTTTTACAGCCTCATCTTCTGATAGATTTAAAACAGAAGGCACTTGTACCATATTTGAATCGCTAGATTTTACAAAATAAAAAGCTCCAGCAATAACAAGGAAAAACAATAAAATGAAAGGCCAAATTTTTTTCTTTTTGTTTTTTTCTTTTTCTTATTCTTAGAATCATCTGTTGGTGTTACATAAACAGCTTCATTCTCATCATTTTTTTTTCTTTTTGTTTTTCTTTTTCTTTTCAACAACAGGAATAAAAGTAGTTTGACTTATATCATCTTCTACTTTTTGAATTTTTGCTGTATCATCTTTTCTAATATATCCAATATCATAAGAATCATCTTCCAAAGCTCTTATTAATTCCTTAGCATTTTTAAATCTTTCTTGAGGATCTTTTTGGAGAAGTTTCATTATAATATCATTTAATCTTGGCGATAAATTTTTATTTAATTTTATAGGATCTTCTGGCTCATCTTGGATATGCATCACTGCAATTCCTACGGAATTATCTGCATCAAAAGGAACTTTTCCTGTTGCCATTTCATACATAACAACTCCAAGAGAATATAAGTCTGATTTTTCATCTACAAATTTTCCCTTTGCTTGCTCTGGGGAAATATAATGAACAGTTCCCAAAATTGATGATGTATAAGTTATAGTTGCATTAGTTGAAACTCTTGCTATCCCAAAATCTGTAACTTTTAATAAACCATACTTATCCATCAAAATATTTTGAGGTTTTATATCCCTATGAATTATATTTGATAAATGAGCTTGATTTAAAGCTTGGGCAATTTGAATCGAATAATCAACTATATCGTGGTTTGATAAAACTTTATCCCTATCAATTTTATCCTTTAAAGTTTCACCATCAACATATTCCATTACAATGTAATGAACTTTTTTACCTTCAATTAAATCCTCACCAATATCGTAAACACTAACTATATTTACGTGTGTAAGTCTTGCGGCAGATAAGGCTTCATTTGAAAATTTTTTTACAAATTCCTCATCCTCTGCATATTGATCTTTTAAAATTTTTATTGCAACATCTCTTTGTAGAAGCCTATCAGTTGCTTTATAAACTTTTGCCATTCCTCCTACGCCGATCAAATCTTGCAATTTATATCTATTACCTAAAATAATATTGTCCATATTTACCTCAAATCAAAATTGTAGTTACTGTTATATTATCATGTCCACCATTTCTTATAGCTAAATCAACTAAACTTGACGAAATTTTATCAGCTGTAGAATTATTTGCAATAATTGCTTCAATTTCTGTATCACTTAGCTCATTTGTTAAACCATCAGTAACCATTAGCAAAATATCACTTTCTTTCATATCCAAAGACCTTGATTCTGGTTTAATTTTGCTCGCTACTCCAACTGCTCTCGTTATAGTAGATTTATTAGCAAAATTTTTCGCCTCATCTTCTGTAATTGAACCTGAATCTATAAGATCATTTACTAGAGAATGATCTCTTGTTATAAGTTGTAATTTATTTTCTGAATATATGTAGGCACGAGAATCCCCAATATGAGTTATATGATAAGACTTTTTATCATAATCAACACAAACACAAACAGCAGTTGTACCCATATTTGCATATTGTTCATAAGATTTTGATAAAGAATAAATTTTATCATTGGCACTTTGTAAAGCTTCTTCTTGCAAATCAATAATAGAAGAAAAATCTTCTATATTAGAATTTTTAATATATTCAATATAATATTTCGCCGCAAGTTTTGAAGCTAATTCTCCTCCATTATATCCACCCATACCATCGGCTACAATAAAAAAGCTGTACTTATCCAATTCAAGATTACCATAATAATCCTGATTTTCGCTTCTTACCTTTCCGATGTTTGAAATAGTACTAAATTTCATTTCTACCTCACATAATTATTTCTTAATTGTCCACACGATGCATCAATATCTGACCCCATTGATCTTCTAATAGTTGCATTCAATCCTTTTTTTGACAATTTTTTTTGAAATTCTTCCATAACATTGGATTTAGTTTTTGAATGTTTAAATTCTTCTATTGGATTTAAGGGGATTAAATTTATATGAATATTTTTCCCCTTAAAAAGACTTTCTAATTGGTCAATATCTTCCTCTAAATTATTTACCCCATCTATGACAACATATTCATAAGAAATTCTTCTTTTTGTTTTGTCCAAATAATAATCACAAGCTTTTACAATTTCTTTGATTTTATATTTTTTTGCACTTGGCATATAAATCATCCTTTTTTCATCAAAAGCGTAATGTAAAGAAACAGCTAAATTAATATCATATCCCAAGTCTGCAAGCTCATAAATTTTATCAACAAGTCCAACAGTTGAGATAGTTATTGCCCTATGAGATAAGTTTCTGCCCTTAGAATCTGTGATTATTTTTATAAATTTTTCTATATTTGAAAAATTATCCAAGGGTTCTCCAATTCCCATTATAACTATATTATTAATATTTGAATTTTCTCTTTCCAAAAGATATATTTCTTCTATTATTTCCGATGCAGACAAAGATCTTTCAAGGCCATTTTTTGTTGATGCACAAAATTTACATCCCATTTTGCAACCAACTTGAGATGAAATGCAAATTGTATTTCTATTATTATATTCCATAAAAACAGCCTCAATTATATTTTTATCTTCAAGCTCAAGCAAGTATTTTTTTGTCTTATCTATTTTTGATTCAAATTTTTTAAAATTTTAATTTTTGGAAAATAAAAAATTTCATCTAATTTTTCTCTCATATCTTTGGAAAGATCTGTCATTTTGGAAAAATCATTTATTTTATTTACATGAATTTGCCTATAAACTTGCTTTGCCCTAAATTTTTTAAAATCTAAATCCAAAAATATTTTTTCCAATTCTTCAATTGTTTTATCATTTATTCTTTGTTTCATAATTATATTTTCTCAAATTTTGTAAGGAAAAATCCATCAGTTTCATCTTCAAAAGTATTGTACTCAATATATTCTTTTCCATTTATTTTTATATTCTTAAGTCTTTTTTTCTTTGAAAGATAAGTGAAATTATCCAAATTTTCTATATTTCCAATGGTACAAGTTGAAAAAAGCAAAATTCCACCATTTTTTAAATATAAAAATGCCTTATCGAGAATATTTTTTTGAAGTTTTGAAAGCTTTATAAGATCTTCCATAGTCCTATTATATCTTATCTCTGGTTTTCTATCCATAACCCCAAGACCAGAACATGGCAAATCACATAAAATATAATCAAATTTTTCCTTATAATCTTCTTTTAAAACACTAGCATCAAAATTTGTTATTTCTATATTTTTAAGTCCAAGTCTTTTAATATTTTCCTTTATTTTTGAAAGCTTATTAAAAGATAAATCATTTGCTATTATTTTTGAAGAATTTTCACAAAGCTCAGCCAAAAAGGAAGTTTTTGTTCCAGGAGCTGCGCATATATCCAGGATATTTGAATTTTTTTTAGGATTTAAAATCTCACAAACTTTTATTGAACCTTCTGCTTGGATTGTAAAAAGTCCATCTTTGAATTCTTCTGTACTTGCTAAAGCTTTTGAATTTTTAACAATTAAGCTAAAGTCTGAAATTTTTGATTTTTCTATAATATAAGATTTTTCTTCCAAACTTTTTTTCAAATCATCCCTATTTGTTTTGATTTTATTTATCCTAATAGATAAATTTCTTTCTTTATTTAGGGATTTTAAAAATTTATCTGTATAAGCTTTTCCATAAGAATCATTCAAGTATTTTATAATCCACAAAGGCATAGAATATTTTATAGACTTATAATCATCTTCATCTTTTATATTTATTTTTGATAAATTTTCTTCATCTCTTATAAAAGATCTTAAAATTGCATTTACAAAAGATTTTGACCTAAAGGAAATTTTTTTTGTTAAATTTACAAGCTCATTTACTATAGCGTAATTTTTCCTATCCAAAAAATGTATATTATAAAGACCAATTAACAGAATAAGCCTTACATTTTTATCTAATTTATTGAGTTTTATTTTTGATAATTTTTTCAAAATATATTCAAGATAAAGCTTATTTTCCAAAACTCCATAAATATTTTTTGTTATATAGGAAATATCTTCAATATTTTTACTTATTTCATTAATAATATCTGTAGATTTTTCGTTTTTATATAAAATTTTATAGAGTCCATCTAATATTAATTTAAAATCTCCCATATTAACTCAAATAAATTCCTTCTTCAAAATCATTTCCAAGTAAAAATGATTTGGTGTCCATAGCTTTTTTTCCGGGAAATTGAATTTTTTCTACTTTTATTCCACCATTTTTACAGCCAATAATAATTTTATCGTCCTTATTTGCCTTGTAAACAAAAGAAATTTTTGGATTTTCAATTTCTACTGGGCTTGCCTTTAAAATTTTTACACTTTGATCTTTATATGAAAAATAAGCCTTTGGAAATTCTACAAAAGCGCGAATCTTATTTATAATTTCTTCTTTTGTTTGATTAAAATCAATTTTTCCCATTTCTTTTGTGATTTTTTTTGTAAAAGTAGCCTTATCATCATCTTGTTTAATTCTTTTTTCTATTAAATCATCATAATTTAAAATAGATTCAAGAATAGTTTGAGCTCCAAGTTTAGATAATTTTTCACTTAAAGATGTAAAATCATCATCTTTATTTATTTCTACTTCTTTTTGACTTAAAATGTCCCCTGAGTCCATGCCTTTTTCAATGAGCATAGCTGATGCATGAGTTTTTTCATCTCCATTTAATAAAGTATATTGAACTGGACTAGCTCCCCTGTATTTTGGCAAGGATGATGGATGAAGGTTTATAATCTTATTTTTGTAGGCTTCAAGTAAATTTTCTTTTATCAATTGACCAAAGGCTACAACAACAATAAAATCTATATTTTTTTCTTTTAATAGAGATAAAAATTCATCAGTATTTACGCTATCTGGAGTAATAACTTCAAGATTATTATCAAGTGCGTATTGTTTTACAACAGTTGGTCTAAATTTATTTCTATTTCTTTTTTTATCTTTTCCACTTACAACTAAACTTAGGTTTATATTTTCATTTTTATTAAGAACATCCAAAGTTTCTAGCGAAAACTTTGGACTTCCCATAAAACATATATTTATTTTTTTAGTCAATTTTTACTTCCTCTTCGTAATTATCTATAAATAAAACACCATTTAAGTGATCAATTTCATGGCAAAGGGCAACTGCTTTTAGTCCTTCTGCTTCAATTTCTTTTTCATCTCCATTTTCATCTAAATATTTTACAACAACATGGGCTGGTCTTCTTACATTTGCGTTAAAATTTGGAACTGAAAGACATCCTTCAACTCCAATTTGCTCACCATCTTTTTCAATTATTTCTGGATTTACAAGTTTTATAAGACCATCTTCATCTCTAATATCTACAACTATAACTCTTTTTAAAAGTCCTACTTGTGGTGCTGCAAGACCAACTCCATCAGCCTTGTACATAGTTTCTGCCATATCATCTAATAAAATTCTAATTCTATCATTAACTTCATTAACTTTTTTTGAAGTTTTTCTTAAAATTGGATCTCCAACTTGTCTTATATTTCTAATCGCCATTTTTCCTCCTTTTAATTTTTATCTTCAAAATCAATTGAATAAATTTTTGAAATTCCTCCATCGCCAATAGTAACACCATGGATTTTTTCTGCCAATTGCATGGTTGTTTGTCTATGGGTTATCATTATAAATTGAGTTTTATCAGACAATGATTTTAAATAATCTATATATCTTTTTATATTTGATTCATCCATTGCCGCATCAATCTCATCTAGTAAAGAAAATGGAGCTGGATTTGTTTCAAATATTGCAAAAAGTAAGGCTACTGCTGTGAGAGATTTTTCACCACCAGAAAGTAGGCTTAAATTTTTTGTACTTTTTCCTGGAGGACAAGCCGAAATTTCTATTCCAGCATCTAATAAATCATTGGAATCTAAACTTAACTTTGCCTTTCCTCCCATAAATAATTCCTTAAATATTCTTTGGAATTTTTCATCAATTATATTGAAATTTTTGATAAATTCATCCTTCATTTCATCTTCAAGTTTTTTTATCATTTTTTCAATATCTTTTTTTGCCTCTTCAAGATCAATTTTTTGCTTGTCCAAAAACTCAAATTCTTGATTTGCCTTTTCAAAATTTTCTTTGGAATTTTCATCAAAAAATCCAACCTGACTTAATTTTTTTTGTATTTTAAATAATTCTTCTTTTTTAATTGCTAAATCCGAAATCTTGTGAAATTTTTCTTCTAATTCTTCTAAAGATTTTGAAATAAAAGGTCTAATTTCATCTTCCAAATTTTTCAAATCCTTGCTTATAGCCTCAAGTTTATAATTAAATTTAACTATTTTCATAGAGTATTCATTAAGCTCATTTTCTATATTTTTTGATAAGGATAAAAGCTTGTGGTTTGATCTTTTCTTTTCATCAATTTCGTTGAAAATTTGGATTTTATTATTTTCTTGATTTTCTAATTGAATTTTTGTATCTTCAAGATTTTTTTCACAAAGACTTATTTCTTTTTCCAAATTTTCTATATTTTCTTCCAAAGATTTTTTATTTTTTCATTAAATTTAATATTTTCCCTTAGATTTAAAAGACTATTTTCATCTTCTTCCATCCTATTTTTCAAAATATTCAAATCTCTAGTCTTAATTTCTATATTATTTTTATTCTTAAATACTTCGTTTGAAATTTCATTAATCAATTCTTTATTTTTAACTTCTTTTTCATTTAAAATATTTTTTTCACTTCTTAGATTTGAAAGTTTTAATTTGATCTTTTCTATATCTTCAAAGTTTTCTTCTTCTTGAGATTCTTTTAATGATTCATTTAACTCTTCTATTCTTTGAATAAGACTTTGTTTTTGGTAATTTTTTCTTTCAAAAATAGAACTTTCGTTCGAAAATTTTTCTTTTATTCCATTTAAGTTTTCTTCTTCTTGAGATTTTTCTATATTTTTATTTTCTAAATTTTCACTTAAAGAATTATATTTTTCTAATAACTCATTTTCTTCATTCTTAAGTTTATCTATTCTTTTTTTATTTCATTTATTTTTTATTTCTATTTAAAATATTAATATTTGATTTTCTTGACTTATTTAACCCTGCAACCATAGAGCCCCAAGTATTAATAAGATCAAGATTTAAAGAAATTATCCTATATCCTTTTATTTTATTTGATAATGAAACCGCATCGTCAATGTTTTTTACAACTACAGTATTTGAAAGAAAGTGGTTAATTATGTTTTCAAGCTTAGGATCAAAACTTACAAGATCATAAGCCATAGCAATAACTTCTTTTTCCTTAACCTCTGGCTTTTTATTTTGCTTTATTGAATCCAAAGGCAAAAATGTGATCCTACCAAGTTTATTATCATTTACAAAGTTAATTATTTCCCTTGTGTCTTTTTTTGACCAAGTTACAATATTTTGAAGACCTTGACCGATAAGATTTTCAATTATTTCTTCATAACCTGACTTAACTGTAATAAGATTTGCCAAGGTATTTATATATAATTTTTCTATATCTGTATTTTTTGTTTTTTCAAAAAATCTGAAACAGAATAAAAATATCCCTCATTTCTCTCAAGCAAAGATTTTTGTATTTTATAATTTGAAATTTCCTCTTTGAGGGAAATCTTATTTTGATTTATTGATTTTTCTAATCTTTCTTTTTTGTTCGCAAAATCTAAAATGCTACTTTCAAGCTCTTTAATATTTTTATTTTTTTCTTCTATAATTTTTGATAAATTATTTTTTTCATCTTCAAGCTCTGATAAATCTTTATTTATAATAGATAAGTCTTTTTTTAGGCCTTGTATTTTTTCATTTATAAGCTTATTATTTTCGAACCTGTGTTTTTCAAGAACCATTCTTGTCTTTTGATCAATATCATAATCATATATTATCTTATTTAATTTTTCATCTTCTACTTCAAGATTTCCAATCTCTTTTTCAATTGAATCTAATAAATCAAGGATTTTTTCCTTATTTTTGAGTAAATCTATATTTTTATTTTCTATATTTTTAATTTCATTAATTGTTTGATTTAATTCATTTTTTTGCTTTTCTAAAGAAATTTTATATTTTTTTGATTTGTCATCATAAGAATTAAACTCTTTTTCATTTCTTTCTAAATCTTTTTTATTATAGGCTAATTTTTGCTTATCTAAGCTTATTTTATTAATATATTTATCAATATTTTTCTCATTAAGCGAAATACTTTGTATAAGATTTTCATATTCTTTTTCTAAATTTCTTATATTTTCAGCTATAGGAAGCAAGGACTCATTTACCTTGTCAAACTCCCTAGTTTTTTCTTCCTGACTGGATTTTAACAAATTTATTTTATCAATTAAGTCTTTATTTTTTTCATTTAAAGCTTTCGACTTGTTAGAATAATATAAATAAGATTTCTCATCAAGCTCATTTTCAATTTCAACGTATTTTTCAAAATTTTTAGCCTCAATTTCAAGCTTATTTTTATCCTTATTTTTATATTCCCATTCTCTTTGAATTATTTCTAAATCTTCATCAACTTTATTAAGTTTTTTAAGAGATTCTTCCCTTCTATATTTGTGAGTTGCAATTCCACTTGCCTCTTCAAAAATATTTCTTCTTTCTTGGTTTGAAGAATTTAAAATTTCATCTATTCTTCCTTGACCTATTACAGAGTATCCTTCTTTTCCAATACCCGTATCCAAAAATAATTCTTTTATGTCTTTAAGCCTTACTCTTTTTCCATTTATCCTATATTCATTGTCACCATTTCTAAAAATTCTTCTGGAAATTTTAACTAAATCGTACTCACTTGACAAAGACCTATCCTTATTTTCAAATAAAAGATTTACCTCTGCCATATTCATAGGTTTTTTTTCATCTGCTCCTTGAAAGATAACATCATCCATCTTTTTTCCTCTCAAAGATTTGACAGATTGTTCTCCCAAAACCCATTTTATAGCATCTGCTATATTTGATTTTCCAGAACCATTTGGACCAACTACAGCAGTTATCTGATTATCAAATTTTATTTTTGTTTTATCGGCAAAGGACTTAAATCCTTTAAGTTCAACACTTTCTAATCTAATATAAATCACCACCGTAATGTTTTTCTACAAATTTTTTGATAAATTCATCAATATTATAGGATATTTTTTTATTTTCATATTCTATAAATTCTTCTTCATCATTTTCAAAATTTATAACAAGCCCATATTTTTCGTAAAAATATTTCTTATTTGTTTTCTTATTTCCTGAAATAATAGATATGAGCCTATTTGGAACGTGTATTTTAATATTTTTTTTAAAATTATAAATTTCAATCATCTCTTCCAAATAATCTTTGTGGATATTTGACTCAACTAATTGTCTAATAGAAGGATGAAAAGGTCCTGCAACTACATCTTCTTTGTCATTAATGTTTTCAGTTGTTTGAAGTCCTATTCTTATTACAGAAATATTTTTATAAGTATAAAGCATATAAAGCTTGCTAGATATTTCAACAGCCTCATCCAAAGTTAAGGGGTTGTATAAGCCTTTTTCATATAATTTTTCAAGTTTTGTATCTTTTATTACCAAAGTTGGATAAATCCTAACCATATCAGGCTTCATTTTAATTGACTCAAGCCCTGTTTGAATTGCTTTTTCAAAAGAATCTTTGTAAAGACCGGGCATAATTTGATGGCCTAACTTAAAGCCATAATCCTTAATTAATTTACTTGCCCTCAATGAATCTTCATTACTATGACCTCTTTCATTAGCTCTTAAAACTTCGTTATCCAAAGATTGAATGCCAAGTTCAATTATATCAACCTTGTATTCTTTTAGTATATCAAGAATAGAATTATTTATATAATCAGGTCTTGTAGATAATCTGATTCTATCAATAATTCCCTTCTTTTTATATGACAAAGCTATTTCAAGATAAGAAATCATTAGCTTTGTATCAAGACCTGTAAAAGATCCACCAAAAAATGCTATTTCTTTTAGATTTTTATTTTTTGGAAAATAGGACAAATATTCATCTATTTGCTTTATTGTATTTTCTTTATTAATAGTATCTTTATAATTTGTGATTTTTACCTGATTGCAAAAAGCACAATCGTGAGGGCAACCCAAAAATGGTATAAAGATAGGTATTATATATTCTTTTTTAATCATTTTTCAAATTCTTATAGGCTATTCTTGCTGCCATTTGTTCTGCTTCTTTTTTATTTTTTCCCTTACCTGTACTGAGTTTTTTATTTTTTGCGAAGACTTCCATATAAAATGTTTTATTATGTTCTGGACCCTCTTCTTTTAAAAGTTTGTATTTTAATATTATCCTATTTTTTTATTAAAATGTTCTTGTAATTTTGTCTTGTAGTCAATAAAAAGTAGGTCATTTGCAAGAAGATCTTTTACGGTTTCATAATAATTTTTCATCAAAAATTCTTTTAGAAAATCATATCCTGCATCAAGATAAATTGCAGCACAAAAAGCTTCAAAAGTATCTGCTTTTACAGATTTTTTCTCTCTGCCATTATGATTAATTTCTCCTTTTCCGAATAATAAATATGATGATAAGGCAAATTTTTCGCTTGCTTTTGAAAATGATGATGTACAAACTATTCTTGATCTTATTTTTGTAAGTTTTCCTTCTGGATATGTTTTATGATTTTTGTAAAGTTCTTCACTAACAATCAAGTCAAGAATACTATCTCCTAAAAATTCAAGCCTCTCATTAGAAATTATTTTTTCATCCTTATTTTCGTTTATATAAGAAGAATGAGTAAGGGCTACATCTATAAGATTTTTATCTTTAAAACTGTAGCCGATACTTTCTTCAAGTTTTTTGATTTCTTCTAATCTTTTTTATCCAAATTCATTAGTTTTACTTTCTATTAAAGATATTAAATCTGAAAATTTTTCGATTTCATCTAATTCATCATCAGAAAATTCGATATCATATTTGTCTTCAACTGCCATAATAAAATCAAGCATATCTATTGAATCTATACCATAATCTGTAATTTCTTTTTCAAAATCTATATCTTCTTCATCAACATCTAAATTTTCTTTTACTAATTCAATTAATTCATCTCTAAGCATTTTAATTCTCCTTTTATTTTTTCTATCGTGTCTGTATTTATATAATCTATCAAACCTAAAATTGCTGAGCTAAAAGCCTTTATATTAGAACTTCCATGTGCCTTATATACATATTGATTTACTCCTAAAAGTGGTGCTCCTCCTATGGAATCTGAATTATATTTTGATAAATTATTTTTTAAGGATTTTTTTATCAAGGCTCCGCCAATTTTTGTAGAAAATGATTTATATATAGCCTCTTTTATTTCTTTGGTAAAAAGACTTATTACACCTTCTGCAGTTTTTATAGCAATATTTCCATCGAACCCATCTGCTATTATTATATTTGTTTTTCCTGTAAATAAATCTCTTGCCTCTATATTTCCTACAAAATTTATAGGAGCTTCTTCCAATAATTTGTAGGTTTCTTTTGCTAATTTATTTCCTTTTCCTTCTTCAATTCCAACGTTTAAAAGTGAAACTGTAGGATTTTCTATATTTAGGACATTTTTTGAAAAAACACTAGCCATTATTGCAAAGCCTTTTAAAAATTCCGCCTTGCAATCCATATTCGCACCAATATCTAATAACAAAGTTGTATTTTCATATGTTGGAAGACTTGTTGCAATACATGCTCTTTTTATACCTTCAATTCTTCCAGAAATAAAAAGTCCACTTGCAAGAATTGCTCCTGTCGAACCTGCTGAAACTAAACCGTCATAAGCTTCTTCATTTAATTTGTTGAAGGCTTTTACAAGGCTTGATTCTTTTTTTCTTCTTATAGCTTTTACTGGATCTTCGTTATTTTCAATTTTTTCTTTGGCATCAATTATTTCATAAGATTTTATTCTTCCATTAATATATTTTTCTATTTTCTCTTTATCTCCAGAAAAAACCGGTAAAAAATCTTTTTTTTCTAAGGCTTTAATTGTGCCTTCTATTGGAATTTTTATTCCATCGTCTGCTCCATAAGTATCTATAATTATCTTCATAATTTCTCCTTATTTGGATATTAAAAAAAGATAGTGTTACCACTATCTTAATCTAACTCAAGAACTTCTTTGCCTTTATGATAACCACAGCTTGGACAAACTCTATGTGGTAACATTGGTTCATGACAATTTGGACACTCTACATAAGATGATTTATTTAATCTGTAAGCTGAAGCTCTTCTTTTATTTTTTCTTGTTTTTGATGTTCTTCTCTTAGGTACTGCCATTCTAACACCTCCTAGTTATGAGTTTTAGCAATCTTAAACATTATATAAGCAAATGTTAAAATTGTCAAGTTAAACTAGTTTTTTAGTGTCTCTTGCAATCATTAATTCTTCGTTTGTTGCTATAACAAAAATTTTAACTTTTGAATCGTCTGTTGATATTAAATGACAACCGCCACGAACGTTATTTCTTTCAGAATCAATTTTGATTCCAAATTGTTCAAAGCCTTTCATAATGTCAGCTCTCATTGTTGCAGAATTTTCTCCAATTCCACCAGTAAAGACAATTGCATCAGTTCTTCCGATTTCTGCCATATATCCTGCAACATATCTTTTTGCTCTGTTAGCAAACATTTTAAGGGCAATATCTGCTCTTTCATTTCCTTCATTTGCTGCATTTTCAAGATCTCTAAAGTCTGATGATACTCCAGAAACTCCAAGAACTCCTGATTCCTTGTTTAAGATATTGTCCATTTTTTTTGTATCATATCCATATTCATTCATTAAATATGTTACAACTGTTGGATCTAGGTCTCCACTTCTTGTTCCCATCACAAGTCCTTCAAGTGGTGTAAGTCCCATTGTTGTATCAAATGATTTTCCTTCTTTAATTGCACAAATTGAAGAACCATTTCCTAAGTGGCATGAAATCATATTTAATTCGTTTTGATTTTTTTCTAAAACTTCAGCAGTTTTTTGTGTTATAAAATCATGGCTTGTTCCGTGGAATCCATATTTTCTTATGGCTTGTTCTTCGTAATATTTATAATCTATTCCATAAAGGAAAGTTTCTTTTGGCATTGATTGGTGGAAAGCTGTATCAAAAACTGCTACATTTTTTACATTTGGTAAAAGTTTTTCACAAGCTTCAAGTCCCATCATATTTGCTGGGTTGTGTAATGGTGCGAATTTTGAATATTCCTTAACTGCTTTTCTAACTTCTTCATCTATTACAACTGATTTTGTTATTTTTTCTCCACCGTGAACAAATCTATGGCCAACTGCATCAATTTCTGAAAGATCTGAAATAACTCCATTTTCTTTGTCAGTTATTGCATCAAAAACATGCTTAACTGCTTCTGTATGATCTTTCATATCTTCTTCTATTATATATTCGTCGTCGCCTTTTTCTTGTTTAAGTCTTGAGCCATCTATTCCAATTCTTTCTACAAGCCCCTTTACTAAAACTTCTTCATTGTCCATATCAAATAATTGATATTTTAGAGATGAAGATCCACAGTTGATAACTAATATTTTCATTTATTCCTCCATTAAAATACTTTTTTCGATTTAATTTCAATATATTTTGGATTTTCTATATCATTTATGTAGTCATAAGACCTATTTTTTTCAAATTTATAATTGACTATATCATTATAATCATTTTGAGATATTAATTGACCATTTATAGTAAGTTTGCTATTATTTTTTGAAATAATATCGCCTTTTATTATAAGCAAACCATCCAAAATAAAATCATTTTCCAAAATTAAATCTTTTCCAACAATAACTATACCACTAATTCGTCTTGCTGTCTTAGTTTTATTAAAAAAAATCTTTTTTTTCATTTGATAAGTTGCTATTTTTTTCTAAAAAAATCCTTGTTTGAGCTTTCATTTGATTTTATTTTTTTATTTTCTGCTTTTACTTTCAAATCTTTTTTTATTTTCAGGAAAGCATTATTATAATCTTTTTTTATTTGATAATTATCATATTCTTCAAATTTTTTATCTTTAAATTTTAAATTTTCAAAAAAATTCATCAAATTTATCAGATAAAATAATTTTTTTATCTTCTTTTATCTGATATTTTTCTTTTAATTCTAGGGAAACTACAAGGTCTGCTCTGGAATTTCCTATTATTTTTACTCCTCTCAAAACAAAATCCTTATCTTTTTGTTTTTGAATTTTCACTTTTTCTTTTTTTCCAAAATATTCTATTTCATATTCGTGCCACGAATTGTCATTTTTTTTATTTATATCTTCTAGGCTTTCTATAAGACTTTTTTTGTCATCAAATACAATGTTATAGGCTGATTCTAATTCGTATATTGCTTTTTTTCTATCATACAAATCCTTGTTCAAATCATTGTTATTTTTAGCCTGCTCATATATGAAGGCTAGGCTTATTGATAAAAGGGTCAATATAATTAGAAGATATATTGATAAAAATCCTCTTTTTTTCATTCAAGTCTCCTAATATAAGTCTTATATCTTGAATTTCCTTCTTTTTCATAGAAATCTATGTCTATGTAAAATGAATCTTCGCCTTTATCGTAGGTAATTTTAGAAGATTTACAAAATCCTATTGGTATTTTTGTTTCTTTTTTGCTTGTTGAATTAAGCTTATTAATGTGGACATATAAATTTTTTCCTATTTGTTCAAACCTATAAGTGGAAGATTCTTCACCATCACTAATTAATATTTTAAAATTATTTTCGTCTTTATAATCTATGATTTCATTTGTTTTTCTCATTACATTTTCTATATATAAGATGCAATCTGTTGAATTTTTATAATCCATTTCATCTTCATAAGTTTTTTTGCTTATAAGTAAATTTGTTTTCACAATATTATTAATAAGAAATATTAAAATTGAAGCTATGGCTATAGCACAAATTAATTCCAAAAGGGTAAATCCTCTTTTTTTCATTTTTTTACCACCACTTCCAAACTATATTTATCAGATTTTACTTCTATGTATTTTAAATTTTCATTATATGATTTAACACTTGTGTTTATCTCAAATCCATTTTCAAAATCTTCGTATTCTCCCTCATCTCTTTTTTTGGATTTTTCTAATACTTCTTGTATGGCAAAGAGCATTTTTGAATCATTCTTTATTTTATTCGAATTTTGATATACCGAAAAAATTGATGGTAATAAGTAGATCGCAATGATCGTTATAAGGGCAAGACCTACTATTATTTCTATTAAGGTGAAACCTTTTTTATTTTTATTCATATCTAACCCTCCCTGCTATTGGGGAAATAATTATTGAATACATCCTGTCAGATGATGTCAAGTAAATTTCTTTTGCGCCTCCTACACTTCCTGTAGGTCTAAAGATAAAAGTATTTTGAATTTCTGGATGTATTCTTCTAAATGAAACTTCTTTGATTAATTCATTGTCATTTGCTCTTCTTATTTCATATTTATTTTTTCTTATTATGATTTTGTAATTATATCCTGTAACTAAAGATTTTTCCCTACAATAATTAATATCTGCTTGTAAATTTTCTATTTCTTTTCTTTCTTGAATCTTTGGTATTATTCCAGATTTTAATAAGATAAGACTTGAAATTAAAGATATTATAGCAATTGTTATTATTAATTCTATTAGGGTAAAGGCTCTTTTTTTCATAAAACTCCTCAAATAAGTGCCAAGATAAAGGCTATAAAAATATATATGCAAAAGGGAATCATTATTTTAGTTGATCTTTTTTTTATGGCTATGATTATGGCAAAGAGCCCTCCTAGCCAAATTGATCCTAAAATTAAGTAAATAATTTTTTCATTTTTCAAAAATAAAAATAAGCTTATATAGAAAAAATAATCTCCATCTCCTATATTTTTTTTCGATACAAAATAAATAAAAAATATATAAGAGTAAATATCAAAAAAATTTTAAAAAATTCTAAGTCAAAGCCCAGATAAAAAATCCTATTAAAAAATCCTAAAAAGACTAAAATATAAATCTGCTCCATATTGATTTCCATACTTTTAAAATCAATCATAGCTATTATAAAAGATATAATAAGGGATAAAAAGATCAAAATTCCTTCGAAGAAATCTCTATCTTTCATCGCAAATATAAATAAAAGACCCCCTATTATTTCATAAAAAATATATGAAAACGGGATCTTTTTATGGCAAAATCTACACCTAGCTTTCAAGCTTATATAAGAGATAATTGGTATAAGATCTCTTTTTAATATTTTTTTATTGCAATATATGCAGTGACTTTCTGGAAAAACTATACTTTCTCCTCTAAGACTTCTTTCACACACCAAGTTGGAAAAAGAGCCAAATATAGCTCCCAAGAAAAAATATATTATATAAATCATTTTGATTCTACTGCTTCAAGATCTACTGTTATTTTGGAATTTTTAGGATCAATAGTTACTTTATATGACTTTCCCTTCAATTCATTCAAGCCTTTTGGAACTTGAGGCCATTTTTCTACATAATCTGAATGATCGCCACTATTTTCAGTCCATATTACTTCATTATCGTTTGAATTTAATTCATTTAATTTTACACTTGCAGCAGTTTTTAACATTGAAACATTTGCCTTATGGGCAGTTATTGCTGCTTGCTCTTTTGATTTTTGATATTTTGGAATTGCTATTGCCGCAAGCATGGCTATTATGGCTATTACTATAATTAACTCAATTAAGGTAAATCCTCTTTTTTTATTTTTCATCTTATTTAACATTAACTTCTCCTTAAAAATTAATGGTATTGACCGAATCAAACATTGGTATGGCAACAGAAAAAACTACAAATCCTACTATTAATGCCATAAAAAGAATCAAAAAAGGTTCAGCCAAACTTGAAATCCTCTTTAGCCTATAAATATATTCGTTAGCATAATAATAAGAAGCTTTTTTTAATGAACTTGTCATATCTCCGCTATCTTCACCAACTTTAATCATTGCAATAAATAATTTTGTAAAAACATTTTCTTTTTCTAAAGAAAATGAGAGACTGTTTCCCAATTTCAAACTATTTTCTACATTCAAAAGAATTTCTCTTAAATATAAGTTCTTAAAAGAATTTTTGATTATATTTATACTTTCTATGATATCTACATCACCTTTTTTTAGGATATATAAAAGCGAGGTAATTTGATATTCAATATTTAAAATCCTAAACTTTTTCAAAAAAATATTTTCAAACAAAAATTTATCCATCCTATATTTATATTTTTCTTTTTTCTTAAAAAATAAATCAGAAAAATTACAAATAAAAGCCCAAAAATTATAAATAATCCATTTTTATTTAAAAAATCTGATATCGATAAGAGAATTTTTGTAGAAATGGGTAATTTTTTTGAATTTTCCTCGAAAATTTCAATAAAAGTAGGCATAACTTTTGTAAGAATTGTTATAACAACCCCTATTGTTACAATAAGTAAGATAATAGGATAAAGTAGAGCCTCTTTTATTTTATTTTTGTTTTTGCTTTCTTCGGTCATATATGTAGACAAGTCATCCAATATATTGGAAAGATTTCCACTTGCATCACCACTTTTTATAAAGGCTGTTACTATTGGTCCAAAAGATTTTTCTTCTTTTAAAAAAGCCTCATAAGCCCCATCGCCTTTATTAAGTCCTAAAGACACATTGACCAAAGCCTTGTTCAATTTTTTATCAAGTCTTTGGTCAATTATTATTAATAAACTTTCATATAAGGATACAGACGAGTCAATAAGTAAGCTAAGTTGCTTTAGAAACAAGGATAAAATATTTGAATTTATCCTAAAACCACCTATATCCTTATTTAAAAAAGCCTTCAGCTTATCAAATTTTATTTTACTCAAATTAAACTTCAAGTAATTCCTTATTTTTATTTTCAACAGTTTTTTCAATTTGCTCTATATATTTTTTAGTTATTTTTTGAACATCATCTTCAATTGAAAATAAATCATCTTCTGTCAAGTCAGCAGTTTTTTCTGCTTTCTTAGCCTTGTCCAAGGCTTCTCTTCTGATATTTCTAATTTGAATTTTACTATCTTCAGAATATTCAGAAACTTGTTTAGTAAGCTCTTTTCTTCTTTCTTGAGTTAAGGCTGGAAATGGAAGTCTAATAACTTCCCCATCATTTTGTGGATTTATTCCAATATCAGATTTATTAATTGCTTTTTCAATTTCTTTTATATTAGATTTATCCCAAGGTTTTATAACCAAAAGCCTTGGCTCAGGTGTAGATATTGTTGCAGCTTGATTAATTGGAGTTTGACTTCCATAATATGAAAAAGTAATTCCATCTAATACAGAATCACTAGCCCTGCCTGCTCTTATTTTAGAAATTCTAATTTCAAATGATTCACAAGCCTTTTTCATCAAAACTTCAGTATCTTTTATAATCTCATTATACATTAAAATTCTCCTTTACAATCGTTCCAATTTCTTTTCCTTCAACTATTTTAACTAAATTTTCTGGATTATCAATTCCGAAAGCAAGTATAGGCATATCATTATCCATACACAAACTTGTGGCAGTAGAATCCATAATTTTTAATCTTTTTTGTAAAATTTCACTATAGGTTAGTTTTTCAAATTTTACTGCATCATCATATTTATTAGGGTCCTTGTCATAAATTCCATCAGTTCCTTTTTTACCCAATAAAATCATATCAGCATTAATTTCCAAAGCCCTAAGAGATGCTGTTGTATCAGTTGAAAAATATGGAAGACCAGTTCCAGCTGCAAAAATTACAATCCTTCCCTTTTCAAGATGCCTTACCGCCCTTCTTCTTATATAAGGTTCTGCAACTTCTTTCATATTAATAGCAGTCATAAGCCTTGTTTCAAGCCCCATTTTTTCAAGAGTATCTTGAACTCTAAGACCATTCATAACAGTACCAAGCATACCAATAGTATCACTAGTTGCACGCTCAATATGTTGACCACTTCTACCTCTCCAGAAATTTCCACCGCCAACAACTATGGCAATTTCAAGTCCCATATCTCTAGCTTTTTTTATATTTTCACAAATAAGATCAATGGTATCATCATCAAAACCAAATCCCTTATCCTTCGCAAGTGCCTCACCACTTAATTTTAAAACTACTCTTTTTATATCTCGCAAAACTTTTCCTCCTATTAGTAAAATTATATACTATTTTTAAATATTGATAAAGTTCTAGCATTAAATTTCATTAAATAGTTTACTATAAATATTCATACCCAAATTCGTAAAAATATATCCTCTTTAAAATTTATAGATTTTATAATTTATTAATTTTTAGAAGTTCTATCAAAAAATAAAAATTTATCTAATATTAAGCTTATCAAGGAAAAAATTATAGTAAAGCCAAAAAGAATAAATATATTTTTAAAAAATATTTCTTTAATAAAACCATCTGCTATCATATTATTATTTGCCACATAATAGAAACTAGGAAAAATTCTTCCTAGTGAAAGGGCTTTTTTACTTAATATCTCTTGAGGAACAAAAACCCCTGTTAAAAATGATGAGCCTAGAGAAAAAATATTCATCACAGCCATCATAATATTGCTATCGTTTATTAATTTAGATATAAAAAGTGCAATGCTAACTGTAGATAGGGCAAAAATCAAGGAATTTATCATTAAATAAATAATCCTACTTGAAAAATCTACTTTTCCATTTAAAACTAAAAATGCTAGCATATAAAGAATCCAGGAAAAAAATGCAAAAGAAATATTACCCAAAATTATTTGAAAATTTCTCTTAGTTTCACTAATAGGAGAGATTAAGTTTCTTTGTTTAATATTTTTATTTTTATAAGTTAGGCTAACTAAGGATACTACCAAAATTATTTGACTTAAAAATACATAGGATAAAAAGTTAAAGAAAAATAAAGTCCTTTCTGGCAAGACTGGTCCTTTATCTTTTCTTAAGGAAATTTTTACTTTCTTTTGAAAATCTTTTTTTGTATTTTTTATTGCATCTTCCGTATCAAAACCCGCTTTTTCATAGGCTGAAATTTGATCTAAGTATAAATTTATTGATTCTTTTATATATTGATAATACTTATAATTTTTACTCTTTTTTATCTCAACTTTTCTTTCTTTTTCAAAATTTTTTGGAATTTTTATATAGGCTGTTACTATTTCATAAAATAGGTTATCATCAATATTTTTTCCTTTAAGATCAACAATCTTATTTTCTTTTTCCATATAAGTCACAAATGATTTTGACAAGTTGCTTTTAGATAGATCTTCTATATAAATTTTTGCTTTTTCTTTTTTATAGATATTGGTATTGCTAGTAGTAGAATTTGAAAAAATAAGTAAGGACATAAAAATTATTGTATATAAGGCTATAGCCTTAATATGTCCTCTTATTATTTTGAAATAATTTTTAAATACTGTCATATTGCCTACCCCTTGTCAACAAATAAGAAATTAAACCAAATAACAAAGTTAAAAATAATAAGTATTTTATATTTTCCCAATACCTATCCAAAGTATCATAATAGTAAAGGCTATAAATCCCATCATTTATTAAACATACTGGATTAAGCTTGTTAATTATAGGAAAATTTTCTTGAACAATTATTTTCATATCTGAATCCATAATTCCAGCCAAATATGAAAATACCATATTTATAGCTATTCCTATCCCATTTTTGACCTCTATACTTGCCTTATTTGATAAGGCAATTAAAGATCCAAATAAAATTCCAAATAAACTTGCAAGTCCTATAAGAAATATTAATGGAATGAGTTTATTGGAAAAATCTATTTTATAAATTTTATTAAAAAAGAACATAGTGAATAGAACTATAGAAAAATTTATTATAAAGCCTGCTAAAATTGAAGCTGAAAGGCTTACAGATTTTTTTATAGGAGCTATTGCATTTCTTTTTGCAATACTAGTTAGGTTTGCTTCATACCTATAAATAATCAAAAGCCCAAAACTAAAACCATATAAGGCCTGCATACCTATAAGTGCATAGAAAAATGTATTAACAATATTAATGTTTTTCTTTGAAACATCTTTTATATGATTTATATTTTCAAGCAAAATATTAGGATTAAAAGTAGGATTTTTCCTTAAAATTTTCTCAATCATAATTCCTTTTCTTAGATAAGCATTCATTATACTTTCAACAATTGACTCATATAAACCTGATTTTTTAAATTCTACTTTGTCATAATCTTTTATATAAGCTGTGATCTTTTTATCATCTATCTCTTTTTCATCACAAAGCTTGAATATTTTTCTTTTCTAATTTTTTAAAAAATTATCAAAATATTTATCATCCCTAAGATCGTCCTTAACAACAACATTAATCGGATCAAATTTCATAGAATTAATAATATTCCCAAGAGCAATATTAAAGAAAAATCCCAAGATTAAAGGAAAAATTAAAGTCCAAAAAATAAGAGTTTTGTCTCTAATTAAAACTTTAAAAGTATTTTTAAAACTATGCAAAAACATACTAATCCCTCAATTCTTTTCCAGTTAATTCGAGAAATACATCATTCAAACTAGGCCTACTTGAGCTTAGGTGGTCGTATTTTGTTTCAGACGAATTTAAGATATCGACAAGATCAAGGATATTTGAATCTTTTGAAAAACTTAATTTGCAATTTCTCCCCTTTATAGAAAAATCAATCAAAGAGTCCATAGCTTTTATTTTTTCTATCAAATCCTTTGACAAATCATCAGATTCAAAAGAAATTTTTTCTTTTAAATTAATAGTATCTTTCAAGCTTTCTCCATCACCTTTTGCAATTATTTTTCCCTTATCAAGAATAACAATATAATCACAAAGACTTTCAACCTCATCCATATAATGAGAAGTGTAGATAATACTTGCCCCTTCTTTGTTTAATTTTTTTATTCCTTCCAAAATATTATTTCTAGATTGAGGATCAACTGCAACAGTAGGCTCATCAAAAATAATCAAATCAGGTTTGTGGGAAATTCCACAAGCAATATTTAGCCTCCTTAACAAACCTCCTGAAAGTTCTTTAGGCTTAAATTTAACAAAATCACCAAGACCAACAAGATCTATTGTTTTTTTTACGAGAATTTTTCTTTGATTTTTATCTTTTATGTACAAAGCACAAAAATAATCTATATTTTCATAAACATTAAGCTCATTATAAACACCAATATCTTGAAAAACTACACCAATTTTTTTCTTAATATTATAAGAATCTGGAGTCATTTCCTCGCCAAAAATTTTAATAGATCCCCCATTGTTTTTTAGCAAAGAAAGAATACAAGAAATTGTAGTAGATTTTCCAGATCCATTAGGGCCCAAAAGTCCCAAAATTTCTCCCTTATACAAATCCAAATCTAAATTGTCGACGGCAAGAAAATTTTTATATTTTTTAACCAAAGACCTAACTTCAATAACTTTATCAACCATAATCTTCTCCTTTTATCAATTATAGCATAGAATAAATAATAAAAATATTATAAGAAAGTAAAAAATTTATAAAAATGAGCACAAAAAAAGACGTTGTCTCCAACGTCTAAAATCTTGGTGCGGGATAAAGGAGTTGAACCTTCACGAGAAAATCTCACTAGATCCTAAGTCTAGCGCGTCTGCCAATTCCGCCAATCCCGCATATGGGGTGAGTAGAGAGATTCGAACTCTCGATCTCCTGGGCCACAACCAGGTGTCTTAACCAACTGGACCATACCCACCGAATAATTAACTTACTATTTAAGTATACATCCAATTGTATTTATTGTCAAATTTTTCAAAAGATATTGATATTTTTTTCTGATTTTTCTATGACCCTTTTCTTTTGACTTGTATATATTATCACAAATAAATTTTTTTGGCAAATTTTTTTTGTATTTTTTTGGGTTTTACAAAAAATATTACTTATAGTAAAATACTTGTAAGAAATATAGATTTAGAGGTGATTTTATGAAGAAAAAATCTAAAAGCAAAATTATTTTGAGAATTTTCGCGATTGTTGTTGCTCTTTCAATGGTTATTCCTATTATAATGAATGCTGTTGATTCTTTATGATTGTTGAAAAAATAGAATATTCTGATAAATATAATTTGGTAAAGATTACTATATCAAGGGAAATTTTTTATCTTTCTTATGATTTTTTTACTTCTTTGGATTTATCTCTCGACCAAGATTTAGATTTTGATGTTTATAAGAAAATTTTAAAAGAAAATGATTTTAATAGATGCAAAAATGAAGCTTTAAAACAAATTTCTTATAGAAATCGTACTTCTTTTGATTTAAAAAATAAATTAAGGGAGAAAAAATTTGATCAAGAGTCTATTGACAGGGTTATTGTTTTTTTGAATGAGTATGATTTAATTAATGATGAGCTTTATGTAAAATCTTTTGTAAATGATAAGTCTAGGATTAATAATTGGTCTAAGGGAAAAATCAGGTATAAGTTAAAGTCCAAGTTTATTGATGATAGTTTGATTGATTCTTGCTTGGATGAAATTTCTTATGAGGAAGAATATGAGAAAGCTTATGAGGCTGGTCTTTATAAGAAAGAAAGTGTTGATGATAAAAATAAGGTATATAGATTTTTGGCATCTAGGGGATTTTCTTATGATATTATAAGTGATGTTTTGGGTAGTTTGTTCAAATGAAATCTGCTTTTGTTTATATCTTGAGGTGTTCTGATGGAAGTCTTTATACTGGTTGGACTAATAACTTAAAAAATAGGTTGGAAAAGCACAACAAGGGTTTGGGGGCAAAATACACCAGAGCTAGAAGACCTTGTACATTGGTTTTTTTTATGGAAGTTTCTGATAAAAAAATGCCATGAAAATTGAATATAGAATTAAAAAATTGAAGAAAAAAAGCAAGGAAAATATAGTAAATAATTTTGATAGAAAAAAATTAGAGCTGTTAAATTATGAATAATTCTTTTAAATCGTTAAAAATTTTCTAACGATTTTCATGTTATTCATAATTTTTAAACAGCTCTTTTTCTTTTAGTTTTTTTGTAAGACTTTCGCCCTCTCTTTTTATTGATAGCTCGAATAAACCCATATTTGTAAAACCGTAAATTTTATATGTTTTAAAATATTTTTTTATACTTTCATTTATCTTATCAATTAGCCTATCATTTTTTGTTGATTTTAAAAAATCTATAATTATCATTCCACCAATATTTCTTAAATTCAAATTATAAAAGATAAAGTCAATTAAATCTTCGTTTACCTTGTAATAAAAATCGTCCTTTTCCATAGTTGATTTTTTCTTTGATGAGTTTACATCAACAAGGCATAAGGTTTCAAGTTCATTTATAATTATTGATGATTCTTTATGGTACATTTTCTTTTCACCCATTAATTTTATGGCATCGGATATTATCTTATTATTTTTAATTTCTATTTCTTTGACTTGAAAATTTTTATTTTCTTCAAGATATATGTCTAGTTCATTATAAGTTTTTAATAATTTGGGTGAAGGTGTGAAATTTTCTTCATTTATAAGGGAATTTTTAAGTTCTATTAAGCTTGAATAATTTTCATAATTCTTTTTTCTTCCCTTTTTCAACTTTGGATAGCCCTTATTTTTGAACCTATATAAATAATAGTCTTCATTTTCTATCCTAAAATTTGCACTCATACTTGCCAGTTTGTCATCAAATTCTTCTTTTATAAGCTGGCAAATTACACTGTCTCCAATTTTAAATTTTTTATTTGATTTTAAAAAAGCCTTTTTCCCATCATCATATAACAAGAAATATGCATTTATTGAATCAATTTTACCTACAACTTTTGCCCTATAAATGTTATAGAGATTTGGTGAGTAGAATTTTAATTCAAAAAGCTTGTCATCGACAATTTTCCCAAAGGCTTTTTCTTTATAATCTACAAATACAAATGATGTCATTGGCTTATTTTCTTCTTTAACTTTTCAAAAAAACCAATTTTTTGGATTTCTTCGTTTTTATCTTCTAAAATATTTGATATGATTTTTTTCATAAGTGGAGTCTTTTTTCTTTAAGCCCAAGTATTTAGATGGTTTTTCAAGAATTTTTTCCCTATATTCTCTTATATCAAAATATTTATCGTCTGATTCTACAAGAAAATAAGTGGATTTAAAATCATTTTCTATTTCATCTTCATTTATAATTTGGATTTCTTTTTTATCATCTAACAAATTTTCGTCTAAGCCTTTTATTATCACATAATCATATGATTTTATTTGGTCTAAAAGTTTAGAAATATCTTCTTTTTTAACTTGGTATTTTGAATTTATCAAGGGAGAGATTACAAAATATATATTTTCTAAAGGATTTAATGTAATTTTTTCAAGATCTATAAGACCGAGGAAATAATCACATATATCGTATGTGATCATCCCTCCCATATCAAATAAATCCTCGATATTTTCACCCTTATTTCTTGTAAATGAAAGAAGTAAAACGGACTTATTTTTAGATAAAGTTTTTGAAAAATCTTCTATGAATTTTAAATCATTTTGCTTATTTGACTTTATTAAAAATGTTTCCATCTTATTCTCCTCCATTTTCATTATTATTTTCTAAGATTGTATTATTTTCTATAATATTATTGTTTCCGATATTTTGATTTTTTGGATTTATTTTTATATCAAAATATTTGCAAACTATATCTCTTAAAACTGGTCCACAATTTAACGATGTATCTCCTTGAACCATAAAGACTGTTACAGCAATTTCTGGATCGTCATAAGGTGCAAATCCTATCATCCAAGCATAAGAATCATAGCTACTTCCATCTGGATTTGTACCTTCAACTTCTGCAGTACCTGTTTTTTCACCAATTTCAATTGGCATTTTTTTGAAAAATTCTATAGCTTGTGCAGCTTGTAAGGTTCCATATTTTATATCTTCAAAATTCTTTGCATTTTTTACTGGAATTTTTGATCTTTGGACTTGGTTTTTAAATAAAACATCTTTGGAATTATGGTTTGTAATCTTATCTATAAGAGTATATTTATTTAAGTAGCCCCCATTTGAAAGTGTAGACATTACTCTATTCATTTGAAGTGGTGTATAGGAGTTTTGCCCTTGACCTATAACAATATTTAGCATATCTGTTATATCCCATTCTGCTTGGTTCAAAAATGTATATTTTATATTATCTGAAAGTCCTGCCTTTTCTCCGTCAAGAATTTCTTCAGCCTTATATCCCATTTTTTCCAACATATCAATAAGATCATTTCTTCCTATTGACTTAGGTTTATCAGCTAATTTTACAATTGCTTCCACATCTTTATTAAAATCACTCTTTGATTTTTTTATATTTGGTTTTAAATATTTTTTTAAATTTTCTTCAAGATATTTTTTCAATAAAGCCTTTGTTACTTCTAATTTTTTCTCAGTAGATGGAATATTTCCTTTGGATTCACTTGGTATATTTATTTCTATTCCTGTAGTTTTATCTAGTCCTAGCATACTGGCTGTTTTTCTTATATCATTAAGTTCTAGTTTTACTCCAATGCTTTTTCCATTTGAAGGATTTTCTCCCAAAGCTAGGGTAAAGAAATAATAGTTACAAGAAACTCTCAAAGCATCATATAAAGTTTCTTCTCCATGTTTTATGCCATGTGTTGACCATTCTAAACAAGAAAATCTTCTATTTCCTATGTCCATAAATCCATTACAATAATTTAATCTTTGTGGATCAAGACCTTTTTCTAAGGCTGCAAGAGATGTTACTAATTTGAAGATAGAACCAGGCATTACTGCTGTTTGACTTGCCATATTTAACATTGGTTTTGGTGCAAGTACGCTTGAATTTTCCGGAGTTTGTAAACTATCCCAATCAGTTTCTGATATTCCTGTAGAAAATAAATTTGGATCATAGTCAGGATAAGAAACCATAGCTAAAATTTCTCCAGTTTTTACATTACTAACAACTACTGAACCACTTGCAGCGTGTTTTGCTGCAACTTGAGGTGTATAATTTCCATACTTAGATTCATAAGTACTACCAGTTCTAATTGCCTTAAGCATTTTTTCAAGACATTTTTTTGCTTCCATTTGTAAATTAGCATCAATAGTAAGGTGGACATCATTTCCTGGTTCTGATGGAGTTTTTGATAAAGTTTCAATCCTATTTCCTGACGAATCAACTGTAACAATACTTTTTCCATTTTTTCCCCTAAGTGTGTCTTGATATGATTCTTCAATTCCGGTTTTACCAATAATTTCATCTCTTAGATAAGAATTTTTATTTACATATTTTTCAACTTCTTCATCAGTAGCAATTGGTCCCATATATCCTAGGACATGACTTGCCAAATTTCTATTTGGATAAGATCTTATAGGAATAGTTGCTACACTAATTCCTTTTGATTTATCTATATTTTCTTCTATTCTTAAAACTGTAGATTCGTCTAAATTATACACTAAATTAATCGGTCTAAATCCAAAAGAACCTTGCCTATTAATAATATTATCAATTGTGAGAATCCCACAAGCTTCATAATCATTGTCATTTTTTATTTCTGATATGGATTTTATGTAAGCAAGAATTTTTTTTGCATCTTTTTCCTTGCTTAATTTTTTTATTACCTTATCTTTACTTTGTTTTTTATCTTTGCTAGCATAATATTCAAAAAAATCTTTTTTCCCTACATTAAAAGTATAATCCCACTTACTTGGCTTATCTTCTGAAATATCTATTGAAGGATAAACATTATTTTTAGCATTTGCATTTTGTGCCAAATATTTTAGATTTTTATCTAAAATCACTCCCTTTAATAAGTTATTTTTATCAGCCAAATTAGCCAATTCTTCTGCAGGATCTCCAGCTTGCGGATTTTTAAAATTAATATCTACGCTATATATGTTTTTCTTATCCTTTGTTTCAGTTTTTACTTCTGTTGTAAAGTTAGCATAGATACCCTTGTTTTCCAGTTTTTCTATTAAAATATCTGCTGGCATCAAATAAGAACCATCTTCTTCATTAAGGCTTGCTGATTTCAAAAACTCCTTAATTGAAGATTTTTTTACTATTTGATAAAAGTCATCACAAGCTTTTGTGTTTAATTTTATTTCAGGATATCCATTATTTAGGGCAGCCTTTTTTTGTATAAATTTCTCATCTGAACTCAAGCTACAATCTTTTATTATTACATTTGATTCCAGATTTTTTTCTTTTATAATCTTATATACCAAAAGTCTTGCTTGATTGTTTTCAAGTATATTTTTTATAACTGACCTATCTGCATTTATAGCATCTACTACAACATCTATAGGATCATCATTAATACTATGACCTATTGATTTTAGTTTTTCTTCGGCATTGTCTTTATAAGTTAATTTAAGTTTATTATTCTCAATATTTACCAAAATTGGAATATCAATACCTCTTTTTTTCAAAGCAAGTATTGCTGTTTTTATTGTTTCGTATTTTATCCCATCTTTGTTGCTATGAGATTTTATGATTTCTTTTAACAACTTATTTTTAACTATTATGTCAACAATTTTATCCTCTGGAGATTTTTCTTCTTTAAAATAATCATTTTTATTTTTATATTGAAAAGAATTTAGCCTAATATCAAAATCATTTTGATAATTTACTCCTGCTTCCTCCAGAATTTTCACCAATGAATCTACAGCCTTTATCCTATCCTTATCATCTAAGTTTGTAAGCTGATCCTTATATAATTGCACAGCAAATGAAGGTACTGTTGTCGCGAGAACATTACCATTTCTATCTAAAATATCCCCCCTACTTGCAATTTCATCAACTTCTTGAACCTTTCTATTATCAGATAAGTCTCTATAATATTCACCTTGATTAATCATAAGAGTAAATAGCTTTATAAATATAGCAAAAAACATCAAAGCAAAAACAATTTGTAAAAATGTTATTCTATTTTCTTTCTGTTTTCTCAAAACTTACACCCCTATATCCTGTATGTTGGAATATACATTAGCTTCTTTATTATTATATTGTAAATCAAATATATTATAGTATTTAATAAAGCCTCAATAATTAGTGGAACAAACAAATAATTTTTAATAAGAACTAAGTCAAATTTAAAAATATAAGTTAAAAGACTCACAAAGGCAAAATTTATAATAGTAAAGACAAAAGTTAAAATTATACCTGTGTTTTTATCACTTTTAAACCTAAATTTTTTATCCCCAACTATATGACCTATCAAAAAATATGACAAGGCCCTGATTCCTATAATATTTGAAAACATAAGATCTTCCAATAAACCAATAAAAAGACCAGTATATGCACCACTTTTAGATCCAAGAATCAAAGACAAACATATAATAAGACCAATTATAATATTTATATTAGAACCAAATATATTAACTTTTGAAAATACAGTAACTTGTAGGATAAAAGAAATAAAAGCTATTATAAAAGTTTTAAATTTATTCATATATCCACCTTACTTTCTAAGTACTAAAACCCTATATAAATGGGTAAAATCTGCTGGAGAATTAATTGTAACATTTTTTCTTAGTGAATCTTTGCTCATATTTACATTTGAAATTTCTCCCAAATATAAACCTTTTGGATAAACACCACCAATACCACTTGTAAGAAGAATATCAGAATTTTTAACATCGCTATCAACTTCAAGCATATATCCACTTATAGCTTTGTTTTTATAATCATCAATTACTCCATAATCTCCACTTCTTGAATTTATAAATGAAACATCATTTGAAGAATTTTTGATGGTTTCTACCTTGCTAGTATTAAAATTCACTTTTACAACTTTTCCAATTACAGCAGAAGAATACTCACTATCACCAATAGCTTGCAAGATCACATCATTTACTTTTATGCCATCTTTTTTTCCCTTATCAATAAAAAATGACTCTTGCATACTCTTTACATCAGAATTTATAATTTGTGCCTTTATATACTGATACTTTTTATCTTTCATAGCATCATTTTCAGCCTTTAAGAAGTCTTTTCTATTGATAGTCTCCATTAAATTAGCATTTTCTTTTAAAAGATTCTTGTTTTCTATCTTTAATTTTTCTACTTCAGCTCTTGTTTGCTTTGAACCTATAGTATCTTCAATAGCCTTTATTATCTCAGATGTTGCAGAATAAGAAACCTTATTTATAGGCCTAAAAATAGTATTAGTTATATTATTTCCAGCCTCTACCAAACCATCAGCAAGACTTGATACAAAAATCAAAAGAACCAATAAAGTAACTGTAATAAAAAAATACTTATTATTTTTTTCTTTCTTTTATAAGCCATACTTACCTACTTTGATATTTTAAAAACCTATCAGGATTTTCCATAATTAAGCCCGCACCTTTAATAGCGTCAAATTCCGGTTTATCAGAAATTGTAGCCTTTAAATTTATAATTTTTTCAATATATTCACGAAGCCCCTTAACATTTGCCATACCACCTGTCATCAAAAAGCCATCATTTTTTATATCACTTGATAATTCAGGCGGAGTTTTTTCCATAACCAAATAAATCATCTCAATCAAAGAATCAGCAAACTCACTAATACAAGAAGCTATTTCCTCACTCCTTAGCTTAATTCTTTTAGGTTGAGCATCTTTTAAATCTCTACCCTCAATTTCCATAGCAATATCCTTATCCTTTAACCTTAAAGATAACAATTCTTTTTTAATCTTCTCCGCAGTATTAATACCAATCTCAATTTTTCTATTATCCCTTAAAAATGTTTGAATATTTTTATCAATATCATCTCCACCCATTTTCAAAGTTTTACTAGCAACAATGCCATTAAGGCTTATCACACAAACCTCACTTGTTCCAGCACCAAGATTTAAAGTTAAAATCCCCCTAGGATCCTCAGGAGAAAAACCCACACCAAAACAAGCCGCAAGAGATTCATCAACCAAAATCACATCCCTACTACCAGCATGCAAAGAAGCATCCTCAACAGCCCTTTGTTCAATATCAGTAATCCCACTTGGTACACAAACAACAACCCTAGGTTGAATAACAGAAAAACCAGGATTTATTTTTTGAAAAAAATAATTTAACATAGCCTCTGTCAAATTAAAATCAGAAATAACCCCCTTTTCAATAGGTCTGTGAACTATAATTTCATCAGGAGTCTTTCCTATCATCTCCTTTGCCTCGTGACCAATAGACTTTATTTCTTTATTTTTGTGATCAAGTGCTAAAACAGAAGGCTCAGATATTACAACCCCATCATTTTTTTTAAAAACCTTGATATCACTCGTACCCAAATCAATAGCTAAATCCTCAGCTATAATCCTAAAATTCATTTCTTTCTCCTATATAATATTCTCTTTCCTAAAACTAAAATACTTATTATTTCCAATAATAATATGGTCTAAAACACCAATTTCTAAAATCTTTCCAGCTTGGACTAATCTTTTAGTAATTTCCTTATCATTTCCAGACGGCTTCGGATTTCCACTAGGATGATTATGAACAAAAATCACAGAATTTGCACTTTTCCTAACAGCACAAACAAAACACTCCCTAGGATTAATAATAGAAGAATTAAGATCCCCAGTAGAGATCAATTCCTTACTAATAATCACATTTTTTGTATCTAATAATATAGCATAGAAATGTTCCTTTTTTGTGTCAATAAATTTATTTTTCATCAAATTAAAAACATCCTCAGAAGAATTTATACACTTTATCTCCCTGTTTATTATTTTTTCACTAAGCCTTTTACCAAGTTGGATAGCCGCAATAATTTTACTAGCCTTAGCAAGTTTTATCCCATCAATTTTATACAATTCCTCAATACTAATAGATAAAAGCTCCTCAGAAGAAAATTTTTCCAAAATTTCACGAGAAAGCTCAATAGCATTTTTCTTTTTAGAGCCAGTTTCAATGAGAATTGCAAGCAACTCCTCATCACTTAAACTATCATACCCCTCATTTTTAAGCCTTTCCCTAGGTCTTTGACTAATATCTAAATCTTTGATTTTTTTAATCATTAATAACACCAATTTTCTTTAAATGCAAAACTATAAAATTTGAACTTAAACCAACAAAAAATCCAGTAAAAATTCCTATAAAAACTAAAACTGGAAAATAATAAAACATCTTAATATTCTGCATAAAAATTACAGCCACAATAATTTGACCCAAGTTATGAAAAAATGCACCTATTTCACTAACACCAATAAGAGAAAAATCCTCATCAAGCTTTTTAATTGAAAAATACATGGCAGTAGTTGAAAAAACAGCCCCAATAAAAGAATAAAAAAAACTCATCACTGACCCAGTAATCAAAACCAACAAAAAAGATTTTAATACACTCACAGCCAAGGACTTTTTATAATCATATAAACATATACAAACAAGTATTATTATATTAGAAAAACCAAGCCTTGCACCAGGAATCGGCACAGGCATCGGAATCATAGATTCAATCAAAGAAATCGCCAAAGATAAAGCAACAAAAAGAGCCAAATTTACATATACTTTTAGATTTTTATTTCTCATCCAACCACCTTATCAATTTCATCATCATTCTTTTTATCATCACTTGAAATAATTTCTAAAATCAGCCTATGAGGAAGACAAACTATAGTTTCCCCAACTTTTTTTATACTAGGCATATGAGTACAAAGTAAATCCCTACAATTTGCCTCTTTCATTCTAACTTCTTTATTTTTTATTTCAACAACATTATATTCATCTTCATCTATTTTTATTTTAAATGTCTTATCTTTATTTAAAGGATACCTACCATATTCTTTTCCATTAAGCTCAATTCTTAAATATGACCCATCTTCATTAGATTTTAATTTTTTTGCAAAAAAAGCCATAAACAAGCTTAAAAATAAAATTAATAAAATAACGATTATATCTCTTTTTTAATTTTCATAATTACCTCTTATAAGAGTTTATCATTTAAAATAGACCAATGTCAATTTAAAAAAATCCAATAAAAAAAGACCACCGAAAAATTTCGGTGATCAAAATTTTATTGAACATCTATACATTTAGCTGGACATTTTTGTGCAGATTCTTTTAAAAGTTCAAGATCTAAATTATCAGAAATTATTTCTTTTGATAAGAAATTATCCATAGCAAATCCTTCTGGATAAGTTCTTGCACAAATTGAACATCCAATACATCCAACTTTACAATTTCCTCTAACATCTTTGCCTTTATCGTGTGATGAACATTTTACAATTGCTTTTTGTGAATAAGGAACAAGATCAATTATATTTTTAGGACAAATTTTAACGCAAGCTCCACAAGCTACACATTTTTCCTTATAAACAAGACTTACTCCATTAATCATATGTATCGCATCAAATTCACAGGCTTTAACACATGAGCCACAGCCTAGACAACCATAGTTGCAAGCTTTTTTTCCACCGAACAGAGCAATTTGCGCTCTACAATCTTCAAGACCTGCATATTCATATAAGTCTTTTGCATTTTCACAAGTTCCATTACATTTTACAACTGCAACTTTTTTTACACCAGCTCCAGCTGATTCAACTCCCATTGCATTTGCAACTGCATCTGTTACTGATTGTCCACCAATAACGCAAGCTGAAACTGGAGCTTCTCCTTTTGCTATTGCATTTGCACAACCATCACAACCTGGGTATCCACAAGCTCCACAATTTGCACCAGGAAGAGCTTCTCTTACTCTTTCTACAATTGGGTCTGTTTCTACTTCAAATTTTTTACTAATAACACCCAATAAGCCAGCTAGAACAAAACCTAGTACGGCTAAAACAAGTGTTGGAATTAAAATATTATTCATGACATTCTCCTCTATGCTAATCCTGCAAAGCCCATGAAGGCAATTGACATTAGACCTAGAGTGATTAATGTAATAGGTCCGCCTTTAAAAGCTTCTGGCATATCGTTATCTTCGATTTTTTCTCTTATAGAAGCAAGAATTACTAAAGCTACCAAAAAACCTACTGCAGCAGCTGCAGAATTTAATGTTGTTTCTAGTAAATTATAATTTTCATTTATATTTTTAATTGCAACACCTAATACTATACAATTTGTTGTAATTAATGGTAAATAAACTCCCAATGCTTCATAAAGATTTGGCATAGATTTTTTCATTATCATTTCTACTGTTTGCACCAAAGATGCTATAACTAAAATGAATACAACAGTTTGCAAATAACCTATTTTTAATGGATCTAATATATAGAATTGGATTATCCAAGTAATAATTGAAGATAAGGTTACTACAAAAATTACTGCTGCTCCCATTCCTTTTGCTGTTTCTACCTTACTTGTTACACCAAGAGTTGGACAAATTCCTAAAAATTGTCCCAATACATAGTTATTTACAAAAATTGATGCAATAATTATTGAAAATAAATTTGACATAATCGCTCCTATTTATTATTTTTCTTCTTGTTTGAAATAGCAGCTGCTACTGCAAACATGATTCCTAGGATAATAAATGAAGATGCTGGTTGAATTAAAAATCCAATTGTATAATCTTCAGGAATTATTCTATTGTCTAGTAATGTACCATTTCCAAATAATTCTCTAATTGTAGCAAGAATTGAAATTGCTATAGTATATCCTAAGCCTTGACCAAGTCCATCTACAATTGATGCAATAGGACCATATTTTGATGCAAATCCTTCAGCTCTTGCAAGAATTATACAGTTTACAACTATAAGTGGAATAAAAATTCCAAGTGATTGATCTAAAGCTGGTAAATATGCTTTTATGATCATTTGAACCATAGTTACGAAACTTGCTATTACAACTATAAAAGATGGTATTCTTACTTCATCTGGTATAAAATTTCTTAATAATGAAATTACTAAATTTGAAAGTGTCAATACAAAAATTACTGCTGCTCCCATTCCTATCGCATTTGAAAGTGAGGAAGAAATAGCAAGTACAGAACACATTCCAACCATTTGAACAAATACTGGGTTATTTGAAAATATTCCATCTTTAAAAACTTTTATAAGATTCGGAGTATTTTTCTTTCTTTTTTCTTTTCTTTTTGAACATCTATAGGCTTTCCTGTTTGTCTTTCCATATTAACCCCCTACTTTATACTTTTTAGTACTTCACGAGCAGTATTTATACCATTAAGAATAGCAGTGGTTGAATATGTAGCTCCTGAAATTCCTACAATGTCATTTTCAGATCCAGTTTCAGATGCGCCGACTTTTTTGTCCATACTTACACCCTTAACGCCTTTTTTAAACCAATCTTCTTCCATTTGAAGACCAAATCCTGCGGATTCAGAATGTTTTAAAGGGCTGAAACCAGTTAATTTATTTTCTCCATCAACTCCAATAATAAATTCGATATCTCCACCGTATCCACCTTTGGAATTTATATGAAATACGTATCCCTTGCCACCATCTGCTTTGTAAACTCCCTTTATAGCATCTGGGAATTTTCCTTTAACTTCTTCAAAGTCTTTTCCAGCTGGGTAGGCTATCTTTAATGATTTGTTTAATTTTTCTTGTTCAGATTTTTTAATAATTGGTTCTGTAACTGAATTTGTATAGGCTAATACCAATGCTGATACAGCTGTAATTATTAATAATTTTATTCCTAATTTTAATACTTTATTCATTTTTTGCCCCTTTTTTAGCTACGCCAAATACTTTAGGCATTGTTCTACTATCTATAAGAGGAACTAATAAGTTCATTAGCAATATTGAATAAGAAACACCTTCTGGATATCCACCAAAAACTCTTATAAGTGAGGTTATAAGCCCACAACCAAATGCGAAGACTATTTCGCCTTTTTTTGTAACAGGACTTGTTGTATAGTCTGTTGCCATGAAAAATGCTCCAAGCATTAAACCACCTGATAATAATTGTTCGATTATTCCATCAAAAGATTTGTTAAATATTATCAATAAAATAGCTGTTGTTAATATGTAAACTAGAGGTATTCTTAATGATATAACTTTTCTAAATACAAGATAAGCTGCTCCTATTAATATAGCTATAGTTGAAACTTCTCCTATACATCCTCCCATATTTCCCATAAACATATCTATTAGGGCTGGTTTTTCTCCACCTGATAAAACTGTTGCGGCAGATACTGCTGAAACTTTTCCCGGTAGCACATAATTTGACATATTTTTTGACCAGGATGCAAGTAAAAATGCCCTTGCTCCAAGAGCTGGGTTTACAATATTTTGTCCTATTCCACCAAAAAATTGCTTACAAATTACTATAGCAAAAACTGCTCCTATTACTGTTTGCCAAATTGGCATTGTAACTGGAATATTATAGGCTAAAAGTAAACCTGTAACTATTGCTGATAAATCTTTTATTGTTGATTGTCTTTTCATAAACTTGTTAGATATAATTTCTGCTATTATGCAGCTTATAACTGATGTTAAAATTAAAGCCAATGCTTTCGTTCCAAAAAAATATACTCCTGCAAGTCCTGTTGGAATAAGAGCTATTATTACATCTAACATTTCTTTAGTAACTGTTCTCTCGCTTCTCATATGAGGAGAGGATGATACTAATAATTTGTTTTTTGCTTCCATTTATTTATCCTCTACTTTCCTGCTTGACGTATTTGTCTTTTTCCAAACCTAATTGCTTCAACTAAAGGTCTTTTTGATGGACAAATATATGAACATGATCCACATTCTATACAATCAAGTATATGAAGATCTTGAGCCTTGTTAAATTTTTCCTTTAATGAAAATTTATGTATAAGAAGTGGCATAAGTCCAACTGGACAAACATTTACACACTTTCCACACTTAATACATGGATTTATAATTGGAGGCTTTGATTCTTCTTTATTTAATACTAATATACAGTTGCTAGCTTTTTCTACTGGTTGATTTATATTTGGTTGGGCAATTCCCATCATTGGTCCACCATTTATAACCTTACCGGCATCTTCTGTCATACCACCAGCTTCATTTATCATATCTTCAAAGCTTGTTCCAATCCTTACAAGGAAATTAGAAGGATTTTTAATTCCATGACCTGTTACTGTCATATATCTTTCTATAAGTGGTTTTCCATAATAAACTGCTTCATAAACTGCATTTGCACTTGAAACGTTTGATACTATTACTCCAACATCCATTGGAAGACCACCTGATGGAACTTCTCTATGTAAAACGGCATTTATAATTCTTTTTTCGTCTCCTTGTGGATATTTTGTAACCATGGTTGCAAGTTCTAACTTTGATGAATTTTTATTTGCTAAAGCTTTTTTTACTTTTTCAATTGCTTCTGGCTTGTTATCTTCGATTGCAATAATTCCTTTTTTTGCATCTACTGCTTTTACAAGTAATTCCAAAGCATCTACTATAACTTCTGCTTTTGTTTTTAAAATTAAATCATCGCAAGTAACATAAGGCTCACACTCTGCACCATTTATAATTACTGTATCAACTGCTTTATTTGGTGAATATTTAATATGTGCAGGAAATGCTGCTCCTCCCATACCTACAAGGCCATTTTCTTTCATCGCCTCAACTATTTCTTCTTTAGTTAAGTTTGTAACATCTTTTCTTTCGTAGTTAATTTCTTGGTCATAGCCTTCAGTATCTATAACAACAGCCTTGCTATTTTTTCCAGATGCTGTTTGGATATCGATTACACTTGTGACTTTACCGTTAACTGATGAGTGAATATTTGCGGAAAAATTTCCTACTGCTTCACCTATGAGCTCTCCTATTTTCACTTCATCGTTTTTCTTAACTAAACATTTGCTTGGAGCTCCAATGTGTTGAGTTAGAGGAATGGTTACAATCTTTGGAATTTTTGCAACTATTAAGCCTTTGTTTTCGCTTAATTCCTTATACTCTGGAATTTTAACTCCATTGTTAAATGACAAATTTTCTAGAGCCATACTCTCTCCTTTCATTTATTCGTATATTAGCATTATAAATTATTTAAAAATATTATTCAATGATTAGAGGACATCGAATAATATTTTTTTAACAAATTTTTTATAATTTTTATATATAAGCTTTTTCTATTTTTCAATTCTTTTTCACTTGGTAGACCATCATCATAAAATACTTTCATTAAATCATAATTTGAATTTATTTTTATAACATATTGCCTTGTTTCTTCTGTCGGAATTTTTGTTGGATCTGGGTTATATTTGTCTATTTTTTTCTCAGCAATTAACTTATCGATATTTCCAATTCCTCCGTTATAGGCTGCAAGTGCCAAGTCTATATTGTTATAATATTCATACAAATAATTGAAATATCCTACTCCTAAATCTAAATTATAGTCAACATCTTTTAATTTATCTGGGTAATATTCTTCTCCAATTATTTCTGCGCTGTGTTTTGCGGATGAATCTAAAAGTTGCATCAAGCCTTTTGCATTTTGATTTGAGTGAGCTTCGTTGTCAAAATCGCTTTCTACTTTTATTATTGATGCCACTAAAAGTGGGTCTACATTATATTTTTCTGAATATTTTTTTATTTCATCTTGGTAGGCTATTTTTTGCCTTGATGTTTGATAGACTATTATTGAAAAACTTATTACAAAAATCATCAATAAGGCTAATATCATTATTCCTACTATTTTAAAAATATTTTTTAAAACTTTCATATTTTCTCCAATTTTTTTAATGCTATTTCTACTTTTTTTTCTAAGTCTTTTATGGATTTGCTATTGTCAAAAATTAAGTCTGATTTTTTTTCCATTTCTAAAAAATCTTGGCTTTCTATTTTTTTTATGGCAAAGTCCCTATCTATCTTGTCTCTTTTTATAAGTCTTTTTATTTGAAATTCTCTATCTGCTGTAACAAGCCAGATATAATCACAAGGAAATTTTTCTTTCATTTGAAAATATAAGGGTATTTCTACAAAAATATTTTTTCTTTTTTCTTTTATTAAAGAATTTATATAGGCGATTATATTTTTGTGGGTGATTTTATTTATTAATTCCCTTTTTTCTGGATTATTAAAAATAATTTCAGCAAGTTTTTTCTTGTCTAATCCATCTGCATCAAAAGCCTCATCAAAGGCTTTTGATGATAGGATTTCCTTGTAATTTATTTGATCTTTTTCTAGTAATTTTTTATTTACCTTATCGCTATCAATAACCTGATAGCCTTTTTTTTTCAAAATTTCTGAAAGGGAAGATTTTCCGCTTGCTATGGTTCCTGTTATTACTATTTTATTTTGACTCATACATACTATCTCCACTGTCTATGTCGACTAAAAGTGGTACCCTTAGTTTTACTGCTTCTTGCATGGAGGATTTTAAAATTTCTTTTGCCTCTTCTAAATCTTTTTTGCTTGCTTCTATGATTATTTCATCATGGATTTGTAAAACTATTTTTGCATCTATTTTTGCTTTTTTTAGGTTTTCATATGAATTTATCATGGCAAATTTTATTATATCTGCGGCTGAGCCTTGGATTGGGGTATTTAGAGCTACTCTTTCTCCAAAGCTTCTTACATTAAAGTTTTTGGAATTTATTTCTGGAACATATCTTCTTCTATTAAATATTGTATTTACATATCCATCTTCTTTGGCTTTTTTTACAATATCTTTCATATATTCTTTAATTTCTGGGTAGGTGTTAAGGTAATTTTCTATATATTCCTTCGCCCTTTTTCTTGGAATATTTAGGTTTTGACTTAGACCATAATCACTTATCCCATAAATTATTCCAAAATTTACAGCCTTAGCCTCGCTTCTTTGTAATTTTGTTACTTCTTCAATTGGTGTAGCAAATACTTCTGAAGCGGTTTTTGTATGAATATCTATATTATTTGAAAAAGCCTCTTGCATTTTTTTATCATTTGCAAGGTGAGCTAGGACTCTCAATTCAATTTGTGAATAGTCTGCATCTATTAAAATCTTTTTCTCATCTGCCTTAAAGGCTTTTCTGATTTTTCTACCCTCTTCGGTTCTAATCGGAAGATTTTGTAGGTTTGGTTCAGTTGATGAAAGTCTACCTGTTGCTGTAACATTTTGCTTAAAAGTTGACCTTATTCTTCCATCCTCATCAATACATTCTTCCAAACTTTCAAGATAGGTTGATTTTAATTTATACATCTCCCTATATCTTTCAATTTTTTTGATTATTGGATGTTTATCCCTAAGTTTTTCTAAAACTTGAGCATTGGTTGAATATCCGGTCTTTGTCTTTTTTATAACTGGAAGTTTTAAATCTTCAAATAAAATTTTTGAAAGTTGCTTAGTTGAATTTATATTAAATTCACTTCCTGAAAGCTCATAAATTATTTTTTCTAAATCTGTCAGCTCAAGAGAAACTTCATCTTTAATTTTTTCAAGCTCATTTTTATCGCAAACAAAGCCTGTTATTTCCATATCTGCCAAAACTTTGGATAATTTAATTTCACAATCTTTGTAGAGATCATACATAGAAAGCTCTTTTAATTTTTCTATCAAAATATCCAAACTATCTTCAATAGCATTTACAATTGATGATAAATATTTTCCAAGACTAGAAGAATCCAAATCCTTGTATGATTTTTTGCTCTTTCCCTTGCCAAGTAAATCCTCTTCATTTAAAACTTCATATTTTAAAAACGCTTGGCTAAAAGTTTTTAAGTCATAAGATGACCTTGATGGATCAATAAGATAATGCATAAGCATAGTGTCATCGTATGGAAAAGATAATTCTATACCAAGCTTATCAAACAAAACAATATCCTCTTTTATATCAAAAGAAACTTTTTTAACCTTGTCATCCTCAAAATATTTTTTGAATTTTTTAACAAATTCATCATTTGCATCATAAATATAAGTCTTTGATGAAGGTGTTTTGATTCCTATTTTATAGGCGTTTGAATGAATATAATTTTCTCCGTCATAAAGACTTTTGAAGTAAAAAAATTTCTCATTTTCAATATCTTTTATTAAAGAAAAATCATCAAAGGCAAAAGAAAAATCTAAATCTTCTTTCTTTTCTTCGCTACCATTTTCAAATTTTTCCATAAATTTATTGAAATTATATTTTGAAAATTTTTCCCTTAAAGAATCCAAATCTGGCTCTTTTATCTTCAAATCAGAAATATCCATCCTAACTGGTGCATTGGTTACAATAGTTCCGATTTTTTTAGATAAAAATGCAATCGCTTTTGAATTTTCAAGATTTTCCTTAGTTTTTTTGCCAGCAATATCATCTAAATTTTCATATAGACCTTCCATTGACCCATATTTTTTTATAAATTTAATGGCAGTTTTCTCACCAATCCCATCAACGCCTGGAATATTATCAGACTTATCCCCCATTAAACCTTTGACATCAATTAATTGTTTTGGACTAAGACCATAATCATCCTCAATAGATTTTACAGTGATCTCCTCCATTTGAGAAATTCCCTTTCTTGTAAGGAAAACTACAACCTTATCATTTACAAGTTGAAAATAATCTTTGTCCCCTGTAATTATTACAGTTTCAAGATCCTCATCTTTTGCAATTTTTGAAAAAGTTCCAACAATATCATCGGCCTCATAGCCATCTATATCTAAATATTTCACATTTAGTGAATCTAAAATATCTTTTAAAATTCCAAATTGATAATTCAATTCGTTTGGAGCCTTATCCCTATTTGCCTTATAATCTTCAAATTCCTTGTGCCTAAAAGTTTTCGTTTTTTTATCAAAAGCAACCAAAATATAATCAGGCTTATATTCTTCAACAGCCCTAAAATACATGGTCAAAAATCCGTAGACACCATTGGTCATAACTCCATCAGAATTAGTAAGATTAGGAAGGGCAAAAAAAGCTCTAAAAATCAAACTAGATCCATCAATTAGCATTACTTTTTTACTCATATAAATCTCCTTTCTATTAGTATAACATATTTTAAATTACACAAAAAAATAAGTAGAAAAATCTACTTATTAAAAATTAAATTTATCTTAAATTTTAAAATTTTTTAAAAAACAAAAATTTTTATCTAAAACAAAAATTATTTATTTCAAAAATCTTCATTTTAAAAAAACATAATTGCCACACGTTGCCCACACTAGAAATATTAAAAAAAGCTATACCCCTTGGTATAGCTCAAATATGAAAAAAATAAAAAAATTAATGGTGCTGGTGGTGGGACTTGAACCCACACGTTCCGGAGAACAACAGAGTTTGAGTCTGTCTCGTCTGCCAATTCCGACACACCAGCATTAACACTACCAATTTATTATAACACCATTAAGACTTGTATGCAAATTTTTTTACATTTTTCTTAAACTTTTGAAATCTAAAGATAATTTTTCTAGTTTTTTCTTAAACTTATCCCTTTTTTAGAAAAACAAAATTTTAGAGTTATAAGTGATGATAGGATTCCAAAAATAATTCCACAAAAAACATCTGATGGAAAATGCACATATAAATATAATCTGGAAAAGGCGATTAATATTGCTAATAAACTTGCCATTATATTTATGGTTTTTGATTTTGAAAAAAATAAAATTGTCGTTAGCATGCAAAATGAAATTGCAGAATGTCCGGATGGAAAGGATGGATCTTGTGGTTTTAAAATTAATAATTTTATCCCCTCTACTATTTCAAATGGTCTTTGCCTTCCAACAGCTGGTTTTATAATTAAATTTACTATTATTATATTTACAAGTAGGCAAATTATCATATATTTTGCCATTTTTTTATATTCTTTTGTTGTTAAAAAAATTATAATCAACAAAATCCAAAAAATTCCCATATTGCCAAAAGCTGTTATAGTCGTCATAATTTTATCCATTAATGGACTTTTTAGATTTTGTATTAGATTTAAAATCGAAATATCTATTTTTGTTATAAAATTCATATTTTCTCCTTTATATTCAAATCTATAATATCATATAGGTGAAAATAAAGAAAAAAATAATATTTTAAAGTGCCTTCCTTGTAAATTTTATCTTTGTAGACTAAGCTTTATAAATTATTAAAACCCTCATAGCGGAATATCTCATAAAATTTTTGCTTTTAAAATCAAATTTATTTTAATATGATATTTCTCTTTGAGGGTTTTTCGTCATATTTTATTATATTTTATTTATTAATTATCCTAAAATGAAATTTTGTATCTTATTGCGATTATGCAAAGAATTACTGCAAGAGGAACATATAAATACCTTCCCATATTATACCAAAGATCTCCATGTTTATGTTTGGCACTTTTATTAATTTCTTCTAATAAATCTTCTTTTTTCATAACCCAAAACCATGAGATTGCTCCCATTATTGCAGAGATTGGAAGTATATAAATTGTTACGAAATTCATCCATGCTCCCCATTTTGCAATTGGGTGTAAGAATAATCCAAATCCAAATACCAAAATCATTAGTACAAGTAAAACATACACTCTGTTTAATTTTTCAAATTTTGAGGTTATTGCTTCAACTACTGTTTCTATCATTGATTGAACTGACAAAACTCCTGCAAATACAATCGCTATATATAAAATGATTGCAAAAATTCTTCCCCCAGCTATCTCTTGTAAAACTTTTGGCAAAACTATAAAAATTAATTTTGGTCCTTCTGATTGTGAAAATCCAAAGGCAAAGGTTGCTGGAATCATTACAAAAGTTGAAAGCATTGCTGCAACTGTATCAAGACTTGAAGTTATTGTTGATGTGTGAACAATATCTTCGCTATCTGGAAGATATGATCCATAAACTACCATTACTGTAGAAACAATTGATAGGGAAAAGAAAGCTTGTCCCATAGCTGATATCCACAATTTTATGTCTAACAATTTTTCTGGATCTATGCTGAAAATAAATTTATAACCCTCTACTGCTTTATTTAAAAAGGCAATTCTTATTGAAAGAATTACAAATAAAATAAAAAACAAAGGCATCATAAAAGAATTTGTTTTTTCTATTCCTTTTGTCCCATAAGCAAGGCTTAAAAATACAATTATAACTAATAAAAAATGTTCTTTTGCTAGGGCAAAATCATTTGTAGAAATTGATTCAAACCAAGTATTTGGATCTTGGGTTAATAAAGCTCCACTTATTGAATCTATTAGAGCCTTTAATACATAAGTTATTACAACTGTATAACCTATTGCAAGTAAAACAATTCCTGCTAAGGGAATCCATCTTATTACCCTACCGACTCCTTCTTTGTTCCTAGATTTCCATACACTTTTGAAAACGCCCATAGGGCCTGCCTTATATTTTCTTCCAACTGCACTTTCTGCCGCTAGGCCAACTCGACCGAACAAAAGTACGAAAAATAAATAAGGAATCAAAAATGATAGACCTCCATTCATTCCGATTTTATAGGGAAAAGCCCATACATTGGCAAGTCCTACTGCACTTCCAACGCACGCCATAATAAATCCCCATTTGTTACTAAATTTAGAATTATTTTCCATTATTTTCTCCATTCAACTTAAAATGTAACTTTGAATACTAAAGCTAATATTGATAATCCAATTGCTATTGGAACATATACAAATTTTCCAAGCATATGCCATTTTTCTCCAACTTTTTTCTTAGCTCCGCTATTAATTTCTTCCAAAATTTCATCTTTTTTCCAGAAGTAAAACCAAGCTATCGCTCCTATACTTGCTCCTATTGGAATTATATAAATTGAAACAAGATCCATCCATGGACCCCACTTACTAATAGTTTCCATATTAACCCCAACTAGAAATGTAACTAGACCAATTATTATCAACGCACTTATTCTTTTTATTTTACTATATCTGTGTATAATTGATTCTGCTATAACTTCAAACATATTTTGTAAAGAAGAAATTCCTGCAAAAACTACAGCTGTGTAAAGAATAATTGCAAAAATTCTTCCTCCCCTTATATTTTGAAGTACTGTTGGTAAAACTTCAAATAATAAACCTGGACCTCCTGCTTGTGAAAGACCAAATACTAAAACAGATGGAACCATAACACAAGATGCCAAAAGTGCTGCTAAGGTATCAAACAAAGCTGTCGATTTTGCTGCTGATAAAATATCTTCTTTTTTGTCAAGATAAGAACCACAAACAATCATTCCACTTCCCGTTACTGAAAGAGAAAAGAAAGCTTGTCCCATAGCATTTACTATAGTTTTTAATGATAATTTTTCAAGGTCAATTCTAAACATATATTTGTAACCTTCAATTGCATTAGGCAAAGTTAAAATAAAAATTGCAATAATTAAAAATAAAATAAAAAATGCTGGCATCATAATTTTATTTGATTTTTCGATTGTGTTTGCCCCTTTTAAGCAAGTCAAAAGTGTTACTAAAATTATTATAAAATGATAAAAAACTACAGAATAATCATTATTTGCGAATGATTCAAACCAATTTTTGCTATCTACAAACATAAGCTCACCAGTTAGAGAATCAACTAAAGCTTTTAATACATATGAAACAATTACTGCATAGCCAATAGCTATAAATAATGATCCCAATAAGGGTAAAATTCCTATATTTCTACTCAAAAATGAATGATTTTTTTTATTATTTTTTGAATTTATGGCATATTCATAAGAGCCAAGAGTTCCTGTTCCAGCCCTTCTACCTATTGCAAATTCACTTGATAAACCTACATAAGCAAAAAGAGCTACAAAAACTAAATAAAATAATAAGAAAAATAATCCGCCATCTTGAAATTTGTATGGAAATCCCCAAACATTTGCCATGCCTACGGCACTACCTACGGCTGTCAGGATAAATCCTAATCTTGATGTAAATTTTTTTTCTTTGTCCATATTTAACTCCTTTTTACTTTAGTACGCCAAGGTGTTGGCGTATCATTGAACTTGTTTTATTATATCATATATCTAGTATTTGTAAAATAATTTTTTAAAAAATCAAATAATGAACAAAAATCTTGAAAAAATCTGAAAATTTGTGGAAAAATAAATTCATTTGAAAATCTAAATAATATAATATTAAAAAACAAAAAAACACTAGAAAAAAACTTATATCAGAGCGTAGACAAAGTCAGTCGAATAATTCAAAAATAAAATTATGCTAAAACTCATCTTGAATAGTTTATTGTGCCTTGATTTCTACAATTATCCATAAAATTTAGTTTTTCAAAAATCTATATTTTCATAAAAGAAAATCTTCCAATTGCTATAAGTTTTTTATCATCATCAACAACATCACAGTCAATATTTACAATTTTTCTGCCAATTTTTTTCGCCTTGCACTTGGCATAAAGATATTTTGTATTTTTTCCTGACCTCAAAAAATTTACATACCCATCGCTTGTTACAAATTCTCCATCAAAGTATTCTGAAGCTTTTTTTCCACAAGCTGTATCAATTAAAGTCATAGTTACTCCACCGTGGATAATTTTGTAAATATTTAAGCAATACTCTCTAATCGGAATTTTTGTAATAAGATCTCCATCGTCATCTTTTTCATATTCTATTTCCAAATAATCAACAAAATTCATAAAATATCCTTTCTTTTTATAAAGTATATTATAACATTTTTTCGATAAATACTTTAATCGTGATATAATTGTTTAGTAAAGGATAAATTATGAGAAAAATGCTATTTATTTTATCGACCAAGGCTGGCAAGACCGAGTTCGATCTTAATGAAAATGATATAAAAAAAATTTACAATAAAAAAGATTTTGATGAGAATGTTTCAATAATTACCACTTCTTATGAAAATCACACTAAGGATGCTGCTAGTGATTTTATTGAAAAATATAAAAATTTTAAAAAACAATAATTGTTGCGGGTGGTGATGGATCTTTAAATGAAGTTTGTAATGTTATTTATAAAAAAGATTTGGAAAATACAAGTCTTGGCCTTATTCCAATGGGAACTGGCAATGATTTTTCTAAAAACTTTTCTTACAAAAATTTTAAAATTCAAAATTTGCTAAATTTAAAGGAAAAAAAGATTGATTTAATAAGGGTAAATAATAAAGTGGGAATAAATGTTCTATCGCTTGGATTTGATACAGTAGTTTTAGAAAAAGCCTATGAATTTTTATATAAAAAACCTTCTTTAGGGAAAAAAGCCTATATACTTGGAGTTTTTAAGGCAATGAAATTTTTATCTTATCAAGATCTTTCTTTTGAATTATTTGATAGGAAAAATAAAAAAATAAAATTTTCCGACAAATTTTTGCTTGCTGCCATTTGTAATGGTGCATATTATGGATCTGGCTTTAATCCAGCCCCAAGTGCAAAAATTAATGATGGGCATTTAAACTTGGTTTACGCAAAAAAACTTCCTAGTATATTGTTGCCTTCTTTGATTATTCGTTACAAATTTGGTCTTTTGGAAAATTCTAAATATTTAGATGAAATTAAGGTTAAAAAAGGAAAATAAAATCTAATATAAATATTTTAGCTAATATTGACGGGGAAATTTTTGAAAATAAGGAAATAAATTTTGAAATTATAGAAAATTGTCTTAATTGGTCTTATTTTGATGTTTAAATTAAAATTTTTATAAAAATAAGAGGTTCTTAGTAATAATTGTTTACAAGAGCCTCTTATTTTTTTATTTTATAAATTTATCAAAACTTTTGCATTTTCTACTGCATTTGTTGCAGCACCTTTTCTAATATTATCTGCTACGCACCATAAATTTATTCCATAATCAACTGAAAAATCTCGTCTTATTCTTCCAACAAAAACATCATCTTTTCCGCTAGCTTGTGTTGGAATTGGATAAATTTCATTTTCTATATCATCAACAAGCTTTACTCCTTCTTGTTTTGACAAAATTTCTCTTATATAATCAAGATCAAAATCCCTATCAAGCTCAACATTTATTGATATTGCATGAGAATTTTCAACTGGAACCCTAGCTGTTGTTGCAGTGATTTTCAAATTCTCATCTCCTAAAATTTTTCTTGTTTCATTTATCATCTTGATTTCTTCTTTGGTGTATCCATTTTCTGTGAAATCATCTATTTGCGGAAGTACATTGTTGTAGATTTTATACTTCCATTTTTTATTTGTCTTATTATACAAGTCTTCAAGGGCCTTTTCTCCACCTCCTGAAACAGCTTGATAAGTATTATAAACTATTCTTTTTATTTTAAAATTATCAAAAATTGGCTTTAGAGCTAAAACCGATTGGATTGTTGAACAATTTGGATTTGCAATTAGCATAGTATCTTTTGTGATTTTTTCCTTATTGATTTCTGGAACAACCAAAACAACATCCTTATCCATCCTATAAAAAGAAGAATTGTCGACAACTTTTACCCCATTTTTTATGGCAAGAGGTACAAATTTTTCAGCAACTGAGCCACCAGCTGCAAAAAGGGCAAGATCAATTTCTCCATCAAAAGAATTTTCATCTAATTTTTTTACCTTATATGATTTTCCCCTAAATTCAATTGTATTTCCCTCTGATTTTTCACTTGCCAAAAAAATTATATTATTTATAGGAAAATTTCTCTCCTCCAATATTTCCAAAATTTTTCTACCCACAAGACCTGTTGCTCCAACAACAGCTACATTTACATTTTTCATACCTACTCCTTCTACTTATTTCTTTCTTATTTTATAATTTAGAAACATAAGAATTATTTTTTATGTAAAACCTATATAAATAATCCCTTGCTTCTTTTGCATAATCTATGCCTATTCTTTTAGACTCGACAATTTCAAAATCCTCTTTTGCACAGTCTATATAAAGTTTATCAGAAAATATATCCCTTCCATTAAAACTTTTATCAATTTTTAAAGCCTTGGTCAATTTCGCTGGACCATTAGTCAAATTTTTCCTTTGATAAGCTGAAAGATTTTCAAATTTCTTATTAAACCTATTCATAGAAAAAATATCAAAATTATCTAAAGGCTCAACAGCCCTTATTAAAACACCCTCTGGAACTTCCTTTTTTGAACTTATAATATTTAAAAGAAAATGAATCCCATAAGTTTGATAAACATAGACAGTACCACCATCCATATACATAATTTTATTTCTATCAGTCTTATTATCATTAAAAGTATGGCAAGCCCTATCATTTATTCCCAAATATGCTTCAGTTTCAACAATTCTTGCCCTTAATTCAACTTTACCAATTTTCCTAACCAAAACCTTTCCAAGAAGTTTTTTAGCAACTAAAAGTGTATCCTCCCTAAAAAAATTCCTATCTAACATATAAGCTCCATATTTTAAATAAGATTAATATTAAAAATTTATAAATTTTCATAAATTATTTTTTGATTTCCAAAGGATTATCAGCAATAAAATTTGCTTTTTCAAATTCATCTACTTTCCCGTAGCCATAAGTTACAGCTATAGTTTTTATATCAAGTTCATTCGCAGCTTCTATATCATAAGACCTATCACCAATCATTATAGACTCACATATTTTTAAATTATTTTCATTTAAAAGATGGTCTATAACTTTTTTCTTGATGTTTTTATTGTTTGAAGAGCCCGAAATATAGGAAAAATAATCCAAAATTCCAAAATGATCCAAAATTTTTTTTGAAGATTCTTCTCCCTTGCTTGTGGCAAGATAAATATTGTAACCATCCTTATACAAATCTTCAATCAAATCCCTCACACCATCATATATGGAAGTTTCAAATAAGCCCTTTTTAAAATAATAATCCCTATAAAAATTAGCCCCCTCATCTGCCATATCTTCTCCCAATTCTTTAACAAAAGAATCCCTTAAAGGAGGGCCTATATATTTATAAAGATTTTCCCTATCATAAGATTTTCCCATTTTTTCCAAGGCAAATTCAAAAGCATTCAAAATGCCAGGAGCCGACTTAGAAATTGTCCCGTCAAGGTCAAATATAATATTTTTAATCATAAAATATCCTTTCTACTTTACTTTATATCTTACGATTTTTTTAAAATAATAAAAGTTTCAAGAAAAATAAACTTATTTAAAAAATAAAAAAACAGGCCATTTAAAATGCCTGTTCAGATTGTTAACAAACTAAAAAAATTACCATTTCGACCGAACGTAGTGAGTGGAGAAATCTTATGAGATCTCTCCATGCGTTCGTTTCACTCACTTAGTCGAGATGGTACTTAGCTTAATTTTTATTTCAAAATAAAATATTATCTAAATTCATACTTTGTCTACGCTCTGAAACATGCTATCTAAAACGCCTGTTTTTGAATTTATTTGATTTTATCTTCTTTTTTCTTTAATATAATCACAAGAATTACATCTTATTTCATCTGTTGACCTATTTTTTTGTGAACTAAAAGGTCTCCGCATTTTGGACATTTTTCTCCTGTTGGTGGATCCCAAGTCGCATAATCGCATTTTGGAAAATTGGAGCAACCATAAAATCTTTTGCCCCTTTTTGAAACTTTTTCTATAATTTCTCCATTTTCACATTCTGGACATTTTACTCCAGTTGTTTTTACTATGGATTTTGTAAAATCGCAGTCTGGGAAATTTGTACATCCTATAAATTTTCCATTTCTTCCATGTTTTTCTGCAAGAGGATGGCCACATTTTGGACATTTTTCATCCAAAATTTTATCTTTGACCTTATAATCTGTTGTATCTTTTGAAACTTGTTTTAAATCTTTTTCAAATCCCTCATAAAAAGATTTTAAAACATCTTTCCAATAAAGTTCATTTTGAGCAATTTTATCAAGCTCATCTTCCATTTTTGCTGTAAATTCCACATTTATTATATCGTCAAAACTTTCTTGTAAAAAATCATTTACTCTGATTCCAAGTTTGGTTGGAAGAATTTTTCTTTGTTCAAATTCTACATAATTTCTTGAAATAATTGAGGCTATTGTTGATGAATAAGTTGATGGCCTGCCTATTCCATATTCTTCCAAAGTTTTAACCAAACTTGCCTCTGTATAATTTGCTGGCGGTTTTGTAAAATGTTGATCTTTTTTGATTTCAATGGCTTTTATAATATCTCCCATTTTTAAATCTGGAAGTATATTTTCATTTTCTTTTGCATTTAAAACTTTCATAAATCCGTCAAACAAGGTTATTTTTCCATTACTTTTAAAAACGACTCCATTTGAATCGAAAGAAATGGATGTTGATAAATATTCGTAATCTGTCATTTGGCTTGCTACAACCCTTGACCAAATTAATTTATAAAGTTTATATTGTTGGTCAGTTAAATATTCTTTTACACTTATCGGATCATTATAAATTGAGGTTGGTCTGATAGCTTCGTGGGCATCTTGACTTGTTTTTGACTTTTTTGAATAAGATTTTCCCTTTGAAGCATATTTTTCTCCAAATTTTTCCTTAATATATGATAAACTTTCTCCAATAATTTCATTTGAAAGTCTTGTGGCATCAGTTCTCATATAAGTTATAAGACCAACTCTTCCCTTTTGACCAAGGTCAATTCCTTCAAACAATTGTTGGGCAAGTGCCATGGTGTATTTAGTAGAAAAACCCAATTTATTTGAGGCATCTTGTTGGAGAGTTGAAGTTGTGTAAGGCTTTTGAGCCTTTCTTTTCTTTTTATTTTTTGAATATCTATTACTTCAAACTTGTCCTTATCAATCTTTTTTAGGATTTTTTCTGCCCCATTTTCATTGGCAATTTTCATTTTTTTTGATTTTGAACCATAAAATTCCGATTCAAATTCAATATTTTCTTCTCTGTGCTTAGCAGTAATTGTCCAATATTCTTCAGGCACAAAAGAATCAATTTCTCTTTGCTTATCAACAATTAATTTTAAGGCAACTGATTGAACTCTTCCTGCAGAAAGACCTGATTTTACTCTTTTCCATAAAATCGGAGAAATTTCATAACCTACTATCCTATCCATAACTCTTCTTGCTTGTTGGCTATCAACCAAATTTTGGTCGATTTTTCTTGGATTTTTGATAGCATTTTTAACATTATTTTTTGTTATCTCGTGAAATTCAACTCTGTTTAATTCATTTTCATCAAGGCCCAAAAGATATTGCAAATGCCAACTTATAGCTTCACCTTCCCTATCAGGGTCTGTTGCAAGATAAACTTTTTCTACACTTTCTGCCTCTTTTTTTAATTCATTTATAGTTTTTGCCTTTCCCCTAACCTTAATATATTTGGGTTCAAAATTATTTTCTATATCTACTCCAAGTTTTGACTTTGGTAAATCCCTAAGATGTCCATAAGTTGCTCTGACCTTATAATTTGAGCCTAACATCCTAGTGATTGATTTTGCCTTGGTTGGAGATTCTACTATTACTAAATTTTTTGCCATTTAATCCCCTTTACATACATACTCATTATTTCCCATATTTTCTATATAATCATTTAATTCCAAAAATATCAAAATATAATTTACATCTTCAATTGCCATAGAAAGACTTTGAGAAATTTCATCTGCACTTGAAGACGGCTTGTCGATTATATACTTTACTACATTTGCCGTATCTTTATCAAGTCCATCAAGATTAATTTTGGTTTTTTCTTTTTTATATTTTTAAAATCTTCAATTTCATCAATTATATCAGACGCATCCATTACAAGTTTTGAGCCTTCTTGAATTAGTTTATTACAACCTTTTGAATAAATCGAATTTATATTTCCAGGTAGACAAAAAACTTCCCTTCCTTGTTCAAGGGCAAAATTTGTTGTAATCATTGTTCCAGATTTTTCCTTTGCTTCAATGACACAAACACCCTTACTAAGTCCTGAAATTATCCTATTTCTTCTTGGGAAATTGTAAGAATTTGGTGGAGTTTCTAAGGGAAATTCTGAAATAATCGCACCTTTTTCTTCGATTTTTTCATACAAGTATTTATTTGCCTTGGGATAAATTATATCAAGACCTGAACCAATTACCCCAAGAGTTTTTATATTATTTTCAAGACTAACCTTGTGGCTGATTGCATCAATTCCATAAGCAAGGCCCGAAACAGTCCTAATATTTGTATCCTTAAAACCTTCAACAATTTTTTTGCAGGCCCATTTTCCATAATCTGTACATTTTCTTGCTCCAACAAAGGCTATGGCATTTTCATCTTCTTTTTCCAAATTTCCCTTGTAATAAAAAAGAGCCGGCCTATCTTCTATAAAGGATAAATTTATCGGATAATTTTCGTCATAAATTGTGCAAATTTTATAAGAAGCTTTAAAAACTTTTTCCCTATAAGCCTTAAAATCTTCTAAATTTTTTGAAGAAAATATCTTTTCCTTATTTATCTTAGATAAATTATCAAAAATTTTCCTATCAAGGTCAAAAAAATTCTCCAAATCAAGATTCTCACAAAAATCCAAGATTATTTTGTTGGATAAATTTATAAAATTAAAATATAATAATAAGTCTTTTTTGTCCATCTAATCACCAAAAGCGTTTTTTATGTAGTGAATTTTTTTATTTTCAAGATAAACTTCACATACATCAAAAGAAATCAAAAATTCGCCCAAATTTTTTTCAATCATATAGGCTTGGGCTGTTTTTTTGATTCTTTCTTGTTTATAATAATCAACATCCAAGCTTGCAGGCTTAAATTCATCATTTTTTCTAGTTTTAACCTCAACAAAGGTTAAAATTTCATTCTTTATACAAATAATATCAATTTCTACATAGGATTTTAGGAAATTTCTTTCCAAAATTTGATAGCCTTTTTTCTCCAAATACCTTGTAGCTATATCTTCCCCAAAATCTCCTATTGATCTTTTTTTACTTTTCATAAAAAAGAAAGCTGCCTTTCATAAAATTTTCTTAGAAAAGTTTTTCTATGGATTGGACATTCCCCAAATTTTTCAAGACCCTCATAGTGCTTTTTTGTTCCATAACCAGCATTAGTTTCAAAAGAATAATAAGGATAAATTTTCGAGAAATTTTCCATAATTTTATCCCTTCTAACCTTGGCAAGAATTGATGCACAAGAGATGGCATATTCATACAAATCGCCCTTTACTATATTTAATTGCTTAATATCAGTATCAATTCTTTCAGCATCAATCAAAACGATTTGAGGCTTTTTTTCAAGGCCCTCAAGGGCATTTTTCATGGCAAGTCTTGTAGCCTCTTTTATATTTATTTTATCAATAAGGATATTATTTGCATAACCAAAAGAATAAGAAATAGAATCAGCTATAATTTTTTGGTAGAGTTCTTTCATCTTCTTTTTAGATAACTTTTTTGAGTCCGTAACCCCTTCAATATGGGAATCTTTTTTCATTATAACTGCACAAGTTACAACAGGTCCTGCCAAAGGACCCCTTCCAACTTCATCAATTCCTGCAATTAAATCATATTTTTCGTGTATTTCATTTTTAATTTCATCGTTAAATTCAGAATATCTAGGCTTTTTCAATTGTTATCCTTCCAAGTTTTCCACTTCTAAAATCATTAAAAATTAAATTTGCACACCTTGTATAATCAACTTCGCCTTTTCTAATAATTGCCCCTCTTTTTATTCCAATTTCTTCATAAATTTCAAGAGCAGATTTATCAGCATCTACCTTATACCTTTCTTCTAAATTTTTTGGGTAAGATTCTTTCATAAATTCAATAAATTTAAGGCACAATTCTTCAATATTTAAAATCTCATCCCTGATTGCATTGGTAAAAGATAAGTTAAGACCAGTATCCCCCTCAAATTTTGGCCACAAAACACCAGGAGTGTCCAAAAGCAAAATATTATCCTTAGTTTTTATCCATTGTTTTTGTTGGGTAACTCCGGGTCTGTTTCCAACCCTTGCTCCCTTTCTTTTTGCTATATTATTTATAAAAGTAGATTTTCCAGAATTAGGAATACCCACAACCATCATCCTAATATTTTCATTTTCAATATTTTTTTCTTCATTTTTCTTAAATTTTTCAAAAAGAATTTCTTTTGCTATCTTATAAATTTCCTTTGTATTAATTTTTTCTTTTGCATTCATTTTTATAGCTTTGATTTTCTCATCAGAAAATTTTTTAATCCATTTGTCATTTTCAACAGGGTCTGATAAGTCAGATTTATTCATTATTATGATCCTATCTTTTTTTTCAGTTATTTCTGAAATCAAAGGATTTCTTGATGATTTTGGAATTCTTGCATCTATAACTTCTAAAACTATATCAACAAGCTTTAAAGAATTTATTATTTCTTCTTTGGTCTTTTTCATATGACCCGGATACCAATTTATATTCATATATCCTCCTAATCTTTATTTTATATTTTATCACAAATATTTGTGATTTATAAAATAAAAAAGAGCCTTTCGGCCCTTATTTTTAATAATTTGTTTTTTCTTTAACTTTTGCAGCCTTACCTTGACGTCCTCTTAGGTAATTTAGTTTTGCACGTCTTACCTTACCACGTCTTACGATTTTGAATGCTTCAAGTCTTGGTGAGTGATAAAGGAATGTTCTTTCTACTCCTACACCATAAGAAAGTCTTCTTAGTGTGAAAGTTTTTCCAAGATTTCCTTCTTTTATTTTGATTACTACTCCTTCAAAGTCTTGGAGTCTTGTTTTGTCTCCTTCTTTGATTCTGTAGCTTACTCTTATAGTATCTCCAACTCTAAAGTCTGGATTATCTTCACGTAGTTGTTCATTTTCTATTTTTTTGATTAATTCCATCGTGATCCTCCTTGATATATCTATCGTATAAATCTCTTCTTACTCTTTTGGTTTTTTCAAGAGATGATTTTTTCTTCCATTCTTCTACTAATTTATGATTTCCACTATAAAGTTCTTTTGGAACCATATATCCATTAAAATTTCTAGGCTTTGTGTACTCATCATATTGTAGTAGACCATTATAATGTGAATCTGTAACTAATGATTCTTCTTTCCCAACAACTCCCTCAATAAATCTTGAAAGGGAATCTATCAACACCATGGCAGGGATTTCGCCACCGGTTAAAACATAATCTCCAATTGAAACTTCATAATCAACATAGTGGTTGGTAATTCTTGCATCAATTCCTTCGTAATGACCGCAAAGTATTACCAAATCTTCAAAATCTGCAAATTTGATTGCTAATTTTTGGTTTAGGATTTCTCCTGCTGCAGACATGTAGACTACTTTTGATTTTGAACTTTTGTTTGCTATTAGAGCATCATAAATCGGCTGTGGTTTCATAAGCATTCCTGCCCCTCCACCAAAGACTGTATCATCAACCTTATTGTGTTTGTCCTTGCTATAATCTCTTATATCAACAAGATTAATTTCAATTAGTCCTTTTTCAATTGCCTTTCCTATAACTCCATAGCTTTTTAGAAATTCGAAAGATTCGGGAAAAAGTGTAAGTATAGTTATTTTATTCATAATCTTTGAAGTTTTCCACTTCTATTTTTTTATTTTCTAAGTCAACATTTTTTACTGTAGCATTTAAGGCTGGAAAATAAATTTCTTTTCCGTCTTTTTCTATAACATAGATATCATTTGGATAAACTCCAGTTATAACATCTTTTATAAAACCAAGATCTTGATTTTTTTCATAAACTTTTAGACCAATCAAATCAAATAAATAATATTCTCCATCATTTAATTTTTCCAAGTCTTTATCTTCGATAGTAAGTTCGTGTCCAATAAACTTTTCTACCTCATTAATATCATCATAGTCCTTGAGTTTTATGATAATACTACCCTTATGCTTGAAAGATGATTCGACTATCACTTCTTTTCCATCAAGTAAAAGTTTTGATCCTTTTTCAAATCTTTTTTCATTATCTGAATAAGATTTTATTTTTAGATTTCCTTTTATCCCATGTGTTGTAAGTATTTCTGCTACAGTTATTTTCATATTCTTATATTAACCTTAACATCTTCTTTGACTGCACAAGCACGAGCAATAGTTCTAATGGAATTTATAATATTTCCACCCTTTCCTATAACTCTTCCCTTGTCAGCTTCAGCTACGTTAATTTTTATGTCGACTTCTCCGTTGTCCTCTTCTAATATTATTCCTACAGCATCCTTGTTTTCAACAAGTTCTGTAACTATTAGTTTGACTAATTCTTTCATTTTATTAAGCTAAAACGTTGTTGTCGTTAAATAATTTTTCAACAATAGAAGTTGGTTTTGCACCATTTTTGATCCATTGTTTAGCTTTTTCGTTGTCAATTTTAAATTCTTTTGGTACAGATACTGGATTATATGTTCCAATTTCTTCGATGAATTTTCCATCTCTTGGACTTCTAGAATCTGCTACAACTACTCTGTAAAATGGTCTTTTCTTTTGTCCCATTCTTTTTAATCTAATTTTAACTGCCATCATAACCTCCGTTTTTTTAGAAGAAAGGCATATTGAATTTTCTTTTGCCTTTTCTACCTTTTTTCATATTAGTAAATTGTTTCATCATTTTCTTTAGTTCTTTGAATTGCTTTAATAATTTATTTAATTCATTCATATCAACCCCTGATCCCTTGGCAATTCTTTCTTTACGACTTTTGCCAATAATCTCAGGTTTTTCTCTTTCTTCTTTTGTCATAGAAGATATTAAAGCTTCAATCCTTACAAATCCTTTTTCATCAACATTTACATTTTTTAGCATTTTGTTGTTTACTCCAGGAATCATAGCAAGTAAATCTTCAAGCGGTCCCATATTTCTTATTTGATTTATTTGTTCAATAAAATCATCAAGAGTATAGGATTGGTTTCGCATTTTTTCTTCAAGCTCCCTTGCTTCTTTCAAAGAAACTTGCTTTTCTGCCTTTTCAATAAGAGATAAGACATCTCCCATACCAAGTATTCTTGATGCCATCCTATCTGGATGAAAGGCTTCAAGATCATCAAGCTTTTCGCCTGTACCAATAAATTTAATTGGTTTTCCTACAACTTGTCTAATTGAAAGGGCTGCTCCACCTCTTGCATCACCGTCAAGTTTTGTTAGTATAACACCACTAATATCAAGATAATCATCAAAAGTTTTTGCAACATTTACAGATTCTTGACCAACCATAGCATCTACTACCAAAAGTATCTCATCAGGTTTTACAGCTTTTTTAATATTTTTAAGCTCATCCATCAAATCTTCATCAATTTGAAGACGTCCAGCCGTATCCATTATAACAACATCATTGTTATTTCTCCTAGCATATTCCTTGGCTTCATTCGCAGTTTTTACTGGATCTTGTTTACCCTTTTCAAAAACTTCAACTTCAGCTTTTTTTCCAACAACTTTTAATTGATCAATAGCCGCAGGCCTATAAATATCAAGAGCAACTAGGAGAGGATTTCTGCCTTCTTTTTTTAATTTCCTGACAAGTTTTCCAGAGTGAGTCGTTTTACCTGAACCTTGTAAACCTACCATCAACACAACGTGTGGAGTAGATCCTTTAAGTTCAAGCTTAGAATTTTCTTTACCCATAAGAACTGTAAGTTCTTCATTTACAATCTTAATTACAGTTTGACCTGGAGTAAGAGATTCCATAACATCCTGACCCATAGATCTTTCCTTGATTTTTTTGACAAATTCCTTAACTACCTTGTAGTTAACGTCAGCTTCAAGCAAAGAAAGTTTAATCTCTCTGGCTGCATCATTGATGTCTTTTTCGCTTAATTTTCCTTTTCCTGTAAGTTTGCCTAAAGTTTCTTGTAACTTCTCAGAAAGATTTGAAAAAATCATATTTTCACATCCTAAATCTTATTTATCATTTCATCGATCATATCAATAGCACAACTTTTATTTGAACTTTCAATCAACTCTCTTAAAGAAAATAAGTCATCTCTAAGCTTATCTTTTTTCTTTATTAAAGAAAGATCATTTTCGAACTCAAATAATTTATCAACCGACCTTTGAATCATATCCGATATGGCCTGTTTAGATTTATTGTTATTTTGGGCTATCTCGCTTAATGATAAATCTTCATTGTAATAACAATTTATGACATCTTTTTGTTTTTCATTCAAAAGTGAGCCATAAGTGTCAAACAATCTTGCAACTTGTACTAATTTTTCCATATTCTCACCCGTCAAGTAATTTTCTTGACCTATAAAGTATACTAGTAATTTTATATCTTGTCAAGATTTTTTCTTGACTATTTTTTTCTTGAATTTTCAATCTTAAATAAAATTATTTCAAGCAAAAATTAATTTGAAATTTGAAAATATTTTTGGTTATAAAAATTTTCAAATATTTTAAAATTAAAAATAAAAAATTTCCTATTTAATTTTACAAATTTATTTGTACAATTATTTTTTAATATTATTTTCAATAAAAGACAAAATTTTTATATACAAAGAAAAAAATTTATGTTATCATATTTGTGATAATGATTATTATTATGAATTATTTCCTTTGAATTTTTATTTTTAAATTTGCTTTTTAAAATTTTTTATTTAAATGATTTGAAATTTAAAAAATTACTATTCAAATGAAAATCAAATAATCATTATTTATTAAATTATAATTTAATAGAAAAAATTTAACATTATGGAGGTTTAAATTTTGAAAAAGAATAAAAAATTCGCTACTGCCTTAATTTTAGCTATGGGCTTGGGGGTTGTTAATCCCGTTTATAATTCTTACGCATCTAATAATGATGAAAATATGGTAGAATATAGAGAAAATTCTACTGGCTGTGCTGATAATTTAAATGAAAAAAATCTTGAAAATGAACTTAGTAAAGCACAAAAAGAATTAGATCTTGCAAATGAAAATTTAAAAGCTAAAGAAAATGAAAAAATAGAACTTGATAAAAAAGTTTTATCTTTACAAAATGAACTTAATAAAGCCAATGAAAATAAGAAGAAAGCTGATAACGATTTTATTTCTGCTTACAAAAAACAAAGTGAGGCAAGTGACGACTATATAAATCTTAACGAAAAAAAGAATAAACAAGTTGAGGCTGACAAAAATTTAGCCAAAGCAAAAGAAGAACTTAATATTGCTAAAAATCAACAAGAAAAAGCAAAAGAGAATTTAATTTTAGCTCAAAAAAATGCTGACGAAAAGAAAAAAGCCCTAGACTTGGCAAATAATAAGCTTGATGAGGCTAAGAAAAATGAGAAAGCTCAAGAAGATATTTATGAGAATCAAGCAAAGAAAAAAGCAAGCGATGCCTTGGCTGAAAAAAATAAGGCAAAAGATGCCCTAGACCAAGCGCAAAAAATTTCTGATGAATATTTGGAAAATGAAAAAGAAGATTTGACAGAAAAAAATCAAAATTATGATAATTTAAAATCAAAAGTTGATGATTCACGCAATTCTTTAAATTCTCAAAATGAAGATTTGGATAAGCTCTATGCGTCTATTAAAAATTATGAGAAAGACAAGACTGATATAAGCGATAAAAAGTCAGAACTTAAACAAAAATTGGAAAAAGCCCAAGACGATATTAAATGGCTTCAGCCGAATAGTTATGGGTATCAGGAAAAACAAAATGAAATTAATGATTTAAATAAGCAAATAGAAGAAATTGATAAAATTTGCAAAAAAATTACCGAAGATTACAAAAATTTATATAAAGAGGCTGAAAAAGAATTTGACATATTTAGAAATTACAATACTAATTTCAATGATCTCAAAGAAAATATCAAAGAAAAAAGCCAAGCAAATGCCAAAAATATTGTAATACAAGAAATTTTAGATGGAAAATTAAACAAGGATAATCTAAAAGAAAAAGCTGAAGCTGCAAAAAATAAATTAGGTGACTTGCCTTTAGAAAGAAATGGCAAAATGTTCGATTACGAAAAGATTAATGATGAATTCCACAAGGCTTGGATGAAATTATCACATGCAAGTGAAGTTTTGGAAGGTCAAAAAAATATTGCTTATGATTCAAGTAGAGATGAGATTTTCAAAAAAGAAGCCAAAAAACTTATAAAACAATATTCCAAAGAATTTGAAGATAATCTTGCAATATTAAAGGAAAAACTTCCCCTATTAAAGGAGAAAGCTGATATTTATTTAAAGTCTTTGGAAGAAGTTGAACAAGCAGATGCTTATGCAAAAGCTTTAGAAGGTGCAAATGATTTGCTTGAACAAGTAGATAAAAATAAGAAAAATCTTGAAAATTTAACCGATTCTTTCAACCAAGCTAATGACCAATACGAAAAAGCAAAAAAAGAATTAGAAGCTGCAAAAAATCTCCTAGATTCTAAGAAAAAAGAAATTGAAGCAAATGAAAATTTGATAGCAGAGGCAAACAAAGACCTAAACACAGCCAGCGAAAATTTGAATAAAACAAAAATCCAAAAAGATCAAGCTGACAAAAAGGTCAAAGAACTTGAAGATTTGATAAAAAATCTTACAAATAATTTGCCAGAAAAAATAGACGATGAAAAAATAAATGAAGCTAAGGAAAAATATAATAAAGCAAAAAACGAAGCTAAAAAAGCTCAAGAAATGCTTGAAAAAGCACAAAAAGAAGAAGATGAAATCAAAGCTAGACTTAATAAAGCACAAGATGAAAAAACACAATTGCAAAAAGATATAGACAAGGCAAAAGATGACCTTGATTTAGCAAAAGATAATCTTAAAAATAAAAAAGACGCCCTAAGCTTACAAAAAGAAAAAGAATCTATCCAAAAAGCAAAAGCGTCGCTTGAAAATTTATTAAAAACTAGCAAGAAAATAAATGATAAAAATTTAAATAAGGTGATTGAAGAAATAGAAAAAGCCCTTAAAGGCGAAAATCTAACAATAAATGATATTCTTTCATTAAATAACAAATTAACCGATGCCCTAAATAATGTAAAATTAAAGCCAAACGATCAAACACATTCATCAAATAATGCTAGTGACAAGGAAAAAATAAAAATCGTTCGGACGAAAAAATAAAAAACAAGAAGATAAAAATAAAAACAAGAAGATAAAAATAAAAGAAAGATTCAAGGAATAACCTCTCCAAAAACAGGAGTTGAAAGCCTATCCTTTGTTGGATCTTCCTTGGCACTTTCCCTATCAGCTCTTTTTGCTTTAAAAAAGAAAAGAAAATAAACTCACAAACTCTTTAATATTTTCTTAAAAAATGAGTATCTACCAAATTCTTAAAGACAAGGTTGATACTCATTTTTAAATATTTTAAATACTAAATTTTATTTCTATACTAAGTAAAATTAAGTAAAGCTACATTCCTAAAAATGAAGTGTACCCATAAAACTGGACACAATATTTAATTAATTATTTGTAGTGGATGCTAACCTATATTTTGTAGGTGGCATCCATTTTGTTTTATTCTCAATTCTTTTGTTGTTGTAATAATGGATATATTTTTCTATTGCTTTCGAAAATTCTTCAAAAGAGCTATAGCTCTTTTCGTAACCATAATAAACTTCTTTCTTTAATCTTGAAAAAAATGTTTCAGTAATTGAGTTATCATAACAATTACCTTTTCTTGACATTGATTGGACAATGCCATGTTTCCTGAGCTCACTTATATAATATTTATGTTGGTATTGCCAACCTTGATCTGAATATAATATTAAGTTATTTAGTTTTGGAAATTTGTTAAATGCTTTTATTAGCATATTAGATATTTGCTTTAAATTAGGACTTAAGGATAAATCATATGAGATTATCTCATTTGTATATATATCAAGTATTGGTGAAATGTAGCTTTTACCCTATGGAAAGTTAAATTGAGATACATCAGTAATCCATTTTTGTAACGGCTTATCGCCTTTAAAATTTCTGTCTATTATATTTATCCTCTACTGAAAATTATTGTTATGAGATTTATGCTTTAATACCTCAATTCCATGTGTTTCTACTAAATTATTCCATCTTCTTATGTTGTTACGGAAGTAATATTTGTTGATACCTCTAGGTACATCAGCCCATTTACCTTGTTTGTATAATTATATACAGTTATTTTTAAACTCATAACTCTATTTCATAAAAATACCCTCCTTACTGGTTTGTCCAGTAAAGAGGGTACATATCACTATCAGGATTTAGGTTGATACATAAGATTTTAAATAGCCTATAATGATTTATTGGCAATTTTTGGAAAAAAGCTCCGATAAATTATGTTTTTTCAAAATTTGATACTGACTCTTTTCTATTTTATATTATTTTTTTCTTTTGAAAAATAATATAAGTGCTGCTAGGGGTGCTAATATGCCTGCAACTATTTTAACATTTGGACTATTTTTATTTTCTGCTTTTTTATGACCTAAAGCTTTTGACTTTTTGCCTTTTTCTTTTTTCTTTTCTACAGAAAGATCCTTGTTTTCATTTGAAACTTTTGAATCAGACTCAGATTTAGAATTTGCTTTAGATTTTTCTGTGTCTTTTGTTTCTGCTTTAATTTTAGAACTTTTTTCTATATTTGCAGGATTTTTTCCATAAGCTATCCTTGGTTGTTCAGTAGCTGGATTAATTTGTATATTTCCAATAGTTTTTACACCATTAGTTCTTGTTCTTGGTGTTTTAGCTGTAGTTTGTTTTACATTATTTACTAGCTTATTTATTTTCGGACTTCCTTTTCCAGTATTTTCTATCTTATTTGTTTTTGGACTTCCTTTTCCAGCATTTTCTATCTTATTTGTTTTTGGACTTCCTTTTCCAGTATTTTCCGTTTTATTTGTTACTGAAGTTTCTTTGCTAGGATTTTCTGTTTTGCCTGTTTCTGAATTTCCTGAACTTAGATTTTCTGGCTTATTTGTTCCAGGTGTTTCTGTACTTGGATTTTCTGGCTTACTTGTTCCAGGTGTTTCTGTACTTGGATTTGCCGGATTATTTGTTCCAGGTGTTTCTGTACTTGGATTTGCTGGATTATTTGTTCCAGGTGTTTCTGTGCTTGGATTTTCTGGATTATTTGTTCCAGGTGTTTCTGTACTTGGATTTTCTGGCTTACTTGTTCCAGGTGTTTCTGTACTTGGATTTGCTGGATTATTTGTTCCAGGTGTTTCTGTACTTGGATTTTCTGGTTTACTTGTTCCAGGTGTTTCTGTACTTGGATTTTCTGGTTTATTTGTTCCAGGGGTTTCTGTACTTGGATTTTCTGGCTTATTTGTTCCAGGTGTTTCTGTACTTGGATTTTCTGGCTTATTTGTTCCAGGGGTTTCTGTACTTGGATTTTCTGGTTTATTTGTTCCAGGGGTTTCTGTGCTATTATTTCCTATATTTTTATTTTTATTTTTATTTCTTCCAAAGCTTTTTCAGCTTCCGCTCTTTTTTCTTCCGCTTCTTTTCTAGCTTTAACAGACTCAGCTAATTCTTTCTTAGTTTTTTCCAATTCTGCTTTTACTTTTGCCAATTCTTCTTTGCTTGCAGTATTTGAAGCTTCTAATTCTTTTACTCTTTCTTCTGCTTTTTCTTGAGCTTTTTTAGCAAGATTTTCTGCATCTTTTGCTTTTTCAGCCTCTATTTTTGCTGATTGAACAGCTTTTTGAGCTTCTTGTTTTGCTTTTGCTATTTCATTTCTAGCTTCTTCTTGAGCTTTTTCAGCTTTTTGCTCTGCTAATTTAGCCTTAGCTATAGCCGCTTCTTTTTCTGCTTCTGATTTTGTTTTATCTTCTAAGGCTTTTTTAGCTTCCGCTTTTGCTTGTGCTACTTCTGCTTGTGCTACTTGTAAAGCCTTCTCTGCTTTATTTGCTTTTTCTTTTGCTAATTGAGCTTCTTGTTGAGACTCTCTAGCTTTTTCTTTTGCTTTTTCAGCTAAATCTTGTGCTGTTTGAGCTTCATCTCTCGCTTTTTCTACTGCTTTTTGAGCTTCTGTTAGCTGGTTTTGAATTTCTGTCTTTTCTTTTTCTAATTTTTTAATATTTTCTTCTGCTTTTGAAAGACTAGCTTTTGCTTCTTGAGCTTCTTTTTCTGCTTTTTCTTTTGCCTTGTTCGCTTCTTCTAAGTCTGTTTTTGCTTGGGCTAATTCACTTGCTGTTGCACTACTTGATTCTTGTAGAGTTTTTAAGTTTTCTTCTGCAAGTTTTTGAGCTTCTTTTGCTTTTGCTTCTGCTTCTTGGGCTTTTTGGGCTGCGGCTTGGGCTTCTTTGACAGATTTTTCTGCTTCTTCTTTTGCTTTGGCTATTTCTTCTTGAGCTTTTCTTTCAGTTTCTTCTGCCTTATCTAGAGCTGCTTTCTTTTCTTCTTCTGATTTTGTTTTGTCTTTCTTTGCTTCTTCTGCTTCAGCTTTGGCTTTGTTTGCTTCTTCTTGAGCCGCTTTAGCTTTTGTGTTTGCTTCTTCTGCTGCGGCTTGGGCCTTGCTTGCTTTTTCATTTGCCTCTGCTGCCTCTTCTTGGGCTTTTTCTGCTGCTGTTTTTGCTTCTGCTAGCTGATTTTCAATTTCAGATTTTTCTTTTTCTAGTTTGCTGATTGCTTCTTTAGCTTGGACTAGGTTAGCTTGGGCTTGTTGAGCTTGTTTTTCAGCTTTTTCTTTGGCTTGATTAGCATTTTCTAGATCTGTTTTTGCTTTTGCTAGTTCTGTTACTGTTGCACTACTTGATTTTTTTAGATTTTCTAAGTTTTCTTCTGCAAGTTTTTGGGCTTCTTTTGCTTTTGATTCTGCTTCTTTTGCTGTTTGTGCTGCGGTTTGGGCTTCTTTTACAGATTTTTGAGCTTCTTCTTTAGCTTTTGCTATTTCTTCTTGAGCTTTTCTTTCTGCTTCTTCTGCCTTGGCTAGAGCTTTTGCTTTTTCTTCTTCTGATTTTGTTTTGTCTTTCTTTGCTTCTTCTGCTTCAGCTTTGGCTTGGTTTGCTTCTGCTTGAGCTTGTTGAGCTTTTTTATTTGCTTCTTCTGCTGATGTTTGAGCCTTACTTGCTTTTTCTTTTGCTTCTTGTGCTGCGGCTTGGGCTTTTTGAGCAGCTGCTTTTGCTTCTGTTAGCTGATTTTCAATTTCAGATTTTTCTTTTGTTAGATTTTCTTTTTCTTTTTTAAGCTTTTCTATATTTTCTTGGGCTTTTTCTAGGTTAGCTTGGGCTTGTTGAGCTTCTTTTTCTGCTTTTTCTTTGGCTTGATTAGCATTTTCTAGATCTGTTTTTGCTTTTGCTAGTTCTGTTGCTGTAGCACTGCTTGATTCTTGTAGAGTTTTTAAGTTTTCTTCTGCAAGTTTTTGAGCTTCTTTTGCTTTTGCTTCTGCTTCTTGTGCTGCTTCTGCTGCTTTTTTTGATGCTTGTATTGATTTTTCTGCTTCTTCTTTGGCTTTTGCTATTTCTTCTTTTGCCTTATTTTCTGCATCTTTTGCTTTTTTTAGGGCAAGTGCTTTTTCTATTTCTGATTTTGTTTTGTCTGCTTGAGCTGTTTTTGCTTCTTCTTTTGCTTTTTCCGCTTCAGCTTGGGCTTTTTGAGCAGCTATTTGAGCTTCTTGTTGTGATTTTTCTGCTTTTTCCGCTTTGGATTTTGCTTCTTCTGCTTCAGCATTTGCTTTATTTAATGATTCTTTAGCTTGTGCTAGTTCCTTTTGTAATTTTTCTTTTTCTTGACTTTCGTCTGCTTTTTCTTTTTCTAATTTTTTAATATTTTCTTCTGCTTTTGAAAGACTAGCTTTTGCTTCTTGGGCTTCTTTTTCTGCTTTTTCTTTTGCTTGGTTCGCTTTTTCTAAATCTGTTTTTGCTTTAGCTAATTCTGTTGCTGTTGCACTACTTGATTTTTTTAGATTTTCTAAATTTTCTTCTGCAAGTTTTTGGGCTTCTTTTGCTTTTGATTCTGCTTCTTTCGCTGTTTGTGCTGCTGTTTGTGCTTCTTTTACAGATTTTTGAGCTTCTTCTTTGGCTTTGGATATTTCTTCTTGTGCCTTTCTTTCTGCTTCTTCTGCCTTGGCTAGAGCTTTTGCTTTTTCTTCTTCTGATTTTGTTTTGTCTGCTTGAGCTGTTTTTGCTTCTTCTTTTGCTTTTTGAGCTTCTTCTTGAGCTTGTTGGGCTTTTGTGTTTGCTTCTTCTGCTGATGTTTGAGCCTTACTTGCTTTTTCTTTTGCTTCTTGTGCTGCGGCTTGGGCTTTTTGAGCAGCTGCTTTTGCTTCTGTTAGCTGATTTTCAATTTCAGATTTTTCTTTTGTTAAATTTTCTTTTTCTTTTTTAAGATTTTCTATATTTTCATTTGCTTTTTCTAAATTAGCTTGGGCTTCTTGTGCTTGAGCCCTTGCATCTTTAGCTTCTTGTGCAACTTTTTCTTTTTCTTTGTTAGCTTGTTCAAGATCTATTTGAGCTTTTTTCAAATCTTTTTGTGCTTTTTCTTTTTCAGCTTGGCTTGCTTGATTTGATTTTTCTAATTTTTGAACTTGTTCCTTAGCTGCTTGTTCACCTTTTTTAGCAAGTTTTTCTGCTTCTTCTGCCTTGGCTTTAGCATCATTAGCTGCTTCTACCAATTCTTCCGCTTTTTTATTAGCTTCTGCTATCTTCAATTGAGCATTTATTTTAGCTGTATTCGCTTCTAATTTTGCTGCTTTTTCTTTAGCTTGGGCTTCTAATGCTTTTGCTTCTGCTTTTTGCTTTTCTTTTTCTGATAAGTTAGCATCATTTTTTGCTTTCTCAGCTTGTCTCTTTGCTTCTTCTGCTTCTTCTTGAGCAGCTTTTAGGCTTTTATTAGCTTCTTCCGCCTTCTTTTGGGCAGCAAGAGCCTCCTCTTTAGCTTTATCAGCCTCAGTCTTGCTTTGAGCTAGGGCATCTTTGGATTCTTGGGCAGATCTTTTAGCGTCAGCCAATTCACCCTGCAATCTTTTTATTTCTGCTTCTTTTTCGGCTAATTGTTTCTTTAATTCTTCAATTTCTTTTTTTAGCTTATCATACTGATTATCGTTATCATTAATAACTGTAACTAAATCTAAAATATCCACTATAATGCTAGATCCATCATTATAGATAATTTTTATACTTTTACCATTACTAAAGTCTACATAATTAACGTGAGGATTTACCTCCTTAACATTTTGTTTTATCGCAGACTTATATCTATCAATATTATTTATATCTTCCACAAAAGTTTTTGAAGGTTTGACAAAAGGATAACGGTCACGATCTTGTTTTTCTCTTAAAATATCCTTGAAATAAATATAATTTGAGCTACCATCTCTATAAGTAATCTTAACCCTATCGCCATAACCACTCATTCTAACTTCATCATAGTGAGGGTTAAGTTTTTTGATTACAGAAATAATATAATTTTCTTCTTCACGACTTAAGCTACTAATATTATCAACTACAATCTTCTCCTTTGGTAGAATAGCAGGATATTTATCACTGTCATATTCTTCATCTGGAGTAGCTCCACTTGAAGAATCAGTTTGTATATTTTTATTTGATACTTTCCACTCGTTATTTATAAGAAATTCAACTTTATCTTTTTTTGATACTTTTGGCTGGATATATAAATATTTATCCTTATATCTACCCCAAACACTTCCTTCTTCGTATCCTTCTTTTATATACTTCCCATTTGCCTCTGTATAAGTAACTCCATTAATTTTTACACCTTTAATGCTTCTTAGTGTGCCCCTATTATACTTAAATTTAAACTTAGTATAATTATCCTTAGAGTTTCTTTCACTATAACTGTGAGCATAGCTAACAGAATAATTTTTCAAAACATTACTCTGCTCATTAATCAAACCACTAAAATTTATCACTAAAGCTAAGCTTGCAATACTTGCAATACTTTTAACACTTTTCATAATACCTCCCATAATATATGTTGTTTATTGCTATCTTAATAAATATTTAACATAAAGTCAATGATAATGATTATCCGTATTGTTTATGAAAAGGTATCTATATCCTTATAATAGATATATATTATATTCTTTATTATGATTTCTTATATCAAATCTTCTTTTTCTCATTGTCAAAATTATATTATCCTGTAAATTTATAAAATAAGAAAAATTATTTATATTTACCTTTATTATGTTTTATCTTAATCCCCTTTTTAAAGCAATTAATCAAAAATTTATATAATTAAGTTAGTATTAATTTTATGATAGATTTTAATAAAAATATCCTTTATTATTAAAAGTCCTATAAAGATAGGAATGATAAATTCATAAATAGAACAAGCTGTCGACAAATTTAAAACTTGACCCTTTCGAGCAGATAAACAAGTGTCGGTTTCGGTTGTTTATACCGATTTATCGTACGTAGTGAGCCGAGAAATCTCGTGAGATTTCTCCATGCATTCGTTTCACTAACACTAAAACATTTTTGCTTCGCAAACTTATTTGTGCTTATAAAAACTCATTTGCTTTGCAAATTTTTCTAGGCTTTCGCGCTAGTTTTCAGGATTTATAACCGATGGCAATGGTTATAAATCTGCTCTTAGTTTTATAGATAATTGTGTCAAATCAAGGCATAATCATCTAGTCGAGATATTTTATAGTTTAATTTTATTTTTTTATATTTTAATCTTATATACTTGTACAAATTTATGAATCTTATTAGCAAGTTACAAAAGTATTATTTATTGGTACTTTTATTTGTATAATTTTGATTATTTTGTTTATATAAATATTTAAGTTTTTTAAAAACTGAAAATTATATAAAATAAAAAATACCCTCCTTACTGCTTATCCAGTAAAGAGGGTAAATAAATCACAATTGCATTACTTATTCAAAAAACTATTTTAAAATCTTTATGGTCTTATCCAATCTGGGAATATTTGACCTTCTTCTTGTTCTTCTTTGCTTTCATTTTTTGGGTTTGCTTGTTTAAATTCTTCTATATTAGATGAGTCCATAGTAAATTTAAAGTTAATTTCTTTCTTATCTCCAGCTCTTACAACTTCTATTTTGCAAGTATCTCCAACGCTATAATTTAAGAGAATTTTCTTTAAATTTGACATATCTTTTACTCTTTGTCCGTCAATTTTTGTAATTATATCGCCTTTTCTAAAATAGTTTCTTGCATCCTTAGAAACAGAATCTATATAAACTCCATCTTCACTTCCAACTGTTTTACTATCTATATTATTTGATTGTAGAAGCAAATCTAAATTTATTCCTGTAATTCCCAAGTAAACCGAATTAAATTTACCATTTTTCGCAATTTCTTTTATTACTTTTTTTGCCAAATTTACTGGAATTGCAAAGCCTATTCCATCTGAATTTCCTGCTTTGGCTGTATTTATTCCAACTAATTCTCCCCTTGAATTTAACAAGGCTCCTCCAGAATTTCCTGCATTTATTGCTGCATCTGTTTGCATTAGTCCATCCATTTGAGCTCCATTTTCAAATGAAACTGTCCTGTTTAATCCAGATATTATTCCGCTTGTAACTGTTGATTGTAATTGAAGTCCCAAAGGATTTCCAATGGCAACTGCCTTATCTCCAACTTTTACTGTATCACTATCACCCAAATCTATTGGGGATAAATTCTTTGCCTCTACTTTTATTATTGCAAGATCAAGTGTAGTATCATTCCAAACAAGTTTTGCCTTAACTGTTTTATTATCTGATAACAATACATTTATCTCACTTGCATCTCCATTACTTACAACGTGTGAATTAGTTAAAATATATCCATCTTTTGTTACAATTGAACCTGAACCAACTCCTTCTACATATCCAGTTTGTGAACCAAAAATTGTATTTTTCGTAGCTTTTGTCTTGGTAGTAATTCCAACTACTGAATCAATACTTTTTTTAACAACAGCTCTTTCCATTGTCATATCGTCACTAGGGTTTATATTTACTACGCTTTTGTTTTTAGATTCGGTAGGGATCTTATTATTTTCTTTTTTTAAAGAACTGCCCAAAAGTAAAAAAACTAAAATTCCACCTAAAACAGCTCCTATAAGTCCTGAAAGAAAATTAGAAAATCCACCAGAACCTTTATTTTTTCTAATCATAATTTCTCCTCCTAACTTTTACTATATTATTATATATAAAATTGTAAATAATATGTTATTGATTAAATCCAAAAATCTAAAAAATATTAAAAATTTTTAAGTTCTTATTTGAAAATTTCAAAATTACATTGAAAAAAATTTATGGCAAAAAAAACAAACTCAGAAAAATCTGAGTTTGTTAAATCCTTATTTTTTTATTACATTACAGCCATTGCAATTGATAAGATAATTATATTTGCAATCATTACTATAAAGAATGGTTTCTTTACCCATTTCAAATAAGTTGAATATTCTACTCTTGCTGCTGCTAGTCCACCCATTACAACTCCTGATGTTGGTGTTACAAAGTTTACTAATCCGCAAGCACCACAGAATATCATAATCATTATATTAGGGTCATATCCTAATTGATGAGCAAGAGAACCCATAATTGGAATTGATAAAGCTGCAAGTCCTGATGTTGATGGTACTAAGAAAGATAATACCATATAAATCAAGTAAGCAAGTGGTGCAAATACAAATGGTGATACACCTTTTAATAATTTTGCTGAATTTTGAAGAATGTAGAAATCTAAGTGTGTTGAACTCATTACTACTGTGATTCCTCTTGCTACTGCTATAATTAATCCTACTGATAATAAGTCAGCAGCTCCTGCTATGAATCCATCTACATATTCTTTTTCACCAATTCTTGCTACTATAGCAATTACTATACTTGAAAGAGTAAATAAAGCTGCCAAATCTTTAAAGTACCATTGTCCTAAAGGTGAGCCTGTTAAGAAATCTGACCAACCAAAAACTTTCAAATAAGCTTCTTCATCGCCGTGGAAATTAATATCTGCATAAGATATAAGTGAAGCAATCATTATTACAAATGTAATTGCAAATACTGTAAGAACTGCTTTATGAGTTCCTGTAAATTCTAAATCTCCTTCAGTATCTTTTGCGAAATATTCTTGCATTTCATGTTTTTCGTCTGCTGATAATACTGAAGATTCTTTATTTTCTAATAATTTTTTAGCATAATTCAATACAAATTTTATAACTATTAAATCTGTTGATAACCAAAGAATAACACCAATAATCATTACTGTTGTTGCATTTGATTTTACACCAACTGATTCTAGTGCTCCCATAGCTGCTGATGTTGCAAATGGGTTGATTGTTGAACCTAGTACTCCGGCTCCAGCTCCAAGTAAAACTGTACCAACTGCTACCATTGTATCAAGTCCTGCTGCAACCATAGCTGCTGTGATTAATGGATAAAAACCTATTGTTTCTTCTGCCATACCATAAGTTGATCCACCTACTGAGAATAGGAACATCAATACTGCAATTAGTCTTCCTTCTTTACCTTTATTTTTTCTTACTAATGAACGAATTCCAGCTTCCATAGCGCCAGTACTCATAACTATACCAATAAATCCACCAATACATAAAATAAATATAATAAGATCAGCGGCATCCATAAATCCGTTAGGAATTGCCATTACAAAGTCGCTTAAACTTGCACTTTGTACTGTTACTGTTTCTCCAGCCTTAACTGCATTAATCAAATCCTCATATCTACCTGGATCTAAAGATTTAATAATATCTGAATCAATAGCTTGACCACTAGCTAATAAAGTTACTATACATACAACAGCTAGAACTATCATTAAGATAGAAAATGCACTTAATGATTTTTTCTTCCCTTTTTTCATAGAATTCTCCTATTTTTTAATTATAGTTCCTGTCTTTCCTTCTAATGCTTCAGCTGCTTTTTCTAAAGATGTTATTAGTGCTTGACCTTGGTCTGAATTTTCAACAAATTCTAAACAAGCTTCTACTTTTGGAAGCATTGAACCTGGAGCGAAATGTCCTTCTTCAATATATTGTTTAGCTTCTTCAATTGTCATTTCTTTAATTTCTTCTTGATTTGGCTTGTTGAAATTAATCATAACCCTATCAACTGCTGTTAGAATTACTAACATATCAGCATTTAATTCTTTTGCTAATAAGGCAGATGATCTATCTTTGTCTATTACAGCTGGTACACCTTGTAATCCTTCTTCTGTATCTATTACCGGTACACCACCTCCACCAACTGTTATTACAATATTTCCATTTGAAACCAAATTTTCCACAACATTTATTTCAATGATTTCTTTAGGTATAGGACTTGCTACAACTCTTCTGTATCCTCTACCAGCATCTTCAACATATTTATATCCATTTTCTTTTTCTTTAGCTTCTGCTTCTTCTTTTGTTAAGAAACTTCCTATTGGTTTTGTAGGATTATTAAAAGCTTCATCGTCTTTATCAACTAAAACTTGTGTAACAACGCAAGCTATTTCGGAATCTTTTCCTCTGTTTTTTAATTCATTTCTGATTGATTGTGATAAATGATATCCAATGTATCCTTGGCTCATTGCTCCACATTCAGGGAAAGGCATTTCAGGTGTTTTGCCACCTTTGTTTGCTGAAAATTCCATAGCATTGTTTATCATTCCTACTTGTGGACCATTTCCGTGTCCAACTGCTACATCGTAGTTTTCTGATAAATCTACTATTGTTTTAGCTGTCTTTTTTACTAATTCTAATTGCTCTTCAGGGGTATTGCCTAAAGCATTACCCCCAAGAGCGATAACTAATCTTTTTTTTGTCATCTGTTATATATATCCGTTTCTGTTTCTATTTTTTTATTTTAATGTTGCATACATAATTGCTTTGATTGTATGCATTCTGTTTTCTGCTTGATCAAATACTTTACTTTGTTTTCCTAAGAATACTTCGTCTTTTACTTCCATTCCATCAAGATCGTATTTATCTCCGAATTTTTCGTTTACATCTATTCCTGTTGTTGTTTGAAGATCGTGGAATGATGGCAAGCAGTGTAAGAAAATAGCATCTTTGTCAGCTAAATCCATAACTTTTTGGTTTACTTGGAATGGATGAAGAATTTCAATTCTCTTTTCCCATACTTCTTTTGGTTCTCCCATTGATACCCAAATGTCTGTATAAACTGCGTGAGCACCTTTTGCTGCTTCTTCAACGTTTTCTGTAAATTCTACTTTTGAACCGTGAACTTTTGCAAATTCTTTTGCTTCTGCAATTAATTTTTCATCTGCCCATAATTCTTTTGGACCGCAACCTGTATAGTTGATTCCAAGTTTAGCACATGCAATCATTAGTGAGTTGCTTACATTGTTTCTGCAATCTCCCATAAATACAAAATTTAATCCTTTAAGATATCCAAAGTTTTCTTTGATTGTTAGCATATCTGCTATCATTTGTGTTGGGTGGAACTCATCTGTAAGACCATTCCATACTGGAACTCCTGAATATTTAGCTAATTTTTCTACTAATTCTTGGTCAAATCCTCTGTATTCGATTCCGTCATAGAATCTTCCCAATACTTTTGCTGTATCTTCGATTGATTCTTTGTGTCCCATTTGGCTTGAACCTGGATCAAGGTATGTTACTCCCATTCCTAAGTCCATTCCAGCTACTTCAAATGAACAACGTGTTCTTGTTGAAGTTTTTTCAAATAATAAAACTATATTTTTTCCTTCTAAATATCTATGTGGTGTTCTTGTCATTTTTAATTTTTTAAATTCTTCACCTAAGTTTATTAGATATTTAATTTCATCTTCTGTTAGGAATTTTAATCCTAATATACTTCTTCCTTGTAAATTTACTGGCATTTTTTTCTCCTTAATTGTTTTTCTTTATTAATTTTTTAGTTACTAACTTACTTTTTCTTATAGTTCTCTTTCGAGTGGCATTGACATACATCTTGGACCACCACGACCTACTGTTAGGTTTGATGCATCTAATTCTAATACTTCAATACCTTCTTTTCTTAGTACTTCGTTTGTTACTATATTTCTCTTGTAAACTAAAACTTTTCCTGGAGCAAGTGTTAATGTGTTTGAACCATCATTCCATTGTTCTCTTTCTGCAGCTATTGGATCTCCACCACCACATGGGATTAGACGAACTTTTTCAATTCCTAAAGCTTTTGCTAGGATTTCATCTAATTTACCTGATGCTGTTTCGATGTGTAGTTCTTTTTTATCTGCATCTTTTGTTATGATTTTAACTTCCATTTCTTTGATTATTGCTGGATGATATGTGAATGCATCATAATCAATTTGTGTAAATACTGTATCTAAGTGCATGAAAGCTCTATTTTCATCGATTTTTAATGCATAGATTTTTTCGATTTTATTTTCTACATCACCAAAGAATAATTTTTCTGCTAATACTTTGATTGCTTCGTATTGTGTTCTTTGTGAAATACCAATTAATAGTGTAGTTTCATTACCATTGAATGTATCTCCACCTTCTATATGGTATTCATTATCTCTACCATAAAGATCTGGAACTTCTTTATATTCTGGATGGAATCTAAATATATAATCGCAATAGATTGTTTCTCTGTTTCTTGTTACAGAATACATTCTATTGATAACTGCACCGTTTCCTACTGATGCAAATGGATCTCTTGTAAAGTATAAGTTTGGCATTGGGTTAATTGCAAGATATGATTGTCCTACAACCATTTCATGAAGATCTTCTTCTTTGAATAGACCTAGTTCTTTTAATGTCAAACCAGCCATTGTTTTTTCAACAAATTCTTTTGTATCTTCAATTTTTTCTAAATATTCTTTAGCTATTGCAAGGATTTCTTTGTCTTCACATCCTGTTTCTTCAAGATATTGTTCTAAGAAAGTTTCTCTTAATCCTTCATTTGCATCTAATGTTTCAGCCATTAAATCTTCAAGATAAACAACTTCTACTCCATTATCTCTCATGATATTTGTAAATCTATCATGTTCTTCTTGAGCTAATGCTAGATCTGGAATATCATCAAATAATAATTCCTCAAGAGTTGATGGAGTTAAATTTAATAATTCTTCACCTGGTCTGTGTACCAAAACTTTTTTAAGTGGCTTAATCTCACTTGTTACTTGTATCTTTGTCATACTTCCTCCTAAAATATATATTAATATAGTGATATATTTACTTATAAAGCTACGCTTAAATACTTTATATAAATTGTAAATTCATGATCACTTATATCGTTTACATTAATATTATACCCAAATTATATTTTTTAATCACGACAGATTTATAGTACTTTATTGTATTTTGTATTCATATGAAAATATTTTCACAAGCTACTTTTTGTAAAATTATTCGTTGAGTGCCTAAAAATTAGTAATCTTTCGGTTAATATTATATAATATTACTATATAATTTAGTTTAAGAGGTTATTTATGGTTATAAGTAATATACAAAGTAAAATTTCTGCAATTTCAGATTTATCTAAAATTTGCAGTTTTGAAGTAGAATTTCAAGATAATTCTACAACAACTTTAATTCATAGTACTCCAAGGCTTCTCTTGTTTAAAAATGGCAAGGGAAAAATCATGATAAATGGTGTTGAATATCTTATAGAAAAAAATACCATGGTTTCTATTCTCCCTTGGGATATTACAACTATTACGGATGTTACAGAAAATTTAGAATTTTATAAAATAGTTTATAATTTTCAAATAATAAATCATGATCTTAGAAATATTTGTAATTTTAGAAAAACCCAAATAAATTCTATAGAATTTTTATCAAAAAATCCTGTAAAAGTTTTAAATAACGAAACTTTTCATAATATGAAAAATTGTTTTATTGATATAAAAAATGAAGTTGGAAATGATTCTTTCCAAGAAGAAATTAAAGCTAAACTTTATTCAGACGAATATCTTATTTCATCAGTAATAAGAATATTGATTAAATTTTTAAGGCTTGAAAATAAATGTGAAATAAATGAACAAGCAAGTTATGAAAATCAGATTCAAATAAATCAAATTCTACGATATATGTACTCAAATATGAGCGAAAAGCTTACTCTTGATAGGCTTTCTTCAACTTTTTTTATAAGTAAATCAAGTCTTACAAAATATTTGGAAGAAAATACTGGTTTTACTTTCTCTGAATTATTAAATAAAATCAGATTTTCTAAAGCTATTGATTTATTGATGTTTTCAGAAAAAAGCTTAAATGATATAGCTAAAAATGTAGGTTATACAGACTCTTCTCATTTCATAAAAATTTTTGAAAGTACTGAGGGAATAAAGCCTAGCGAATTTAAAAAATATTATAATATAAAACAAGGAAGCTTAAAGCAATCTAAAGCAAAACTTTTGGACGAAGTTGTTGAGTATGAAATGAAAAACTATACTGACTCGGATCTAACTATAGGAAAAGTAGCAAAAAAATTTGGAATTTCTACATCAGAAGTAAACAAACTTATATATTTTCAATTTGAAAAAAATTTCTATGAATTTTTAGATACACTTAGGGTTTCAAAATCTTGCGAATTATTGAAAAAGACAGACTTGAAAATAATAGATATAGCAATGAAAGTCGGGTATAATTCAACAAGAACTTATCAAAGATCTTTTAAAAGGATTATCGGTCTATCCCCTAATGATTTTAGGGCGACAATAAATTACCAAGATTCTAAAGGAAATATAATTTAAAAGGAGAAAAATATGAAATTTATAGCAAGTGAATCATTTTGGGATTTGTTTCCAGAAGCTGAAATAGGTCTTATTTTATTTAAAGACATAAAAATGGAAGAAAAATCAAGCAGAGAAATAAAAGATAAACTTGACGAAGCGAATGAAAAAGCTTTGGATTATCTTACAAAACCAGTATTTAGTGAAAATCCAGTTATAAAAGTTTGGAGAGATGCTTTTAGATTGTTTAAGACAAAAAAAGGAGCTCGCTGTTCAATAGAAGCCCTATTAAAAAGAGTTGCAAAAGATAATGATGTTGGAAGTATAAATCCCCTAGTTGATATTTATAATTCTGCCTCATTAAATTATGCTCTTCCATGCGGAGCTGAAGATATAGATAAATTTGTCGGCGATTTAAAACTAGAAGTTACCCAAGGAGGAGATGATTTCCAAGCAATAGGAGATGACAAAAATTCACCAACTCTAGAAGGCGAACTTTGCTACAAAGATGATGAAGGTGCAGTTTGCAGATGTTTTAATTGGAGAGATGGACAAAGAACAATGATTACAGAAAAACAAAAAATGCCATCTTATTTATGGAAAGCATCGACCCACAAAGAAAAGAAGATTTAAAAGAAGCAATAAACTATCTAGCAGAAAATTTAGAAAAATATTTAGAAGGAAAAGTAGAAATTCACTTTGTAAGCAAAGAAAATCCAAGCGTAGAAATTAAATAAAAAAAAGCACGATATTTATTCTAAGCTCTTTACTAATTTATTCAGTAAAGAGCTTAACATAAAAATAAGTGCAAATCTATCTCAGTTTTACAAGCTGAGATTTTTTTATAATAAAATTCCTTAAAATAAAGCTAAGTATCATTTTATATAGGTTCACAAAAAAATTAAAATCTAATTTTAACTTTACCAAAAACCTAAACAACATTATATATTAATCCTTAATCAAATAATCTAAAAGTCTATTTAAAGATTTTGTATCTTTTTCTATACTATTGCAATTGTACTGTTTAAAATCACGATTAACTACAACTAAATGATTATTATCCTCTTTAAAATAAAGTTTATAGACACAATATCCAGTCCAACTTCGATGTAAAAAAAGCGTTGACTTTTCCATATAGGAAAACCACCTATCATTCATATCTTTTGGTATATGACCACAAGATAGTTTATAAATTTCCTCATCACTAAAAGTCCTATTAAATACAAAAGTTTCATTCTCTTCAGGCATAGGCTTCGTTTTCCAGTCCCCTTTATGAGCAATCCTCTTTTTCTTTTCATTATCTTCTGTCATATGTCCCCCTTTAAGCAAAATAAATTTTTAGTGTAAAAAGGCTGAAAAATTTTATTTGATATCTAAATTTTTTCTTTATATAATATATTTTTATAATCTTATCAGCTTGCTCTTCTCCAATCAAGCTTATTTCCACATGGTCATCTTCCCAATTAACTTTCCAATTACTATCATCAAGATTTTTCCCATCATTTGCTATCTCAGTATTTATCTCTTGTTTTTCCATAATTTCTTCATCATTAGATTTTAACTCTACCTTTACTTTTGATGAACCAAAGAAAATAGGACTATCCGTTTCAATGAAAGATAAAATATAATTATTGTCCTTAGAATGTGAGCTAGCTATAAGCCTTGGTTTATTTATTACATATAAAGCAATACCTACTATTGCTACAATAAAAACAATTATTCCTGATGTGATTTTTAATACTTTCTTCATAATATTAATACTATTACACAACTATGATATTATTTCATTAGAAAATTAAAATACCCAATATAATTTTAAAACAAATTATGATTTTTTTGCCCTTTAATATTTAAACTTTATTTTAAACAAAAAAAGACGGTAGAATTTTTATTTCTAATCGTTTTAAATTCAAACACAATGAATTTCTCTATTTCAATTTTCTTTTATTTTTTCAATATATTTTTCCATATAATCCCAATCGGGATTACCATGAACATCTACTGGTAGTTTTATCTTTTCTTTCTTTAACAAATCGGGAAATAGTACATAACTATAAGAATATTTATCAGTCAATGTGTCTAAACACGATACTAAAAATAGACATGCTTTCTCACTCAAATGTCTTGTATCAATATAATAAATATCTCTTCCAGATACAAAGTTTTCTTTTTGATAAAAGAATGATGCATTCTCTGCACCAAATGATATAACTCCCTTAGGACTAGGAGTCATTTTTTTAGTTTCAGTAACTCTATATTTTATACCATTATTAAATTTTGTTCTTACTACATAAGGAATACCGTTCTCATCTTCAACGACTTCTCTTGCATGAATCACATCAGGCTTTTTAATATTTTCAAATAAATCACCAACTATAAACTCTTTCCATTTTGAAGTATCAACCTTATTTAATTTTGCATTTTTAAAGTATCTGAGTTAAAAAATTTCAAGAAATTTTTAGTCAATTTTTTGTGCTTGTAAAAATTGTACAAAAAAGCTATAATCAATAGAAAGAATTTAAAATTATTATAATAGGAGATAATAAAATGGGCTTGTTTAATTTATTTGGTGGCAAAAAAACAGTTGACTTAGATAAAGTAAAAAGCGATGAAAATAAAAATCGCATGAGAGAAATCTTTGATAAGCAAGCAGATAATGGTTCGGAATATAAAATAGTTTATGGTTATTCAGAAGATATTGGTGGTGCGAATTTCGCATTGCTTCGCACGGTTTCCTATAAATACAGAAGTTTTATACTTGGATATAAGGAAGATGATCTAAGTTTAGTTTTTCTTGAAGTAAGCCCCGATTTAAATCAGGTTGGAGAAGCACTTTTGTATAAACCGCAAGATGTAAAGAAAACCAATTTTACAAAGATGGTAGGTGCATATTATCTACAGTATGGAAGTTCATTTAAGAAAGAATTTTTCAACTTTTTTGTTCCTGAGACTATTGATGATATAGTTAATCATGATTGGTATGATGAAAATACTTTTACTTACATTGACCAAAGAGAAGTACATGGCAGCTGGGTGGCTTTTTGGAATAAATTTTGTAAATAAAAGGTAATTTATTGTGAATATGTTACCAAATTATATTTTGGCCTTTATATTTACAGTATTCCTAATATATAGTTTTATAAATATTAAAGTTAAAAAAGCTAAGGTTAGCAACGGCTGCCTTTATGAAATTGGAGTTCTTATTGCAATATTATTACTTGGAATGTCTATTTATGGAATAATATTTAATATTCCATTAGGACAAGTGCAACTAATGATAGAAAATAGCTTCAATAATTAAATTAGAAACTATAATTAAATTAAAGCAGTAAATAAATAATTTGCTGCTTTTTCTTTATGTATGTAGGAGCTGTTGTTTTAGTTGGTGTATTTTCCAAGAGATTTCTAATATTCAAGCCCCTGATTATTGCTACATCATTCATATTTTTAGGTAAACACAACCATCTGGCTTATCTGAATATCCCTTGAAGCTTAATTGATTAAAAGTTGTTATTTGACCAGTCCCTTGATCAATATTTTCTTCAGCTTCATCAAAGCCTAATACTAATTTCGCATACTCCCTGACTTTATCTCCTGTCCTTAAACTCATTTTCTATTCCTCTTCACTAAAATTATCTTCAAAACTAATAATATCATTAGGAGTGCAATATAGAGCCTTACATATTCTTTCTAAATTCTTAAATGTGATTGGTTTATCTTTGCCCATTTGTGCCATAACATTTGTTGTCAGTCCTGCCATAGCTATTACATCTGTTTTTTTTAGTCCTTTTTTTGCTAACTGTATCCATAATGGTTTATAGTTAAGTGCCATAATATCCCTCTTTTTCTGTTCATTAGATTTATTTAATTATAGCATAAATATTGATTTTATTCAATTTTACATTGATTTAGTGTTTTGTTTTAGAGAATTTGTTGTGTTATTCCGTCCTTATTTTGCCATAAATTGCTTAATACCTTGAGATTTAGCACCAGGGTTATCATTACCATAACCTTCCATCAAGTTAATAACTCCCCAAGCTCCTAAACCTGCACCAATTGCAGTTACAAGTGTCTTTAAAACTCCAACTCCAGCTTTTTTTCGACAATAATTATTACACACCTTGCCCACTAATCTTAATCTCTTTTGTTTGTATAGCCCTATATAAGCATATGGGCTATAATCTCTGTCTGCATCTTAGCAATAAATATTGTTCTCTTTATTAAAATCAAAAGCTGTACTTACAAGTTGCATTTTCAAATAATTTTAAGAATTTAATGTACAAGAAAGGTCATCTTAATAACAAATAAATACCAGAGCAAGCTTTAATGCTAACTCTGGTATTAGTTCCAATTTTTAGTGTTCAGATTTATGATTGAAAAATCATTCAATCTTTTTTTATTTATCTACAGATAATATTAATAACATTTTAAATCTTGTAATTGCAGTTACATTATGGATTACATTTTCCGGAAATACTATTTGTTCTCCGGATTCAATCTCCACTTCCTTATCTCCAACAAGAAGCTTTGCCTTGCCCTCAAGTGCTAGGACAAGAGCGTCTCCAGGAGCCTTGTGTGGTTTTAGCCCCTCTCCTGCATCAAAGGCCATCAAAACAAGCATAAACCCTTCTTTTGATACAAGGTCAATGTTTGTGATTCCTCCATCTACATAATCTAAATAGTCAACTAGTTTAATTTTCTTTCCTTTGTCAATGTTTTTCATTTCTTCCTCCTCTAAGTTAATTGCGATTTCTAAAAATATACTTTTTTCCATTGCCTCTATGTCAAAAAGTTTATTTTTTTCAAAAAGTATTAGTTCGTTATTTATAAGTCTTTCATTATTAAATTTAAGCTCACCTTTTAAAGCAAAATATATTCTTTCTTCAGCATAAAATTCAGGGGAAATGCTGGTGTTTTGATCAAGACTCATAAGTAAGATGTGAAGATCATATAAATCTACAAGTTTCTTGCTTATAGTTTGATTGTCTTTTATAGGTATGACCTCTTCTGGTATCAATATTTTTCCCTTACTAATATTTTTCATTTTAATCACCTACTATGCTAATGGGTATTATAGTATTATATTCTCTCTTATCGTTTTTTATTTTTTCAAGTATAACCTCTACCCCAAAGGCGTCTTTCATATTTTCCTTGCAGATAATATCAGATGTTTTGCCTATTTTATGTCTAGCATTTTCCATTAATATCAAGCATTTATCCGCTATTTCAAGAGCGTGGGCTGGGTAATGAGTATTTATAATAACACTAATATTGTCTGCCTTGGATAGTTTTTTGATTAATGAAATTATTTTAAGTTGATTTTTAAAATCAAGACCACTTTCTGGCTCGTCTAATATGATTAAGCTTGGATCTGATATTAAGGCTCTGGCTATTAGAACCATCTGAAGTTCTCCTCCACTCATCACAGAACATGACTTGTCTTTAAGCTTTTCTATAGCTAAGCTTTTCATAATATTATTTGCCTTCATATATTCTCTTGCACCTGGTTTTGCAAATGATCCAAGTTTACTAGAAAGTCCTAACACTACCATATCAATTCCAGAATATTCAAAAGAAAATGACCTTTTTTGAGGAACATATGATATGTTAGACCATAAGTCTCTTCTACTAATACTTGAAATATCTTTTCCATCAATAAAACTATTTCCTAGTTTCCATTTTTCAAAATCACATATACATCTTATAAGGCTGGTCTTACCAACACCATTGGGCCCTAAGATAGATAAAACCTGACCTTGAGCCAGACTAAAAGATAAATTCTTAAATAATACATGATTTTTATCATAATAAAATCCTGCATTTTTTACTTCTAATTTAATTGAACCCACCCCCAGTTTTTCTAATTAGGCTTATAAAAATTGGAGCTCCAATTATTGCCGTAAGAACTGATATAGGTAGTTCTATTACAGAAACTGTCCTTGATAAAGCTTCTATTAGTACCATAAGACTTGCTCCTAAAGATATGCTAAAAGGTAGAGTATGAGTATTATTAGCTCCCACCATCATCCTTGCCATGTGAGGAATTATCAAACCAATCCATCCGACTTGACCACACATTGATATAGATGAAGCTGTAATAAGTGTTGATGCAAATATGAAAATAAGTCTGGTTTTTTTTACATTTACTCCAAGACTTTTTGCTTCATCTTCTGATAAGCTCATAATATTTAGCCTAAATATCAAGAGTCTTATTATGACTACTCCCATAATTATTAGGGGTGCTGAAAGCATCAAGTTTTTATAAGATGATCTTGCAAAAGAACCCATAAGCCAATAACTGATAGCTGGTAACTTATCTGTCGGATCTGCTGTATATTTTAAAAGAGACGCTAGAGCATTTGATAATGACGAAACTACAAGACCTGCTAGTATAAGCATTATCGTTGATGACCTAGTTCTACTCTTGCCAATATAAAGGGTTAAGACTACTCCAATTAAGCCAAAAGCTAAAGCGAAGACTTGAATAGATAGGGTTGAAAGTGATAAAAGTATACCAATTACAGCCCCAAGACTTGCTGCCGAGCTTACACCTAGTATATCAGGAGTTGCCAAGGGGTTTGAAAAAACCCCTTGGAAGGCTAGACCTGCTGCGGAAAGACCAGCTCCCACTATTAAACCAGTAATAATCCTTGGCAATCTTACATTTATTATTACTGATTCAAGCATAGGATCAAAGTCCCCTTCTCCTAGATAAGCATTGAAAAAATCGATAATCTGTCCTATACTAAGAGGCATCCTACCTATGACAAGTGCCAAAATACTTGTTAATATGGGTAGACTTATGAGGATTAGATATGAGCTTAATTTTATTTTTTTATCTTTGATAAAGATTCCTTTAATCATATATCAAACATATCCTCAATTTGTTCATCATTTAATTCGTATCCATACCATGTTTTATAGTAATCTTTAATCATTGCTTTTAGATCATAGTCTTTAAATTCTTCTGGGTAGGTCGATTTTGCAAGCCAAGCTAGCACAAGTGGTCCGTCTGGATTTGGTGTAAACCAATTCCACATACCAAGCTTAGTGTTATAAACTTTTTTATCCTTAACTGCTTTCATATTTGAAAAATTGATACCTTCTACTGAATTTTCAAATACATCTTTTGTTGTAATATCAAGAAGACCAGGTCCATCAAGATAAAGTATATCTGGATCCCATTGATAAAATTGTTCAATAGAAACTTTGGCGAAACCTTTTGTTTCATCAGCTAAATTTTTAACACCAATTCTCTTTAGCCAGAAATCCCCAAAAACTCCTTTACCAGCAACCATTGGCACACCTTGAACATACTTCCATAAAATCACACCAGTTGGTTTTTTACTATCATCTATTTTTGAAATTCTTTCTTCAACATCTTTTACAATATCTTGACCTGCTTTTATGAAATCATCTGTCTTTCCGCTTTCGCCAAATACATCTTCTAAGAGCTTTAACCATTGTGTGCACCTATCTATTGGGTCAGCTGGTCCATTTGTACCAACCGTAGCAAATCCTACACAAGGAATCCCTGTCTTTTTAAGAGTTTCATAGTGTTCTTTATTCGAAGCATTGTAAAAAATAACATCTGGTTTAAGCTTCATTATTTCCTCAATATTAATGTCAGATTGAGCTTGAACTGTATTTTGGCTATCTAGAAGCTCTGGAGCAATGTCCTTTAAAACTGTATTTGAAATTACTTGCTTAAGTGATCCAGCATATCCTACGATATACGGAGCCTTTCCATGATGGTAAGCCATATAGGTAGATAAAATTGGAATCTGGTCTATTACTATTCTTTCAACTTTCTCTGGAACTTCAACTTTATTGCCTGCATGGTCTGTTATTGTCCTTGTTTTTTTACTTTCATCCTTGCTTTCCTCAGGCTTTTCTTCTTTCTTATCTGCCTTTGTATCTTCTTTTTCTTCGTTATTCTCGTTTTGAACTACTTCCTTGCTTTCTGACTTATCTTCAGTTTTTGTGTTGCCACAAGCTGTCATGCTTGTTAAAGCAAAGACTTGCAAACATAAAATTAATAGTATTTTTTTAATAGTTTTCATCTAATACTCCTTTTTACTCGATAAAACTATATATGAAATGCTTGAATTTTTAGACCTTTCTAGCATTTTCACAAATCTATCCTTATTTTCTTGTGCATAAGCATTTTTATAAAAATTTGCAGCTCCAACTGGCCCCTCATCTTTTATAATTGTATCCCTGTCTAAGAGAATCATCCTGCCAGTTCTTTGTGAAAAAGGTCTAAAGGAATTATCTATAAACAGTTTGTTCCAATTTTCTACGGTTAGAGGATATACGTCCATGTTTGTAAATCTTGAAAGTTGCCTTCTTATATCTTCACTTTCATTTTCCACTGCCACATCATGAGTTAATAAATAGCCGCCCTTTTTTAAAACCCTGTGATAATTTTTAAGAGCCTTTGCTTTTTCTTCATTTGGAAGCATGGTAAGCATTGCTTCATTAATTATTAAATCAAATGTTTCATCCTCAAAATCTAACTTTAAGGCATCCATATTTATAACTTCAATTTCTTTGTCTAAGCCTAAAAGCTTTATATTCTCTAAGGCTTGGTCTATGACAACTTGGTCATTATCTATTCCTATTATCTTGCATTTATATTTAGTATAAAGTCTTATTAGGTTATCTCCTCTATTGCAAGCAACTTCCAAAACTTGCATATCTTTATCAATCTGTACCTGATCAAGTAACCAATCGGTCATAAGACCGCCGCCTGGTCTGAGTCTTGTTCTTCCAAGCATCTTTAAAAAATCATGTCCAAATATAATTTTGTCTTTTTTCATTTGTTCTTTCCTCCTTGATAATGATAATCGTTACATATATAATTATAACATAGGTGATTTTTATTGCAGTTGCTAAAGCAACAAGAAAGGATTTTATGGAAAAAATTATTGTGAAAAGTAAATTATTTTATGGTTTAGACGAAAGTACTATCCACCACATACTTTCTTGTATTGATCATAAAACCTTAATTTTTAATAAAGGCCAATATCTATATGCTTTTTCTAAGGGCTTTAAGGCAGGTATAGTTTTGAACGGAAGAATTGATCTATCTACAATAGATGATGATAAGGAAATTATAGATAGGATTTATGAGACTTCAGATTCTTTTTCTTTAAATTTTTCTTCCCTATCTGATAGATTCATGGTTGCAAAAAAAGATTCTAAAGTTTTGGCACTTGATGTTAGCAAAATCTTTGAGGAAAATAAAAGGTCTTGTTCAAGCAGACCGATTTTTATGGAAAATATTATAAAATTGTATGATGAGCAAATTTCATACTTAACTTACAAATTAGATATATATTCTAAGCCTAAAATTAGGGAAAAAATTAATATGTATATAGATAGGTATGGAAAAGATTACCTTTTTTCAAATAAATTATCCAGAGAGGACTTAGCTAAATTTTTAGCTTGTAATAGGCCGGCCCTTTCAAGAGAGTTATCTCTTATGATAAAAGAGGGATTAATATAAAAGCATTAATCTTAGGGCTGACTAAATATAAACAAAATTTACAAAAAATTAGTCCTAAGAGAATACGGATCTCATTTTAAACTCAAATGATATTTTTAGCTGTATAACAAACAAATCTCCATATTGAATTAGGTTCTTTTTCCTAGACTTTTACCCTTAAAAATTCCTATCTTTTGGTATCTTATCTACTTCAAATGATAAACCTATTCTATATAAATAAACGGGAAGTCCTACTAAGGTTTCAGCTAAAACTCTCACACATGAATAAGCTGCTATTATCTGCATGGCAGTAAATTCATTGACATTTCTACCATTTGTTGTTCTTCCAAATAAAAAGACGATAGAGTTTTTAATTTCTATCGCCAGTGATTATCTAATATTTATTTTTCTTTAAATTGATTTTATTATATAGCTTAATAATTCTATTAATCCAATTATAAAAATTAAACTGGGATTCATTACAAACCCCAGTTTTCTAATTATCTTGTTCTTTAATATAATTTTGATCCTGCTGGAATATTATCATCCAACATTATTAAGTTAAGTTTTTCTTCTCCGTCGTACTCACAAATTGCAGATATAATCATACCTTCTGAGTCGATTCCCATCATCTTACGTGGAGGAAGATTACAAATTGCAAGTAGTGTCTTTCCAATTAAGCTCTCTGCGCTGTAATATTCCTTTATACCAGATAAAATAACTCTTTCTTTTTCAGAACCATCATCTAATGTAAATTTCAAAAGTTTTTTTGATTTTGGAACTTCTTCGCAGTTTTTAACTTTTACAACTCTAAAATCAGATTTTGAGAAAGTTTCAAAATCTACAAAATCTTCAAATAGTGGTTCAACTTTTATTTTTGAAAGGTCGATTTTTTCTGTCGTAATTTTGTCGTAAACTTCCTTATTTTCTTTTTCCAAATCCGCATTTTCTGCCTTTTCTAAGCCTATTGGCTTCATTGTTGGGAAATTAGATATTGAAAATAAAATTTTTTATTCCGAAAGTGATTTTATAGAACTTGATAGGGGTTTTGATTTCTATGCTGCTCAAAGCTTTGATAATACAAAAAACTCTTATTTAATCGGCTGGGTTGGACTTCCAGATACAATTTATCCAAATGACAAAGAATTTTCTGGAAATCTTTCCTTAGTAAGAGAGCTAAAAATAAAAAATAATAAACTTTTGATAAATCCTGTGGAAAATATAAGTGATTTGAGAGTAGAAAAAATTGAATTTAATAGTCTTATAAAAAATATTGAACCTTTGGAGATTTATGTTGAAAATATAGAAAATTCTTTCAAAATAAAAATCTATTCTCAAGAAAAAAATGGTGGTTTTATTATATCTTTCGATAAAAATAAAAAAGAATTTAAAATTGATAGGTCAAAATTAGAAAATGAAATTTCCAAAGAGTTTGGTCATGAAAGAAAAATTTCAAAGCTAGATTTAAAGTCTATGAGAATTTTTGTAGACAAGTCCACAATTGAAATTTTTATTGACAAGGGAGAATATGCACTCACTTCAAAAGTTTTTCCAAAAAATAAAGAAAAAGACCTATACATTGAAGGTCTTGATGAAAAAAATACTCAAATTTATAAATTAAAAAAATCTTATTTAGATAATTTTTCTTTAAATATGTAAAAAATCGGAGAATTTTTCTCCGATTTTTTTATACTTTTAATCTTTTTTCTCCATTATAAACTTCATCTATAATACAAGAACCCAAGCAAACTTCTCCATCATAAAAAAACTGCGGCTTGACCTGGGGTTACGGCTTTTGTCTTATCATAAGTAATTTCTACTTTTCCATCATCTAAAATTTTCACGTGAGAATTTATATCTTTTTGCCTGTACCTAAATTTACAGGTGCAATCAAATTCTTTTTTTAGTCCCTTTTTTGAAATTGATGATAAATTTGATCCTATTAATCTATTTGAAAATAATTTTTCGTTATTTTTTCCTTGGCAAACTATTAGTTCGTTTTTTTCTAAATCTTTTCCACAAACAAACCAAGCCTCACCTTCTCCACCAATTCCAAGTCCTCTTCTTTGACCAATTGTATGATACATAAGTCCATAGTGTTTTCCTAAAATATTTCCATCAGTATCAACAATATTTCCTTCTTTTGCTGGAAGATAGTGGGACAAAAATTCGTTGAAATTTCTTTCTCCAATAAAACAAATTCCTGTTGAATCTTTTTTGTCAGCTGTTGCTAAATTATTTTCTTTGGCAATTTTTCTTACTTCTTTTTTATCCAATTCTCCTACCGGAAATAAAACATCTTTTATTTGGTCTTGGGATAATTGTGAAAGAAAATATGTTTGGTCCTTATTTGAATCTACGCCTCTTAGCATTTTCGTTTCATCAGATGACCTATCAACTCTTGCATAATGACCTGTGGCAAGATAGTCTGCTCCCAAATCTTTTGCATAATCCAAAAATGCCTTAAATTTTATTTCCTTGTTGCACATTATATCAGGATTTGGAGTTCTACCTTTTTTATATTCATCAAGAAAATATGAAAATACTCTATCATAATATTCCTTTTCAAAATTTATGGAATAATATGGAATTCCTATTTGATTGCAAACTTTTACTGCATCTTCGTAATCAAATTCTGCACTACAAACTCCATTTTCATCTTCCTCATCCCAATTTTTCATAAAAATTCCGCTAACATCATAGCCTTCTTTTTTTAATAAAAGGGCAGCAACAGATGAATCAACTCCACCACTTACACCGACGATAACTTTTATATCTTTTTTATCTTTCTTTTCCATCTATCCCCCTTAATTTTTTCAAAACTTCAAAAGTATAGTCTATGTCTTCTCTTGTATTTGTAAAACCAAAAGAAAATCTCACAGAATGTCTTGCCCTTTGTTCATCATACATATTTTTTATAACATTACTTGCTTCTACACTTCCTGCCCTACAAGCAGAGCCAACGGAAATACAAATTCCATTCATATCTAAATATGTAAGAAGAAGTTCGTTTTTTACCTTTGGAAAATATAAATTTAATATATGGTCAGTTGAATTTTCTAAACTCCCATTTATCTCATATATGAAATTAGATTCTTTCAACTTTTTTACAAAATAATATTTTAATTCTTTGATTTTTTTTCTTTCGGATACAGCTTTTGGAAAGGATTTTGCCATAGAATAAGCGCCCATAGTAAAAGAAGTTCCAGCTCGCCTATCTTTTTCTTGCTCGCCACCTTTTATAAAAGGCTTTATTTTTTTATTGCAATAAAGAACTCCAAAAGAATTTATACCGCCAATTTTATGACCCGAAAGAGAAAGTGAATTGCAATGAAGTTTTTCTACATCAATATCAATATGAGAATAGGCTTGGACGCAATCTACATGAAAAAATACATCTCTGTCTTTTAAAAATTCTCCAATTTCATAAACAGGCTCGATTGCCCCTATTTCATTATTTACGAACATCAAAGAAACCAATTTTACATCATCTCTAAGTTTTTCCTTTAAATCTTCAAGATGAAAAAATCCATCCTCATCAACATCAAGAAAAATTGTTTTTCCCTTATTTACAGTATTTAAAATAGAATCATGCTCAATTTTTGAAGTTATTACAAAATCATTTTTAAAATTTGACAAAATTGTATTATTTGCCTCACTTGCAGAGGCAGTAAAAATTATATGATTTGGATTTGCATTAATAGATTTTGCAATTTCTTGTCTTGATTCTTCCAAAACTTTTTTTCCAGCCCTTCCCAATGCGTGCAAGGAATCAGGATTTCCATCAAAATTATCCATATTTTCAAAGATATCTTGCAAAATTTCTTTTCTTTTTATTGATGTAGCTGCATAATCAAAATATATCATAAAAATTTCCTTATAATTATAAAAGACCTAAAAATTTAGGTCTTAGTCATCAAATTCTTCTTTTAAAATTTCTTTTAAAACTTCAGCTTCTTCCTTTGTAAAAGTTATTCCCTTACTCATTCTTGTGTGATCTTCATTCCAATCTCTCAAATCATATTTTGGATCTCTTTCATTCCAAGAAACAAGATTTAATTCCTTTGTCCATCCCTTAGCATTTGTTGAAAGAACACCCAAATTTTCTACTATATCATATTTTATTGCCATATAAACTCCTAACTATAATAATTTCTTGGCAAAAAACCAAGCAAAACATATTCAATATCACTTGTAGCCATTTCCATTTTACGAATTCTTTTTTTATTCTACCCTTTTGTTTTATAATCTCATCATCATCTAAATTTTTTATATCTTCTAAACTTTTAAGAATATTTTTAATTTTTCTATCCTTAGTTTTGTATGAAAAGTCGCTTTTTTTAATTTTATCAATTTTTTCAACAAAATCATAAAGATTATGATCTCTCAAGGAAATATATGAATCCACAAACAGCCTATCAAGCTTATTTTTATCATCATAAAATTGACTAAGCTTTTCATATCCTGTTAAATAAAAATTTAATTCATATTCAGCCTTAATAAGACGAATTTTTAAATCCAACAAATTTTTTTGATTTTTGGTTAAATTATTTTCATCAATAAGATCCATATTATCCTCTCCTTTGAGTATAATATCATAGAATAATTTCTTCTACAAGCATTGTATTGTAAAGTTTTGAAAAATCAATTTTTGATTTTTTTATAAATTTTTAATAAATTTTTCAAAAGAAAAAGACTCTCTAAAATTATTAATAAAAATAATTTTGAAAGAGCCTTTTTGATATAAAATTTAAAGAATTCTATTTTTTTCTAAAATCGTATTTCTTGCTTGGTTTTCTAAATTTAAAACCTCTTAGGGATTTTGATGAAACTGATGCTAATAAAATTCCAAAGGAAATTGCTGATGCAACTGCAAGGGTATTGAATAAATTTGCTATGGCAAGAGTTTTTTGTCCGTCAACAAAATTAAATAAGGTGCTATAAATTCCCTTTCCTGGTACAAGATTTATTATTCCTGGAACTATAAATAATATTGCTGGCATATGGCATTTTCTTGCAAAAATTTCACCCAAAATTCCTGTAAAATATGCTCCCAAAAACGCTGGCAAAAATACTCCGCCTGTATAATCTCCAATTACAATATAAATTACAAATCCAATTGCTCCTGCAAGTGAAGAAAGTCCAATTGATCTTTTTGGGCAGGAAAAAAACATAGCAAAACCTACAGCTGATAAATATGAAAATATAAAGCCAAGTATTAAGTGCATATTTCCTCCTTAAAATAATGTCATTGGAAAGGCTACGCCAATTGCAAGGGCAAGAGATACAAAAAATGACATAGCAAGTCCTGTCAGTCCACTTGTTGCATCCCCACTCATAAGATCTCTTATAGAATTTGTAAGTAAAAATCCTGGAACATAGGGCATCATTGATGAAATAATTACATTTGCCATATTAAATCCAAAAACAAATTTTCCAATTATATGAGCAAAAAGTGAAACCATAATTCCTGCTACAAAATTTTCTATAAAATATCCATACTTTTCTTTTTCAACTTTTATAAAAATAAGATAGGTCAAAAGTGAAACCACAAATGTTACTGGAAGATCCAATAAATTTGGTGTTCTTGTGTTTACCAAAATTGGAAAAACTGTTGATGCGAGAGTTGCTCCAATTATTTTTAATTTTATATCAGCTTTTGTAGTTTTTCTTATTTCATCTAACTCTTTTAAAGCCTCATCAAGATTTAATTCGTGATTACAAAATTTTCTTGAAAAAGAATTTACCCTATCTACAACTATTAAATTATTTCCCCTATTTTTTACTCTCTTAACATTTGCGTAAGTTTTGCCATCAACATTAAAGGAATACATTAAAGCATTAAAAGTTGCAAAAACATCTATATCGCTTGCTTCATAAATAGATCTAATTATTCTTTCAACTGTATCTTCAACCCTATAAATTTCTGCTCCATTTTTTTAACATCATAGCTCCAGCCCTTGATGTTATTTCAAGTAATTTATTTATATCATCTTCTTTATACATTTTTATTCCTTTTCCAATACAAAAGTAACTTTCCTTAAATTAGAGGAAAGTTACTAAAATTTTACATATTTTTGTATTTATTTATATTATCTAAAGAAAGAAATTCGTAGGCATCATTTATTTCTTGAAATTTTTCTGTTGCATTTGGGTCAGAACTTATATCTGGGTGATATTTTTTTGCAAGCTTTCTATAGGCAAGCTTTATTTCGTATTGGTCGCTTGTATATGAAACTCCCAAAATATCACATGATTTTTGATATTTTTCTTTAAAACCTATATCATTTACAAATCCACCATTTTGATATGAACCTGTATTATATCCCCCATTAAAATTTCTTGCATCAAAATCAAAGCTCGAAAAATTAAAACCTTGAAAAAACTCCTCAAATCTTTGATTCATTTCTTCTTGCCTTCTTTGTCTTTCTTCTTCAGCCTTTCTTCTTCTTTCTCTTTCTTGGTCTATCCTATATTTTTTTGCATAATCTGATAAATTATCAAATCCTTTTTTCTCTCCAGAAATTAAAGTATCGGCCTTATCATACATCCATTCTATTAGGGTATAATTTCCATATCTTAAAAGAGAAATAAAAGATTTTCCCAAAAATGGAACTATCGCTATTGTTAATAATATAATAAAAAGTTTAGGCGGTATGGCTATAAAAAAAATTGGAAGTGCAAATACAACTGAACATCCTATAAGCATAATAACTTGGCTTAAACCTTCAAATATTGTAACTATAGCATTTAAAATATTTATTAAAAAATTAAATATAGAATTTAATATGCTCGCTAGGCCATGGATAAATTTCCCAAATATTTTTTTCACATTTTTCTCCAATCTATCTTGATTATACCTAAGTTTTTTTTATCTGTCTACTAGCCAAAAAGCTCCTCATTATTAGAATTATAAAGTTTGTAGTAAATTCCTTTTTTATCAAGCAAGTCTTTGTGATTTCCTCTTTCAACAATTCCATCTTCTGTTAAAACCAAAATTGAATCTGCGTTTATAATCGTAGAAAGTCTGTGAGCAATTGTTAAGCTTGTTCTTCCCTTTGATAATTTTTCCAAAGAATCTTGAACTATAGCCTCACTTGTATTATCCAAAGATGAAGTTGCCTCATCCAAAATTAAAATTGGTGGATTTTTTAAAAATACCCTTGCAATAGAAATTCTTTGTTTTTGACCTCCAGAAAGTTTTACCCCTCTTTCGCCAACATAAGTATCAAATCCATCAGGAAGCTCCATTATAAAATCGTAAGCTCCAGCAAGTTTGCTCGCTTCTATAATTTCCTCATCACTTGCATCTTCTTTTCCATATAAAATATTATCTTTTATACTTGCTCCAAATAAATAAACATCTTGTTGAACAATTCCTATATTATTTCTCAAAGAATCTAGCGTCAAATCATCTATATTCTCGTTATCAATAGAAATTTTCCCCTTATTTGTTTCATAAAATCTTGGAATAAGTTTTGTAATAGTAGATTTTCCAGCACCAGATGGACCAACAAGGGCAATATTTTCTCCAACATTTATATCAAAACTTATATCTTCCAAAGTCCAAGGATCATTTTCATCTTGATCAGGATATTTAAAATAAACATGGTCAAAAGAAATTTTTCCCTTAACATCTGTAAGTTCTTTTGCATCTTTTTTATCAAAAATATCAGATTTCATATTGATTACTTCATTAAATCTTTCAATACCAGTGATTCCTTTTTGATATTGGTCAGTAAATTCTACAAGCCTATTTACAGTTGCAATAATCGTGTTTAAATATAAAACAAAGGCGAGCAAATCTCCTGGGCTAATTTTTTCTTTTATAACAAAATTTCCACCCATCACAATCAAAATTGCATACATTAATCCTGCAAATAATTGATTTATCATATTATAAGATGCCATATTATAATATTTTATTTTTTTAATATCTACAAATCTATCATTTCCTTTTTTAAATTTCTTTTTTTCCAAATTTTCATTGGCAAAAGATTTTACAACATCTATTCCCAAAAGAGAATCTTCAATACTTGAATTTATTTCTCCAATTTGTTTTTTTTCACTTTTTACAGAGCTTGAAAAGGCTCTTCTTTTTATTCTTGCTGCATAAACCATAATTGGAATAATAATATATATAACAAGAGTTAAAGGAACATTTATAGCCATTAAAACAATAAATGATACAAAAAGTTTTATAAAGGCAATAAAAAACTCTTCTGGGCAATGATGAGAAAATTCTGTTATATCAAAAAGATCAGTCGTCATCCTACTCATAAGTTGCCCAATTTTTGTTTCATTAAAAAAAGCTGTAGACATAGTAAGAAAATGTTTAAAAATATCTCTTCTCATATCTTTTTCTATATGAGCTCCCATAATATGACCATAAGATTGCATAACATATCTTCCAGCTACTTCAATAATTTTTGTTATAGCATATACTAAGCTAAGTTTTAAAATAATTGAATAAGTAAGACTAGAATTTGTTGCGTGGTCTGTTAAAATCGATAAAATAATTGGCAAAATCAATTCACAAACTGTTGTTAAAAATGCAGAAAATAAATCTATAGCAAAAATATTTTTATAATCCTTGTAATAAGGAATAAATTTTTTGATTAATTCTTTATCAGTATAAGTTCTTTTTTCCATTTCTTCTCCTTTTTTATTTATACTCTAGTATTTTACTATTTATTTACACTTATTCACTTGATTTTTTCATAGTTATTGTTAAAATATTAATGATGACATTATTTAGGAGGAAAAATGGCAAGAATAATTGAAAAAACAAATCTTAATGAATCAACCATTAAATTTGTCGTAAATTCTCCAGAAATAGCAAAAAGAGCAAAACCTGGTCAATTTATAATATTAAGAATAGATGAAAAAGGTGAAAGAGTTCCTTTTACAATTTCTGAAACTGATGATGAAAATGTAACAATAATTGTTCAAATAGTTGGTGGGACAACTATGAGAATGAATGAATTAAAAGCTGGCGATGGATTTTTAGATTTTGTTGGTCCTTTAGGAAAACCAACCGAACTTGATCAATATAAGGGAAAAAATGTTTGTGTAATTGGTGGAGGTTTAGGAACAGCTATCGCATATCCTCAAGCAAAATATTTACATAAAATTGGAGCCAATACTGATGTAATAATGGGCTTTAAAAATAAAGATATAATAATTCTTGAAGATGAATTAAAAAAATCTTCAGATAATTTATATATTACAACTGATGATGGATCTTATGGCAAACAAGGTTTTGTAACTGAAGTTTTAAAAGAAAATATTGAAAATGGAAAAAAATATGATCTTGTTTTGGCAATAGGTCCAATGATTATGATGAAAAATACTGCTCTTGTAGCAAAAGAATACAATATTCCAACTATAGTTTCTCTAAATTCAATTATGGTTGATGGAACTGGTATGTGTGGTTGTTGTAGAGTTACTGTTGGTGGAAAAATGAAATTTGCCTGTGTTGATGGCCCAGATTTTGACGCTTTTGAAGTTGATTTTGATGAAGCTATGAACAGAGGAAGAAATTACCAAGAAGAAGAAAGAGAACACATTTGTAGACTAACAGGAGATATAAGAAATGGCAAAATTTAATATGAGTAAAACCAAGGTAAGTATGCCTGAACAAGATCCAAATGTTAGAAATAAAAATTTTGATGAGGTTGCCCTTGGTTATGATTTAAAAATGGCACAAGAAGAGGCACATAGGTGCGTTCAATGTAAAAACCAACCATGTGTACATGGTTGTCCAGTTTCTGTAAGAATACCTGAATTTATACACCAAGTTGTAGAAGGTGATTTGGATAAGGCTTATGAAATAATTTCATCCACAAATAACCTTCCTGCAATTTGTGGAAGAGTTTGTCCACAAGAAAATCAATGTGAGGGTGTTTGTACAAGAGGAAGAAATGGTGAAGCTGTAGGAATCGGAAGACTTGAAAGATTTGTTGCAGATTACCATATGAACAAAGAATATAAAAAACCTGTTGAAGTAACTGGACAAAATAAAAAAGTTGCAATTGTTGGATCTGGCCCTTCTGGACTTTCTTGTGCAGCAGATCTTGCAAAATTAGGATACAAAGTTGTAATGTTTGAAGCTTTCCACACAGCTGGTGGAGTTTTGATGTATGGTATTCCAGAATTTAGACTTCCAAAAACTTTGGTTCAAAAAGAATTAAAAAATGTAATTGGTCTTGGGGTTAAACTTCAAAGCAATACAATTATAGGAAGAACAAAAACAATAAATGAATTATTTGAAGAAGGTTTTGAAGCAATTTATGTTTCAACTGGAGCAGGTCTTCCTAAATTTTTAGGAATTGAAGGAGAAAATTTAAATGGAGTTTATTCTGCAAATGAATTTTTAACAAGAATGAACTTGATGAAAGCATATAAATTCCCAGAATATGACACACCAGTTCATATCGGGAAAAAAGTTTGTGTAGTTGGTGGCGGAAACGTAGCAATGGATGCTGCAAGAAGTGCAAAAAGAATGGGTGCTGATGTAACTGTTGTTTACAGAAGAAGTTTTGAGGAAATGCCAGCTAGAGCCGAGGAAAGCCATCACGCAAAAGAAGAAGGAATTAACTTTATGAACCTACATAATCCTGTAGAAATTGAAGGAGAAAATGGTTGGGTTAAAAAAGTAAAATTAGAAGTAATGGAATTAGGAGAAGAAGATAAATCAGGAAGAAGACGTCCTGTTCCTACTGGAAAATATGAAGAAGTTGATTTTGATTCTGTAATAATTTCAATTGGACAATCTCCTAACCCATTAATCAAACAAACAAATGATGATATAAATACTGAATCTTGGGGTGGAATTATAATTGATGATTCTACAATGACAAGTAAAGATGGAGTTTTTGCAGGTGGAGATGCAGTAAGTGGTGCTGCAACTGTAATTCTTGCAATGGGAGCTGGTAAAAAAGCTGCTGAAAATATCGATAAATATATAAAAAATAAAACTAAATAATTAAATTTAAAAAATCCGATTCACAATTAATTTTTTGTGAAATCGGATTTTTTTATTTTTTATTTAATTTTTTCGATAATTCTTGATTTTGTTTCAAAATTATCGCTTGTTCCTGTTATAGAATTATTCTCTTTAGCCATTTTTGACATTTGATCTAAAATATCTTTAGCTTTTGTTATATCTTTTGATTTGTCTGATAATTTATCTATTCCTTTTGTTTTATAATCGCTTAAGCCTTTTTGGAATTTTTCAAATGATGATTCATATTGATCACTTCCATTTTTTAATTGTCCAGTTGAATCACTTAATTTATTTATTCCACCATTTAATTCTTTAATTCCTTTTGCCATTGGATTTATGGCTGTTTCATTTATATTTTGAAGTGATGATAAGGCTTTTGATCTTTCTTTAAATTGATTTAAACCACTAGAAAGACTTGCTGAACCATTTCTTAATTCCTCAGAATTTGAGTCAAGCTCACTTATTGCATTTGAAAGTTTATTTACACCTGCTTGATTTTGATTAGCTCCATTTTTTAATTTTTCTGAACCAGCTTTAATTTTACCTGTTGCATCATCAATCATTACAACTGAGTCTTGTAATTTTTTGATATTAGCTTTTGACAATCCATCAGAAATTTGTTTACTTCCTTCTGAAAGCTTAGTTGATGAAGTTTGAATTTTTTCTTTTGATTGGTTTAATTTTTCGCTTACTTGACCAAGCCCCTTATTTTCCTCTCCAATTGCATTTGAAAGATCTGATGAAGATTTTGAAATTTCACCAAGACCTGCCTTTATAGCTGCATTTCCTTGATTTTTTGCTCCTAAAGCTTGAAGCTCTCCATTAAGTCCTTGTTTTGTTGCATTTAAAATTTCAATTTCCCCTGACACAGAACCATCTTCATTTTTTCCTTGTAAATTTGCTATGACTTGATCAATTGAATTTATTTGTGCCTTTAAATTTTCTATGTCAGAATCAAGACTTGATAGGTTTTGAGCATTTTGATTTAGATTTTCTATTCCTTGATTTAAGCTTTTTGATGACTGATCAATTTTTACAAGTCCCCCACTTAATTTACTTAGGCTATCTGCAAGTGGACTTATTCCTTTTGAAAATTCATCTAATCCATTTGATAACTCACCCATTGAAGATGTAAGTTTTCCTAAATCATTATTATTTGAATTTTGGGTCAAAGTTTTTCTTAGTGAGCTTGTTCCCTTATTTAATTTTTCAAGTGATAAGTCAATTTCACTTGCTCCCTTATTTAAACTTTCTGCTCCTTGGTTTAATAAAGCCATATTCTTATTTATTTCGCCAACTGCTCCAGTGTATTGATTTACTCCAGAATAAAGTTTTGATCCACCATCATTTAATTGATTTACTGCTGAGTTTACTGTTTGAATTTTTTCTGGCAAGCTAGAAAATCCCTTTGATAATTGGTCAAAAGAGCTTACAATTTTACTTGATCCTTGGGATAATTTTCCTGCTCCTTCATTTAATTTTCCAATTCCATCGTTTAATTTTTTGCTTCCTTCTCCTAATTTATTTGCTCCATCTACAAGTTTTGCTGCATTATCTTCAAGTTCATTTATTCCATTTTTTAATTCATCAATTGAAGAAAGTTTACTTTCATCTTGGAAAAATTCATTACTTATTAGGGCATAAATTTCTGTAGGCTCATAATCTTTTACATCCATTTCCATTTCTATTTTATCTTTAAAGTAATCTAATTTTTCATCATCAATAATTCCATCAAAATTTTCTTTTAACCCTGGAGTAAGGATTCCTGCAACTATTTGATTTTTTCCATCTTTTATAAGTTTTCCATCATCTGTTGTAAGATTTTTGACCTTATCTGAATCAAAATTTATTTCTGTAAGGGCAAGGTATGGAGCATAAATTTCACTTTCTTTACCATTTATTTTTGCTTTTGTTTTTATTTTATTTACTGCCTCAATTTGAATTTTTAAATGGCCAGATTTTCCTTTTAATTTGTCAAAAGTCATTTCTTTGCCATCTAAAATATATTTTACATTTATATCAACTGGCAAATCTTCATTAGTTTTTCCTTGGTAATAAATATCCTTACTATCTTCGTTCCAATTAATATAACCATTTTCAAGTTCAACTTTTTTGTCATTTTTAAATTTTTTATATTTTTTAAATTTGTTTTATCTTTTGCTTTAATATTGTTATCAGAATTTATCCAAATTGACCCAGTTTTATCTTTAATTTTATCAGCTTCTTTTGTAACATAAATTGTTTCATTTTTCCTAATATTTGCTTCTTGTGCGTAGGCAACATTAGTCATCAACAAGCTACTTGCAAGAACTAATGAGAATCCTTTCATGAATTTATTTTTCATATCTTCCTCCTAATTTAATCCCTTTGTTGTTTTTCTTATAAATGGAAATGCGATTTTAATTATAGTTGGCAAAAATAAAATTATTGCAAGCATACTTATTATTGCTCCTCTTGCCAAAAACATACAAATTGTTGAAACAATTTCCATTTTTGAATATAAACCAACCCCAACAGTTGCTGCCATAAATGATAAGGCTGAAGTAACTATTGATTTTGATGTTTCCTTTACTGTCAATTTCAAAGCCTGATCAACATCCTTTATTTCTTTATATTCTGCAATAAACCTATCCATCATTAAAATTGAATAATCTATGGTTGATCCTAATTGAACAACTCCTATAATTATTGATGTAACAAATGGAATAGTTTGGCCAAGATAAAATGGAATTCCCATATTTATTTGGATTGCAAGTTCAATTACTGAAATTAAAACTACTGGAATTGCAAATGACTTAAATACTATAGCAATAATTATAAAAACTATAATAATTGATGCCATATTTACCATTTTAAAATCTCTATCAGATAAGACTGTTAAATCTTTTGTTAAAACTGCTTCTCCTGTTAAATATCCTTTTTTATCATGATTTTTTACAATTTTATTTATTTTATCAACTTGCTTATTTACCTTATCAGATGCTGTTTGATATTTTGAATTTATCATTATCATTTGATAGCCGTTTTTAGTAAAATTATCTTTTAATTTATCGGGTAAAACTGAATCTGGTATGGTTAAACCCGTTAAAGAATTTGCACTTAAAACACTATTTACTCCTTTAACATCTTTTAATTCATCTACAAGCGAGTTTATATTTTTCTTACTCAAATCTTCATCAACTACAACAAAATGAGTTGATGCCATATTAAAATCTTTTTTCATTTTATTTAAGGCAACTATGGAATCCAAATCTTGTGGCAAGGACCTGTCCAAATTGTAATAAAGATTAGTATTTCTTGCTCCAAAAATTGCAGGAATAAATAAAATTAGAAATGTAATAAATAATCCTTTTTTATGATTTAGTACAAAGTTTGAAGTTTTTTCAAATGATGGCAAAAATATTTTATGATTAAATCTTGCAACTAATTTTTCTACAATTAAAATCATTGGTGGTAAAACTACTATTGTTGACATAAGTCCCAACAATACTCCCTTACTCATAACAAGACCAATATCTTTTCCAAGTCCCAAACGCATTAGAATTAAAACTATAAAACCTGCAAAAGTTGTAAGTGAAGATGCAAAAATCGATGATATAGTTTTTTGGATTGCTAAATCCATTGCCTGATTTTTATTTTCATTATTTTTCTTTTCTTCAACATATCTGTGATACAAAAATATTGAATAATCAGTTGTAACTGCAAGTTGCAAAACTGCAGCTATTGCCTTTGTAATGTAGGAAATTTCTCCCAAAAATAAATTTGTACCAAAATTATATAAAATTGCATAGCCAATATTTAAAATAAATAAAAATGGTATGATTGTAGATTCATTTGTAAGAGATAAAACAACTAAGGCCAAAAATACTGCCAAGGCTACATAAATTGGAGTTTCATGATCTATTAAATCTTTTGTATCTTTTACAAGAGAACTAATTCCACTTAAAAACTTTTCTTTTGACTCAATTTTTTTAATATTTTCAATAGCTTTCATAGTCCTAAAAGATGAAGAGCTTTCGCTAAATTTTACCATTAATAAGGTGCAATCTTTTGAATAAAAAACATCTCTTATTTCATCTGGTAAAAATTCATTTGGAACACTACTTCCAAGAATTGAAGTTTTTGAAATAACATCTTCTACCCCATCAACTTTTAAAATTTCATTTTTAAGTTTATCAGCATCATAATCATCACCTTTTAAAAGAAGCATGCCTGTTGCAGCATTTTTAAAATCTTTATCAAGAATTTCTTGACCTTGGGTTGATTCTAAATCAGCTGGCAAATATGACAAAATATCATAATTTACACCAGTATGCTTATAAGCAAACCATGAAGGTATTAATAATAAAGTCATTATTAATAAGACAAGTCTAGGATGATGTGAAATAAACTTTGTTATCTTTTTCATTTATTCTCTCCTATTCTATTAAAAATTTTTCTAATAATAGCAAATAAAACTGGTTTCATTTCATCAATTGTTAAAATTGAATCTTCTAAAACAGCACTTTTACAAGTAGACATCATAATCTCAAGAGTAAGAGATAAAATATATAATTTTTCAGACTCAGTGTGGCTTGTTAAAAATAAATTGTCGTATTTATTTAAAATAAATTTCAAGGTCGAATCCGCCTCGCTTAAGCCATAATCATTTTCAATTTTTGTATAAAGAGTCCAAGTAATATTTTTACTCAAAAGATCAAGCTCAAATGGATGAGAAATTAAATAATCAATAATAAAATTTACAAAAGAAATATATCTTTCAATAGGATCTTTTTGAATACAAGTTTTTTCAGCATTTAAAATGATATCTGTTGCCAGATTTAAAACCATTTTTTCCTTCAAATCATTTTTATCCGAATAATACAAATAAAAAGTACCCAGTCCCAAATTAGCCTCTGTCATAATATCTCTTACAGAAGTTTTCTCAGCTCCTTTTTTCTCAAAAATTTTTAAAGCTGCTTGCATTATTTTTTCTTTTTTATTTATTTCATCACTCATAAATCTACTCCTAAATTTTAAAATGAACATTGTTCATTTATTGCTATAAATATATAATACAACTTTCTGAACAATGTTCAACTTTTTTTAAAATTTTTTAAATAAAAAATCTCTACAAAGAGAGATTTCAGACTTTTGACAAAGTATACAAATCCTCATGCTAAGAATATCATACGGAGAAAATTGATTTGATTTCAGATTTAAAAATTCGTTAAAAATCGCACTGATTGAGTGTTAGCGAGTTTGCGATTTTAGAATTTTTAAATTTAGAAATCAACAATTTTTGGAGTCAGATATTCGTGCTTGAGGGTTTGTCTACGCTCTTAAATCTCCGCAAAGAGATATTTTAATTTATTTTGGAATTTTTTATTGCATATTTTACAATATCAAGACCAGAAGATATTTCATCTAAACTTAAATTTGCATAACCCATAATAAAATAATTTTCTTTTTCAAACCTATTATAGGTGAACTTATTAAGATCTACTATCCTCAAAGACTTTTCCTTTAAAATTTCTTTAAATTTTTTTATATTAACCGATTCATCTACTTTTATTAATAAATTTAAGGAATTTGCTTTTGAAACAAAAGAAATTTCTTCTATTTCCCCTATTTTTTTACAATAAAATCAAATTTTTTATAATAAATATTTTTCATCCTATTGATATGCTTTTCAAATTCTCCACTTTTTATAAAAGATGCTAGAGCTTTTTGCAAAAAATTCGAAACAGTGTTTGATAAGTCTTTAAAATTATTTTCATATTTTTTAAGCAAGTCATCTGGTAAAACCATATAGGAAATTTTCATTGATGGGGCAATTAATTTTGAAAAAGATCCAAAATAAATTACATCAGAATTTTTATCCATAGCCTTTAAACTTTCTATTGGATATCCTATAAATTTGAATTCACTATCGTAATCATCTTCAATAATATATCTATCTTTTGAAAGCGAAGCCCAATTTAAAATTTCAATTCTTCTTTGAATCGACATAACTGTACCCATAGGAAATTGATTAAAGGGGGTTACAAATAAACACAAGGCATTTAAGTCCGATAATTTATCAATTTTTACACCCTCATCATCAAGTGTTAGAGGAATTGGGTTTTTCAAATCATAAGTATAAAATTTATTTCCAAAAGCGTATCCTGGATTTTCAAAAGCAAAAAGCGTTTGGTCTGTGAGAAGTTTTTTTATCATAGAAAATAAGTGTTCGGTTGATGATGAAATAATTATATTTCTGGCACTCGTTTCTATATTTCTTGAATTTTTTAAATAAGTTTTTATTGCATCTCTTAAAGGTTGATATCCCTTATATGAACCCTTGTCTAAAATTTTTAAATCTTTTTTATCTATTGCCTCTTTCATATATTTTTGCATAATTTTATAGGGAAAATTTTCATAATCAACACCACTGATTGAAAAATCATATTTAATTTTCTCATCTTCTATTTTATTTTGATTTAATTCTTTCTTATCCAAAATAATTAAGTCATCAATTTTTCTACAATAAAATCCACTTTTTCTTTTACATAAATATAGCCTTCTTCCTCAAGTTTATAATAGACTTTTTTTATGGTATTAATTGAAACATTTATATCTTTTGATAAATTTCTTATTGAAGGAAGTTTTTCATTTTCTTTGATCTCTCCCTTTATTATTTTGTTTTTTATTATTTGATAAATTTTTCATAAAGATATTTTTATTTTGGTAAATTTAAGTACATCTGTAGCCCTCATTTTTATTTTTGTTACTTTTATTAGTTACAGTTTATCATATAATTAAATCAAGATAAATATTAAGGAGAGAAAAATGGTAATTAAGGATATAAACTTACAATTTGAAAAAAAGTTATTATGGATGTAATGAACGTTGAACAAGCAAAAATTGCAGAGGCTGCTGGCGCAAGTGCTGTTATGGCTCTTGAAAGAGTTCCTGCAGATATAAGAGCTGCTGGTGGCGTTTCAAGAATGAGCGATCCTAAGATGATTGAAGAGATAATGAAAGCTGTAAAAATTCCTGTAATGGCTAAGGTTAGAATTGGACACTTTGTTGAGGCACAAGTTCTCGAAGCTTTAGGAATTGATTATATTGATGAATCAGAAGTTTTAACTGTTGCTGATGATTATAATCACATTGATAAAAAGAAATTTAAAACTCCTTTTGTTTGTGGAGCAAGAAATATTTCTGAAGCTTTAAGAAGAATTTCTGAAGGAGCTTCAATGATTAGGACAAAGGGAGAAGCTGGTACTGGAAATATTGTTCAAGCTGTAAGACATATGAGAGAAATTAATAAGGAAATTCAAAGAATTTCTGTTTTAAGTGATGATGAAATTTTTTCTTATGCAAAAGATTTGGCTGTTGATATTGAGCTTTTAAAATATGTTAGAGATAATAAAAAACTTCCTGTTGCAAATCTTTCCGCCGGTGGAGTTGCAACTCCTGCTGATGCTGCTTTGATGATGCAACTTGGAGCTTATGGAGTTTTTGTTGGAAGTGGAATTTTTAAATCTGGAAATCCAGAAAAAAGAGCAAAAGCCATAGTTAAAGCTGTAGAAAATTATGATAAACCAGAAATTATCCTTGAAGTATCAAAAGATCTTGGCGAAGCTATGGTTGGAATAAATGAAGATGAAATAGAAGAAATTTTTGAAAATAGATAAATAAAAAAATCAAATAATATGCCCCATAAAAAAATTCTGCATTATTTGCAGAATTTTTTT
>NZ_HE978616.1:604900-621215 GCF_000307225.1 Anaerococcus vaginalis
TTTTTAATATTTTTACATTTTATCAAGTAAATCTTTTAACCATTTTTCATCTTCAGGATCTGATGAATATCTTTTTTTAAGATCAATTGATTTTATTGCTTTCATGTCCTCATCATCAAGTGAAAAATCAAAAATTTCTATATTTTCCTTTATTCTTTTTGGATTTGTTGATTTTGGAATTGGCATTGAGCCTCTTTCGATGTGCCAACGCAAAACTATTTGAGCTTTAGTTTTACCATATTTTTCTGAAAGTTTTTTTATTACGTTTTCTTCTAAAAGTTCACTTCTGCCCCTTGCAATTGGTGACCAAGGCTGATGAAGAATGTTATTTTCTTTTAAAAATTCAAGTGTTTTTTCATTTTGAAAATGTGGACTTGATTCTAATTGATCAATTGCAGGTTTTTCTCCAATTTTAAAAAGCTCTTTTAGTTGTGAAATTTCAAAATTTGAAACTCCTATTGTTTTTACAATTCCTTGTCTTTTATAATCCTCGAAAACTTTCCAAGCTTTGTCAAAATCTTTTCCAAACCAATGAAGTAAAACAACATCCAAATAATCTGTTTTTAATTTTTCTAGAGACTCTTCAAGAGATTTTTTTGTTTTGTCATATCCAAAATCACTTGGCCATACCTTTGTTGCTATTTGGTATTCACTTCTTTTTTTATTTGAATTTTTAAGTTCAGCTCCGATCATTTCTTCATTGTTGTAAATTTTTGCTGTATCTAAATATTGGTAAGAATTTTTAAAAAAAGCTTCTATGGTTTTTGCCATATCATCTCTGTCTGTAATTTTATATGTTCCAAGACCCAAGGCTGGTATTTCATTGCCGTCATTTAATTTATAATATTTCATATCTGCCTCCTAATTAAAATTTACCCTTAAAAATATGATATAATCATCATATGAAAACAGTATTAATAACAGGTGCATCAAGGGGAATTGGTGCAGCTATTGCAAAAAAATTAAATAATTCTTACAATTTGGTTTTAACTTATTATAAAAATAAGGAGATGTCCATAAATTTATTAAATGAATTAAGACTTTCAAATCCAAATGTTATTGCTGTAAAATGTGATGTGAAAAATGAAGAAGATGTGAATAATTTATTTGATCTTGCTGAAAAAAAATTTTCTCATGTAGATATTTTAATAAATAATGCTGGAATTTCTTATTTTGGACTTTTGCAAGATATGGATTTTTCTTCTTGGAATTGTCTTTTAGACACAAATTTATCTTCAATTTTTTTAACTTCAAAAAGAGCAATTCCAAAAATGATTTCAGAAAAATCTGGTGTAATTATAAATATTTCATCAATTTGGGGAAATTTGGGAGCAAGTTTTGAAGTGGCTTATTCTGCAAGTAAGGGCGGAGTTAATTCTTTTACAAAGGCTCTTTCAAAAGAACTTTTGCCATCCAATGTTAGGGTAAATGCAATTTCTCCTGGAATTGTTGAAACTGATATGACAAAATTTGATTTATCTGAAGAAGATAAAAAATCTTTGAAGGAAGATTTAATTGAAAAAAGATTTGCAAAATCCGAAGAAATTGCAAATCTTGTTGAATTTTTAATATCTGATAAGGGATCATATATTACAGGATCCATTTTTGATATTAATGGTGGTTTTTATTAACTTGTTCAAATTCTTTAAAATTGTACCAATAAATATATGATTTTGAAACTTTTTTTCCAAGGGCTTCTTCTATGGAGTCCTTGTAAATTTCAAGTTGCTTATCATAAAATCCTTCTCTTTTTATTGAATCTGTTTTAAAGTCCATAAGTACAATTTCATCTTGAGTTTCAAACATAATATCAATCTGACCATTTACATAAAAATTGTCAATTTTTCTTAAAAAAGATTCTTCTTTACGGATTTTTGGTGATTTTTTCATTAAATTTTTAACTATTTTCGAATTAAAAAATCCCAAAATATTTTCATAATTTATATAGGAAAGATATTCTTTTTTATTTTTCCAAAATCAACTAACTTATTTATTTCATTTTCTAGTGAATTTATATCATATGATTTTACTTCTAATTCTTGAAAAATTTTATGAATTAAAGTTCCCCTATCTGTTGCTGATAATTTTATTTCTTCAAAATTTGGCCTTCTAAAATTATGAGAAATTTCTTTTTGGTCAAAAGAAGATTTTTCGTAACCTTCATTTGATAAATCGTAATTTTTGGCAATTTCTGTTACAGATTTTTTCAAAGATTTATTTATATTTTCCTTATTTTTATAAGAAAAATCAAAAATTTCGCCTATATTTTTATAAAGCTTTTTATCATAAGAGTCTGCATTTATTATTTTATCTACATCAGTAAAGTCTAAAGATAAATTTTCTTCAAATTGCTTAACATATTCTATATTTAAAGATCCTTTTTTAAAAGCATCCGTCTTATAATCTATGTCAAGAAAATCTTCCATTATTTTATCTTGACAAAGAATTTTTAAAATCCAATCCATATATGAAGATAAATCCAAAATTGAATTTGCATTTAAAATATTTTCCAGACCCTTTTCGTTTAAATCTTTTTTTCCAATTATAGATATTTTTCTTTCAGCACGAGTTAAACCAACATACAAAACTCTCATTTCTTCTTTTTTATCATTAAGGTTAGATTTTTCTAAAATCAAATCTCTTTTTATTGAAGAAATTTTTATTTTATTTTCCCAATCGGCAACATTTATTCCAATTCCCAAATCTTTATCCAAAACTATATCTTTTGAATTATCTCTGGTATTAAATCTTTTTGAAAAATCCGGCAAAATTACAGCTTTAAATTCAAGTCCCTTTGACTTATGAATGGTCATAATTCTCACTAAATTTTCGTCATCGGATAAATTTCTTGACGCCTTTAGATTATCCTTTTTTTGATTTTTTAAATTATCAATATATGTTAAAAATCCAAAAAGTGAATTTTCATTATTTTTATCATAATCATCCATCAAATCAATAAAGGCTTCAATATTTTTTATTCTTTCATCTGCCCTATCCCTTGCTTTTAAAAAGTCATAAAGTCCAGAATTTTCAAAAATAAAATTTGCAAAATCGTACATATTAGAAAAATTTAATATATAAGAAAAATCTGTGAAAATAGTATTAAAATCTGAAATTTTTTGGGATAAATCATCTTCATTTTCTTTTTCATAAGTCTTAAATTTTTGGTAAAAATATTTTTCATCTGATGATAGGCTAATTTCTGCTAAATCATCTTCAGAAAAATTGAAAATTTCACTTCTTAAAACTGAAAGTAGGCTTATATCATCATTTGGGTTTGCTATATATTTTAAAATATTTATGAAAAATTCTACCTCAACTGTTTCAAATGAAACTTTTGAAATATCAGATGAAAATGGAATTCCCGCTTTTTTTAATTCATTTTCAAATAAATATGCCTTTGATGATGCCCTAAGTAAAATAGCTATATCTTTATATTCGAGTCCTGAATCTACTAAATCATTTATTTCTTTTACCAAATATGCTTCTTCATTTACATCTTTTGAAAGAGCTTTGATTGAAATTTTTGGATATTTTTCATCAAATTCAAAATGATAATTTAATCTGTGCTTATCATCTTTGTAGGCAATATCGGAATTTTTCTTTGTCATTAGCCTATCAAAAATATAATTATTAAAATCAATCAAATCTTTGTCAGTTCTGAAATTTTTGGACAAATTTATCCTCAAAGAATTTTCATCTTTTTCATAAGCTTCAAGTTTTTCCAAAAATAATTCTGGTCTTGCATTTCTAAAACCATAAATTGATTGCTTGACATCTCCTACAAAAAATAAATTATTTTCATTTTTCAATTTTTCAACAATATAATTTTGAATATCATTAGAATCTTGGTACTCATCAAAGAAAATATACTTAAATTGTTTTTTTAATTTATTAACTAATTCTTCATTTTCCAATAAATTTATAAATTTATGCTCCATATCAGAAAAATCCAAATAATTTTCTTCTCTTTTTTTATTTGTGTAAATTTCTTCAAAAGAAAAAACTAAGGCTTTTAATTCTTTTAAAATTTTTTCTTCTAATGGATCAAAAAATCCTCTTGTAAGAGAGTCTGTATTTTTTATCAAATCTTTTATTAAATCAAATTCATCTTTATAAGATTTCTTTTTTGCTTTTACATAAGAATTTTCATTTACATCATCAAGTTTTTTTGAGATTGTAACCATCCTAGAAAGACCTTTTTCAAAAAGTTCAATTACTTCATCCCAAGATTTTTCATCTATTGAATTTTTTATATTTTCAAAAAAATTCAGATCTTTTTCGATCATTTCCACATACTTATCTCGCATAGCTTTTTCTTTTATATAAATTTTTAAATCCCTTGCAATTATAAGTATATTTTCAATTTTTTCTTTGATATAGGCTTTAAAATTTTCAAAATTAAAATTTGTTCTTGTATTTTCTTCTAGCCATTTGTGAGGATTTATTTGACTTTTTGAAAAATCGTATAAGTCTAAAATTATTTTTTTGCATCTTCATCTGATCTTGATGAAGCAAAATTGTGCAAAAAATTTATAAATTCTCCGTCATTTTTTTCATATTCTTTTTCAAAAAGTTCATCAATAGCATCTTTTCTCAATAAAGCCTGTTTAGAATCGGCTGCTATTTTAAAAGATGGTGAAAGATTATCAGCTAAGTAAAAATTTTCCCTCAACATATCTGCACAAAAGGAGTGAAGGGTTTTTATGAAAGCATCATTTATAGATTTTATTTGATTTTTCACAAAAATTTTATCAGAGTCTTTTTCTTTGATTAGGTCATTTAATTTTTCTCTTATCCTATCTTTCATTTCAACAGAAGCCTTGTTGGTAAAAGTTACAATGATCATATTTTTTATAGGAATTTTTTCTTCAAGCATCAGAGAAATAACTCTATCGACCAAAACCCTAGTTTTTCCACTTCCAGCCGCTGCCGAAACAATTATATTTTTTCCCCTACTTTCAATAGCTTTTTTTTGATCATCTGTCGGCTTAAATTTACTCATCTAATAGCTCCTTTTTTATATCATCAAGGGAAATTTTATTATCCACATCTTTAAACTTATCTTGATCTTTTGCATAATCGATTTTACAAATTGACTTATAAGAACAATTTGTACATTCATAAGAATTTTGATTTATCCTTAGAGGATTTAATTTTATATTTCCATTTTTAATTTCTCCTATATACTTTGAAATTAATTTTTTAATGAATTTTTCCAAAATTTCTTCCTCTTCAATAGAAAAAATATTTATATTTCCCCTCGAAATTTTAAAAATATTAGATTTTTTTCCATCAAAATCCTTATCCAAAAGCTTTAAAACTTCCTCATTAATTTTTATAATAAGGCCATTCATCTTTGTCTTATCATCATAGATTTTTTGGATAGAATCTTTATCATAAGAATCGTTAAGTTTTTTAACCTCATCTTTTAAAGGCAAATAAAAACTTGCAATCGGAGATAAATTTTCTGATTTTTTCCCTTTGACAGATAACATATACACAAATAGTTGAAGCTCAAAACCATTTAAAACATTGGCAATTTTTATCTCCTTTGCCCCTGTTTTGTAGTCAATAATTCTCACATAATTTTTAAATCTGTCAATCCTATCAATTCTTCCTTCAAGATAATTTTTACCATCAACATAAACTTCTGGATATTTCCCACCTTTTCCATATTTTTCTTCAACCCCATCAATTTGAAAATTTCCTTCCTTTATTTGATCTAGGATTTTTTTAGAAGATTTTTGAGTTGACTCATAAATATTTGAAAGAATAAATTTATTTTTCTTATAATTTGCCCTATCCTTATCAAGAGAATTTTCAATTGCCCTTTCAAAACTTTCATTTACAAGTTTTTCCAAATCTTTTCCATCAAGATTTTCAAGATCTATACCAATTAATTTTTTAGAAATATCTTCCATATTGTAGTGAACAATAGTTCCAATTTCTAAATTATCAACATCTAAATTTTCATTTTCTCTTGCCCTAAGCCCATAATTTACAAAATATTTGTAAGGACATTTTGCATAAGTTTCAATTTCTGAAACTGAAAATTTATTTTTCTTATAAAGCTTTTTGGAAATATCTTCCCTTAAGGGCTTTTTGTCATTTGAATAGGTAAATCCTTTTAAAAATAAATCATAAGATGAATTTTTAGAATAATTAAAATTTTCATCATGGTCTTTTTTATATTTTAAATAAGCTTTTACAAAATCTTTTTCTTTTTGACCTACCTGCTCCTTATTTTTTATATCCCATAAAATTTCATAGGACTTTAAATCCAAAAGATCAGCTGAATATTTTATGAAATCAAATTTATTTTGACTAATTTTCCCGTAAGAAATATTTGGAAAAATATTTATAATATCAGAAATACTTGTAGCCTTATTCATTGGATCATTTGCCTTATTTATAAGAGAATATGAGAAAAATATTTTTTCTGATGAAGTAAACATCCTAAGTAGGTTTAAAAGGATTTTATCATCCTTTTTTTCCTTATAAATTTTAAGGTCATAACCCTCATTTTCCAAGGCAGATTTTTCATTTTCTGAAATTAATATTTCACTATTATTATTTCCAGAAAAATAAATATCAGTCATTCCAAGAAAAATTTTTATTTTCCTATCATTTATCCTATCTCTTGAAAAATCTCCAATCAAAACTTGGTCGATTGCTGGAGGAATTATTCCAACCGATGTTGCTTCACACGCTTTTTCAAGTAATTTATAAATTTTTTTCATCTTAGTTTGAGAATTGCCCAAAATTCCTGCAATTTGTTCTAAATTTACTAAAAATTTATCCCAAACTTGGCTGTTTTCTTCAAAAATTTCAAGCCTATTTTCCTTAATATTTTCTTGATAGTGATTAAAACCAAATTTAATTATATCCCTATCAAACATTTTAAAGATTTCTTTTACAAAATCTATTGCCTTCATTTTTTTATTTCTAATCTCATACAAGTCTTTGACCAAGTCTATTATGATTTTTCTAATATAATTTACTTTTTCAAGCTCATCTTTTTTTTCTTCTTTTAATTTCTCATCATTTTCATAAAATTTTTCATCTAAAGTAAAATATTTATCCTCAAAAATCATAGAGCCTTTAATTTTTCTTGTATTTATATAATTTTGAAAGGCTAGGACTTTTTCAAAAGAATTTTCCCCAAAATCAAGAACATTTGATCTTACAAAAGCCTCAAGGTCAGTTTTCCTAAAGTTAAAAACAATAAGTCTAATAAGTGAAAGCCAAGTTTTTATTATGTGGTTGTCGGATAATTTTTTTACCTTGTCTATAAAAATTGGTATTTGTGCTCTTGTAAAAATTCTTTTTATAATATTTTCATATTCATCGGCATTTGTCATAACAAGGGAAATTTCAGAATAAGAATGTCCATCCCTTATTAATTTTTCAATAATTAATCCAGCATTTTCCACTTCATTAGTTGAAGAAATTGACTCTATTATATTTATATTTTCTGTTTTTTCCTCATAAATTTTCGGATTATATTTTTCAAAATTTTCATATAGGTGCTTTATATCTGAAAATTTATTATTTTTTTCCAAATTAATTATCTCAATTTGATCAATTTCTTTTAAACTTTCAACAAATCTTAAACTTTGATTAAATATATCCATATCTTTTGCCAAATTATTTTCATAATATTTAAAGTCAAGGGATATGGATATGGTGATTTTTGTTCCAATCTTTATAAGCTCTTTTATAAAATCAAGCCTTAAATCTGACAAAAGATCAAATTTATCAAAATAAAAATTTGCATTTTTAAAAAAATCACAATATTTTAAATTATTTTTTATAATTTCTAGCTCATCTTCCTTGTCTATATAAGAATTTTCTAGTTTTTTTAGATAAGCTTCATAAATTATTTTGATTTCCTCAAATTTCAACCTAATCATAGGATCTAAATTTTCGTTTTCATTTATTGATTCAAAAAAATCATCATCAAAATAATATTCTTTTATATTTGTAAAAAAATCTGAAAGGCTATTTATAAAATCTATATCAAAAGATTTATCCGAAAAAAGTTTTAATTTCTCATTTATTTCATCAAGCACACTTGTTAGTAAAATTGTTTTTGAAACTTGACTTAAATTTTCTTTCTTTTTTATACTTAGCCTTTGAGAAATATAAGAGATTAAGGACGAAAAAGACAAAACTTTTGCATCCATTACTGATTTATATTTTATAGAATCAATAAAATCCATATCACTTTCTAGGGTATATTGTTCTGGAACTATAAGATATGATTTTTCTTTTTTTTCTAATTTTTTTTCTATATCCTTGTAAATATAAGAAGAATTTTCCTCTGGAAATTTACTCATTATAATTTTTATCATACAATCACCTTCAAACTTGATCCTTGAGTTTTTGAATATGAAACTTCGATTTTTGCATCAATTGCATCTTTTAATTCTTTTACATGGGAAATCAATCCTATAAATTTATTATTATAAGATAATTTTTCAATTGTTCTAATCGCCTTGTCCAAATAATCATCGGACAAAGTTCCAAAACCTTCGTCTATAAAAAGTGTATCAATTTTTATCCCACCATTTTCCCCACTTATTTCATCAGAAAGTCCAAGAGCCAAGGAAAGAGATGCAATAAAACTTTCTCCACCAGAAAGAGAAGCCTCACTTCTTATTTTTCCTGTATTTGCATCTAAAATTTCTATATCAAGCCCATAATTTTTTCTCTTATCACTTGTTTGTCTTTTTCTAATCATGCTAAATTGCCCATCAGTCATTTCACTAAGCCTTATATTTGCAAAAGATAAAATTTTTCTAAAATAATAAGAAAGAACAAAGGTTTCAAAATTTAATTTTTCCCTTCCAGAAACCTTAGACATTGACCCATCTGCAATTTTTGAAAGCTTATATAAAATTGCGTCGTCATTTTTTGACTTATTAAGGTCTTTTTCAATTGAAATTATCTCTTTTTTGCTTTCATCTAGCCTTGTCTTTTTTAATTTAAGAGAAAAAATATGATCATTTATTTTTTCTAAATCAAATTTCAATTTTTCTATTTCTTCCTTTAATTTTTCCGTCTTATATTCTTCCCTATCCTTATATTTTTCAAGACTTGATAATCTTATTTTTACATTGTTTAATTTTTCAAAATATTTTTCGATTTTTTCTTTTTTTCCTATCAAATCTTTTGCCTTTTCCAAATAAGATAAAAATTCATCGAAATCCTTAAAGTTTTCACCTATTTTTTCTTTTAAAATTTTCTCATTTTTTGAAATTTTATCCTTATTATCTTCAATATAGACCTTAAAACTTCCAAGCAAAGATGTGGAAGATGATTTTTCCTTTTCTAAATTTTTTATATCATCATCAAGTTTTTTTATTCTTTTTTCTTCCGTTTCTAAAAAATCCCTATCTTCTTTTAAAGAATTTTCTATAGACTTTTTATCAAAAATTTCAAGCTCTTCTTTTTTTACCTTAAATTTATTTTCAAGATTTTCTATATCTTCCAAATTTCCAAGATTTTTTAATTTATTTTCTAAATTTTCTATAGATTTTTCAAGGTCAAAGGCTTCTTTTTCAAAATCTTCTTTTTGATTTTTTTTATCTTTAAATTCTTCATAAAGACTTTTATATAAGTCTTTAATTTTTTCCAAATTTTCTTTAAAAGAAGTAAGATTTTTTCCAATTATATCTGTTTTTTCTAAAGATTTATCTATTTCTTTTTCAAGATCAAGTATTTTTCCCATATTGATATCAAGATTAATTTTAAGCTTCATATACTTATCTTTTTCTTTTTCAAAATCAATATCAAAAGAATCTAAAAGAGAAATTTCTTTATCAAAAATAGAACCACAAACTGGACAAATTCCATTTTTATTTAAGTCTTTTCTAAAATCATTTATCAAAATTGCTTTCTTATTTTCCTCTGCCCTATCCAGTAAATTTTTAGAAATTTCAAAATCTTTTTTCGCCTTTTCCAAATCTTTTTTCAACATAGACAAGTCTTTTATTTTTTTATCATTTGAAAGTGCTTTTTCATATAGGTTTTCATATTCAAAAACTTTTTGTCCTAGCCTATGCTTATCATCATTGATTTTTTCAAGTTTACTTGAAATATCTAACAAATCATCAGAAACTTTTCTTATTTTCCCATTAATTTTTTCTTTTTTAAGAAGTAGATCTTCCCTTTCTTTTTTATAAGTTTTTCCATCTTCAAAATCTTTTTTATTTTATCCAAATCTTTTTTTATCTGCTCAAGCTTAATAAACTTATCCAAAATAGACTCATTTTTTATTATATTTTCTTTTTTCCCATTTATTATTTTCTCTAAATCTTTTCTATTTCCAAGATTTTTCAAATTTTCATCTAAACTTTTTTCTACCAACTTTAATTTTTCTTTTTCCAAAAATATCTTATTTTCAAATTCTTTTTGGCTATTTTTCAAATCAAGATTACTTTCATAATAGGGCTTTATTTCCAAAGATTTTTCCGCAAAAAATAAGTCTTTTTTTATTTTTTTATAATATGGCTCATCTTTTAAAAGGGCATTTTTTTCTTCATTTAAAATCTTGTAATTTTTAATTTCTTCATTTTCTTTTTCGTATAAATTGAGCCTAGAATTTTCTTCTTCTAACTTTTTATCTAAAGATAGTTTTTCCTCATTTTTCCTATCCAGATTTTTTTCGATTTCTGAAGATAAATTTTCTGTAATTTTTGAAATTTCATCAAAATTTTTAAGCTCAACTAGTTCAGGCTTAATTTTTTCACTCAAAAACTCATTTTTTGTAATTTCTGTATCTAGCCTATTTGAAATGATCTCCAAATTTTTCTTTGAGTCCTTGCTAGCTTCTTTTAATTTTTCCTCAATATCTTTGTAGATAAATGATGAAAATATTTTTGATAGTAATTCAGCCTTTTGATCAGAAGAAGATCTTAAAAATTTAGAAAATTCCCCTTGAGCAAGGATCATAACCCTATTTAATTGGTTAAAATCAAGACCTATAATATTTATAATTTCTTTTTCACATTCATTAACCTTATCAGAAATTAAAATTTCTTTCTCGTTTTCTATTCTATAAAGTTCAACGCTGTGCATAATATTGACATTAGTCCTGGTTTTTTTTGCTCTTTGACTTGGGATTCTTTTTATCCTATAATTTTTTCCATCAATTTCAAAAGAAAAATCTACATAAGTAAAAGGATCATCAGCATTTAAAAAATCACTTCTTAAATCACTTAAATCAAAACTTTCTCTTTGAATTTTTCCAAAAAGAGCAAAACTTATGGCATCAAAAATAGAAGTTTTTCCACTTCCAGTATCTCCAGAAATTATAAAAATTTTAGAATCATATAGTTTTGTAAAATCTATAAAAGTTTTATTTTTGTAGGTCATAAAACCGTACATTTCAAGTTTTACTGGCTTCATTGGATCACCTTTTTAAATATTTCTTTTTCATTTTCTTCCATATCTTCATCCATTTTAAACTTATAAAATTCTTCAAAAATTTCCATAAGAGACAAATCTTCAAGGTCAAAATTTATTTCTTCATCCTTTTCTAAAATAAGAGAATTTTCATACCTAATAGCTACTGCATGAGGAAATTTTACCTTTAATTTCGCCATAGGAGAGTCTATGGGATGCTCATCTTTTAAAATAAATTCAATATAAGAATTTGAATTTTCCATTTTTATAATATTTTCAAAATAATCATTAATTCTTTCAAAATCATTTAGGGGCTTAATTTCGATTTCTTTTATTTTTATATCATCTTCTAAATCTACTATTGTAACTGATTTTTTCTGATTTATTTCTGAAAATGAATATTTCATAAAAGTTCCACAATACCTGATTTTCTCATCAAGAACAAAGTGTTTTCTGTGAAGATGTCCCAAGGCTACATAATCAAATTTTTTAAATAAATGAGCATCCATAGCATCATTTCCACCAATTGTTAATGGCTTTTCTCCTTCTATTTTTTCATCTTCAAATGAGGATTCATTTGCATAACAGTGGCTTATCAAAACATTTCTATCTTTGTAATCAATATCTTTTAATAAAAATTCATAAAGGTCTGTAAAATTTTCTATATCAGGATTAATTTCATTTTTTGCCCTTGCAAGAGAAATATAGGGAATTGGATAAAAATTTACCCTTCCATATTTATCTTCAAAAGTTAATTTTTCATTAAAAGAATTTCCATATATATAGTAAAAATTTTTCTCAAAAAAACTTTTTGAAATTTCAAGCCTTTTTCCCGAATCGTGATTTCCTGAAATCGCTATAATTTTTTTCTTCAAAGAAAAAATAATTTCTTCAACAAAATCATAATAAATTTTCATAGCTTCACTATTTGGAATTGTAGTGTCAAAAATGTCACCAGCAATCAAAACTATATCCACTTTTTCGTTTTTTATAATTTCTAAAATTTGATCAAGGCAAAATTTTTGATCTTCAAGCAAGGAATATGAGCCAATAGATTTTCCTATATGAAAATCTGATAAGTGTAGTAATTTCATTTGTTTTCCCTTACATATACAAATTCATCATCGGTTGAGTTATATGGATCAAAAATATAATCGCAAAGACTTATCTTTTTTATTTCTTCAATTTCTGTAATTTTATTATTTATCAAATATTTTAGCATTCTTCCACGCATTTGCTTGGTATAGGATACAATGGAGCGAATTTTTCCATCCCTATTTTCCTTAAAATTTAAAGTCAATAATTTTTGATCTTTTTTAAGATATTTTTTCAAAAGTTTTGCATACTCAACACTTGCTAAATTTATAATAAAATTTTCATCTTGAAATGCTTTTTTATAAATTTTATCAGCCCAAAATCCTTCCATATCAAGTCCTTTTGAATCCATATAAAGTCTATAATCAGAAATTCCTGTAAAAGGCTTGCACAAACCATATAAGGCAGAAATTATATAAACATGGTCATTTAGATAAGATAGATCATTAAAATCTTCTTTTTTAAATTGTTTAAAAACAAGACCATCATAAGAAAAAATTGCTGGATTTTTTAAATTTTCAAAATCAAAATCTTTAAAATCATAATAGGCTTTTATGGCAAGATCGTCATTGCAAAAAAACATATTTGCCAAGTCATTTATAGAATATTTTTGAAGTTTTTTAACCAATTCTTTTGTTTCATCTTCAAATAAAAGTCCTTCCGTTTTTTCATTTTCAAAATGTTTAAACCTTTTTGCAGGTGAAATTATTATTTTCATATCAAACCTTTCTATTTTTAATTCTTAATTAATTATATCATAGAAAATTTCCACAAAAAAAAGATAGGCGAACCTATCTTTTTAAAATTTTTTGAATTATTAGAGAAATTATCATGCCAAAAACTGCAATAACAACTATAGCTCCACCCGGCTTTATTCCCAGATAAAAACTTGCACTAATTCCTGCCATCATATAAATTATTGCAATAATAATTGATTTTATAAAAGTTTCCTTATAAGATTTTGAAATCAAAAGTCCACTTGCAACTGGTAAAACCATTAGAGATGAAATCATCAAAGCTCCTACAGTTTTTGTAGAAATTGCAACAGTGATGGCTGTCAAAAATGTAAAAATACTAGAAATTAATTTTGAATTAACTCCAGCAAGATTTGCCATCAAAGGACTTATAGAATTATATAAAATCGGATAATACAAATAAAGGCTAAAAAATAAAACAAGAATAAAAATTACACTTACAATAATTAAATCTTCCTTTGTTACGCTTGTTATAGAACCAAATAAAAATGATTCAAAACTTGTTCCACCTGGTGTAAAATCAGATAAAATTCCTGCAAGTCCAATTCCAAGACTCATAATTATAGCCGTTGCCATATCTCCAAAACTATTAAATTTTTTCCTAATTATTTCAATTGCAAAGCTTGCAATAATACAAATTATTATCGAAATAAAAACTGGATTTATTCCAATAATAAGACCAATAGCAACTCCCGAAAGGGCAGTGTGGGATAGGGCATCTCCTATCATAGAAGTTCTCCTATTTACCATAACAATTCCAATCATAGGAATTATTATTGCAAGCATAAGACCAACCAAAATTGCCCTTTGCATAAATTCATAACTAAGCATCGACTATCCTTCCATTTTTTAAGCTAATTTCTCTTTTAGAAAATTCCCTAACCACATCCATTTCATGACTTATCATCAAAATTGAAATTTTGTGTTTATCGTTTAAGTAAGCTAGAAGTTTAAGAAAGTCCCTTTTTGATTTTTCATCAACACCAACAGTCGGCTCATCCAAAAGAAGAAGTCTTGGATCATTAACCATGGCCCTTGCAATCATTACTTTTTGAGCTTGTCCGCCAGAAAGTTGTTTGAAAGGAATATTTAAAAGATTTTCTATATTTAAAATTTCAAATATCTCCTCCACTTTTTTATAGCATTCTTTATTAGGTCTATTGAAAATATTAAATTTTTTGTACAAATTTAAAACTACAAATTCTTTTCCAGTAACAGGAAAAGCTATTTTATTTGCATCATTTACTTGAGGAACATATCCAATTTTTGAATAATCATCAAAATTTTCTAAATCTTCTCCAAATAATTTTATTTGACCTGAATCCTTTTTCAAATCTTTTAAAATTAATTTTATGAGGGTAGACTTTCCAGAGCCATTTTCACCCTGAATAGTCAAAAAATCCCCCCTGTTCAAATCAAAACTTACCTTATTTAATACTTCATCCTTGCCATAAGAAAAAACTAAGTCTTTAACTTCTATATCTTTCATCTATTTTAAACTGCTTTCCATTAATTCTAAATTTTCTTTTATCATCTCTTGATAAGTTTTTCCATTTTTCAAATCATCATCATTAGCATATTCTATAGTATTAATTGCCTTAGCATCAAGTGATAATTCATTTGCCAATGTTTTTACATTCTTATCAGAGCCACCTTTTTCATAAAAAATTGCAGATATTTTTTCTTTTTTAACATAATCAATTGCATTTTTCATTGTTTTTGCATCAGTTTCTTTTGTAGAAGTTATTGATGTAAGTGGAATTTGAACTAGACCATAATCTCGTGCAAGATAAGAAAATGCTTCATGGTCAACTAAGAATTTTTTATTTTTAATTTTTCTCCATATTTTTTATCAATTTCTTCAAGCTCTTTTTTTATTTTTTCAAAATTTCCCATATAATAATCTTTATTTTTAGGATCCATTTCTGAAAGTTTTTCAGCAATATTTTTTGCTTGAATTATTCCATTTTTTGGAGATAACCAAACATGTGGGTCATATAAGCCATGGTGATGATGATGTTCTTCTTCTCCATCTTCATGATCGTGATCTTCTTCTTTTTCACTATCTTCATGTTCATCTTCTTCGTCTTCAGCTTTTATTAAGTCGATTCCTTTTGATGTATCGACCATTTCAATTTTTGAAACTTCTTCTACCTTATCTTTCCAAGACTCTAAATCTGCTCCACTTAAAAATAAAACTTTTGCCTTTGATAAATCTGCCATATCTTTTGCTGATGGCTCGAAATCGTGAACCTCAGTATTTAAGTTTGTAAAAGATTTTACAATAAATTTATCTCCTGCAATTTGTTTAGTCAAATTATAGATTGGATAAAAAGAAGCATAAATTGTTTCTTTATTACTTTCTTCACTTTGACTTGTTTCGTTTGAATTGTTTGAATTTACATTAGCTTTATCGTTGTTTTTTGCACATCCTGTTACAAAAAGACCAAGAGCTAAAAAAATTAATAAAATTTTCTTTTTCATTTTTCCTCCTCGATTGCAAATTATTTGCAAAAGATATTATATTTGTGTTTTATTTTTTGTCAATATGGTAAGATAGATAAAAGAGGTGAGATTTTTGAAAGTAAATGACTTATTAAGAGAAAATGATATTAGAGTTACAAAAAACAGAAAATTAATATTAAAAAAAATAATTGAAAATGATGATCCAATTTCTGCAGAAAAAATATTAGAAAAGTTTAAAAATGAAAATATAAATATTGATCTTTCAACAATTTATAGAAATTTAAACACCCTAGAAGAAGCCAATCTTCTTTTAAAAAATACCAATACAGATGGCGTTTCATATTTTCAATTAAATAGCAACAAACACAAACATTTCATAAGCTGTATTTCTTGTGGCAAAAAATTTATAATAAAAAATTGCCCAATCCATGATTTTGAAAAAAAATTAGAAAAAGATACAGGCTTTAAAATTAAAAATCACAGCTTCGAATTTACAGGAATTTGTCCTGATTGCCAAAAAAACAATATTCTAAAATAAATTATTAAATTTTTAATAAATTTATTTTGAAAACAAAAAAATTGCCATT
>NZ_HE978616.1:621451-642351 GCF_000307225.1 Anaerococcus vaginalis
GGCAATTTTTTTTATTTTTTTAGCTTATTATTCTTTTGGAGTTAATCCTATATCTTTTCTATAATATTTATTTTCGTATTTTATTTTTTCGCAATCTTTATAGCAGGTTTTTCTTGCTTCGTCAAGATTTTTTCCTTGGGCATTTACTGTTAGAACTCTACCTCCGTTTGTAAGGATTTTTCCATCAGATTTTTTTGTGCCATTATGGAAAATTACAGAATTTTCAACTTGATCAAGTCCATCTATTTCCTTTTCTTTTTCATATTTTAAAGGATAACCTTCTGAAACTAAAATTACTGATAGTGAATAATCATCTGACCATTTTATGTCTTCTTTTTTTAAAGTATGGTCAAGTGTTTTTTCAATTATTTCTACAAGGTCTGATTCTAGTCTTGGCATAAGTGTTTCTGTTTCTGGATCTCCAAATCTAACATTAAATTCTAAAATTTTTGGAAAATCTTCTTCTATCATAAAACCAATAAATAAGATTCCATTGTAGGAAAATTTTGAATCATTCAATCCTTCTTCTATTTGATTTAAAATCTTTTCTATATTTTCTTGTGTTTTTCTTGTAAATTTGCTTGGAGAATATGTTCCTACTCCTCCTGTATTTGGTCCCTTATTTCCTTCATATATTTGCTTGTGATCCTTGCAAGTTTCTAGGGGAAATAATTTATTATTTGATACCAAACACAAAAGTGAAGCTTCTTCTCCTTTTAAAAATTCTTCTATAACAACAGTTTTGCCCTCATCACCAAAAATTTTTTTAATAAAAATATCATCTAAAGTTTCAAGGGCCTTTTTTTCATCTTCACAAATTATAACGCCTTTTCCAAGGCAAAGCCCATCTGCCTTTATTACTAAGGGATAGGAAAATTCTTTTAGTGAACTTTTTGCATCATTAAAATTTTCAAAGGATTTATATTTTGCTGTTGGAATTTTATATTTTTCTAGGAAATTTTTGGTGAATTTTTTTGATTTTTCAAATTTTGCACACTTTTTATTTGGTCCAAAAATTTTAAGATCATTTTTTTCAAATTCGTCAACAATTCCCATACACAAAGGATCTTCTGGGCCTACGATTGTTAGATCTATTTTTTCTTTTTTTGAGAAATCTACCAAAGATTTTATATCTGTTGGTTCGATATCAATATTCGTGCAAAATGAATCTGTTCCTGCATTTCCTTTTGCCATAAAAATTTTATCAACTTTTTTTGATTTAGAAATTTTCCAAGCAAGAGCATGTTCTCTCCCACCGTTTCCTATTATTAAAACTTTCATCAAAACTCCTATTTTTTACGAAAACTTTATTATTTTTTATGTAAAACAAATCGTTACAGAAATCTTTAACAGATTTCACCAAAATTTTGTGTTCTTTTTCCAAAACATTTTGAGAAATATCATCGACTGTATCGTCTTGGTCAATTTTTACAATTTCTTGATAAATTATTGGTCCTTGATCGGCATCCTTTGTTACAAAATGAGTAGTTGCTCCTGTAAATCTAACTCCTTTTTCAAAAGCTTTTTCGTGAACTTTTCTTCCATAAAATCCCATACCACAAAATGATGGAATTAAAGATGGGTGGATATTTATTATTTTTCCTTCAAATTCATCAATGATTTTTTGGGGTAAAATTTTAAGATAGCCTGCAAGAACTACTAAATCAATTTTTTCTTCTTTTAAAATATTAAGTAAATTATCATTATCTTTACAAATTGTAGTTTTTATTGAAGCTTTTTTTGCTCTTTCCAGGCCGAAGGCATTTTCCTTATTAGAAATTACTATTGAAATATCTCCGTTTATTTCTTGATTTTTACAAGAATCAATTATGGCTTGGAGGTTTGTTCCTGAGCCTGAAATTAATATTGCAATTTTTTTAGAATTTGAGGTCGATTTTTTCGTCATTTTCTACTATTTCTCCAAGTTCTAAAAGCTCATCTTTAGAAATTATTTCTCTAACTTTTTCTGTATCTTTTTCATCTACTACAAAAACAAGTCCTACTCCCATATTAAAAGTTTCATACATATTTTTTTTATCAAGCTCTCCCCATTTTTGTAAAAGAGAAAATATTTTTGGAAGTGGTATATTTCTCGCATCAATTTTTGCACAAAGTCCATCTGGAATCATTCTTGGTATATTTTCATAAAAACCACCACCTGTTATATGGCTGATGCCTTTTATTTCAATTTTTTCAAGAAGAGATAAAATTTCCTTTACATAAATTTTTGTAGGCTCTAATAATTCTTCTCCAAGACTTCTATCGAGCCCTTCTATTTTTTCATCTAAAGATAATTTTTCTTTTTCTAAAACAATTTTTCTTACAAGAGAATATCCATTTGAATGGATTCCTGAAGATTTTAGACCAAAAATATGATCACCCTTTTTTATTTTCTCTCCTGTAATTATTTTTTCCTTATCAACTATGCCAACACAAAATCCTGCAAGGTCATAATCATTTTCCTTATAAAGACCCGGCATTTCTGCAGTTTCTCCACCAATAAGTGAAGATTTTGCTTTTAGGCAACCGTCAGCAACTCCCTTTACAATTTCTTCCATTTTTTCTGGAATAAGCTTACCACAAGCAATGTAATCTAAGAAAAATAAGGGTCTTGCTCCTTGGCATAAAATATCATTTACGCACATCGCCACGCAATCAATTCCTATTGTATCATGCTTGTTCATCATTTGTGCAAGCATAACCTTGGTTCCAACTCCATCTGTCCCGGAAACTAAAACTGGATTTTTTATATTAAAATTTTCTAAACTAAAAAGTCCAGAAAATCCTCCGAGCTTACTTAGGACATTTTTTGATTGAGTTTTTTCTACCAATTTTTTTATAAGCTCAACTTCTTTTTGACCGCTTTCTACATCAACACCGGCATCTTTATAATTTATTGGCATTTTATTTCCTTTCTAAAGGGTTATATCCGTCAAAACAATTTTCATAATATGTTTTGTTTCCACAAGCTTCTCTTAATCCTTCTAGGGAAATAAATCCCAAAGAATCTGCTCCAATCATCTTCCTTACTTCTTCTACGCTTCTGTTATTACTTATCAAATGATTTTTTTTAGGAACATCAAAAGTGAAAATTTCCTCTTTTATAACTTGAGGAGATGCTATCCTAATGTGAACTTCTTTTGCTCCAGACTCTCTCAAGATTTCTATAACTCTTTTTATAGTATTTCCTCTTACTATTGAATCATCAATAAGAACAACTCTTTTTCCTTCTAATAGATGTTTTATAGGATTTAATTTTATTCTTATTCCTTTTTTTCTCATAGAATCTTTTGGAAAAATAAAGGTTCTATTTATATATCTATTTCTAATAATAGCTCTTTCATATTTTATTTTTGATGCACGAGAAAAGCCTACAGCAGAAATTAACCCACTATCAGGACTTCCAACAACTATATCAGCATCAACGGGATGTTCTTTATAAAGAATTTCCCCCATTTTTATCCTTGCATCATAAACGCTAACTCCATTAATTGATGAATCTGGTCTTGCTGTATAAACAAATTCAAAAATACAAGGAGAATTGGATATTTCCTTAGCAAAATATGATTTATCGCCCTCATCGTCAACTATATAAATTTCTCCAGCTTTTAATTCGTGTGAAAATTTCCCACCAATTGATTCGATAGCACAAGATTCACTTGCAACTATATATGAATCTTCTTTTTTCCCAACACAAAGATTTTTAATTCCATAAGGATCTCTAATTGCAATCATTCTTTCTTCGCTTACTACAATAATTGAGTATGCTCCCCTTAAATTGTTTATAAATTCTATAATTTCATCTATATTATTTGAATTTAACTTATTAACAATTTCTTCAGGGCTTATTCCATCAATAAATTTTCCATCTATTGCTATTAAATTTTTGCAATTAGAATTTTTTGGATAAAATAACCAAGGCATTGGCAAAAGTGATTTATCATCTTCAGCAAACCTATATTTTACATGGCCCAATCCAACATTTCCTGCAAGAGTTGAAATATTATCAAGACTAATATTATTAGCGATTTCTCCATCGCCTCTAATTTCTGATAATTTTTCGTGAGCAAGAAGCGAAATTCCCATAGCTTCTTGCCCCCTATGTTGAATTGCAAAAAGACCAGCATAAAGATCTGGAAAAATATTTTTATACTTCTTTTTTGAAAATATTCCTATTATTCCACTCATTTACTTACCTTATATTCATATTCACAATTGTCTATATTTTCTTTCATCTTTGCCTTCATATCCTTTAATTTTTCTCTTAAAGAATCATATTTTAAAGCAAGAATTTCTGCCGCTAAAATTGCTGCATTTTCTCCTCCACCTATAGATACAGTTGCGACAGGAACTCCGCTAGGCATTTCAACCGTTGATAAAAGAGCTTCAAGTCCTCCAAGATGAGAAGATTTTGCAGGAATACCTATAACAGGTCTTGTTGTTAAGGCTGCGATAACTCCAGATAAGTGAGCAGCTTTTCCAGCAATTCCTATATAAACTTCACTTTCATTTTCACTATTTTTTACATAATTTTCTAAACTAGATAAGGCTCTGTGAGCAGAAATTACTTTAACTTCATAATCAATTCCAAATTCAATTAATTTTGAAACTATCTTATCAGCAATTGGGCTATCAGATAAAGAGCCCATAACTACAGAAACTTTCATCCTAACTCCTTATCTAAAGTCCCAAATATTTTGACAATTCCATAGGTTCAATATAAGTTCCATCTTTATAGGCTCTCATATTTCCACCAGAAACTTCATCAATCAAAATAACTTCACCAGTTGATGCAAGTCTACCCCATTCAAACTTAATATCATATAAATCAAGACCATAATCGGCCAAGATATCTTTTACAATTTTTGCAACTTTTTTATTTTCTCTGATAATTTCTTCATATTCATCACAAGATAAAATATTTAGTTCAACCAAAGCATCTTTAGTTATAAGTGGATCTTCACGATCATCATCTTTTAAAGTTATTTCAGAATAAGCATTAAGATCTTGTCCTTCTTTTGCATAAAGTCCATATCTTCTTATAAATGATCCAACAGCCTTAAATCTTGTGATAACTTCTAAACCTTTTCCAAAAACTGTACATTTTTTAATTTCCATAAGATTTTTTTCAAGATCAGATCCTACATAATGAGTCTTTACACCAGCCTCATTTATTTTTTCAAAGAAAAATTTAGAAACTTTTAAACATTCTTTTCCAGCACCTTCTTTTTCTCCTGCAACTTGATTTCCACCAGTATCAAAAACACCATCAGTGCCAGTCATTGTGTCTTTGAATAAACAAAAATATTTTCCATTTTCTTCAACCAAATTCTTTGTCTTTCCTTCATAAATTGTGTTCATTTTTTTCTCCTTAAAAATAAAAAATATTGACAAAAAATAAGCCCAGAAGGACAGGCTACGAAACCTATCCTCCTGGGCTTTTGTCCCTCTGGTGTAATACTTAAAAAAATATCCGTACCGCTCGGTCTTGAAATATCAGATCCCTAGGTACACTTTCGCCCAATTCAATGAGCAATATTCTTCGTTCAAGTTCATAATACCAAGGGAATTTTTAATTGTCAAGAAAGTTTTTTGATAAAAATTTATTTCTTTTATTTAAAGCTTGTAATTTATAAAACTTATCATAAAATAATACCAGTTATAAAAGAAAGGATGTAATATGTTCAAAAAGAAAAAATTGATAAAAACTATTATTATATTGATACTTTTATTAGCAAGCTTTTTACTTGGAGCAAAATATTTTTCATCAAAAAATGAACCGAAAATTGACAACAAACTAATTCAAAATAGGATAGAAAGTGCAAAAGAGCTTACAAGTTTAAAATATTCCTACACAAATATGGGACAATTTGAAAATTCAAACAAATTTTATGGATATGACATTCCCTTCACCCAAAAGAAATTTATAGTTTCCTACGATGGAGTAATTTCTTGTGGAGTAGACCTTGATAAAATGCAAGTAGAAGTTAGTGGAAAAAATATAAATATAAAATTGCCAAAATCAAAAATTTTATCCCACGAAATTTATGAAGATTCCCTAAAAATTTTCGATCAAAAAACTTCAATTTTTAATCCAATAAAAGTAGAAGACTACAATGATTTTGCAAAAAAACAAAAAAAATCAGTAGAAGAAAAAGCTATTGAAAGAGGAATACTAACACAAGCAGACAAAAAATGTAAAGATGCTATAAAAGATATAATAAATATAGACAACAGTCTCAAAGATTATACAATAAATATACAATTCAAATAAGGGTAATCCCCTTATTTTTTTATGCTATAATATATTTTAGAAAGGTGGTAATATGAAAATATATTTAGGCTGTGATTTATTCACAGAAGGACAAAGATGGCAAGCACTAGAAATTCAAAAAGCTCTTGAAAAAGAATTTTCAGACATAGAAATTTATAATCCTGCACAAAATTTGAAAATAAACGACAAATCAGCAGGTTTTACAACAAATTACGATATACTTTTGGCAGATTATGAAAGATTAAAAAAATCCGATATCCTTGTAGGATTAATGGACACACAAGATTTGGGACTTGCAGCAGAAATGGGAATGGCATTTGAAAAAGGCCTTGCAATTTTTCAACTTTATACAGACATAAGACTTGACGGAAACGAAAAAGATGACAAATTTCCTCCAATGAAAAAAGATATATTCCAAAATGATTTTATGTACATCAATAAGCTAGTAACAGGACTTTCCTATGTAGATAAAAACGGAAAAAAATTCAAAAAACCAAGAATCTATAAGAAAAAAGAAGACTTGATAGAAGATTTGATTTTGTATATAAAAGAAAATAAATAACATTGTATCATTTATACAAAAAGCATTTGATATTAATTCCAAACAAATATCTAATTTAAAATTTAAAAATGGTAAATTTCAAAAAAATACAAAACAAAAAGAGTAGCTAAAATCTACTCTTTTTTGATATAATTTTTCCGATTTTTTATTCAAAAATAACAAAAACTTAAAAGGTTTTTTTCCATTTTTTGATAATTAAAATTTGTCTTTATTAATTAGATTTATAAACTTAAAGCTTTATTAAAGTTATCTAACTTATAATTATTTTAAATCCTTATTAAAAAATAAAGCCTAATTATAATTACGCTTATTTTCTTGCTTGTACAACTATCACACATAGAGTATAATTATATTACTCCATTATTGGAGCAAGGACGACTAGGCAAGACTCTTATTAAGAGTGTCGTCCTTTTTTTCTTTACTCAAATATAATTCAAATTTATCTTATTCATTAAATACTTAATTATGTAAATCCTAAGAATAATCTTTAATTTTTCTCATTTTCCCATTATTTTTAAAAAAATCTATAAACTTAGACTTTATTTTTTATTAGAAAAATCACCTATTAAAATTACTTCTCCAAACCAAACTTTAATGAATTTAAAACCTATTTTATAAACTTCCTCTTGCATCATATGCTGAAATATTCTTCAGATATATTATTTAATTTTATAGGAAAAAATATAACAAATTTATGCTAACGTAATAAAATAAAAAAAGATAGCCCTCAAACACAGTAAATAAGCTATCTTAAAAAACTTGGCACGCCAAAGAGGAATCGAACCCCTATCTTAAGCTTCGGACACTTTTGTTTTACCATTAAACTATTGGCGCTTGATTGTAATGTTTGAAAATTGTATCCTATTTAAAAATCTTAAATCCATTAGGGTGTTTCCTAAGCCTGAATCTATATATATTTGTAAATTTTTGTACTTGAACAATCCCTTATCGTATTTTGGGAAAAATCCTTCACCTGGTGCTAACAAGGCTCCGATAAATGGAAATCTAACTTGACCACCGTGTGTGTGCCCTGAAAAAATTATATCAATTGAATCTTCTATCTTATCTCTGACATTTTTTGAATAATGGCTTAATATTATATTCAAATTTTCTCTATTTGTCTTATACTTTTCAAATGAGTAATCATAATAGGAAAGTCCATAAATATAAATTTTTTCTCCTCTTATTTCTACATATTCTCCATCATTTTTCAGATATTTTATGCCCAATTTTTCAATTTTTTCTATAAATTCGTCAAGCATTGGACCTTTTTCTTCGTGATTTCCTGTTATATAATAGGTTTTTATTTTTAATTTAGAAAGCTCTTTTAAAAAATCTATTGCCCTATTGAACTTTTTTTCTATCCCATAATCGTTAATATCTCCAGTTAAAATTATGAAGTCTGGATTAAATTTCAAAATTTTTTCCTTGAAATATTCAATATTTCTTAATTTATTTGAATGAAAATCGCTAATTTGGGTGATTTTTATATAATTTTTAATTTTTTTGCTATAAATATCTTGCCTTACTTCTTTCGCCCACTTACATTGATAATGAATGTAGGCGAAAAGAAATAAAATTAAGCAAAATATTATAAAAATTAGTATTTTATTCATCTAATTTTTCAATTCTTTCTATAAATATTTCTGAAGACATATCTGATGGCAACAAGTAGCCTCTTCTTGGTGAGAAAGATTTTTTTGAAAGGGCTGGCCCATCAACTGAAACTGATCTTTTAAATTGGCTTGATGCTAGTCTTTTATAAAATGATTTTAGCCATTTTTTTATTGTTTTTTTATCATAATCATCTTTAAAGGCGACTTTTGCTTTTTCATATATTTCTTCTACTGCTGAATTTCCCAAAAATTCATAGGTGAAAAAGTCAATTAATTCATAAGGTCCTATTATATCTTCAGTTTTTTGGCTAATTTTATCTTCACTTTCGTTTTTAAGTTCTGGAGAAATTGGTGTTTTTAAGATATCATCCAAAACTTCTTTTAATTTTTGATTTTCCGTATTTTCTACAAGATAGGAAACAATATATCTTAATTCGGTTTTGGTCAAGGATGCATTGACCGAATAAGATGCCATATGATCTCCATTATAAGTTGCAAATCCTTGAGAAATTTCAGATTTATCTCCAGTTCCAATTACTAGAGCATTTTCCATATTTCCTATATCAAATAAAATTTGTGTTCTCTCTCTTGCTTGAGCGTTTTCATAGGCTATATCTTGAGTTTTTCCATCATGGCCTATGTCTTTTAGATGAATATTTACAGCATCTTTTATTACAATTTCATTTAATTTAAGGCCGAAAGCTTCTGCCAATTTAAAGGCATTTGATTTGGTTCTCTTGCTTGTTCCAAAAGCTGGCATTGTATATAAAAGAATATTTTCTTTTGGAAGGTTCATTTTTTCAAAAGCTTTTACAATAAATAAAAGCGCCATGGTAGAATCAAGACCTCCGCTTAGGCCCAATATAGCTTTTTTACAAGATATAGCTTCCATTCTTTGAATTAAAGCCCTTGTTGCTATATCGAAAGCATCATTTACATAAATTTCTTTATCTTTTAAAATATATGGATATTTATCAATTTTCACTAAAGTTGTTTCGTTTTCAAAATGATTGCCTTCAGAAAAAATTTCTTTATTTATTTCAAATGGAAAAATAAAATCTACTTCTTTGTCCCTATCGCATTTTATTATTTGACCATTTTGACCAATAATATTTAAGCCTTCATAGACAAAATCTGTTGAACTTTCCCCAAGTCCTGTGCTTGAAAATAGATATATTGTATCTTTTGATAAGAATTTTATTTTATCTTCAATTTCTTTTTTTGAACCAATATACCTGATTTTAGCCGATGGATTTAAGACTATATCAATAGAATTTTTTGATTTTGAAATTTGAGAATCAGAAATAATCTTATCCTCATTTTCTCCAATGCTTAGGGCAATTTTTACCCCATCAATTTCTGCAAAAGACTTATTATAAAGACATACATAATCATCTTTTACACTGATAAATTCATCTTCAGGAATATCAAAAACATATTTTTCATGATCTTTAAAATTATCCTTAAAAAATCCCCCTATAATATCTCCATCTTTTAATAAAAATACCATATCAATTATTTTATTGCCTTCTTTAACAGGAAGACCAACTGAAAATAAAGTATCTACATCTTTTGAAAATTTTTTCAAATCATCCAAGGCATCAAGCGATGAATTTAAAATATCATCATTTTTAAATCCATCATAAAGACTTGCTCCAGTAAGAGAAAGTTCTGGAAAAAGCAAAATATTTACCAAATCATCATTGGCTTTTTTTACTATTTCTTTTATTTTTTCCTTATTGTAATATACATTTCCAACTTTTATTTTAAAATTTTCTGATCTTAATTTTAAATTTTTTTTCATAAAAACCCTCTAATATTTTATTTACAAATATTATTATATAAGATTTACAAAAAAACTGCCACAGTTTCCTGTGGCAGAATTGAATTTGTTTTTATTTCTTTTGGTCTTTTGCTTTTTGAACTTCTTCTCTTCTTTTTTTCATTGATTCAAAAATTCCATCAACTAAAGCATCCATATCTGGTTCTTTTGCAGATTTTAATGATGAAACCATGTTTACTTGTTCTGGAAGAACATCTATTAGTTTCATTTCTTCATCTAAGAATTTTTCCATTTTATCTGCTGCTGTTGGAGCCCAAGTACCGTTATCTATTAATGATACCGCTCTATTTTGTACGTTTAGAGCTGCCATATCATTGATGAAATCTTTCATTTTTGGATATATTCCAAGGTTGTATGTTACTGATGCAAGAACTATATTTGAATATTTAAAAGCATCTGCAATTAGGTAAGATACATCTGTACTTGAAACATCTCTTAGGGAAATATTTGTCATTCCTCTTTCAGCAAGTTTTGTTGCTAAAGCTTGAGCTGCATATTCTGTATTTCCATACATTGATGCATAAGCAATCAAAACACCTTCTTCTTCTGGTTCATATCTTGACCATTTGTCATATTTATCTAAAATATAACCAAAATCTTTTCTCCAAACAAGTCCGTGAAGTGGGCAGATATATTTAATATCAAGTCCTGCTGCTTTTTTAAGAACTGCTTGAACAAAAGTACCATATTTTCCTACTATATTTGTGAAGTATCTTCTACCTTCATCTAACCAATCTCTATCCCAATTTACTTCGTCAGCAAAAAGTCTTCCGTCGTTAGATTTGAATGATCCAAAAGCATCTGCTGAGAATAAAACTTTATCAGTTAAATCATATGTCATTAAAACTTCTGGCCAGTGAACCATTGGAGCTTCTACGAATGTATATTCGTGTTTACCGAATGAAATTGAATCTCCTTCTTTTACTTCGATATATCTATCATCTACGTGATAACCAAATTGTCTCATAAATAAAATTGCTTTTTCACTAGCTATAATTTTTACATTTGGATAGTAATGTAACATAAGTTCAATTGCTGAACAGTGATCTGGTTCCATATGTTGAATAATCATATAATCAAGATCACGGCCTCCAAGAACTCTGGATACATTTAAGATATATTCTCTTGTAATTGCCCAATCTACTGAGTCGATTAAAACTGTTTTTTCATCCATTAAAAGGTATGAATTGTATGAAACTCCATCTATAGGAAAAATATTTTCAAATAGAGCAAGTCTTCTGTCATCTCCACCTACATAATATAAGTCGTCTGTAACTTTTCTAACTGTATACATATATTCCTCCTACTACTTTCTATCCTCTGGTACATCCATTTTAATGAATTGATCTTTTGCTTCTCCTGAAACTGGTGAAACCCAAGAATCTGGTAATTTATCAAATGGTGTTCCTGGCTCAATTCCATTTTCTGGATCTCCTTCTTCAGGATTATATTCATATCCAGAACCTAAATCTACATAGATTGGATTTGTAGGAGCCATTTTTCTTGGTTTAGATCTTTTTATTTTCTTCATTGGTGGTGCTGGTTTCTTTTCTTCACCATTGTCTAATTCTTTAATTAAAAGTGGAAGAATTACCATAGCATCTCCAACTATACCATAATCACAGTTATTGAAAATTGCTGCATTTTTAGAATTGTTGATTGCAACAATTGTTGATGCATCTTTTATTCCTTTTAAGTGTTGTCCTGCTCCAGATACACCTACACCAATGTATAAGTTTCCTTTGAATGTTTGACCACTCATACCTACATATCTGTTAATATCAACATATTTAAGTGTTTCTGCAACTGGTCTTGATGATGAAATTGCTGCACCTGCTTGGTAAGCTAAATCTTCGATTAATTTCATATTAGCTTTTTCACCAATACCACGACCTGCTACAACTATTCTTTCAGCCTCTGCAACTGGTGTGTAAGGATCAATTCCTACAGTAAAGTCATATCCGTCCTTTTTAAGTGCTGCCACAAGGTTTTTAACTGCTTCTTTAGGATCTCCTTCATAGATTTCTCCTTTTCTAACACCTGCAATGGGTCCAGATTTTTTAGCAGCTCCTACAGTTTTAACCTTTGGTGCTCTACCAACAGTATGAGCTCCGACAACTACTCTCATTATTTCATTTGTACCTTCATAGATTTGTGTAATCTTAGAATCTCTGTAGAATCTTTCAACGTCGATTCCTTTAATAAATCCAGATCCGCCGTACATTTGTAAAGCTTCATTTGTAATTTTTGATGCAAGATCTGATGCAAATTGTTTTGCCATAGCTGCATCTGCAGAATATCTTTCGTGATTTTCTTTTAATTCAGCTGCAGAATAAATCATAAGTCTAGCCGCTTTCAAATATGTTGCCATATCAGCAAGTTTAAATGTATTAGCTTGAAGATGAGCAATTGGCATGCCAAATTGTTCTCTTTCTTTTGCATATGAAAGAGCTGATTCATAAGCACCTTGAGCAATACCCAAAGCTTGAGAAGCTATACCAATTCTACCACCATCAAGAGTTGCCATAGCAATCTTAAATCCTTGTCCTTCTTTTCCTAAAAGATTTTCTTTTGGAACTTTTACATTATCAAAATGTAATTCAGCAGTACAAGATGATCTGATACCTAATTTGTCATAGTGATCAGAACATGTGAAACCTTCCATGCCTTTTTCAACAATAAATGCTGAAATACCATGAGTTCCAATTCCTGGAGTTGTTACTGCAAATACAACATATGTATCTGCTTTTGGAGCGTTAGTAATAAATATTTTTTTACCATTTAAAATATATCTTTTACCATCTAAATCAAGTTCAGCTGTAGTTTCTGTTCCACCAGCGTCACTTCCTGCGTTTTCTTCTGTTAATCCAAATGCACCAATTTTTTCACCTTTTGCTAAAGGAACAAGATATTTTTTCTTTTGTTCTTCAGTACCAAAAGCAAAAATTGGCCATGAACCTAGAGATGTATGTGCAGAACAAATTACTCCAACACCACCATCTACTCTTGATAATTCTTCAACTGTGATCGCATAGCTCATTACATCTAAACCTTGACCACCGTATTTCTTAGGATAAGGAATTCCTAAAAATCCTAATTCTCCCATTTCCTTTACAATTTCGTCAGGAAATTCATTGTTTTGATCAAGCTCAAAAGCAATTGGTTTTACTTTTTCTTCAGCAAATTCTCTGACTTTTTTACGTAAAGCTTCATGCTCATCTGTTGTTTTAAAAAGCATATATTCCTCCTAAAAAATATAATATCCATTTTTGTTTTACAATATAATTCTATACTGAAAATGTTTTTTTGTCAACACAATTTATTTTTATGAAGATTCACAATAAATATAAAAATAAATTGTGTTTTTATGTTTTCAAAATGTCTACACTAAATATATATCCTAAATCCCTTTATTTAATCAAAGTTTTTTATTTTATTATTTTGAAATAATGAATTTTATTTTGTAATAAAATCTCAATTTATGAAAAAGTTTTCTGATAAAAATTATTAAATTTTAAGTCTTGCGGGCTTTTATTTTATATTTAATTTTATATTTAATAAGGTATAATAATTTTAAGTAAGATAATAATTTTGGAGGTTATATGCAATTTATAAAGAAAGTTTATGACAATATTTATTGGGTAGGTGCCAATGATAGAGGTTTAAAAAGATTTGAAAATATGTTTAATCTACCTAATGGGGTAACTTATAATTCTTATATTATAAAGGATGAAAAAAATGTTTTGATGGACGGATCTGATTCTTCTGTAATAAGAACTTATCTTGATAATGTTAAGGAAGCTCTTAATGGAGAAGATTTAGATTATATAATTGTTCAACATATGGAACCTGATCATTGTGGCTCAATTGATTTTATTTTAGATAGATATCCAAATTGTAAATTTGTTGGAAACCAAAAAACAATTAAATTTTTTCACCAATTTTATCCAAATGATAAATATAGTGAAGATAGATTTTTAGAAATCAAAGATGGGGATGAATTAAATATTGGTAAAAGAAATTTAAAATTTGTTTTTGCACCTATGGTTCACTGGCCAGAAGTTTTTATGACTTATGAAACTACAGAAGGTTTATTCTTCTCTGCAGATGCTTTTGGTTCTTTTGATGTTATCGAAGGTCATATTACTGCAAAACATTATATCAAAAAACAATCTTGGGTAGATGAAAATAGAAGATATTATATAAATATAGTTGGAAAACAAGGAAAAATGGTTACTAATCTTCTTAAAAAAGTTTCTGGTTTTGAAATAAATGCAATCTTCCCTCTTCACGGACCAGTTTATGATGATAAAGAATCTATAGAATTTATCCTTGATAAATATGATAAATGGGCAAATTTCAAAGCAGAAGATAAGGGTGTAAATATAGTATTTTCTTCAATGTATGGAAATACTGAACTTACAGCTGACATTTTAGCTTCAAAACTTGATGAACTTGGAGTTGAAAATATTAAATTATATGATGTTTCAGAAAATGATTTTTCATATATTATTGCTGATTGTCATAGATATTCTAACCAAGTTTTTGTTGCAATGAATTATAATGCAGGATTGTATCACAAAATGGATGCTTTCTTGAGAGAATTAGTTGGAACAGGCTACCAAAATAGGCATATCTCCTTTATCCATAATTATTCTTGGGGTGGAAAATCACTTGAACAAGCAAAAGAAATTCTTGAAAAAGGAAAACATGAATATGTTGGTGAAGATTTTATAATAAATTCTTCAATGAAAGATGAGCAAATGGAAACAATTGAAAATTTAGCTAAGGCTATTAAAGAAGATTTGGAAAAATAATTAATTTAAAGGACTTGTTAAATTGAGAATTTTTATTTATAGAATTTTTCTTATATTAAAATAATTAATTCCTTTAGCAAATTTCCTTTTGTATTTTATTTCTTATAAATTTTATATTTGTTAAAAGATGTGAGTAAATTTTATTCACATCTTTTTTATTTTTGAATAATATGATTTATCCCTTATAATGTAATAAAGAAGAGAAAAGAATAAAGGAGATTTTATGAGAAAAATTATTGCAGTTGATATTGATGGAACTTTGTTAAATTCTAAAAGAGAAATTACTGAAAAAACAAAAAACGCCTTGATCAAAGCTCAAGAGTTAGGAAATATTGTTGTTATAGCATCAGGTCGTGATCCTATTGGAGTTTTTCCTTTTGCTGATAGTTTGGAATTTAAAAAATACGGTGGACTTCTTTCTAATTTTAATGGTGGAAGAATTACAAATTATAAAACAAAAGAAGTTTTAATCAATCATCCTATGGATATTAATCTTGCAAAAGAAATTTTGCAATTTGCTGAAAAAAATCTTTCTATGCACTACATCCTCTATACCGATGATTGCCTTGTTACAAGCTCAGAGGATACTTATACTTTAAAAGAAATTTGTGAAAAGGCCTTTACTCATTATGAAGTTATTGATGATTTGGCTTATAGTTTGGATTTTTCTCCAAATAAAATCTTATTTTCCCAAGATCCAAAATTAATTGATAAAGATGCAAAAAAATTAAAAGATAAATTTTTTGATAAGACTGCCCAAGTTAAATCAACCCCATATTTTTATGAAATCATGCCAAAAGGCATTGATAAGGGACAAAGTTTATTTGAAATTGCCAAATATTTTGATATGGATATGAAAGATGTAATTGCTTTTGGTGATGAAGAAAATGACCTAACTATGATTGAAATGGCTGGAGTTGGTGTTGTTATGGGAAATGGAACTGATTTTATGAAAGAAAAAGCTGATTTTATCACAAAAACAAATGATGAAGATGGGATTGCCTATTACTTGGAAAATTTTGTTTTTAATGAAAAATAATAAAAAATTTTTATTTTTTATTTGATTTGGGTATATTTTTATTAGATATTTTTTAAGAAACAAGGAGGAAATATGATAATAGGAATACCTAAAGAGATTAAAGACCAAGAATCCAGAGTTGCAACCGTACCCGGTGCTGTGGCTGAATTAGTAAAAGATGGTCATACAGTTTTAATTGAAAAAAATGCTGGTTTAAATTCTGGCATTGAAGATAAAGATTATGAAGATGCTGGTGCGAAAATTATTGATTCTGCAAAGGAAGTTTGGGAAAAATCAGATATTATCTATAAGGTAAAAGAGCCTCTAAAAGAAGAATACAAATTTTTAAGAGAAGGATTAATTTTATACACCTACCTCCACCTTGCAGGTAACGAAGAATTGACCAAAGAATTGGTAGAAAAAAAAGTTACTGCAATTGGATATGAAACTGTAAAACTTGACAATAAATTGCCTCTTTTAGCTCCAATGAGTGAGATTGCAGGAAGAATGGCAGTTCAAGAAGGAGCAAGATATTTAACAAAACCAGAAGGCGGTAGAGGAATTTTACTTCAAGGAGTTCCAGGAGTAAGACCTGCTCACGTTGTAATTGTTGGTGCAGGAACTGTAGGAAGTGGTGCTACAAAAATTGCCGTTGGAATGGGAGCAAGAGTTACAGTTTTGGATGTAAATATTGATGCTTTAAGTCATCTTCAAGATATACTTCCAGATAAAATTGAAACAGTTTATTCAAACCCAACAAATATTGAAGAATCTGTAAGAGATGCAGATTTAGTTATCTCAACAGTTTTAATTCCAGGAAGACGTGCACCACAACTAATAAAAGAAGATATGGTAAAACAAATGAAAGAAGGATCAGTAATAGTTGACGTTGCAATTGACCAAGGCGGTTCAACTGACATTACAAAAAGTCATGCAACAAGTCTTTCCGATCCAATTTTTGTAAAACACGGAGTAATCCACTACGCAGTTGCAAATATCCCAGGAGCTGTAGCTATAACATCAACCTACGCCCTATCAAATGCAACAACAAGATATATAAAAACAATAGCAAATCTTGGAATCAAAAACGCCTGCGAAAAATCTCCAGAATTAATTTCAGGCATAAATACCTACGACGGATTCGTAACAAACGAAGGTGTTGCAGAAGATACAGGATTTGAATATAAAGAATTGAATATTAAATAATAAATAAAAAAATAATGGATAGAAAGGGTAAGATCCCTAAAAGCTATCCATTATTTTTATTATTTTATTCACTTATAAAACTAAGCTTAAAAATTTATACAAATAAAGCACAATACAGACTGTTGACAAACTAAAAAAATGACCCTTTCGATCAGATAAAAAACCGTCGTTTCGATTGTGTATCCCGATTTATCGTACTTAGTGAGTCGAGAAATCTCATGAGATCTCTCCATGCCTTCGTTTTACTCACACTAAAACACGTTTTACGAAAACTTTTCTTGATTACAAACTGAGTTTTAGGGATAAATATGCTAAATCAAGGCATATTTATCTAGTCGATATGGGTTTTAGCGTAATTTTTTAAATTATTTACCAAAATGACTTTGTATATGCTCTAAACTTGTTAAAAATAATAATTTGAAATTAAATTAAGCATATGATTATAAATCGCTAACTAACTTATCACTTTTTAAATTTATGTATTTACTAATATTTCCCTTATGATTTTCAACTATTTTATTGATTTTCGATATTTTACTTTCATTTTCTCTATCAATTATATGCTTATCATAATTTAGATCTCTAAATCCATATGACTTTATTATTTTGTCTATTTCTCTATAAGTTACTAAAACATAATCTATAAATCTTACATATTTAATACTATTTTCAAAATTTAAAAAGTTATTTCTTTTTCTAAAATGTGGCTAAGTCTTTTAGCCTTATTTTCTAATTCTACTCTCAATTTTTCTAAGTCTTTATTTTCAACATAATAATCTATAAAATTAAAATAATCTTTTTTTATCATATTTTCAAAATTTTTAAATCTTATTAATTCAAAAATATTTTTAAAAATAAAAATAAAAAACGAACCCAATATAGCAACTATTAAACCTTGTATAATCTCATAATAATTAAAATAATTCATCAAACAAATCATCTTGACAATCAAGATGGGTAACAAAACCAACAGGAATTTTGCCATTTGTTGCATCAATAATCTCCCTTGCTCCTTCTTTTCCAAAAGCTCCACAAAGCTCAATCACATCTACAATACCAATTAAAGACTTTGCAACTTCTTTCGCCTGTTCCAAATTTCTAACACCAATTATTTCAGCATTTTTATTCTTACCAATAGCCTTCCAATCAGTCTTTGAATCAAAAGGCCCCATAATTATATAAACAAATTTCATTTTTTTCTCCTTAGTAGTATAACCATAAACTTAAATTTTCAAGTATTTATATCAGCTATCATTATTACTATAATATTGTGATTACGTAAATATACAAGTTTTAATTTAATTTTATTTCAAATCTTAGGTAATGTCTTCAAATGTTTTTATAAATAATCTGTAAATAAGAATTTATATCCGCAAGTTGGACCGTAGACCTTATTAATATTTTTCTTCCCATCCATTACAAGTCTTGCCAAAAGTTTTGATACGGTTTGGGGTGTGAAAAATTCTCCTCCAGATTTTCCGGCATTGCTTGCATAATTTGAAATTAAATATTCGTAGGCATCGCCAAAGGCATCTATGTCATTTTTTTCAAATTTTTCAAAATTTATTTCACTAATTCCTGTCAAAATATCTGTTAATCTTTTATTTTTTTCTAAAACTGTGCCTCCCAAACGATTGCTTGTTGTATCTACATCTTCAAACAAGCCTTTTATATCATCTTCTGATGGATAGCCTATGGCACTTGCTTCAATTGCTTTAAAAATATTTGCCAAATCTGTGTTTAAATTTTCGTTATTTCTTGCATTTTTTACTACATTTTCAAAAAGTTGGATTGGTAAAATAAAAAATCCCTTATCTTCTACTTTATCTGGTCTAAAATCTTCTTCAGCTTCTTCATCAGAAATTTTTGCATAATCAAATTCCAAATCCCCAGCTTCATGCTCAGCACGGTTAAAAAATTCTGTAATATTTTCAGAAATAAACCTATAAAACAAAATCCCCAAAATATACTGCTTAAAATCCCAACCATCAACAGCCCCACGAACGTCGTCTGCAATAGCCCAAATTTTCCTATGAAGTTCTGCTCTTTGCAAACTTTCTTTATTTTCTAAATCAGTCATAATCTACTCCCTTATAGCCTGTTTTTTTACTTTATAGCTTTATTATATCATAATAAAGCCATATTAATTTTATGCGAAAAATTAGATTGTTTGCGTTTTTAATTTAATAAAAATAGATCCTCCACTTTTATAAAATATCAATTTTCCTTTCGTTTTTTTATTTTTTTATAACAATTTATCGTGTGCAACTAGCGAAGAAATCCCATGAGATCTCTCCACGCGTTTGTTTAACTCGCACTAAAACATGTTTGCTTTGCAAACCTCTCCGTGATTTCTTACTTATTTTTAGGGATGATTGTGCCAAATCAAGGCACAATCATCTGGTCGAGATGGCACATAGCTTAATTTTATTTTAAAATTAATAATGAATTACAAAACTCATTTTATCTACACTATATAATAAAAATTTTTTATTTCTTTTTACCATAGCAAATTTTATGGTATAGTAAATAATTATGATTTTACTTTATATTTATCAATTGTTATAATAAAAAATCGAAAGGAGAATTTATGATAAAATCTATTGAAAAACATTTAAAAGGGCTTATCCTTTGTCTTATAATTGCTACAATTTCTCAATACATAGGCAAGAAAGTTCCTCTTGTAGGACCTGCAGTTTTTGCTATCTTAATTGGTATGGTTTTGGGGCAAATTATTAAAGAAAAAAAATCTTATATGCTTGGAGTAAGGTTTACTTCCAAAAAAATTCTTCAATATGCTGTAATCCTTCTTGGATTTGGTCTTGATCTTGGTCTAGTTTTGAAAACTGGTAAACAATCTCTTCCTATTATCATCTCTACCATATCAACTTCTCTAATAATCGCATACATATTTTACAAGGTGGGATTTTTGAAAGAAAATATTGCAACACTTGTAGGAGTTGGTTCATCTATTTGTGGAGGTTCTGCCATCGCAGCAGCTGCTCCTGTTATAGATGCTGATGAAGATGAAATAGCTCAAGCTATATCTGTTATTTTCTTTTTTAATATCTTGGCTGCTATTTTATTTCCAAGTCTTGGTCGTGTGATAGGATTTTCGACTACTGATGGTCATGCCTTTGGTATATTTGCAGGTTCAGCAGTAAATGATACTTCTTCTGTTACTGCTTGTGCTTCTACTTGGGATAATATATTTAATTTAGGTAGCCAAACTCTTGATAAGGCTGTAACGGTTAAATTGACCAGAACTCTTGCTATAATTCCAATATGTTTGGGACTTGCCTTTATTAAAATAAAAAATGCTGAAGAAGATGCTAACAAAAAAATATCAATAAAGCAAATCTTCCCATTTTTTATAATATATTTTGTTCTTGCAAGTTTGATTACAACAATCGCCCTTGCTCATGGAGTTGATATAGGATTTTTTAAACCCTTTAAAGACTTATCAAAATTTTTTATAGTAATGGCAATGTCAGCCATAGGTTTTAACAGTGATATAGTTAAACTTTTAAAATCAGGTGCCAAACCTCTAGCCCTAGGCGGTGT
>NZ_HE978616.1:642825-650149 GCF_000307225.1 Anaerococcus vaginalis
TTATGCTTAAAAGCAAATTTTTTGGCAGTTTTTTTGTGGAAAGATATTATATTTTATTATAAAAGGATTTGTAATAAATACCTAAATATTTTGATAAAAAAATAATGGATAAAAATCTTATCCATTCATACTGTTGACAAAGTATACAAATCCTCATGCTAAGAATATCATATGGAAAAAATTGATTTGATTTCAAATTTAAAAATTCGTTAAAAAATCGCACTTATTTAGTTTTAGCAAGTTTGCGATTTTAGAATTTTATAATTTAGAAATCAACAATTTTTGTAGTCAGATATTCGTGCTTAAGGCTTTGTCTACGCTCTATATTAAATATAAATTTAATTATTTTTTCATATAGTATATCATAAAATCATTAAAAAAAGCCCTTACAAAATTAATTTTTTCATAATTTTGTAAAAGCCTTTTATTTTTTAACTAACTTTTAAAATTTAATTTTGATATATGTCCTATTTTTCTACATTTGCTTTTATTTTTGCATCATATCTTATAATATTTCCATTTTTATTTTCTACATATTGGCTAAAAATAACTGTAACTTTGTCGCTTTCATTGTTTAGGGCAAAGGCTGTTTGCGCATTAGACATTTTCGCTCCAATTGGTGTAGATTGAGCATAATTTAATGTTTCTACTTGAGCATACATTTGTCCCATTTCACCTTTTGTATCTATTATTCCATCTGGATTGAAGAATAATCCTTCTTCTTGATCATCAAATCCCAGGTTTTCATAAGACCAATCTACCATTACTACTTGAGCTGGATTAATGTCTTCGTACTCATTTCTTCCTTCAAGAACTTTTACAGAATTAAGTGTCAACTTCCATTGTCCATCGACAACCCATTCTTCTCCTTCTTTTAACTCTACTTTTACATCCTTATTTTTATCACTAGCTTCATTAGATTTGTTTGTATCTTTTTCTTCTACTTTTGCCTTAGAACTACCTACTTCCGCTTTTTCCTCTTTTTTATTTCCGCAAGCAACAAGACTTGCCATAGCCATTATACAAATAAGTATTTTTTTGATTTTCATAATAAGCTCCTTATATAGAAATTTTAAGTACTATTCTTCTTTAGATTTTTTCATTTCATTTTCAAATTTTTTGATTTCTTCTTTAAAATTACTTTTGTTAGCCTTAATTTCTGCATAATTTTCACCACTTATACGACTATTTGAAAGGTGTTTGTCACTGCGTATAAAATTATCTTCTCTTATTAGATTTGATATTTCGCTTTTAGTTTCATTTTCAAAGGCATGTCTAGCATCTTGATTTCTGTATCTTTGGTACATGGAGAAATAAAAATAAATCCACCTACCAATAATAACCAGAAAAATTCTCTGCTATCTTGAAATTTTGTTCCATCGAATCTATCAAAAGCTGCTACTAAGTATAAAATTAAAGCTGCTATAAAACTTGCTACTTCTACTAATGCTGATACTAAAAATAATTTTGAAAAATTAATTGGAACTGATCCCATTGTTTCTTTTGTTCTAGCATTTACTGCAACATAGTGCATGATATTTTTCTTTCCTTTATTTTCCATATAGGAATATAACCACACAGGCAAATATGCTGCTTTCCAGTAATCAGCTTTTACCTTAAAATCTTCCTTTTCCCATTTAACTCCTCTGTCATAGTCTAAAAGACTATCCTTTATGGCATATCTTGCGATATCGGAGCTTTCTAGGTCTGTGATTTTCTTTAATAAATCTATATTTGTATCTCTTTTTTCAGATGTGTAGCCTTTCATATAATTTGCATTATATTTTACACAATTTTCCGTATCAAAAGGCATGATTGAATTTATAATATTTGTAGTTTTTTCTTTTGAAGAATAATCTAATTTATCGCTGCTTGATTCTATGGAAAGATCATCGATAAAAATATCAAACTCTCTTTTGACTTTATAAACATCAGCATCATATTCTGTCTCTTCCCCGTCATCTGTTTTTACTTTCCTTCTTCCAGTTTCAATTTCTCCTTCTCCAGAAAGTTTCATGTGAGCATTTACATCTACAATCATGTAGGGAAAATAAACTCCACATATATTTTCTGTTGTAAATTCTCTTGAAAATTTAGGATGGGCAAAAAACTTTCTCTCTCCTACAAATTTTTCTATTTCCAATTTTGCATCTTCTTTTCTTATTGAAAAAGGTAATAAAACATCTGGTACTGCTCCATTTGGAATTTGATTGTTTATAGATAAGGTATTTCTACACCAGTGGCATCTTGCTTGATTTGATGATTTTGTATCTATAACAACCTCTGCACCACAAGACTCACATTTAAGTGTTATTATATCATCAGCATTTTCATCAATATCTTTTGCACCACTTCCTACAAAACTTCCTTCGACATTTGATAAATCCATATCCTTAATTGCTAAATCAACTTCAAATTCATGCCTACAAAAATTACAACGAAGTTTTCCAGTTTTTGTATTGGTTTCTATGTCCGTACTTCCACATTTTGGACATTTTATTTGACCATCATCAAGGTTATTTGATGTATCAATGATATTTTTATCATTTTTTATATTTTCATCCATAACATTTCTCCTATATTCCTAGAAGTTCATGTTTAACCTTATCAAATTCTTCCTGTGTTATTACTCCAGCATCAAGCAATTTTTTCATTTTAATCAATTTTTCCGTAGGATCTTCTTGATTTTGATTTACTTGACCAACTTCTTCTTTATTATTTCCTCCTTGACCTTGGCCATTAAAATTCGGTTGGTAAGAATTTGGATTTTGACCTTGTTGAGTTTGTCCCATAACATTTCCAACTGCATTCATTCCCATTCCCATAAAGGCCATTCCAGTTCCGCCACCATTTTCTCCAGCATTTTGCATTCCTCTTGCTGCTGCTTGTTGGAAGAATGAGTTTCCACGATTTCCTGACAAAGCATCTGCTTTTTTTACATCAGACATCAAGGCTTTTGTATCATCGTCATATTCAATTGCAAGTATAGCCGTTTTTACAATTGTAAGTCCCCTATCAGAGCTCCATTGATAAGCATCTTCTACAGCTTGAGTCAAAGATTTTGCAAAACCAATTTGATCTCCTTGAATTTTGCTCATCCTATTTCCCCTGCTTGGATCATTTGTATAATTTGAAAAAGCTGCTGATAAACTTCCTACAACTTCATTAAATAATTGCTCTCCAGCATCATTATCCATATCTTGAAAATCAAATATAGGAGCATTTGCCACAAGATATTTTTGAGGTACAAAGTTTTTAACAAATAATAAAGGGTCTACAATTTTTAAAGTATAAGTTCCCCTAGTAACAGCTCCAACTTGTGTTCCAAAAAATGCATCGTCCCAATAAATTTCACTTTGAGTTCCAAAACGATTATTAGGAATCTCTTTTAAATTTACATAAAAAGCAAGTTGTTGAGCTCCTGCTTGTCCACCAAATTTTATTTTTTCCCAAGTTGATTGGATAAGAGATGCCCCTATTCCATCGCCTGCAAATATACTTTGGGAATTTTCATTATCTGAGCTGTAAATAAATCCACCAGCTTCTGCAACAATTCCAGTTATAGCTCCTTCTTCCATTGTAATTAAAGCAGTATTTTCAGGAACTATAATTTTACTTCCATCGCTAATAATATTTTCATTTCCCTTGGTATTTTCTCCCCTGCCATTGTTGCTTGCTTTTTTGACTGCTGGAAATATTCCTGCTGTTGCTGTTACGGATGGATCTGGCAAATAAAAATCCAACCATTGATCGGCAAAACTTCCAGACAAGGCTCCAGTAAACGCTTTAATAAATCCCATTTTTTCCCTCCTTAAATTTTTTTATTGACCTTAAATTTTTCTCAAATTTAAAATTTAGAAAAATTTTTAGTATGCTTAGAAACTGATTTTATTTTTATTTTTTTGTGCTATAACTTTTAACAGAAAATTTTAAAAAATAATTTTATTTTTTAATAAATTTTAATCAGTTTCTCTTTAACTTATTAATATTAAATCATAATATTTTTTGAAAATAAATAGACCAAAGGTCAATTTTCGTTGATTTTAAGCTGAATAGACCTTTGGTCTATATCAAAAAAACACAATTTAAGCAAATTAAATTGTGTTTTTATCAAAATTTATTTATTTTTATAATTTTTAATCTTTTATTTAATTTTCATTTTTCTTGACTATTTTATCAATCATCCCGCATCCTTTTATCAAATCCAAATACAATAAAAGCTCTCCCCTAGAAGAAACCTTTAATTTTTTGTAAATTTTTAGGATGTGATGTTTTGCTGTGCTTTTGCTTACAAATAATATAGATGGAAGTTCGTCCACACTATATCCTTGTATAAGCAAATATAATACATTCATTTCTGCTGGTGTTAAGCTTGCTGTTGCATCAATAAAATTTTTAAATTTTTCTTCAATATAAATAGGTAAACCTTCTACAGACTTATTTTGAATTTGTTTTCTTACAAGGTCAATCAAGTCATTAATTTCACGAAAACCTCTTTTTTCGATTTCTTTTTTATAATCCTCATCAAAAATTTTTTCCTGATTATTAATTATAGCTATGCTATCTGTAATAGGACTTATATATCTTCTTGAAAAATTTAAGCTAACTACAATCGCAAAAAACAAAAATAAAATTACAGATACTATAATATTTACAATATTTTTCAAAACATCCCTATTATAATCACTCATTGGTATCATGGTGATTAATAAGGATTTTTCTCCATTTTTGATTAAAGAAAGTTCTTTTTCAACTCCTATATATTTATTATTTTTGCCAACATATTCTTTTAAACCCATCCCATGATTTTTTGAAATAAGATTTTCTTTTGGAAGATAATAATATCCATCTTCTGAACCACTACTTAAACTTTGGCTTGTATTTATTTTTTTACTTTTTCTTGGAACAAATACAGAGGTTAGTCTGTCAAGCCTTGTTGGTTGAGAAAGTTTATCTTTAAAAAACATTTGTTCAACTTCAAAACCACAAACCCCATAAACTTCTCCATTCTTGCCAATTATTGGCAGGCTAATTAGCATAACTTTTTCACTTGTTCCTGGCAAGGTAAAAACAGGAGATATTTTATATGAATCATACAAGGAAGAATTTTCCTTTTTTTTGCTTTCCTTGTAATTTGGAATTTTGGAAATTTCATATTCTAATTTCCATTTTCTATGAGGCATTGCCCCATGCTTTTTCCCAATTTCTGGATTTCCCCTATAAACAAGAACTGAAGATTCTTTTAAACTCCTAGTGTCAAGTTTTAAATAAAGCCCACTTTTATTATTTTTTGCATTTTTAACTTTTGAATTTACACTTGTATCCCATATAAGAAAAGAGCCTGAAACATCAGCATAAAACATACTGCTTTTTAAATTTTCAAAAACCCCATCTTGCAATTCATTTAATGCTCTTTGATTATTTTTTAAATCATCAAAGCTAATATTTTCTTTCCTAAGAAGATCTTCCATATAATCACTTAATTCTAAGGAAAGGTGCATGGCAGAAACTGCCGATTTTTCAAAATATCCACTTATTTGCTTCTCCTCAATAGAAAGTTGCATATTCAAATTATTTATATAATTTTTTTTGACATTATTAAATTGACCAAATAAAATCATTGCAAGAATAATAAAAGAAAGCAAAAGGCCAGCAAAAATTATCATATATGCGAATAATTTTCTATACATAGAATTTTTTTGATGCTTACCAAATATACCAAACAAAATAATTCCACCACCTTAAGCTATTTTTTCAAAATTTGCCAACATTCATCAACAAGGACTTTTTCGTCCTCTCCCTTTTCGTATCTTGCCTTCCATATATTTTGTCTTTCACGCAATTGATCATAGAAATTTAAAACCTTATCATAATTATATGTTTCTGGCAAAAATTTATAGTCTTTTCTCATCTCAAATAAAACATCATAAAGTTCTTTATATGAATTGTCTTTGAATTTATACTTTGATAAGGCATCAAAAGCATCTTTTCTTACAGGCATATAGCCAGCTTCTGAAACAAATTTTAAATTTTGTTCTTTTTGAGTAATCCATTTAGCAAAAACAGCTGCAGCCTCTGCCTTTTTTTCACTTGTTTTATAGGCACAAAGACCAGTTCCAGCCAAAGTATCAAATTTTTTTCCAGATTTAGCCTTTGGTAAAGGCAAAACTTTTAAATTTATTGGCTCAGAAGTATTATCTGGATAAGTAACCGTATCATTATAATATAAAATTGCTGCAGATGAACTAATACCAGCAAAAGTTTCTCCAGTCATCATTTGAGTATTGGCATAAAGATCAGAAATAATAATATTTCCCCTCACCAAAGAAGAAGAAAACTTATCAAATTCATTTTTAAAACCTATATTGTCAAAATCATACCAACCCTCTTCATTATGAAGATTTTTTTCTGGATTATTGGACAAATAAGAAAGTTCAATTTCCCTCAAATAATAATCAAAAGCACAAAAAGGCTTTCCCTTTGACCACTTATAAAATTTTTCCGAAACATCAAAAAACCCTTCCCAAGTTTTAAGATTATCATAACTTACACCCGTATCCTTAGAAAATCTATCAAAGACACTTCCATTAACAAAAAGCAGATGAGTAGACTTAGAAAAAGGAAAAACAACTAATTTTTTGCCCACCTTCCCATCTTCCAAAAAATCAGGAACATACTTATCAAGCTCATCTTTAGAAAAATATTTATTCCAATCCACAAGATTTTCAACACCCAAATCTTCAGCATTTCCCTTATGGCAGAAAAATAAATCAGGCATTTTTTTAGAACCAGAATTATGAGCTTGAGAATCCAATAAGGCATCCCCTATTTCAGCAGAATTAGAAGAAGCAGTAACATTTATAACTATCCCTTCTTTTTTCCCAACACTATCATTAAATTCATCAACCAACTCATCCATAGGAGAAGTTGCTTGCTCACCATAAACATGCCACATGGTAAGACTAATCGGCTTATCATTTTTTTTATTACAAGATGTAAAAAATATAGAAGAGAAAAAAATTAAAATAAAACTTAAAATTATTTTTTTATTTTTAAACATAAACAAATTCCTTTATAATATTACGCTATTAAAACTATCTTTATAATAAAATTATCATACTTATAATGCACTGTCAATCTAATATTAAATAGCATTTTGATACATTATTGTCATTATCTACAATATAAATTTTGAAAATTTAAAATATAATTTCAAGGACTAAGAAAAATTTTTTATAGTAATGGCAATGTCAGCCATAGGTTTTAACAGTGATATGGTTAAACTTTTAAAATCAGGTGCAAAACCTCTAGCCCTAGGAGGTAT
>NZ_HE978616.1:650496-680103 GCF_000307225.1 Anaerococcus vaginalis
TAATGGATAGAAATCTTATCCATTATTTTTTTATGTAATTTTATCTCAGTTATAACGCTAATCATAATCAAAAAGAAAATTTGTATTCCTGTTAAAATCAATACTATTTTGTCATTTAACTCGTATTTGTACATAACAAATAAGGTCATAGCCATACTTATTATTCCAAAAATTAAAGACAACTTTCCAGCATAATTATTTGCAAATTTCCAATTTTTTTCACTTTCCATAGAAAGTCTAGTTCTAAATCCTGACCATCTTGATATTTTTTTATTTGCCTTATATTTTAAGAAAAAATACATAAAAAAGAAGGCAATTGGCATTATCAAACTTATAAATAATAAATACATACATCCTCCAAAATTCTTATAATTTTTATACCCAAAATATTATATAAATTAAAATTTTCAAAAAAACTGTGAAAAAAATGAAAAAATCACTTTTCTCACAGCTTAAAATCTAATAATTTTCATCTGCAAATTCTTGTATTGGTAAAAATTTCTTATAGGATTTTAAAAATTTATCAAAAGATTTTACTATATTTTCTTCTGGTGTTTTGGAATATTTTATTTGATCTGAAAATAATACTTTTTCTAAGAAGTCATCTAATGATTCAAATTCTTCTTTTTTATCCAAATATAAGGCCAAGCAGGCTATGCCCCATGAACCACCTTCACTTGCGGAATTATAAATCGAAATTTTTGTATTTAATGATGCTGCAACAATTTTTTGCATAACTTCTTTTGTCTTGAAAACTCCGCCGTGGGCTGACATTTCTTTAATGGATATATTTTCTCTTTCCGTTAGTATATCTTGACCTATTCTAATAGTTGCCATTATAGAATATAAATTTGCGAGAATAAATTTAGAAAGTGTTGGTTTGCTTGACTTATCTCTTATTATCATTGGTAGTCCTTCAAGAACATTATTTATTGGCTCTCCTGATAAATAATTATAAATTGTAAATCCACAATCTTCATCAAGGCTATCAAGCGCCTTATTAAATAAATAAGAATAAAATCCGCCATATTTTGAAAAATCTACATTCAAATCATTGGAAAATTCTTTAAAAATATTTAACCATCCATCAAAATCTGCTGTACCATTATTGCAATGAACCATAGCAACTGGTTTTCCATCTGGAGTTGTAACCATATCTATTTCTTCATAATAATCTTTTAATTGATGGTCTAAAACTATCATAGAAAATATTGAAGTTCCTATGGAAATATTTCCTGTATTTTTTTTGATTGTATTTGTTGCAATCATTCCTGTGCCTGCATCGCCTTCTGGAGGGCAAAATGGAATATTATATTCTAAATCTCCGTCTATATCCAAAAGTTTTGCTCCATTTTTGCTAAGTTTTCCTGCAAATTCACCAGCTGTCAAAACTTTTGGCAAAATATCTTGAACTTTTATTCCTAAATTTTTAATTTCATCTAAATCATTAGTTTTTCTTAAAAATTCTTCATTATAATCTAAATTATCATCAACTGGAAATATTCCTGAAGCATCTCCAATGCCCAAAACTTTTTTACCAGTAAGCAAATAATGGATATAGGCTGATAGGGTACAGATATATGATACATCTTTTACAAAATTTTCTTTATTTAAAATAGCTTCATAAAGATGGGCAAAAGACCACCTGTGTGGAATATTATATTGGTAAAGCTCTGTCAAAAAACGACTTGCCTTATCGGTATTTGTATTTCTCCAAGTTCTAAAGGGAGTTAATATTTCCATATTTTTATCAAAGGCTAAAAGCCCATGCATCATAGCAGAAATTCCAATAGCTTTAAATTTTGTGATTTTATAAGCGTAGTCTTTAAAAATATTTTCTTTTAAATTTTTATAAGCTTCTTGAAGCCCTTTTGTCAGAATGTCAAAATCATAAGTCCAATAATTATTTTCAAACTTACTTTGCCATTCAAATATTCCATTTGCTATTATATTTGCTTTATCATCAATAGCTATGGCCTTTATTCTGGTTGATCCAAGTTCAATCCCAAGATAAATTTTATTTTCTTTGGCATTTTTCAAAAATAAATCTTTATCGTACATTTTTCCTCCATATATAAATGGCTGTTACCATTTAAACATAAGTTTAATAGCAACAGCCAAATTAAATTATTCTTTTACTTGTCCATATTCTTCAAATTTTACTAGCATTTTTTCCATTTCATCGTTATCTAAAATAACTGGATCGCCTATGGATTTTGCCATATAATAAATTTTTGCACAATACTCAACTTCATCAATTATATTAAAGGCATTCGCAAGTGAATATGAGCCTGATAATATCCCATGATTTGCAAGCAATACTGCATATCTATCTTTCATAGCTTCATAAGCATTTTCTGCTAATTCTTTTGTTCCAAATGTTGCATAATTTGCACATTTTACATCGACACCTGCAACAGCTATCATATAATGAGCTGGAGGTAAAGTTTCTCTTAAAGTAGCTATGACAGTACTATAAGTTGTATGTGCATGGATAACTGCTGTTATATCATCCCTATTTTTGTATTGGATTGCATGCATATACCATTCGCTTGAAGGTTTTTTGTCGCCTTCTAAAATTGTACCATCTAGCTTCATTGTTACTATATCTTCTTCTTTAATATCGAAAAAATCAATTCCTGAAGGAGTGATTAACATTTTTTCTTCTGATGGAATATATACACTTAAATTTCCACCAGTTCCTTTAGTTAATCCTACTTCAACTAATTTTTTTCCATATTTTATCAATTCTTGTTTTAAATCTTCATGTGACATTTTTTTCCTATTTTATTCGTATAATAGTGGTTTTACTTCTTTGCTGTCTATATTGTCAGCGTTATACCAAACTGCTCCTGTATCTATATCTTCAACTTTTTCGCCTTTAGAAGCTTTTACTGCAAGCTCTACTGCTTTGTATCCTATAGAAATTGGGTCTTGTGTAACTGAACCAAATAAAATACCTTTTTTGATTGCGTCGATTTGGATTGCACCAGAGTCAAAACCAACTCCTATGATTTTATCTTTTCCAAGTTTTCCACCAACAGCGTTGTTAGCGTTTATTATAGATTTTGCACCAAATTCGTTTGATCCATAAATTGCTATCAAATCTTCTTTATTTAATAAAGTTTGTGCTTGTGTTTGTCCTTCTGCATCTGTTACGTTAGCTGGAACTGCAAGATCAATTACTAATGCTGCATCTTTTTCTTTTACGCCATTTGCAAATTTATCATTTCCAACTACAGCAATTTTATCTTTTAAATTGTCAAGTTTTGAAGCTTCTTCAACCATTTTATCAATAAAACCTTTTGTTCTATCACTGATTGATGCTGAGTTTACTTCTTGTGATACAACTCCAACTCTTACTTTTTTATCAACTGTAGCTTTTTTCAATTTTCCTTCAATTTCTGGATATAGTTTTTCAGCTGCCATTGCTGAAGCTGCAATATTATCTGTTGCTGCTGTTGCTTGAATTGTTCCTTCTGGAGCATTTGGAACACCTGAATCAAATCCAACTACTGGAATTTTATCGTTTTTAGCTTGTTTTAATAAATCTATTGATGCTTTTGTATCTAAAGCTGCATAAGCTATAGCTGCTGGTTTTTTATTTACAGCATTAGCAAACATTTGTACTTGTTCTTGAACAGCTGTTTCATTTTCAGGTCCTTGGAAAGTTATTTCTGCATTTAAGTCTTTTGCTGCTTTATCAGCACCAGTATTTACTGCTTTCCAAAATTGATGTTGGAATCCTTTAGCTACTACTTCTACCTTTATTTTTTCTCCATCTGCTGGAGCTTTTTCGTTAGAAGCTTTTTCTTCTTCTTTTGGTGCATTGCTAGCATTACTATCTGCTGGTTTTGCATCTTTTGCTCCGCATGCTGCTAATAAAAGAGCTGCTGACATTAAAATACTTACTTTTTTAATTTTACTAAACATAAATCTCTCCTTAATTAATAAAATTTACTTATCTTTACGATTTCTAATTACATCTAGGTAAACAGCTATTAATAATACAATACCTGTAATCAATATTTGATAGTGTGATTGAAGACCGATAAATGGAAGACCCACTTTCAATACTGTCATTATAAACACACCAATTATTGTTCCTAGTATAGTTGCTTTCCCACCTGCTAATGATGATCCACCTATTACTGAAGCAGCAATAGCATCTAGTTCGAAACCTACACCTTCGCCTGGCATTATTGTTGTATATGTTGCTGCATAAGCAATTCCTGCAAGACCAGCGAAGAACCCACAAAGTACGAATGAAAGCATTACATATTTTTCTGTATTGATACCAGAAAGTCTTGCTGCTTCTTCATTTGAACCTATGGCTAGCAAATACCTACCAAATTTTGTCTTTCTTAATATAACTGACATTAAGATTGCAACTAAAGCTATAACAATTATTCCTATTGGAAAACCGCTACCTAATTTGAATATTGATTTATACCAACCATCAGCTGCATCTCTTAATGGATAGTTTACTGTTTGTACTTTTGTAAATATTGAGCCTAAACCAACAGCAATCATTTGTGTTGCAAGTGTTGTTACGAAAGGATTTATTTTTGCTTTTGTTATTAATAGACCATTTATTAAGCCGAATACTAAACCTATAATTATTGAAATTATTAGTGCTACAATAATTGGAAGTCCCATTTTAAGTGTAATAAATCCTGCTATAAGTGCTGATGTATTCATTACAGCTCCTATAGACATATCGAATGCTCCTGTTGCTATTGTAAAAGTAACACCTATTGCTAAAAAACTTAGATAATAACTAGAATCAAATATACTAGCAAGTGTTGTTGATGAACGAAAAGCCGTGCTTTTTATGTAAAAGAATATATATAGTATTGCTAATACAATCATGGCTATACCCTGTTGGGTAGCAAAAATAGATTTTTTCCTTTATTCTCTTTTTCTTTATCATACTAATCCTCCACAGATGCTAATTCTAATATTTTTTCTTGACTAGCATCTTCAATTTTCAATTCTCCTGCCTTCTTACCTTCAGCCATAACGATAATCCTATCGCTAAGTCTTAAAATTTCATCCATTTCTGATGATATAACAATTATAGATTTTCCTGCCTTAGCAAGTTTATTTATAATTTTATATATTTCATTTTTTGCACCAATGTCTATACCTTTTGTTGGTTCATCAAATATTAAAATTTCTGAATCTCTAACTAACCATTTTGCTACAATTACTTTTTGTTGGTTACCTCCAGAAAGGGTTTTTACAATCTGATCAGATGAAAAGCATTTTATATTTAAGGCATTTATAAAATTATCGCTAACTTCTTCTATTTTTTTATCATTAATTATTTTTTTATTAATGAAATCATCTATAGCACAAATTGAAATATTATCTTTTATTGGAAAACCAGTAATTACTCCATCAACTCTTCTATCTTCAGACAAATATCCTATACCACATTTTGCAGCATCTTCTGTATTTTTTATATTAACTTTTTTGTTATAAAGTAATATTTCTCCTGAATCTAATTTATCAGCACCAAATATCGCTCTTGCAACTTCTGTTCTACCTGAACCCATTAGTCCTGCCATTCCAAGTATTTCACCTTTTTTAAGAACAAAACTTACATCTCTAATCTTTTTTCCTCTATTAAGGTTTTTAACTTCTAAAACTACAGCTGCATTGTCTGCTATACTTGATTTTGACTTTGGTTCTACATAAGAAACTCTTCCAACCATCATATTGATAAGTTCATCTCTACTAGTTTCTTTTGTATTTACAGTTCCAACATATCCACCATCTCTTAATACTGTTATTCTGTTAGAAATTTTTCCTATTTCATCCATTCTGTGTGAAATATAAATTATTCCAACTCCCTTTTTTTGTAAACGATCAATAACCTTAAATAAATGGCCAATTTCTTCTTCGGTTAAAGATGATGTAGGTTCATCAAATACAATAATATTTGCATTTAATGATATAGCTTTGGCAATTTCTGTCATTTGTTGAATACCTACTGGCAAATCTCCAACAACAGTATTTGGATCAACTTCTACTTCAAGAATATTAAATAATTCTTTTGATTTTTCAACCATTTCCTTATCATTTATTAGCTTTCCATTCATAGTTTCTCTTCCTATGAAAATATTTTGTGCTACTGTAAGGTCATTAAGCATATTTAGTTCTTGGTGAACTATGGCGATTCCTGCTTCTTGTGCTTGTCTAGTATTTTCAAACTTAACATCTTTTCCAAGATAAGTAATACTACCACTTTCAAGTGAATAAACACCTGTCAAAATTTTCATCAAAGTTGATTTTCCAGCTCCGTTTTCTCCCATAAGGGCATGAACTTCGCCAGCTTCCAACTCTAAATTTACGTTATTTAAGGCCTTAACACTTCCAAATGTTTTGGTAATGTTTTGCATTTTTAATAAATTTTTTTCCATAAATCCTCCGAATTTATTTTATTTTACTACACCTTTTTTGAGGATTATGTTAGCATAAAGAGCTGTTTCGCCTGTATGAACTACAGCGTAAGCATCTTTTGCTCTCTCGTAGAATTTAAATCTTTCTATATTTCCTATAGTATAATTTTCTTCAGATTCATCTAATACTTTTTTATAATCTTCCCATATTTCAGGCTTATAAGTATCTCCCGGAGTTACTTCCATCAAAAAAACTTGTTCGTCGGAATATTCAGTATCAAGAGGGAAAAGAACTAAAATAGATTTTAATAAATCTGTAACTCCGGTACTATCACATCTAACAACTTTTTCATTTATCCTTTCAGATGGAAAATTTCCATCTGAAAGAACTATCTCATCACCATGACCCATTTCACATAAAATTTTTAAAAGCTCTGGCGATATATTTTTAGGAATATTTTTTAGCATAGCTTGCTCCTATCCTTTATATAAAGGTCCAAAATATTCGCAAGCTCTATAATCTACGCTTTCAAGATCTTTAGTACCAAATCCATTAAATGTTTGTGGTCTAAATACATCTTTGTCCTCAACATTGTGTAATGAAACTGGAATTCTTAACATACTAGCTAAAGTGATAAAGTCAGCACCAACGTGTCCATATACTGTTGCTCCGTGATTTGCTCCCCAATTTGCCATTACTTTGTAAACTGATTCAAAGCCTTTCATACCTAAACGTGGCGCAAACCATGTTGTTGGCCAAGTTCTATCTGTTCTATCTTCAAGTATTTGTGATTCTTTGTCTGGAAGATTTACTGTATATCCTTCAGCTATTTGAATTGTTGGACCTACACCTTCTACCATATTAACTCTTACCATAGTAACTGGCATTTCTGCATTTGTTCTAAAGTGTGATGAGAATCCGCCACCTCTAAAGTATTGGTGATTTGCTTGACACCAATCTGTATTATCAAGCATTGCTTTTATATCTTCATCTTTTAAATCCCAGAAATGTTTCATTATAGAATTTCCATCTTCATCTTTTGCAGCTCCTGTTGCATCTAAGCAAGTAGCTCCAGAATTTATTAAGTGGATGATTCCATCTTGACCTTTTCCTTCTAATTCATAACCTGTAACTCTTTTAACAGAATCTTTTGACCAATATGTTCTAACATCTGAGAATATTGGAGCTCTATTTGTTAAAAGTGTTCCAAATAACATTGCAACTCCATTTAATGTATCATTTTCTGTTGCAAATGCTGTTGGTGATTTTGGTCCATTCCAATCAAATGTTGATGCCATAATTGATTCTGTAAAGTCAGCATTTGGTAGCCAATCTGTCCATTGTCTTTGACCTTGGAATCCACCAGCTATAGCATTTTTACCTAGTGCTTCTTCTGACCAACCAATTTCTGCAAGTTTTGGATTTCCAAATAAAATATCTCTTATTATTAAAGCGTGTTTTAAGCAGAAGTCCCATTCTTCTTCGTAAGGAACAACTTTTGATCTCATTAGATTTTCTTGTAAATCTAAAGTTTCATTTATATTAAATCCTTCTTTTAAATATTCTTCTTGCCATTTTTTAGCTTTTTCAAATTCTTCTTTATCATAAATTCCTAGTTTCATTCTTCTAAGAATTTCTGTCATATCTACCCATTCAGTTCTCATTCCTAAATAATTTTGGAAGAAAAGTGCATTAGCATCAGATCCGGCTATTCCCATAGAAATTGCACCAATATTTACATAAGCTTTATCTTTCATTTGTCCAACTGCTATAGCAGCTCTTGCAAATCTCAAGATTTTTTCTTTTACATCTTCTGTAATAGTATTATCATCAGCTTCTTGTACTTCTGAACCATAAATTGAAAATGCAGGAAGTCCTCTTTGAGCATAAGCTGACATTACAGCAGCAAGATAAACTGCTCCTGGTCTTTCTGTTGCATTAAGTCCCCAAACAGCTTTAATTGTTTTTGGATCAAGATCCATTGTTTCTGATCCATAGCACCAGCATGGTGTAACACTTAAAGTTGCAACTACATTTTCTGTAGAAAATTGATCAGCACATTGTTTACTTTCAGCAGAACCTCCTATTGTTGTATTTGAAATTACACATTCTACAGGTTCTCCATCAGCATATCTTAAATTAGATTCGATTAATTCTTTTGCAAGATGTGCCATATTCATTGTTTTTTCTTCGAGGCTTTCTCTAACTCCGCCCCATCTTCCGTCAATTATAGGTCTAATACCAATTCTTGGATGTGTCATATTATTTCCTTTCTTAATTTTTATTTTATAATAGGTAAATATTCAACCGTTTTAAAACCGTCAGTTACTATTTGCCTAATATTTTCTTTTTCATTCATGTATTCTAATTGAGCTAAAATGTTTCCAACAGCTGTAGCTTCCTTTGGTCCTGCTATAACTTTAATTTTAAGTTTGTCGGCTATCATTTGACATAATACCTTGGATTGAGAGCCCCCACCCATTACATGAATTTTTGTAAATTTTTTACCTAAACAGCTTTCAATATTTTCAACAACTGATTTGTAATTTTCAACTATGCTTTGATATATTATTTTGAAATAATCTGTTTTTTCTTTTATGACTTTATTTTCTTTTTCCTCAAAATACTTATCTAAATCATAAATAAAATTATTAGATTCCTTAGTGAAAACTTCATAATCGACATCAATTATATATTCATCACTAATAGTGGAATTTTCTACAAGATTTGTTATTTCATCAAAAGAAAACTTACTTTTATCTTTTTTTACTAGGTGATCTCTAAGCTTTTCTATTAAATATAAACCTGTTACATTTTTGAAAAACATATTTTTATTATCATAACCGGTTTCATTTGTGAGCGAATAATTATAAGCTTGGTCTGTTAAAATCGGCTTATCATTACAACAACCAATCAAAGACCATGTTCCACTTGATAAAAACAAGCAATCCTCATTTGTATAAGATTCGGTAACATAAACAGCACTTGCTGTATCATGACTTGCAACAGAAATTACCTTTATGTCCAAATCTCTAAGAGAATCTATCAAGGAGTTTTTTGTACTTCCAATAACAATTTTATTATTAATTATCTCTGGCAATAAGTCCTCATTAAGACCTAAATCCTTAACTAATTTCCTGTTCCAATCACCAGCTTTTAGGTCAAACATTTGACTTGTTGAACAAATAGTTCTCTCACCATATTTTTTGCCTGTAAGCAAATAATTTATAAGATCAGGTGTCATCAATAATTTATCTGCTTTTTCATAGAAATTATTATTTTCTATTTTTACAGTTTCTAATTGAAATAAGGTGTTAATACTCATTATTTGATTGCCAGTTTTTTTGAACAAGTCGCTGAAATCGATTTTCTCTTTCATTGATTTAAAGCCTATTTCACAAGATTCATCCCTATAAGATGTAGGGTTATAAATAAGAGAACCAGCCTTATCAATTAATCCAAAATCTACTCCCCAAGTATCAACTCCAATAGTTTCAATTTCATCTTTGTATTCTAAAATTGTATTTTCTATTTTAGAAAGCATCCCTTCTAAATCCCACTGTTTTCTTCCATCAATATCTTTAATAACATGGTTAAATCTCATTACTTCTCCAGTTACAAGTTCTCCCATATCTATGTAGCCAAGAATTGCTCTAATTGAAGTAGCTCCCATATCAATGGCTAAAGTTTTTTTCATCTACACCTCCTTATGATAATGTTTTCTTCTGTAAATATATAATAGCATTAAAAAGCTAATTTGTAAATTTTGAACGAAACATTTACAATTCTTCTAAAAAATTCATCTTTTATTTCATTTGAGTTCAATATAGTTCATATGTTATAATGATTTTAAGAATAATAAAAGGAGAAAACTATGATACCTGAAGAAAGAATGAATAAAATTCTTAATATTTTAAAGGAAAAAGGATTCGTAAGTATTCAAGAAATTTCAGAAAAATTATATATTTCCATTTCAACCGTTAGAAGAGATTTAATAAATTTGGAAAAATCTGGTGCTATTTATAGAGTAAGAGGTGGAGCATCAATAGTTCAAGAAAAAAATCAAATTCAACCAAGTAATATAAGAAGCAAAATAAACACTGTCGAAAAGCGAATTTTGTCTGATTTAGCTGTTAATTTTATAAAAGAAGATATGTCTATTTTTATGGATGCATCATCAACAGTACAATTTTTGTGTCCTAAATTAGATAGGTTTAAAAGACTTATTATAATCACAAACTCTGTTACCATCCCCTATATATTAAACGATAACAGAAATATAAACATATATTGCTCTGGAGGATTTTTAAAACCAAATTCTCATTATTTTATAGGAAGTGCTTCAACAAATTTCATATCTCAATTTTCTACAGATATATATTTTATGTCTTGCAAATCTATTGATTTTAACAATATTTACGATGCTGATTATGAACAAATTCAACTTAAAAAACTTATGATCCAAAATTCCAAAAAAACTGTTTTATTAGTAGATTCATCAAAATTTGATGAAAATTCATTTATTAAATTATCTACTTTAGGTGAAATTGATCATATTATAACCGATAAAAAACCAAAATTTTTTGAAGAATTTGACGTATCCACAAAAGAAAAGTTCATTTTTCCTGATAATTAAAAATTTGACAAAAACGATATCCTGAATTATAATGAACTAAAATAAACTATTTTAAAGGAGAAAATTATGGGTTACAAATTTGTTTTGAACGAAACTAGTTATCATGGCTATGGAGCTCTTGATGGCATTAAAGAAGTTGTTAATGATAAGGGATTTAAAAAAATAGCTATTTTCGTTGATTCTTTCTTAAAAGAAAACAATATAGCAAAAAAAGTTACTGATGAAATTGATGGACTTGACGTTGAATATACTTTTTATACAGACATAAAACCAAATCCAACAATCAAAAATGTTCTAGGTGGTCTAAAAGTTCTTAAAGATTTTGAAGCTGATGCAGTTATCGCTATCGGTGGTGGATCTGTAATCGACTGCTCAAAAGCTGCAGCAATCATAAACACAAATCCAGAATTTAAAGATGTAAAAAGTCTTGAAGGTCTAGCTGAAACTAAAAATCCAGCAACACCAATAATTGCTATTCCAACAACAGCTGGTACAGCAGCAGAAGTTACAATCAATTATGTTATAACTGATGAAGAACTCGAAAGAAAAATGGTATGTGTAGATCCTCACGATATTCCAATAGTTGCAATTGTAGCACCTGAAATGATGGAATCAATGCCTGCTTCTCTTACCGCAGCTACAGGAATGGATGCATTAACTCACGCTATAGAAGGATATATTACAAAAGGAGCAAACGACCTTTCAGATATGTTCCATATAAAAGCAATTGAACTTATAGCTAAATATCTTCCTCTTGCAGTTAAAAATGAAAAAGAAGGAAGAGAAAAAATGGCTCTTGGACAATATGTAGCAGGTATGGGATTTTCAAATGTTGGACTAGGCTTAGTTCACTCTATGGCTCACCCACTTGGAGCAGTTTATGACACTCCACACGGAGTTGCAAATGCAATTATTCTTCCAAAAGTAATGGAATATAATGCTGAGGCAACAGGTGAAAAATATAAAGATATAGCAAAAGCTATGGGAGTTGAAAATGTTGATTCAATGAATCAAGAAGAATATAGAAATGCCGCAGTAAAAGCTGTAAAAGATCTTGCAAAAGAGGTACATATACCAGAAAACTTAAAAGAAATTGTAGATGAAAAAGATTTAGATTTCTTAGCAAAATCAGCTTTTGAAGATGCTTGTCTACCAGGAAACCCTAGAGATACAAGCTTAGAAGAAATTAAAAATTTATATAAAGAATTATTATAAATTTAAAGTAGCAAATTTATAATTGTAATAAAACCCCAAAATTCCTAATATGGATTTTGGGGTTTTTTATTAAAAAATATGAAAATGATTTAGAAAAAAACGGAATGTTTTATTTTATAATATTCCATTCCGTTTAAAGTAATATTTAGTTTTTTATTTGTAGATTATGTCAATAAACTATTATCCTTGATTATAAATTTAAAAGAAATTCTAATTTCTAATTAATTTAAAAGTAAAGTACTCTGGTATAAAGTAGCTTCTTCTATATAAAGATACTTTATTATTTTCTTTTTTCATAACCTCGCTAAAATATAAAACATCTTTCCCGATATTTATATTCATCTTATTTGCTGTAGATTCTCTAGCTTTAAATCCTTGAAACTCTAATTCGCTATTAATAATTTTGTCAATTAATATTTTGTCTATAAATTTTTTCAAATCATATTCAGATTGTAGGTTTAAATCATATTCCTTGGCATCATCAAAATTAATAAAATACATTAATAATGCAGCTACCTTATCTCCAATGAAATACTTAACATTTATGAGCATAATCATAAAATTGCTCTCTTCTTCGAAAAGCTCTTTCATTTTCTCGCTAGCAGGTTGAAATTCAACTTTAAAATCTATTTTACTATATTCAACCTTATTAAAATTGAAAATAGGCTCATTTATACACTCAAGTCCTTTATTTTCCATTTTTTTTGGATCTAATATTATATTACCAAATCCTTGTTGCTTGTATATAAGACCATCTTCTTGCAAAAGTGCTATTGCTTGCCTAACAGTCCCTCTACTTACTTCAAATAATTTTGATAAGTCATTTTCCCCAGGTATTCTATCTCCTGCTTGTAAATTATTATTTTTTATTAATTCACGAATTTTATCATAAGTTTCTACATATTTTAAAGATTTACTCTTATTATTCACACTCAGTTTTTGCATATCTATCTTCAAGTATTATTTTTCTTAAAGATTCAATTCCAACCTTAATTGCTCTTTCAATATAGTTAGATGGGTATCCTTTTGAAGAGATATCGCTTGAAACTTTTCCTACATAATCTGTTGCTGAAACAAGAACAGAAGCTGCTCTAGCATCTAAGGAATTTGCAACTAAAAATAAGGTTGCTTCTTCCATGGCTGTACAAATAGCACCACCTTTTACATAAGAATTCCATTTATTAATTAGCTCGTATCCTATTGGTTTTGTTTCTGGCTCTATTTGGGTGTAAAATGAATCTTTTGTTATCGTTATTCCTACACTAGTATTATACCCCAATTCTAAAGATGATTCTTCTAGTTTTTTAGTGAAATTATAATCTGGAACAGCAGGAAATTCCATAGGTAAATAATGTAAACCTGTGCCTTCCATTCTTACCGCACCATTTATTACTATTACATCACCTTTTGATACTTTTGAACTTGTTGAAGCTCCTGTACCTATTCTTAAAAATGTATCAACTCCACATTTATATAACTCTTCTATACATATAGCTGTAGATGGACCTCCCATTCCTGTAGATGTTACAACTATTTTTTCTCCTTCTAAATATCCTACATAAGTTGTATGTTCTCTATTTTGTTGTATTTTTTTTGGATTTTCAAGAAATTTAGCAATTATTTCACATCTTGCAGGATCTCCTGGAACAATTGCATATTTGCCTACATCTTCTGAATTTAATTTTATGTGTAAAGTTTTTTCTATTTGCATTTTATTTCTCCTTTTTATCTATTTCTATTATTTTTTTCATTGCCTCAACTCCTACTAAACAAGCTCTCATTTCACATTCAAAAGGATAACCATTTATGCTTGTATCTTCAGATGTTTCATCCTTATAGTTTGTTGCTGACACTAAAACTGTTGCCATTCTTAGATTATATGCACTAGCTATCAAAAAAAGTGTTGCTGATTCCATAGAAGTTGCTAATGCTCCTGCTTTTTCATAGGAAATCCACCTGTTATAAAGATCATATCCGACTGGTTTACTAAGGGGGCTTACTTCAGTAAAATACGAATCTTTTATTATGCTAATTCCAACCTTTGTATCATAGCCTAAACTTAATGATGTTTCTTCTAAAATTTTTATCAATTCAAAATTTGCAATAGCAGGAAATTCTAATGGTAAATAGTGGCAACCTGTGTTTTCCATCCTAACTACTGCGTTTGGAATTACTATCGTTCCTCTTTTTACCTTGCTACTTGTTGAGGCAGAAGTTCCTACTCTAATAAATGTATCAACACCACACCTATATAACTCTTCCATACAAATAGCCGCAGATGGTCCTCCCATCCCTGTTGAACATACTACAACTTTTTCTCCATTTATATATCCTTCGTATGTAGTATGTTCTCTATTTGATTGAATTTTTTTTGGATTTTCCATAAGTTTAGCTATTTTTTCGCACCTATCTGGATTTCCAGGTATTATCGCATATTTTCCAACATCATCTTTATTTAATTTTATGTGTAAAGTCCTGTCCATATTAGTCCATCTTTCCCAATGCTTTTGGTGCTTGTTTTCTATTTGCTAAAAAGATTAATGCAAAAATTGTAATTAGATAAGGTACCATTTGAACAAATTGATCTGGTATCCTAAGACCTACTAGCTTAAATCTTATAGCTTGGGCAATTGCAAATATAAAGCTAGAAAGTACAGAACCTATTGGTGTCCAGCCTCCAAATATATTTGCTGCTACTCCCAAAAATCCTCTACCAGCTGTCATATTATTTACAAAAACATTGTTTTGGACAATTGATAAATATCCTCCACCTAAACCAGCCAAAAGTCCTGAAATCATCATCGTAACATATCTATATTTTTTTACATTTATTCCTACAGTATTAGCAGCTGTAGGTTCATCACTTATCGCCTTTAGGTGTAGACCTGTTTTTGTATATTTAAGTACATACCAAATCAAAAATGATAAAAGTATAGTCAAGAAAAATACTGGTGATTGTTTATTAAATATAAAACCTAGTAAAGGAATGTTTTTCAATAAGGGTATAGATACAAGACTTAACTGCTTAACCTTTTCACTAATACCTTCTTGTCCCCAAATTATATAAGTTCCAACAGCACTAAATCCTTGGGCAAACAAGTTCATTCCAACTCCGCACACTGTTTGATTTGCTTTAAATTTTATACATAATATAGAAAATAAATAAGCCAAAATCATACCAAATAACATCGAACATATAATACCTAATACTGGATTGTTAAAATAATAAGATCCAACAACTCCACCAAATGCTCCAATAAGCATCAAACCTTCTGTTCCTAAGCTTATTATTCCACACAATTCAGATAAGGTACTTGACAATGATACAAGTATAAGAGGTACTGCTAACCTTAATATCATTAAAAAAGTTTCAGCTGAGAAAAAGTAATTCATTTATTTTTCCTCCTTTTTATAAATATAAAATTAAATATTCCAGGGGTAGCTATGAAAAATATAACTAAAGCTTGTATTACTACAACCATATTTGCTGATAATCCTGCTCTAATATTCATCAATCTAGCTCCAGAATCTAAAATTCCAAATAATAATCCTGATAAGATTATTACTATAGGATTATTTCCTGCCAAAACAGAAACAGCTAGACCAGTAAAACCAACATTACCAGAAAATCCATCATATAATTTCCCATAAGTACCTAAAAGCTCTGTAGCACCTATTAAGCCACCTATTGCTCCAGAAATCATCATTGTCTTTATTACAGTCTTATTTACCAAAATTCCACCTGCTTCAGCTGCAGAAATATTATCTCCAACAGCTTTAACTTCATATCCAAATAAAGTCTTGTTAATGATAAAATAAACAAGCATAACAGATATCAAAGCTATAAATATACTAGTTGAAAATTGAGTTGATTTCATTAGACTTGTAAACCTATATTTATCAAGAATTATTGACGTTTCAGGAAGTCTTTTTGGTGATACAAAAGGGTAATTAATAAGATAAGATACTAATTCTATGGCAATATAATTTAATAATATTGCAATTATTACCTCGTTTACCCTCAATTTCACCTTTAATATTCCTATTAAAGATGCCCATAACATACCACCCAAAGCACTTGCTATAATTGCCAAAACAATTACAAAAAATCCTGGAGAACTTTTAGGCATAAAATATGTAACCATAAAAGCACATATTCCTCCTATATGCAATTGTCCTTCAACTCCAATATTTAACATTCCACCTTTGAATGCAACTGCACAGGCTAAACCTGCAATTATAAGTGGAACAGACTTGTTAAGTGTATTGGCAATAGCAATAGGAGAACCCAAAGCACCTTTAAGCAAGGAATCAAATGCCAATATAGGAGATTTTCCAACAGCAAATATAAGTATTGAAGATATAATTATTGATAAAGCTATTGATAAAAAGGATATAATTATCGGTTTTTTTGCTTTGTAAATTATATTACTAAACTTTTTCATAATCTCTCCTTCCAGCCATTAACAAACCAAGTCTTTCTTTTGTGAAATTTTCACGTTTATCAATAGCCATTATTTCGCCTTTATATAAAACAGCTATTTTATCTGAAATTTTTAATATCTCATCTAAATCTGCCGAAATTAATAAAATTGCTTTACCATTATTTCTCATCTGAATAAACTGTTCATGAATAAATTGAATTGCTCCTATATCCAAACCACGTGATGGCTGTGCAGCTAATAAAAAATTGCTATTATTTTTCATCTCTCTAGCAACAACTAACTTTTGTTGATTACCACCGGACAATCCTCCAATATTTTGTTCGATATTTGAAAATTTTACATTATACTTTTCTAACGAAATACTTGTAAAATCTTTTAGACAATCATATTTTAATAAACCCTTATTAATTAATTTTTTATTTTTTGATTTCCCAAAAGCATATTTTCATACAAATTCATATCTGGTAAAATTGCTCTTTTAAATCTATCAGATGGTATATATCCTATACCAAGCTCCTTTAATTCTATGGTTTTCATTGATGATATTTCTTTATTATCATAGAAAATTTCACCTTCTATATTATCTCTAAGACCCATTATCATCTCTTCAAGCTCTATTTGACCATTACCGTCGACCCCAGCTATTCCAAGTATTTCACCGCTATGAATTTCTAAGTAAATATTTTTTTGAGAATTTTCTAGTAATTTCAAATTATTAATTTTAAATATAAGCTTATCTTTAGAAACATCTTTCAACTGACTTGTTTCTGCAATTTCATGACCTACCATTTTTTCTGCTAATATTTTTACATTAACATCTTTTATACTTAATTTTTCTACTAATTTACCATTTCTTAATATAGTAGCAGTATCTGCAATTTCCATTGTTTCATTTAACTTATGAGTTATAAAAATAATGGTCATTCCATTTTTCTGTAATCCTATTAGAACTTTCATAAGCTGGTTAGCTTCCTGAGGAGTAAGTACTGCAGTAGGTTCATCAAGAACCAAAATATCAGCACCCCTATATAGGGCCTTTATTATTTCAGTTCTTTGCTTTAAACCTACAGAAAGATTTGAAACTTTCTCATCAAGATTGATTTCCAATCCATATTTGTTGATAATTTCCTTAACTTTCTTTTTATTTTGACTATAATCAATTTTGTATTTTCCTATTTCTTGACCCAAAATTATATTTTGTAAAACAGTCATATTTTCTACCAACATAAAATGTTGGTGAACCATACCTAATCCATTATGAAAAGCATCTCTTGCATTTCTAATATCTACTTTATTTTCATATAATTTTATTTCGCCAGCATCGCTATTATAGATCCCAAACAGAACATTCATCAAAGTAGTCTTACCAGCTCCATTTTCCCCTAAAAGGCAATGTATTTCTCCTTTTTTTACAGAAAAATCGACACTATCTAATGCAACCTTTCCATTAAAACTTTTACAAATACCTTTCATTTCAACTGCCATGCTCATAAATACATCCTATAATTTTAGAGATTTTTCAAACTCTTTTAATTCGTCCATATTAGAAGGAACTTTTATTTCTCCATTAATTATTTTTTCTTTGCTATCTTTAATTGATTTAACTACATCTTCTGGAAGTTTAACTTCTGAGCCATCTGTAACTAAATCTACTCCATTTTCTTTCAATCCAAGTTTAATAATTTCTCCCTTGAATTTATTTTCTACAACAGATTTTATCGCATTATAAGCTTCAACATCTACATTTTTGATCATTGAACCTACAATTACCTTAGGCTCTACTGAATTTTGATTTATATTTACTCCGAATGCATAAGTAGAATTTTCTTTAGCTGCTTGGAATAATCCATTTCCACTCATACCTGATGCGTGAAATATTATATCTATTCCTTGTTGGTTCATAGATTTTGCAATTTCTTTAGCCGTAGTAACATCTGTAAATCCACCTACAAAATCAGCTGTTACTTCTATTTCTTTATCCATATTTTTAGCACCTGCTGCATATCCAGAATAAAATGTTCTTATATTTGGAGCATCAACCCCACCTATAAAACCTAGTTTTTTATCTTGTGAAAGCTTAAAGTCTTCATAATGTGATTTCATACCAGCTGCAGCCACACCAACCAAATATGATGCCTCTTCATCTTTAGTCATATAACTTACAACATTATCTTCTTTTACAGAACTATCAATCAAAGCGAATTTTTGATCTGGAAATTCTTTAGCTACTTTTTCCATAGCTTGAATAGCTTCGTAAGTTAATCCAATAACTAAATCATAGTCTCCTGTAGCTGCCATATCTCTCAAAGATAATTCTATATCTCCAACTGCTTTTATTTGTACTTTGTCATATTCGATACCAAAATCTTTTTTTGCTTTTTCAACTCCTTTTAATGTTAAATCATTAAAAGCTCCATCTCCAAATCCACTACTTGATGATACCAAGCCGACTTTTATTGGTTTAGCATCTTTCTTTGATTCATTTGATGCTGAATCATTTTTTCCTCCACATCCTGTTGTTAATCCCGCAATTAACAAAAACATAAAAATTTTAGATAAAATCCTTTTCATTTTTAAAACCTCCTTGAAAACGATTTGGTAATGTATATACAAGTTATTTCTTGTATGTTTATTTTATGATAACATCCATACTATTTCTTGTCAATTTTATTTTAAATTTAAGGTATAAATAGGATGCAAGCATTAAAAATATTGATTTTTTTTGATTATAGATAATAGAATTTAGGAAAATGTTTGTAGTGTTTTTTTCTATTCTTAAATAATTTAACCTAATAATAAAAGACATATCATTGGATTAATAAAGCAAATTTAATAATAAAAAAGGAATATCTATCTTAATTTTAATAGACATTCCTTTTTAGTATTAAATATAATTTTTATTAATAGGCTCAGAGTTTTTTTCTATCTTTTTATAAATTCTTCCCAATCTTTTTTGAAATTTTCTATTCCTTGTTTTGTTAGTGGATGGGTCCGTAATTTTTCAAATAATTTTGCTGGGATTGTTGCTATTTGTGCTCCTGCTATTGCTGCATCTTCTAAATGTTTATTTGTTCTTATTGATGCTGCTATAATTTCACTTTTTAGTTCGTAATTATCGAGAACTTTTTTTAGTTTATAAATTAATTCTCCTCCATCTTCTCCCATATCATCAATTCTTCCTATAAATGGAGAGATGTATGTTGCTCCAGCTTTTGCTGCCATTAGTCCTTGGCTTAGGGAAAAAATTAGGGTGCAATTTGTTTTTATCCCTTTTTTAGAAAGTGTATTTATTGCTTTTAATCCGTCTTCTGTCATTGGAATTTTTACTACAATATTTTCTGCCCATTTTGAAATTTCTATTGCTTCTTTTACCATTTTTTCGTAATCGTAGCTTGTAACTTCTGCTGAAATTGGACCTTTTACTATTGATGCAATTTCTGTTATAACTTCTTTGAAATCTCTTCCTTCTTTTTTTATTAGTGAAGGATTTGTTGTAACCCCATCGCAAAGTCCCAAATTATTTATTCTTTTTATTTCTTCAACGTTTGCTGTATCTAAAAAAAATTTCATTTTCCCTCCTTATTTTTTAATTTCTTATTTTTTTTATACCCAATTATTTTTCATTTGAAAATTTAATTTTTTCAGCTAAAAATGTTAGAATAAAATAGAAATCAAATTTAAGGAGTTATTATGAAGATAGTTTTGGCTGTTGATATGGAATTTGGCATTGGAAAGGACAATAAACTTCTTTTTCATTTCAAAAAAGATTTGGCGCATTTTAAAAAATTAACCTTAAATAATATTATAATAATGGGAAGAAAAACTTATGACTCTATGAATGGAGCACTTCCTAAGAGGGAAAATTTAGTTTTAACTAGGGATAAAAATTTAAGGCTTGATGATGCTTTGGTCTTTAATGATGTGGAAAATCTTTTGAAATATTTGGATGAAAATAAAAATGATAGGGAAGTTTTTGTTATTGGGGGAAATCAAATTGTTGATTTGCTTTTGCCTTATTGTGATGAGGCAATTTTAACAAAAATTGATAGTAAAAAGGATGCTGATACTTTTCTTCATAATTTTGATGAGGATGAGGATTTTGAAATTTTTGATGAATCTGAAGATTTTTTTGAAAATGATACTAAGTTTAATTATGTAAGTTATAGGAGGAAAAGATGATTGAAATTTTTGTAAGCTCACTTTGTCCAGATTGCACAGAAATAATTGAATATTTTGAAAATAAGCCTGAAGATTTTCAAAATATTGAATTGATTGATATTACTGAGTCTATGTTTAATTTAAAAAGATTTTTTTCTTATAGGGATCATAGAAATGAGTTTAAGGAAAAAATTGAAACTGGTCAAGTTGGTATTCCTGTAAAAATTATTGATGGAAAAGAAATTATTTTTATGTAAAAAAAGACCCGCTTGGGTCTTTCTATTTTGTAAAATCTTCTAATTTTATATAATCAAATATTCCATCTATAAATTCTTGTTCTACTTCGCCTTTTATTAATGGTAATGTATATTCGGTGATTTTTTCTTTTAGAATTTCTCTTGATTTTAACCAAGTTTCTGGAATTTTTTTCTCTTTGTTTGCTATATTTGATGGACTTGTTGTTGAGTATTTAACCTTGTATCCTTCTTTTTCTTCTCTTTTTAAAATTGGTACTATATTTGTATTTTCTTTTCCTTCTTTTATGGCAAGATATCCCAATTCATATGCCTCATCTGAGTCTGTTTTTGAGATTAGAAAACTTGTTCTTTGAACTATATTTAATTCTACTGAACGGGTTTTTACCTTGAGTTTATCGTGGATATAGTCTGAAATTTTTAGGCCTATTCCTGCAATTATTGGATGGTTGAATCCCTTATCAAAGGATTTTTGTTTTTGGTTTTCAAGCTTTCTTTCTTTATCCATAAAGCCTTCTGAAACGGCTATTACTAAATTATTATCTTCTTTGAATTTTTCTTCTATTTCTTTTTCTATATCTTCTAGGGTTTTTGAATCTTCTGGAAGATAAACTAAATTTACTATATCTTTTTTTCTCTTGTAATTTGCAAGATATGATGTTGCTGTAAGCCAGCCTGCATTTCTTCCCATAATTTCTACAAAAGTAATTGATTTTATTGGATAAATATCGCAATCAAGCCTAATTTGTCTAAGAGCGGAATTTACAAATTTTGATGCTGAAGCAAAGCCTGGTGAATGATCCATTTCGCACAAATCATTATCAATTGTTTTTGGACAACCAACTACATTTACCCAGTCGATTTTATTTTTTTCTATGTAGGCGTTTAGTTTCATAACTGTGTCCATTGAATCATTGCCACCAATATAGACAAAAGTTGATACTTCATATTTTTTTAAATTTTCAAAGATTTTTTTATATTGGTCATCTTCTAAATCATCACTTAATTTAAAACGACAAGATCCAAGAATTGATGATGGTCTTTTTTTAAGTCTTTCTTTTGCTTTTTCTTTTTTGAATAAGTCTTTGTCAATGCTCTTTATATTTTCATTCAAGAGTCCTTCTACTCCATTTAAAGAAACATATACATTTTCAAAATCAAAATCAATCCCAGCTTGGATAGCTCCAGCCAAGGAAGAATTAATAACTGCAGTAGGTCCACCTGACTGCCCAATTAGACAATTCATATATCCTCCTTAATATCTAATACTATTATATAGTACCATTTAATTTTATTTTTGTGAATTTAATTAGAAAAAAGAGCCTAGCTTAGCTCTTGTTTTTCAAAAAATTATTTACATAATAATAAATTGGCTCTTTTAACTTGTTTTCAAAATAATTTTCATATTCTTTTAATTTTTTTATTCTTTCTTCTTCAAAGGGAATTTTCCCATATTTTTCTTTTAGGATTTTTTGTTTTTTTTCTATTCCAACGTAGATATCTGTTATGGAATTATCTAAAATTTGGATTAGTTTATCATACTCTGTGTAGGTGTAGGATAAAAGGAGATTTTTTATTGTTTTTTTATCTTTTTCACATAAGTTTATTTCTCCAAGATATGAATTTATATCCTTTATTATAAAGGAGTGGCTTATGGCGATTTTTGCTGGAAAAAAATAAGATTCATTTCTTAGAATATGAAAGCCCCTAAAATTTTTTTCAAGTCCTTCTTTTTCTTCTTTTTTTCCAATATCAAAAAGGGCCCCACAAGCAAAAGCTATATCCTCATCAAGTCCTATTTCTTTTGCAATCATTTTTGCACTTTTTCCAATGATTTTTGCCCTTGAAACCCAAGGACCTAAATTTTTGTTATCTTCTATTAGATAAAAATTTATTTTATCCTTGTTTGGAATATTTCCATAATTTTTTTTATACATCTCTTATTCCTAGCTTTCCATAAGTGTAAATTTTTCCATCTTCATCAATAAATCTGTAGGATATTTCATTTTTCTTTTGGCACTTTTGTCCAAAAACATATTTTTTATCCCTAATTTCATTTTTGTAAACTATGTTTATAAATTCTATATCTTGGTCTTTTATTTTTGAAATTTCTCCCAACAAATCCATATAGGCTGCATTATTTACGTGATAATTTGAGTCAAGGTCTGTATCTCTTATTTGTATTTTTTCTAAATTTCCAAAATTTTTCCCATAATTGTGAGTTTTTTCTTCATATATTGCTGGTTCTTTTTGGTAAGAATTTGCTATTTCTTTTGGAATTTTTATCGGACGCATTCTTTTAAGATCAAATAATAAAAATACACAATAAGCCTCAACTATTATTTCTCCATTTTTTTCTACAAAAAAATTTCTGGATGCATAAAATTTTTCCATATCTATGGCAAAAGTTGTAATTTTTATCTTATCTTTTGCCCTTATAGGCTTTTTAATTTTTATATCCCAAGAATAAACTATCCATCTTTTATCTTCCATTATTTTTTTATCTTCAACTTCTTCTGCCTGATCAAAGGAGATTTCAAACATCAAAGACAAAAGATATTTATTTCTCAAATATCCCTCACTGTTTGTGAGAAATCTTTCTATTTCAAATTCTTTTGTTTTTCTCATTTTATTCCTTTCTGTATAAATTTTTCATTATAGAAAATATCATAGTAAATCCTATTCCAAGACTTGCTATTAGGATAGCTTTTAAAATATTTTTATCAAAATCTAAAGTAGCAAGACTTAAAAGTGAACACCCTATAATAATTGAAATTCCAAGAAAAACTAGAGCCTGACTTTTTTGATTTTCAATTTTTTCGTAGGATTTTCTCTCTTCTTCGCTTTTTTGATCAATTATCCTAAAATCTCCTCTTGCCAGTTGCCTTAAAATATTTAAACTTGTTTGTGGAAATTCTTTTATCAAGGAATATGTGTCATAAATTTTTGGCCTAACCCTATTAAAAACTAAATCTGGGCTGAAAATTTTAAATACCATTGATTTTGCAATTGGTAGGGCAAGTTCTAGGAATGATTCTTTGTAAACTAATTTTTCTATTAAGCCTTCCAAAATTAGGACAGTTTTTCCAAAATTTGTAAGCTCTGATGGAATTTTTATGGAATAATCTACTAAAAGTGTATAAAAATCCCTAATTAAATCTGCAATTTTCATTTGATTTAGGCTCATAACCATGTATTTATCCAAAAGTTTTTGAATTCTTTTTTCAAAATCACCAATTTTTTTGGAATCAAATTCCAAAAGTCCCATGCCAATTATGGCGTCAGTTATAAGTTTTACTTCATTAAAACTTGCTCCCAAAAATATTTTCATTATTTGATAACGGTAATTTTCTGATAAATTTCCAACGATTCCAAAATCTAGAAGATAAATATTTAGGTTTTCGTCAACAAAAATATTTCCTGGATGGGGATCTGCATGAAAATATCCATAGGTAAACATTTGATTTACATAGGCTCCTATGATTTTTTCTGCCAAATCTTTTCTAATATCCGACCTTTTTTCATAAACTGACCTGATTGATTCACCTTCAATATATTCCATGGTCAAAACTTTTTTGCTTGAATATGAATCGTAAACATCGGGACAAAGTAGGTCCTTTTTTTGAACATTTAATTTTTTATATTTTTTAATATTATTTTTTTCAACTTCAAAGTCAATTTCCCTGTTTAAAGAAAGGGCAAATTCCTCAACAATTTCACCAATATTAAAAGATTTTATTCCTTCAAGTTTTATTTCAAGTTTCTTATAAAGATCTTTCATTATCTTTAGATCTTCTTTTACATTTTTTTCCAAATCTTTTCTTTGAACTTTTACAACAACCTTTCTTTCAAATGATCCAACCTTTATTGTTGCCAAATGTGTTTGGGCAATTGATCCTGATGCAAGAGGTTTTTTTTCAAATTCATCAAAAACGTCATAAATATCTTTGGAAAATTCACCATAAAAAACTTCCTTAATATTTTCAAAATCTTCTTCTTTTACATCATCTTGGAGTTTTTCAAGCTCTATTATTATATTTTCTGAAAAAATATCCCTTCTTGTTGATAATAGTTGTCCAAATTTTACAAAAACTGGCCCCAAATCTTCAAACAAAGTTCTTAATTTTTGACCAAATTTACTCTCAAGCTCTAATATTTCTTTGGAATTTTCTCCCCTATTTCTTAAAAGTTTTCTTATATCAAAAATTAAATCTGTACTTAGAAATTTTTTTATTATTCCAAATTTTCTTTGTTTATATCCCATTTTATCAATCTCTATTTTCTATTTTCTCAAATTTTATTTTATTTTTCTCCAAAAGTTCAATTGCATAAGGATCAATTCTGTAGTCATTAGAATAATAAATTTTTTTAATTCCAGCTTGAATTAAACTTTTTGTGCAATTCAAACAAGGAAAGTGGGTTACATAACAAATCGAATCTTTCACCGGAATCCCCTCCTTGGCACAATATAAAAGAGCGTTCATTTCTGCGTGAATTGTTGCAATACAATGACCATCTCTCATAGTATGTCCAACTTCATCACAATGTGGATTTCCCTTTATTGAACCATTATAACCAGTAGAGATAATCCTATTTTCATTATTTACAAGAACACAACCAACATAAGCCCTATCACAAGTTCCCCTTAAAGCAACCATATGAGCAAGTTTTATAAAATATTCATTCCAAGTCAACCTATCTTTTGCCATAAATTTACTCCTTAAAATTTTTCTTTATTATATTTTACCAAATTTGTAATTTTAATCATAAAAAAAACTGAAAATATATATCAAATTTTTCAAAAAAATTTATCTTTAAAATTTATATTTTTGATTATTTTCTTTCTTGAACTTAAATGACTGATAATGTATAATTATGACATTAAATGACTTGATTGCTTTTAAAATTTTTTACTAATATCAAAGGAGAAAATATGAGTTTTGGATCTAAATTAAGAAAGCTTCGTGAAAATAAAAATTTAACCCAAGAAGAATTGGCAAAGCTTATTGGTGTTTCTTTAAAGACTATTTCAAGATATGAAATTGGAGAATCTAAACCAAGATATAGGAAAGTTTATGATAAGCTTGCAGAAGTTTTAGATACAAGCCACGACTATCTTGTAACTGATGAGGATAATTTCATCCTTAATGCCAGGGAAAAGTATGGTTACAAGGGAGCAAAGGATGCAAAAGAAATGGTTGAAGGTGTGATTGGACTTATGGCTGGTGGAGACATAGATGAGGAAGATAAAAAAGCGATCCTAGATTCTATACAAGAGGCTTACTATATTGCAAAAAGTAAAAACAAAAAATATAATCCTCACAAAAAATAGGTGAAAATATGTCTTTTTTGTACGATCAAATTTTTGATGATGTAAAAAAATTAATTAAAAAATATGAAAGCCGAGATCCCAAGGAAATTTTAATCCAAAGGGGCGTAAATATAATTGCTTTTAAGGAAAACACAAAACTTTTGGGTATGTACAAGATTATCAAAAGAAATTCTTTCGTTTTCTACAATCCCTTTGTTGACAAAAGAATTCAAAATATGGTTTTTGCCCACGAATTAGGCCACGACCTTTATCACAAAGATATGGCAAAAAACGAAAATCTAGTTGAATATGAACTTTTTGATATAAATAGTGAAATGGAATTGTGTGCAAATATTTTTGCAGCCCATCTTCTTTTGGATGAAAAAGAATTGATAAAGGATATAAAGGAAGGCTATACTTACAACCAACTAGCCTCAATGTATGATGTAAATGTAAATCTTATGATTTTTAAATTAAATGAAATGCACAGAATGGGCATAAAAATTAGAAAAGAAGAAGCAAATCCCAATTTTTTTAGGGATATAGATGGCAAGGATATTAAAAATTATGACATATACTGATGAAATTATAAATAATCCAGTAAAACTTTCCCATTATATAATAAAAAATAGGTTGGAAAATAATATAAAAGCTTGTGATATGACAGCAGGAAATGGAAAAGATTCAAAATTTATCTTAGAAATGAAAAATCCTGAAATTTTATATGCCTTTGATATACAAAAACTTTCACAAAAAAGATGTGAAGAGCTTATAGGAAAAAGAGATAATTTTAAATTTATCCTAGATGATCACAAAAATATAGAAAAATATATAAAAGAAAAAATAGACTTTTTCATTTATAATCTAGGCTTTTTACCAAAGGGCGATAAGTCAATCACAACAAATTATAAAACTGTTATAAAATCACTGGAAGCTTCTTTAAATTTATTAAATAAAAATGGTCTAATCCTAATAACTTTTTATACAGGCCACAGCCAAGGAAAAAGTGAGGCAGAATTTGTTGGAAAATTTTTAAAAAATTTAGATCAAAAAGCATATCAAATTATTAAATATGATTTTTTTAACCAGATAAACAATCCTCCCTTCCTAATTTCTATAAGAAAAGTTTAAAAATTTTTACTATAATAAACTTTTTTTATTTGCTATAATTAACTAGGAAAGGATAAATTAGATGAAAAAAAGAAGACTTTTTCCCTTTGCCATAATTTCAATTTTACTTATTTTCGCTTTTTTGAACTTCACAAGCCCAAAAAATGCCGAAAAAATAGATCTTCCAAGTCTTGAAGACAAAGAAGTAAAAGATTTGACAAGGGACCAATATATAGAAGATTTTGAATTTGCCTACAATATATTAAAAACTTATTACCCATATTTTGACATAAATAAGAGAGTAAATAATGTTGATTGGCTAGCAAAAAAAGAAAACTTCAAAAAATACATTGCAAACTCAAAAAACGACATAGATTTCAATTTAAGAATGAATAAAATCTTATACGAATTGAACAATGACCACACTCAAATAATTGATCAAAACCAAGCAGTCGAGATGTATATAACTTATTATAAGATGCCAGAAAATGATTGGCGCCACTATATAAGCCATGTCTATGAAAAAGAAAATGTAAGAAGAAGATACAGACTTGATAATAAAAAAATAGAAGATTTTCTAAAATATAATCAATACGAAAAAACATCTAAAGCCAACAAAGAAAACAAATTAATTGGCAAGGATAAAAATAATTCTAACAGTATTGGTGGGGAAAATATAGAGGCTGAAGATATAAATAAAAATATAGCTTACTTTAAAATAAATTCCATGCTTAACTATGATTATTCTAATAACGACCGAAAAAAATTAAAATCTTATCTTAAAAAATCAAAAAATAAAAAGGCCCTAATTATTGATATTAGAGGAAATTCTGGAGGCGACTCAAGATACTGGCAAGATTTTATTCTTCCCCTAATTATAGATAAACCATATTCGACAAACTATTATTCCTTTATAAAAAATGGAGATTTGAATACAAAAGTAATAAGCCAAGAAAAATACAAGGAAGGCGTGAGCGAATTTTTAAATCAAAGCAATTTCTCAAATGATACCAAAGAAATTCTTTCAAAATTTGATTACTATACTACCCACCCTATCCAAGTAAATCCTAGCGAAGATTCTATAAAATTTAAGGGAAAGTTATATCTTTTAATAGACTCTACAGTTTTTTCATCTTCAGAAATGCTCGCAAATTTTTGCAAGGAAACAAAACTTGCAACCCTTGTCGGCACTCAAAGTAAAGGTGATGGAGTAGGAACTGACCCACTACAAGTTGACCTTCCGAATTCTGGTTTCGTTTTAAGATTTCCAAAAGAAATAGGCGTAACAGAATCTGGCTATATAAATGAAATGGAAAAAACAAATCCTGATATAAATATAGATTCAAATAGGTTTGACCATATAAAAGATCAACCGATAATACAAAAAATAATAGAAATAGAAGGCTAAAGCCTTCTATTTGCTTATAAAAAAATATCAAGTATAATTATTTGGTTAATACATTCCCAAAAAAGGAGTAATAATGAGTCTTTTTTCACTATTAATTTTAGCTGTAGGTCTTAGTATGGATGCTTTTGCTGCAAGCATTTGCCAAGGACTTCAAATAAAAGAAAACAACATAAAAAATACCCTAAGTATAGGATTTTGTTTTGGAATTTTTCAGGCGATTATGCCAATAATCGGATATTTTCTTGCAGCAAGCTTTGCAAATTCTATAAAGGCACTAGATCATTGGGTTGCTTTTATTTTGCTACTAATAATCGGCCTTCAAATGATAAAAGAATCAAAAGATGAAAGCTGTGAAATAAGCCATGGCTTAAATTTAAAATCTCTATTCTCACTCGGACTTGCAACAAGCATTGATGCAATGGCAGTTGGCGTTTCCTTTGCATTTTTAGATGTAAATATATTTTTTTCAAGTTTAATAATAGGAATTATAACCCTAATACTCTCATCAATTGCCTTTAAAGTAGGAAATAAACTCGGTCTTAGAAGTAAACAAATTTCTGAGCTTGTTGGTGGAATAATTTTGATTTTATTGGGAACAAAAATATTAATCGAGCACTTATTTTTACAATAAGTATTTTTTAAATAAAAAAAACACAAAAAAA
>NZ_HE978616.1:680465-686526 GCF_000307225.1 Anaerococcus vaginalis
TTTCTTGGAAGTTTTTTTGTGTTTTAATCTAAATTTCAAATATAGGTAGTTTTTCTAAAAAAATTATATCTTTTCTATCACAAGCATCTCCTTCTGCAAGGATTGCAAGTTTTTGTACAACTTTTCCACCCGCTTTTTCTACCAAACTTTCTAGGGCGTTCATAGATTCTCCAGTTGATATTACATCATCAACTAGGGCTATTTTTTTCCTTTTATTTTTTCTACATCTTTTGAATCTAAATATAATTTTTGAGTGTTTTTTGTTGTTATTGAATTTACTTCTACATCTATTGGATCATTCATATATGCTTTTTCAGATTTTCTTGCCACTACAAAAGATTTCTCTCCCAAATTTTTTGCAATTTCGTGAGCAAGAGAAATTCCCTTTGCCTCTGCTGTAAGAATTATGTCAGCATCAACTTTTTTACTTAATTCATATCCTGCTTTTTGTGCAAGTTCTGCATCTCCTAGCAAAACAAAAGATGCTATTTTCAAATTATCTGATATTTGTATAATTGGTAAATTTCTTTCTAGTCCACATACTTTTAGTTTATAATAATCCATAAAATCTCCTATAAAATTATAAATTTAAGAATTACACCCGCTACAAGACCCATAAATGGATCACTTGCCGCTGTTGTTGCCATAGCTATTCCTGCAACTAATATTGTATCACCACCAGCTGCAAATGCAAGATTAGCATTTGTTGGAACTGTAACCAAGGCACCAAGAACAAATAAAAATCCATGGATTGACTCTCCTGGAACATATTTTCCAAGTTTTGGCAAAAATCCCATAAACATAATAGCACCAAGAATTACCATCATCAAAATTCCAGAATTTACTGGATTATCACTAGCCCCTGTTGCAGAAATTATTGATTCAACTGGTGCTCCACCAAAAAGTGAAGAAACTGAATCAGCAAGACCTGAATAAATTGTTAGATGGTCAATATTTGCAGTCAAATTTCCCTTTGCAAGAGATGCAGTTATATTTCCAAAAGCAATATTTGCACCAATTGTAAGGCAAGCAAGAGATAGGGCTCCCCTAACAACTTTTTTATTTAAAATAGGTTTTTTTATACAAAGTTTTCTTTCTTCTTTTTTAATATCTTTTCCTATTTCCATTTTCATAATATTTGCATAAATTGAAGAAATTACAACAGAAATTATTATTGTATAAACTAAATTTCTTCCAGAAACAAAATAAGTAATAAGAGCTGATAAAATAGAAATTAAACTTACCATTTTTGTTTCAAGCTTTAAGCCATCAATTGCAATTTTTGCAAGAATTAATCCAACTCCTGCCATCATTCCATTTAATACATAAACTCCTGCCAAATCTACAATAAAATTTAAACTACCAGTAATACCAAGTATGGACATAATAATTCCTGCCCAAAATACAACTGACAATCTCTCCCTAATATTATCTCCATAAGAGCCTGCAAGAGCAATTGTTTCAGCTTGCATAGAAATTGGTATTGGTGATTGTAAAAGCATACAAGCAATTACTCCTACTGCAAAACCAAGAGAAGTTGGAAAAGCAGCAAACCCCACTGAAAGAGCCAAAAGTGCTTGAGGGATTCCATTAATCACAACTCCTAAAGCAGCCATAATGTCATTTAAAGTCATAAAACCTCCTAAAAATTTTATTTTCAAAAATACGAATCTTATTATACCATATTTTATTAATAAAAAAAGGCAGATAAAAATCTGCCTTAAACTTATAATTTTTCAACTTCAGGATAATCTACTCCCTTTGTATCAACTGTAACTTTTTTAATTTTTACATCTTCAAGTGGTTTATCATTATAATCAGTTTTAACATTTGCAATTTTGTCAATTTCTTCCATACCCTCAATAATTTTTCCAAATCCTGCATATTCTCCGTCAAGATGAGGACTTTTTTTGTGCATTATAAAAAATTGACTTCCAGCAGAGTCAGGCATAAATGATCTTGCCATAGACAAAACTCCCTTATCATGAAGCAAATTATTTTCAAAACCATTTGAAGAAAATTCTCCTTTTATAGCATATCCAGGACCGCCCATTCCATTTCCTTGTGGATCTCCTCCTTGAATCATAAAATCTTTTATAACCCTATGAAAGATAAGTCCATCATAAAAATTATTTTTTATTAAAGAAATAAAATTATTTACAGTATTTGGTGCGATTTCCGGATATAATTCTGCCTTAAAAACTGCCCCATTTTCCATTTCAAATGTTACTATTGGATTTTCCATTTTTTCTCCTTTTTATCTTATATTTGTAGAAATAATCTTAGTTTTATAAACTCATACAATATGAAGCTAAAATTATTATACTAGCATATTTTATTTTATCTTTTTATTTATAGTATAAAACAAGGAAAGACCTGCAAAAATCAAAGAAGATCCCCTTGAATATGACAAGTATCTTTCTTCCCAAAAACTTGCATACTTATCCTTATAAGCCTTTAAACCTTCAAAAGAATAAAAATGATCCCCTAATTTAAAAATCATATAAACCATTTTTTCTTGCAAAAATGAATGTCTCATAACACCGACATTTGAAAGAGGAGCCATTCCCAAATCAAAATATTCAATATTATTTTCCTTTAGATAAGAAAAAATATTTATAAATAAATAATCCATCAAACCATCAACATCATCTTCATAACGCATAAGATCAACAGTAGCCCAGTTTTTATAATAAATTGGACAAAGATTTGCAAAAGCTATTATTTTATTTTGAGGATCTCTTACTACAGCAATATCTCCTGCATTTAGATAATCCTTATCAAAAAATCCCAAAGAAAATCCTTTCTCCTTGCCTTCACCAAGCCAAACATTAGAAATTTCTTGAAGTCTTTTTATAGTTTTTCCATCAAAGGGTTTATTCAAAACTTCAAAGCTATAACCTTCCCTGTCAATTTTATTTATTGTCTTTCTAAGATTTTTCTTTTTCTTTCCATCAAGATTAAATTCATTAAGATCGACATTTGCACTTTCACCAAATTTCATAAAATTAAAGCCGTATTCATGAACTTTCATAGTGATATCCTTATTTATTTCATAAAAAACAATATTATATCCCAAGTCATCAACTTCATTTATAAATTTATCCAAAAGCTCATTAAAATATTTTTCATTCCCAATAGGATCCCCCATAACTATAACCTTGTCAGCCACAGTTCTTATTTGGAGGCAAGCCAAATCACAAGAATCTTTTTCCAACCAATAAAGATCTTTATCATCCAAAAAAGAAAGAAAAGCTTCCTTTGATCCACCTTGATTTTTCAGAAGATTTATATACCTATCATAGTTATAAGCTTCTCCTACCTTAATCCTTTTTCCTTGCAAGTACCTAATCAAAATATAGGAGATTAAATAAATAATTGAAACAGTAACAATTATTGAAATAAAATTATATTCAAAAGGAATCAAAATAAAATCATCAACCTCACTAAAGCTTACATCAATAACTGAGCCGTGCTTTAAAATTTTACCAACATAAACTATAAGCATAAAGTTTGCTAAAATAAGATCAACAAACCTATCTTCACTAGCATAAATAAATTGCTTGGTGTGAAGTTCATCTTTTGTAATAAGGTTGATTACAAGCATAAGCAATATATAAGCAAGAGTTATAAGGCTATATCCAGTCATATAAGTATAAACAAATACAAGAATTAATACAATATTGTTTAAAGCAAATGATTTTTTTTGCCTTGAAATATAAGCCCTTGCCATAACTATAAAAATAAAACCAAAAAGAAGGGATGGAAATTGATAAATTGCCGATGCCCTAATAGGGTTTAATTTAGTAAGAATCCCTCCACCATAAGCCTTATCTGGAAGAGTTGCAGCTAAAATCATAAACAAACCAAAAATATACATTAAAACAGTATTAGTTAAAACAAGAATATTTTTTGTAAGCCTTTTGATAAATCTTGCCTCTTTAAATTGAAATGCTACAGTAAAATTCTTTGTGAAAAATACAAAAGCAAGGCAAAATGGAACAATATAGTAAAATAACCTATAAAGAAGAATCCAAGCAAGAGCCATTTCTTGACTAAGACCTTGACTTTTTAAAGCAAATAAAATTATAAGATCAAAAGAACCAATAGCCCCTGGAATCATAGAAATATAACCAACAATATTAGCAGCCACAACCAAAGTTGATAAACTAATAATATCAAATTTCACTCCTAAAAGTATTCCAATAACAACAAAAGCACTCATTACCCCAAACCATTCGGCAATAGAGATAAAGAATAATTTTATTTGATTTCTTTTAGAAAATTTAATTTTCCCAAAAAAAGATAGGCAAATAATAATCGGAAGATATAAGCTTGCTCCAATTAGTAATAGCAAATATTTTTCCAAAATAGGATTTGGATAAAGTTTTAAAGAAATTAAGGATAAAGTCGAAAAAAAAGACAAACCACATGGCAAAAATACCAAAAGTTCAATAATTTTTTTAATAAGTTTAGTAGGTTCATGTCCCTTGCCATAAAAAGCTGACCTTAAACCAATTGATATAAAACCACCAAGTCCCAAAAGGTCATTAAAATTATTAATACAAAATCCAGTTTCAGCTATATATTTTTTATTATAATTATTTTCAAGCTCATTATTTAAAATAAAATCATACAAACTTGCAGGAATATTAGCAAAAATTCCATAAATTCCCATGGCTAATAAAGTTGTAATTGACAAGGTAGAGAAAATATATTTTACATCTTCAATTTTTATTTCTTTAGATATTTTTCTAAATTCAACAATTACAAGAATTAAAACAGAAATTAAAAATACTTTCTTAAAAATCTCCTTAAAATTACTCAATTTTTCTTTCATCTAATTTCCTCTTATAAAATTTAATAATATTTTAAAAAAAGACGGGAACTACCCCGCCTTTAATTATTTATTTTGTTTCAAATTTAAAGCTAATTAAGCTATTACTTTAGAAACAACTCCTGAAGCAACTGTTCTTCCACCTTCTCTTACTGCGAATCTTAATCCTTCTTCAAGAGCGATTGGTTTTTGTAATTTGATTTTGAATGTTGCGTTGTCTCCTGGCATTACCATTTCTGTTCCTTCTTCTAGTTGGATGTCTCCTGTTACGTCTGTTGTTCTAAAGAAGAATTGTGGTCTATATCCTGAGAAGAATGGGGTATGTCTTCCTCCTTCTTCTTTGGTTAGTACGTATACTTGGCCTTCGAATTCTGTGTGTGGGTGTACTGAGCCTGGGGCTGCTATTACTTGTCCTCTTTGGATTTCGTTTCTTTGTACTCCTCTTAGTAGTAATGCACAGTTGTCTCCTGATTCTGTTACGTCTAGGGATTTGTGGAACATTTCTATTCCTGTTACTACTACTTCTCTTGTTTTGTCTGTTAGTCCTACGATTTCTACTGTTGAACCTAGTTTTAGTGTTCCTCTTTCTACTCTTCCTGTTGCTACTGTTCCTCTTCCTGAGATTGTCATTACGTCTTCTACTGGCATTAGGAATGGTTGGTCGTTATCTCTTTCTGGTATGTCAAAGTATTCGTCTACTGCATCCATTAGGGCTAATATTTTGTCTGACCATGGGCCTTCTCCGCCTTCTTGTAGGGATTTTAATGCACTTCCTACTATTACTGGTGCATCGTCTCCGTCGAATTCGTATTCTGATAGTAAGTCTCTTACTTCCATTTCTACTAATTCGATTAGTTCTGGATCGTCTACTTGATCTTCTTTGTTTAGGAATACTGCGATTTTTGGTACACCTACTTGTCTTGCTAAGAGGATGTGTTCTCTTGTTTGTGGCATTGGACCGTCTGCTGCACTTACTACTAGGATTGCTCCGTCCATTTGTGCTGCTCCTGTGATCATGTTTTTAACGTAATCTGCGTGGCCTGGTGCGTCTATGTGTGCGTAGTGTCTTTTTTCTGTTTCGTATTCTACTACTGATGTATTGATTGTGATTCCTCTTTCTCTTTCTTCTGGAGCTTTATCAATCTTATCGTAGTCTATGAATTCACCTGTTCCGTATTTTTTGTTTAGGGCTTGGGTGATTGCTGCTGTTGTTGTTGTTTTACC
>NZ_HE978616.1:686884-703130 GCF_000307225.1 Anaerococcus vaginalis
ATGGTCAACGTGTCCAATTGTACCAATATTAATATGTGGTTTACTTCTTTCAAATTGTTCTTTACTCATTGTTTCCTCCTAATTTTTATTTAATACTTCTTCTTTTACACTTTCAGGTACTTGAGCGTAGTGATCAAATTGCATTGAATATGTTGCTCTACCTTGAGTTTTACTTCTCAAATCTGTAGCATATCCAAACATTTCTGAAAGTGGAATGTAGGCATCTAATACATGAATTCCATCTTTTGGATTCATTCCATCAATTTTTCCTCTTCTTGATGAAACATCTCCCATTACATCTCCTAGATATTCATCTGGTGTTGTAATTTCTACTTTTTCCATTGGCTCAAGTAAAATTGGTTTAGCTTTTGCTACTGCGTTTTTAAGAGCCATAGATCCTGCTACGTGGAAGGCAACTTCTGATGAGTCTACTTCGTGGTATGAACCATCGAATACTTCAACGTGCATATCAACCATTGGATAACCACCAAGTATACCTTGTGTAGCTGCTTCTCTAACACCTTCTTCAACTGGTTTGATGTATTCTTTTGGAATTGCTCCTCCAACGATTTTGGATTCAAATGTAATTCCTTCGCCTTCTTTTCCAGGCATAATTCTAAGAACAACATCTCCGTATTGACCAGAACCACCGGATTGTCTTACAAACTTTCCTTGTGCTTCTGCTGGTTGTGTTATAGATTCTCTGTATGCTACTTGTGGGTTACCGATATTAGCTTCTACTTTAAATTCACGAAGCAATCTATCAACGATAATTTCAAGGTGTAATTCTCCCATTCCTGAAATTATTGTTTGTCCTGTTTCTTCATCTGTTTTTGTAACAAATGTTGGATCTTCTTCTGCAAGTTTTTGAAGTCCTAAAGCCATTTTATCTTGACTAGCTCTTGTTTTTGGTTCAATAGCTACTGAGATAACTGGATCTGGGAATTCCATATTTTCAAGAATTATTGGATTATCTTGAACACAGAGTGAATCTCCTGTTGTTGTATTTTTAAGTCCAAGAAGGGCTACTATATCTCCACAGTAACCTGTTTCGATTTCTTCTTGCTTGTTTGAGTGCATTTGTAGGATTCTTCCTACTCTTTCTCTTTTACCTTTTGTTGCATTGTAAATATATGAACCTGACTCAATAACTCCTGAATAGATTCTTACATAAATTAACTTACCTACATATGGGTCTGTTACTACTTTAAAGGCTAATGCTGATAAAGGTTCTTTATCTCCAGGGTGTCTTTCAAGAATTTTTTCGTCATCTTTTGGATCTGTTCCTTGAACGTCTGGTATATCAAGTGGACTTGGCATATAGTCAACTATTGCATCAAGAAGTGCTTGTACACCCTTGTTTTTGTAGGCTGATCCACAAAGACATGGGAAAATTTTCTTTTCTATTGTTCCCTTTCTTATTGCATTTTTGATTTCTTCTTCAGAAACTTCTTCACCTTCAAGATATTTCATCATGATTGTGTCATCAATTTCTGATAATTCTTCTAATAGATTTGCCCTATATTCTTCTGCTTGTTCCTTTAGATTTTCTGGAATTTCGCCTTCTATTGGGTGAGCTCCTAAGTCTTCTGTTTTGTATGTTACAGATTTCATTGTTACTAGGTCAACTACACCTTCAAATTCTTGCTCAGATCCTATAGGAATTTCTATAGGTACTGCATTTGCTTTTAATTTTTCTTTGATTGTTTCTACAGACATGAAAAAGTCAGCGCCTGTAGCATCCATTTTATTTATAAAACAAAATCTTGGAATGTCATATTTGTCAGCTTGTCTCCAAACTGTTTCAGATTGTGGTTCTACACCACTTTTAGCATCAAAAAGTGCAACAGCACCATCAAGAACTCTTAGAGATCTTTCAACTTCAACTGTAAAGTCAACGTGGCCTGGTGTATCTATGATGTTAATTCTGTGACCTTCCCAGTAACATGTTGTAGCAGCAGAACCGATTGTGATTCCTCTTTCTTTTTCTTGGTCCATAGAATCCATTACTGCTGTACCATCATGGGTATCACCGATTTTGTAAATCTTTCCTGTATAAAACAACATTCTTTCTGTTACTGTTGTTTTACCAGCATCGATATGCGCCATGATACCAATATTTCTGGTTTCTTTTAATGAGACATCTCTTGACATTGATCCCCCTAATATCTATAGTGTGCGAAAGCTTTGTTAGCTTCTGCAGCTCTGTGCATTTCTTCTTTACGTTTAACGCTGGCACCAGCATTGTTTGATGCGTCTAAAATTTCTTTTGACAATCTTTCTACCATAGTTTTTTCTCCACGTGTTCTTGAGAAATTAACTAGCCATCTTAAACCTAAAGTTTGTCTTCTTTCTGGTCTAACTTCCATAGGTACTTGGTAGTTAGCTCCACCGATTCTTCTTGCTTTAACTTCAAGTGTTGGCATAATATTTTCTAAAGCTTGGTAGAATACTTCTAATGGATCATTTCCTGAAGTTTCTCCAACTATTTCGAAAGCATCATAAACTATTTTTGTAGCAACACCTTTTTTACCATCTAGCATAACATTGTTGATAAGTTTTGTTACAACTCTATCGTTATACTTAGCATCAGGCATTACCTCTCTTTTTGGTATATGTCCTTTTCTTGACACTTTGCTTCCCTCCTTTACCAATTTAGTAATATCTTTAGTACTCGACTATAAGATCTAAACGACCTTACAGCCGTTCGTGTGCACATATACTTTATGTAAATTAGTACATTATGCACTACATCTAAATACTACTAATTATCTTTTTTAGCTCCGTATTTAGATCTACCTTGTTTTCTTCCTTCTACTCCTGCTGTATCAAGAGTACCTCTTATGATATGGTATCTAACACCTGGAAGGTCTTTTACTCTTCCTCCTCTGATTAGTACAACAGAGTGCTCTTGAAGATTGTGTCCTATTCCTGGTATATAAGAAAGAACTTCTGCACCATTAGTTAGTCTTACTCTGGCAATTTTTCTCAAAGCTGAGTTAGGCTTTTTAGGTGTAACTGTTCTTACTGAAGTACATACTCCACGTTTTTGTGGTGATTGAGATTTAGTTTGTCTTCTTTTAAGTGTATTGAAGTTATAACCTAAAGCTGGTGTATCTGATTTTTCCTTAGTAGTTTTTCTACCTTTTCTAACAAGTTGATTAATTGTAGGCATAATGCACCTCCTTTTTTATAAATTTTAATCATCTTAAAAATTGGCTTTACGCCAATCCTTATTAATTTTACACTCTTAGTATATATATGTCAAGTAATTTAAAGGCTTTTAGATATTTTTCTTTTATTTTTTGACCTATAATTTAAAAATTTTAAAACCAAAAAATCTATTATCAAATAATATTGGCTTACAGGTCTTATTGATGTGTTTTCTTCGTACCTATAAACTTCGTGTGATTGGAAGGCTAAATTGTAGTTTGATATTTGAGATAGTTTGTTGTTTGAAAGTTTTGTTATTGATACTAGTATAATTTCTTTTTTTATTTTTTTATGAAATCTATTAAACTTTTATTTTCTCCCGAAAATGATAGGGCAAAAACTATGTCGTTTTTTTCTATATTTTTGTTTAATAAGTCTAAATCTTTTTTTATATCTAGGGTGTAGGCTATCACTCCTATGTTTAGGAAGTTTCTTTTTAGCTCTTCGGCTAGGTTTTTTTGGATATAGCCTGTGTATATTACATAAACTTTGTTTAGTTTATCAAGAATCTTAAATAAATCGTCTAAGTTTAATGCTTTTATCATATTCATTGACAGTGTTATATCGTTATAGGTATAGTCTATTTCTTTTTCGTCAAAATCTACTATTTTTTCTCTTTCCCACTTTATTAGATATTTTAATTCTGAATATCCTTCAAGTCCTATTTTTTTTGCAAAATTTACTATGGCTGATTCGCTAAATTTTGATTTTTTTGAAAATTCTTTTAGGGTATCTTCTACAAAATCTGATTTTTCTTGCATTATATATGAATATAGCCTTATATCATTTTTATCTAAAAATTTGTAATTTTCTTTTATTAAATCATTTATTTTCATTTTTCATCCTATAATTTTCATATTTTATAAAAAATTTTTCTATTTCTTTTAAATTTTCTGATATTAGATTCAGCTTATTTTTTTCAAGTTTTTTTATATGGATTGTGTATTCTCCCAAAAATTCTTTGGAAAAATCATCTGTTACTAGGATTTTTTTTGTACTTATGTTTGATATTAGGCTTAATAATTCTAAGCTATCCGGATCGTTTGATAGATCTATTACAAATATTGTTGAATCTTTTAGGGAATTTTTGTTAAAGGTTGTTATTTCATCTCTTCCTTGGAAAGTTTCTGCGAATTGTCCTAAGTCTTTGAAATATAATTTTATGGCATTTTTTATTATGTCTTCATAATTTCCATTGCCGTAAATAAATATATTGTTTGAATTTTTGATTTTTTCAAATAGATAGTCTAGTTTTTTATCTTCTTCATATGTTTTTTCTACTTTTTCTTCTTTTTTGTTTAAAAAATACTTAAATTCGCTATATCCTTCAAAGCCTAACTTTTTACTAAATCTTAGTATACTTGTCCTTGATGTGAGGCATTTTTTTGCAAATTCGTTTATTGATAAGTCTAGTTTTTATTTTTATTATTTATAAGAAAATCTACTATATCAAAGTCTGTTTGAGTGAATTTTTCTTTGTTTTCTTTTATTAAATCTTCAAACTTCATATCTCCTCCGTAAAATAAAAAAAATCCTAGTAACATTATACTGCTACTAGGATTTATTTTTATTTTTAATGAAGTTCTGGCCAGAAATCTTTGTTTGCTTCTATTAAATCGTCTAGGATTAATTTTGCAACTTTTGCACTTGGTACTGTTTTTGATAAGGAGATTGCTTGCCATAATTTTTGATATGATCCTTCAATCCAAGCTTCTACTGCAAGTTTTTCTACTGAAACTTGCTCTTCCATCATTCCTTTTTGGAATTGTGGAATTTTTCCTTGGCAAATTTTCTTGTATCCTGATTTGTCAACTATACATGGAACTTCTACCATTGCTGTTGGATCAAAGTTTGATACTGCTCCGTCATTTTCTACTATTAATAGGAAAACTTCTTTTGTATTTTCTGCAAGAGCAATTGCAAGGTCAACTATATATGATGCGTGAGCGTCAATTTCAAAGTCGATTCCTTCTGCTGTTCCCCTATCTGTTATTGTATTACATAAACCAAATACTTCTTTTTCTCTTCCTTCTTTTACTTCATCAACTCTTGTGTGGTTAATGTCTGTGTGTTCCATTACGAAATCTGGGTAGAGATAGTATTTTAGATATGTGTTTGGTATTGTTTCTGGGTCAAGTGCATAAACGTCTTTTGCCTTTGTAAATGTTTCAACCCAAGATTCATCAAGATGTTGTGCTGTTCCTATTCCATCAGCAAATCCATTTACTGATACGTGGGCTTTGATTTGTGGCATTAAATCATTTCCGTCTTTATCTTTAATTTCTGTAAACCAACCAAAATGGTTTAGTCCGTAATATGAGAAATCTAAATCTTTCCAGTGTTTAAGTCCAACCATATCTGCCATTTTGTACATCAAATCAATTGGCATATCACAAATATTTATAATTTTTGAGTCTGGTCTTAATCTTCTTGTTGCTTCTGCAACTATAGCTGCTGGGTTTGAATAGTTTAGCATCCAAGCATCTGGTGAGTATTTTTCCATATAATCTAAAATTTCAATTACTCCACCGATTGATCTTAGTCCATAAGCAATTCCACCTGGTCCACAAGTTTCTTGTCCAATTACACCATATTTTGGTGGAATCTTCTCATCTTTTGATCTCATTTCATATTTACCAACTCTGATTTGTGCCATTACAAAATCTGTATCTGAAAAGGCAGTTTCAGGATCAAGTGTGTGAATAAACTCGATATCAGGATGTCTTTCTTTCATAAAAATGTCAAAAGCATTTCCGATTATATTTTGTCTGTCCTCATCGTTATCATATAATTTGATTGATCTAATTGGAAATCTATCAAGATTGTCCATAAGCATTAAAATCATTCCTGGTGTAAAAGTTGATCCACCACCTGCAATTGTTATAGCGTATTTTTTCATTGTTTTTCTCCTTGTTTTAAATTTTTTATTTTTTATTTTTCTTATTTTTTTATTCGTTTTCTAAAATTTGTCCAAATTCGTCAGCAACATATTGGATATTTGTTCCAACAATTACATGGACAGAGTTACCGTTTCTACTTGTTCCATAAGTTCCAATTTGCTTAAAGTATTCATTTTCCATAACTTTTTCAGGATCTTTTACATTTACCCTAAGTCTTGTTACGCAGTTTGTGAAATCTTTTATATTTTCAGGGCCACCTAGTCCTATTAAAATTTCATCTGCCATAACCTCAAATTCATCTTTTGCATCGGCTTTTGTTGCATCTTGAGCTTTTCCTTCACCTTTTTTACTCCTGTATTCTTTTTTAGAATAAAGTTTTACATCGCTTTTAACTTCCCTACCTGGTGTTTTGAAGTCAAATTTTTCGATCAAGAAGGTAAAAATAAAATACCAAACGGCGGTAGCAATAATTCCAACTATCAACATTTTCAAATAAGTCGACCAGTGATTTGCCATTAATGGAATCCAGTTTAATGAAGCCATTTCTATGGCTCCTCCAGAAAATATTCCGACAACTCCCAAGTAATACATAATAGTTGAAAGACATGCAGCAAGAATTGCGTGAACTATAAATAATGGTGGTGCAATAAATAAGAATGTATATTCAATTGGCTCTGTTACTCCACACATTATAGCTGAAATTACAACTGGAATCATAAGTCCTGCAACCTTCTTTTTGTTTTCAGGCTTTGCAGTTTTATAAAAAGCAAGTCCTATACCAGCACAACCAAATAATTTTGACCAACCTGTAGCTGTAAAAGCTGCATAAGGCGCAAGATCTATTAGTGGTTTTGTGCTTGCTGCAAGCTCTGGTAATTGTTTTGCCCAAGCAGCATAAATTCCACCAGAAACTAAAACTGAATCATAATAAATAGGTGCATACAATAAGTGGTGTAAGCCAAAAGGTATCAATAATCTTTCAAGCAAAATAAATACCCAAACTCCAAGTCCACCAGCTGATGTTATAAATCCTTGAAAACTTGAAATCCCCATTTGAACTTTTGGCCAAACCAAACAAGCAAGGACAGCAGCCGGAATCATAGCTATAAAACCAAGACCAACTACAAAGGCAGATCCTCTAAAAACTCCAAGCCATTCAGGAAGTCTTGTATCAAAATATTTATTATGCAAAAATATTGCAAGTCCTGAGATTAATAAGGCACCCATCATACCCATATCAAGAGTTTTAATATTAGCAATATTAGCAAGTCCTGATTCTGCTCCAGCTTCAAGTGCATAATCAACACCAAAAACTGATCCCCAAGTTCCTAGTATGGAAGCTACATAATAATTAAATATCAAATAAATAACCAATGATTCCATACAAGCTCTAGCATTTTGTTTATTTGCAAGTCCGATTGGTAAGGAAACCGCAAATAAAAGTGGCAATTGATTAAATACAGTCCATCCACCAGATAGAACCATATCCCAGAATCCTCTCCAGAAAGTTCCTTCTGCAGCAATAGACCCTAGTATTTGTTCGTTAGTAAACAATATTCCAAATCCAATAAGCACTGACGAAACAGCAAAAAGCATTACTGGAGTAAACATCGCTCCTCCGAACTTCTGAATTTTCTCCATCATTTTTAAAACCTCCTTTAGGTAAACGGTGTCTTTACTTATATAATATTAAAAGCCTTGGCTAATGTCAATAAACATTGAAATTTAGGGTCTCTTAACAAACTCAATCGTAAATTTTTATTTTGTGAATTATCACAAGCTTTCATTTTGATATAACTTGTAAACAAAGAAAAAATCTCCTATAATTTTATATGAAAGGAGATTTTTATGAATTCCAAAGAAAATTATAGGCAATACATTCACTCACTTCCTTGTGCAGTAAGCCTAGTTTTACTAGTACAATATTTAGCATATTTTTATATTTATAAAAATAGCCAACAAGAATCTTTAAAAAGATCGATAATTTTTTCCATAGGTTTTTTTATTTTTTCAATTTTTCTTGCAAAAGTTCAAAAAGTTGATTTTGATTTTAAAGAAATAAAATACAAAAAACTAACAATAATATTTTTTCTAATATTTATAATTTTAAATATAATAAACACAATATAAAAGGAGCTGTTGCAAAATCAATAAAAATTCTGCAACAGCTCCTTATTTTTTATTCGCTTAGAGCTTCTTTTTCTCTATTTTCTATTTCTTCTATATTCATTTGAATTTGTGCATCTTCGAGATCTTTATTTTTATAATCTATATCAAAATTATTATAAACTTTCATACCCGTACCTGCTGGTATTAGTTTTCCTATGATTATATTTTCTTTTAATCCTTTAAGATCATCAACTTTACCTTTTATTGATGCGTCTGTAAGAACTCTTGTTGTTTCTTGGAAGGATGCTGCTGATAGCCAAGATTCTGTAGCAAGTGATGCTTTTGTAATTCCTAGAAGTTGTTGGCTATATTCGCATGGTTTTTTACCATCTTTTTCCATTTGCTCATTAACAATTTTCACTTCTCTGATTTCTTGTAATGATCCTGGTAAAAATTCTGTATCTCCAGCCTCTTCTATTTTTACTTTTTTAAGCATTTGCTTTGTAATAACTTCTATGTGCCTATCATCAATTTCTACACCTTGAAGTCTATAAACTTTTTGAACTTCTTTTGTTATATAATCTTGAACTCCAATTTTTCCCAAAACTTTTAAAACATCATGTGGGTCAAGGGAACCTTCTGTAAGTTGTTGTCCTTTTTCAACCACATCTCCTTCTGAAACCAAAAGTCTTGCTCCAAATGGTATATTATATTTTTTAGAATATCCATCTTCTGATAAAATTTCAACATCAGTTTTCTTGTCGTTTTGAATCAATGAAACTATTCCAGAATTTTCTGCTATAAAGGCAAGTCCTTTTGGTTTTCTTGCTTCAAATAGCTCTTCAACCCTTGGAAGACCTTGAGTAATTCCAACTCCTGCAATTCCTCCTGAGTGGAAGGTTCTCATTGTAAGCTGTGTACCAGGCTCTCCGATTGATTGGGCTGCTATAATTCCTACTGCCTCACCAATATTTACCTTTTTACCTGTAGCAAGGTTTCTACCATAGCATTTTTCACAAACACCATGTTTAGATTTACATTCAAGAACTGAACGAAGTTTAACTTCTTTTATTCCATTTGCAACAATATTATCAGCCTTATCTTCATCAATTATTTGGTTTTTGCCAACTATTAAATCACCATCATTATCATAAATGTCTTCAAATGATGTACGACCTACTATTCTTGTATATAAATTTTCGATTAATTCATTTCCATCTTTAAACTCATGAGCAACTACATATCCATCTGTACCACAATCATCTTCAGTTACAATAACATCTTGAGAAATATCTACCATTCTTCTTGTTAAGTATCCTGAATCGGCAGTTCTTAAAGCTGTATCTGTTAGACCCTTACGAGAACCGTGAGTTGAAATGAAGTATTCTTGTACAGAAAGACCTTCACGGAAGTTTGCCTTTATTGGAATTTCTATAATTTTTCCATCAGCTCTTGACATAAGTCCACGCATTCCACCTAATTGTCTAATTTGGTTTGTAGAACCACGGGCACCAGAATCCGCAAATATTTTAATATTATTGTCAGATTTCAATTCATCAAGAAGGGCATCTGTTACTTCATCAGTTGCTTCTCTCCAAATATCTATAACTTTTTCATATCTTTCGTTGTCAGTTATAAATCCACGTCTATAAAGTTTTTCATACTTATCAACTTCTTCGTCAGCCTTTGAAACTATATCCCATTTTTGATGAGGAATAGTAACGTCTGACATAGAAACTGTAAGACCTGAAAGGGTTGAATATTTATATCCTGTAGATTTAATATAATCCAAAACTGATGCAGTTTTTATATTTCCATGTTTTCTAAAGCAACGATCAACAATTTCTTTTAAAACTCCTGATGAGGTTATTTGATCAATTTCCAATGAATATGGGTCTTCTTTTCTATTTACATATCCTAAATCTTGTGGAATACCTTCATTGTAGATAAATCTTCCAACAGAAGAATTTACAATTTTTCCAGAGTCATTTTCATCTTTTTTAATTCTAACTCCAACTTTTGTTTGAAGGGTAACATTGTGATTTAAAAGAGCTTTTTTCATTTCTGAAATATTTTCAAAAATCATTCCTTCGCCCTTTGCACCTTCTTTTATAGTTGTTAGATAATATGCTCCAAGAACCATATCTTGAGATGGAGTTGTTATTGCTTTACCATCTTTTAGACCAAGAATATTATTCGTTGACATCATTAAAAGTCTCGCTTCAATTTGTGCCTCATTTGATAAAGGTAAATGTATAGCCATTTGGTCCCCATCAAAGTCCGCATTAAAAGCAGGACAAGCAAGTGGATGAAGTTTCATAGCCTTTCCTTCAACCAAAACCGGTTCAAAAGCTTGGATTCCAAGTCTGTGAAGTGTAGGGGCACGGTTTAACAAAACCGGATGATCTTTAATTACTTCCTCAAGTATTTCATATACTCTAGGATCTTTTTTCTCAACCATTTTTTTAGCAGATTTTAAATTATGAGCAAGATCTTTTTCAACAACCTTATTCATGATAAATGGTTTAAATAATTCAAGAGCCATCTCTTGTGGCAAACCACATTGGTTGAATTTAAGATTAGGACCTACAACTATTACAGAACGTCCTGAATAATCTACCCTTTTACCCAATAAGTTTTGTCTAAATCTACCACTTTTACCCTTTAATAGATCTGATAAAGATTTCATACTTCTATTTGATGCACCTGTTACAGCACGACCACGTCTACCATTGTCAATAAGAGCATCAACAGCTTCTTGAAGCATTCTTTTTTCATTTCTTACAATAATTTCTGGAGCCCCAATATCAAGAAGTCTTTTTAGTCTATTATTTCTATTTATAACTCTTCTGTATAAATCATTTAAGTCACTTGTTGCAAATCTTCCACCTTCAAGTTGAACCATTGGTCTAAGTTCAGGAGGCATAACTGGAAGAACATCAAGTATCATCCATTCTGGTTTATTTCCACTTGTCAAAAATGCATCAACAACTTCAAGTCTTCTTGAAATTCTAACTTTCTTTTGTCCTTTTGCATCTTCAAGCTCTTTAATTAAAGATTCATATTCTTTTTTAAGATCCATGTTAGCAAGAAGCTTTTTAACAGCTTCTGCTCCCATTTCTGCTTGAAATTCTGTATCATCAGGATAATTATCTAAAGCTTCTGCATACTCACTTTCAGATAATTCTTGTTTTTCGTAATATTCAGTTTCTCCTGGATTTATTACTACATAAGATGCGAAATATAAGATTTTTTCCAAAACTCTTGGGCTCATATCTAATAGTAGACCCATTTTTGAAGGGATTCCTTTGAAATACCATATATGACTTACAGGAGCTGCAAGTTCAATATGTCCCATTCTTTCACGTCTTACCTTAGATTTTGTTACCTCAACACCACATTTTTCACAAACAACACCCTTATATCTAATTCTCTTGTATTTTCCACAAGAGCATTCATAATCCTTAGTTGGTCCAAAAATTTTCTCACAAAATAAACCATCTTTTTCAGGTTTAAGTGTCCTATAATTTATAGTTTCTGGTTTTTTAACCTCACCATGGGACCATGATCTGATTTTTTCAGGAGATGCTATTTTCATTCTCATAGCACCAAATTCTTGTAATTCTGACAAAAAATCCCCCTTAATCTTCTAGCTCTTCTATTTCTTCACTTGTAGAATCTGTAACTTCTACTTCTTCCTCTTCTTTTGTTGAAAGATTTATCCCACTTAGTTTTTTAGATTGACTTCTAATTTTTGATGCATCAATCTTTTCAACTTCTGAGAACTTATCTTGTTCATCTATATTTTCTTTAATTTCAATTACATTTCCATCTTCATCTAAAAGCTCAACATCTAGGGCTAGAGATTGTAATTCTTTTACCAATACCTTGAAAGATTCTGGAGTTCCTGGTTCTGGTACATTTTCTCCCTTAACTATAGCTTCATAAGTTTTAACTCTTCCTGTAACATCATCTGATTTTACTGTCAACATTTCTTGAAGAGTATGACTTGCTCCGTATGCTTCTAGGGCCCAAACTTCCATTTCTCCAAATCTTTGTCCACCAAATTGTGCCTTACCACCTAGAGGTTGTTGAGTTACAAGTGAATAAGGTCCGATACTTCTAGCATGAATTTTTTCTTCAACCATATGGTGAAGTTTTAGCATATACATTACTCCAACTGTAACTGGATTATCAAATTCTTCTCCAGTTCTACCATCACGAAGTCTGATTTTTCCTGTTTTATTTACGTATGGAGCAATTTTTTGAGCTTCTTCTAGTGCTTCTTCTATTTCTGTATCCATAGCACCATCGAATACTGGAGTTGCAACTTTCCATCCCATAGTTCTTGCGGCAAGACCCATATGAACTTCCAAAACTTGTCCAATATTCATACGTGAAGGAATACCTAGTGGGTTTAGGCAAATTTGAATTGGAGTTCCATCTGGCAAGAAAGGCATATCTTCTCTTGGCATAATTCTTGAAACGACACCCTTGTTACCATGTCTACCACACATTTTATCTCCAACCATAATCTTTCTTTTGGTTGCTACAAAAACTCTAATAACTTTATTTACACCCGGAGATAATTCATCTCCGTCTTTTTTAGTATATTCTTTTACATCAACAACAATACCACTTTCTCCGTGTGGAACTGTAAGTGATGTATCACGAACTTCACGAGCTTTTTCTCCGAAAATAGCCCTTAATAGTCTTTCTTCTGGAGATAATTCTGTTTCTCCTTTTGGTGAAACTTTTCCTACCAAAATATCGCCACTTTTTACTTCTGCACCGATTCTTATAACACCTTTTTCGTCAAGATTTTTCTTCATATCATCGCCGACATTTGGAATATCTTTAGTTATCTCTTCAGCACCAAGTTTTGTTTCACGAGCTTCACATTCATGCTCTTCTATATGAACTGATGTGAGCACATCATCCATTACTAATTGTTCGTTTAAAAGCATAGCGTCTTCGTAGTTGTATCCTTCCCATGTTGTAAAGGCAATAAGGATATTTTTACCAAGAGCAAGCTCGCCTTGTTCTGTTGAAGGACCGTCTGCAATTATTTCATTTGCTTCGACATGTTCTCCAAGTTTTACAATTGGTCTTTGATTAATTGTTGTTCCTTGGTTTGCACGTCTAAATTTAAGAAGTCTATAATAGTCAATTTCTCCATCAGAATCTCTTTTTATTCTGATTTTTTCATCTCCAACATAAACAACTTCTCCAGCATTTTTGCTTATTACACAAACTCCTGAATCTTTTGCAGCCCTATGTTCAATTCCTGTCGCAATTATTGGTGCTTGGGATTTTAAAAGTGGAACTGCTTGTCTTTGCATGTTGGCTCCCATTAGTGCACGAGTTGAATCGTCATTTTCCAAGAAAGGAATCAAACTTGCTCCAACTGATACAATTTGTTGAGGGGAAACGTCCATATATTCTACTTTTTCTCTTGGATAAATATCATTTTCTCCATTTATACCACGACCTGATACACGATCATTTATAAATCTATTATTTTCATCAAGCGGCTCGTTTGCTTGGGCAATAATATAATTATCTTCAATATCTGCTGTTAGATAATCTATTTCATCTGTTACATGACCATCTTTTCCAACTTTTCTATAAGGTGTTTCTATAAATCCATACTTGTTAATTCTTGCATAAGTTGTAAGAGATGTAATTAGACCGATGTTTGGTCCTTCTGGAGTTTCTATTGGACAAATTCTTCCATAGTGAGAATCGTGAACGTCCCTTACTTCTACTCCTGCCCTATCTCTTGAAAGTCCACCTGGTCCTAAAGCTGATAATCTTCTTTTGTGAGTTAGCTCACTCATTGGATTTGTTTGATCCATAAATTGTGAAAGCTGACTTGAACCAAAAAATTCTTTTATTACAGCTGTAACTGGTTTTATATTTATAAGTCCTTGAGGAGTTGCAAGATCAGGATCTTGAGTTGTCATTCTTTCTCTTACAACTCTTTCCATTCTTGCAAGTCCAATTCTAAATTGGTTTTGTAATAATTCTCCAACTCCTCTTACTCTTCTATTTCCTAAATGATCAATATCATCAACATCGCCTATTCCTTCAAAGAGGTTAAATTGATAATTTACTACGGCAAGAATATCAGATTTTACTATATTTTTTGGGCAAAGTTCTTTTTTTCTTCTTTCTATTTCGTTTAAAATTGATTCTTCATCTTCATTTTCATCAAGTATTTCTCTCATAACTGGATAATATACTTTTTCTGATAATTCAAGATATTCAAGATCAATTCCTTCTAATTCTTCAAAAGAATCAAGATTTACAAAATGGTTTCCGCATATTCTTAGCTCTTTATCCTCGCCATTTTCTTGTTTTACAATTATATCTACAACATTTATTCCGCTATTTTCTATATCAAGAGCAGTTTGTCTATCTATGACTTCTCCTTTTTTTACAAAAAGTTCGCCTGTTTCATCACTTACTACATCTTTTGCAGAAATTTGATCAATAATTCTATCGTGTAGAGCTAATTTTTTGTTGTATTTATATCTTCCTACTTTAGCAAGGTCATATCTTCTATCATCAAATAAAAGATTATTTATTAAATTTTGTGCAGATTCAAGACTGGCAGGATCTCCTGGTTTTAATTTTTTATAAATTTCTATTAAAGCTTCTTCACTTGTTTGTGAATTTTCTTTTTCAAGTGTATTTCTTAAATGTTCTGTATCTCCTAAAGCTTCAATTATTTCTTCATCGTTTTCAAAAAGTAAAGCCCTTACAAGAGTTGTTGCTGGAAGTTTTCTTGTACGATCAAGTCTTACATTTACTGTATGAGCTGCATCTGTATCAAATTCTATCCAAGCTCCCCTGTTAGGTATAACTGTTGAAGAATACATTTTATCTCCAGATTTATCAAGCTCTGATGCATAATAAACTCCTGGACTTCTTACAAGCTGACTTACGATAACTCTTTCTGCACCATTTATTACAAATGTTGCTGAATCTGTCATCATTGGGAAATCTCCCATAAATACTTCTTGTTCTTTTACTTCTTCAGTTTCCTTATTAATAAGTCTAGCCTTAACTTTTAAATCTCTGGAATATGTTGTATCTTTATATTTTGCTTCTTCTATTGTATATTTTGTTTCGTCATCAAAATCGTATCCAACAAATTCAAGTATTAAATTGCCATTATAATCTTCGATTGGGGAAATATCTTCCAAGATTTCTCCCAAGCCCTCTTCAATAAACCACCTATAAGAATCTTTTTGAACTTTTAATAGGTTTGGCAAATCAAGAACTTGAGGAAATTTAGAAAAGCTAACACGTTCAGTTTTACCAAATAACTCTTTATGATATTGCACTATAAATTACTCCTTTATCTTGCTTTAAGCATAAAATTTTGCTTATGACCTTTTATGTAATTTTCAGGCTTTAAAATGATAAAATTAGCCTTTTTTACATAAATAAAAAATCTCGCTAAATTAGAATTCTAGCAATTGTTTATTATATCACTACAAGCTAGTAAGTGTCAAATAATTTAGGAGATTTTCAAGATTTATTTTAATCTCTATATGATTTTTGCTTACTATATATTTTTTTATAAATTTGTCAAATAAAATCAGTCTATAAAATTTGTTTTTATTTTATGATTTTTTCCTTTTAATTCTGTTTTTGGATAACCTAAGATAAGTCCGTGAACTGGGTAGAAATTTTTTTCTATATTCAATTTTTTTATAAATCTTGCATCTTTATCAAATCTTTCAAACATTCCTCTTATATAACAAGAACCTATTTCTAAATCTGTTGCTTTTAAACTCATATTTTCTATAATGCAAGCTGTATCTTCAAGCCTTGTTATGTGTCCGTCTTTTGCTGAAATAATTATTAAGTAGGGTGCTGAGTATATTGGGTTTGCTTTTGGATCATTTACGATTTCTCTGGCTTCTTCTAAAATTTCTTTTATAAAATTTTTGTTTGTTATGACACTTATTGCCATATTTTCGTATAAACTTTTTCCAACTGGAGCTCTAACT
>NZ_HE978616.1:703268-723009 GCF_000307225.1 Anaerococcus vaginalis
CTCTGGCTTCTTCTAAAATTTCTTTTAATTAAAATTTTTGTTTGTTATGACACTTATTGCCATATTTTCGTATAAACTTTTTCCAACTGGAGCTTTAACTCCTGCTTTTACAATTTTTTCTAAATCTTCTCTTTCGATTTTTTTGTCTAAAAATTCTCTTGTTGAAACTCTTTTTTCTATAACCTTATCAAATTCCATAAATATCTCCCTTCTTTTCTTTATTATACTATAAAATATTTGTCAAAAAATCATTTTTATATAAGGCTTCTTTTTATATATTTGTGGTATAATTTAATTAATTAGGAGGATTTATGAAGAAATTTAGTAAGTTTTTTTTAAATTTAGGAGCAATTTATTATTTATTTATTAGCTTGGCTCTTTTTTTGGCAAGTTTATTTTCTTTGTTTGTTGATGAAAAATATATTTTTGCCATTTTTGATTTGTTGGGTTTTTCTAATATTTCTATTTCTATAATTAAGCCTATTTTGTTTATAATGCTTTTTTTATTATTTATTTTGCTTGCTTCTATAAGTAGAAAGATTTTTAAATCTATAAAAGATGAAGAATATTTTTTATTTAATATTTTTACAGGATTTTTCTTTATTTTCTTATCTATTATAGGACACGTTTTATTTAGGGATAAAATTTTTGTTATTGCTTATATTTTTAATGTTTTTCTTATACTTGGTTCTATGCTTGCCCTCAAAGTAAAAAGCAAGATCTATTATAATGAAGATTAGAGGGCAATTTAAAATATATTAGCAAATTTAATAAATATTTATAAATAACACAAGATAAAGTAAGCTTAGCATTGCTTTTTTTTAACTATTATGAAAGGGTTTTTATGAACGAAAAATATTTGAATCTTCTCAGAGAAAATTATCCTAGTAGGGCTCATTTGGTTGATGAGTTAATTGGTCTTAACGCTAAGCTTTATTTACCAAAGGGAACCGAGTACTTTTTTTCTGATCTTCATGGTGAAGCTAAGGCTTTTATTCATCTTTTAAGGTCAGCTGCAGGCAATATTAGGGATAAAACAAGACAATATTTCGGTGATACTTTAGTAAAAAAAGATCAAGATGATTTGGCAAGTTTGATTTATAATCCTGAAAGGGAGCTTGTTAGGTTGAAGGAAGAAAATATAGTTGATGACGATTGGTACACTATTAATATTCACAGACTTGTAAATTTGTTTAGGTTTGTTTCTACAAAATATCCAAAGGATACTGTAAAGGAAAAATTTCCTACAAATTACAAGGAAATTATTGATGAACTTTTGTACACTAATGATTCTGAATTTAATAAAAAATTGTATTATGAAAAAATAATTGAAAATATTATAAGATATAGGGCTGCTGATGATTTTATTATTGTTTTGTCAAGTCTAATTCAAAGAATTTCTGTTGATAGCCTACATATAGTTGGGGATATTTATGACAGGGGACCTGAGCCTCATATTATTATGGACGAATTAATTTCTTTTCCAAATGTTGATATCCAATGGGGAAATCATGATCTAGCTTGGATGGGAGCTGTAAGTGGAAATAGGGCTTTGATTGCAGCTTGCCTTTGCAATGCTTTTTCTTATAATAATTTTGATTTCCTTGAGGAGGGGTACGGAATAAATTTAAGACCTCTTTATGAATTTTCTATGAAAACTTATAGGGATGATCCTTGTGAGAGATTTATGCCGAAAATTTTTGAAGAAAATATTTATGATAAGGTCAATAAGGATGTAGCTGCAAAAATGTTTAAAGCTATGAGTGTTATTAGATTTAAGCTTGATAGTAAACTTATTGAAAGAAATCCTGATTTTAATATGGATGATAGAAATTCTTTAAGACACATTAATTTTGATGATATGACCTATAAAGGAGCAAAGCTTCTTGATACAAATTTCCCTACTATTGATCCAAAAGATCCAACAAAATTAACTTATGAAGAAGAATTTATAATCAATATTCTCCAAAAGGAATTTTCTAAAAATATTCTTTTAAATGAACACATAAAATTTATGTATACCAATGGTGCAATGTATAAAAAATCTAATGGTTCTTTGCTTTTTCATGGTTGTATCCCAATGGATAAGGATGGAAATTTCCAAAGTATAGAGATTAAGGGCAAGTCATACAAGGGGCGAGCTATGTTTGATATTTTTGATAAACTTGCAAGGGATGCTTATTTTTCAAAAGATAAAAAGAAAAAACTTTTTGCTCAAGATATATGCTGGTATTTAGTTTGTGGCAAAAAATCTCCAATTTTTGGAAAAAGTCAATATTCATATTTTGAAAATTTGTTGGTTGATGATAAAAATTTAAAATATGAAAAAATGAATGCTTATTATGACCTAAACAAAAACGAAGAAATTTGTGATAAAATTTTGGACGAGTTTGGTTTAGATTGTGATAGAAGAAGAATTATAAATGGACATGTCCCTGTAAAAGTTAAAGAAGGAAAAAAACCTGTAAGGGCAAATGGAAAATTGTATGTAATTGATGGTGGGATTTCTAAACCCTACCAAAAAAAGACAGGAATTGCAGGCTATACTCTAATGTATAATTCTCATCACATAGCCCTTGCTGAGCACGTTTCCTATTCACATATTAGAGATAATATGGGAGCCTATACCCCAAAAATTTATGAAACTGAAAAACTTATCCCAAGAATGCTTATAAAAGACACAGACGAGGGTGAAATCATTAGAACAAGGATAGAAGTTTTAAAGGAAGTTTTGGAAGTTATAGATAATGGAAAAAAATATTTTTAATAAATAAAATTTTTTAAATAAAAAAAATCTTCAAGTTTTGCTTGAAGATTTTTTATTTGTTATTTATTTTTTGCCTTTCTTTGATGCAAAGAAATATGCAAGTGCTGAAATTATCAAAACTACAAGAACTATTCCAACAGATTTTACTCCTGTCCTTACAAATGAACGGTTTGATTTTGTTTTTGGAACTGCAATTTTTCTTTGTACTTTTTTAAGACTTGCACTTGTTGGATCTGTTTTCAATGCCTTATCTAGGTCTTCTTTTAATTTTTTTATGCTTTCTAAGTTAGATTCTTCTTTATCAGGTAGTTCATTTATTAATTTAGCAAATTTTTCTTGATCTTCCCCTGATAATTTATCTTTATTATTTTCAAAATATTCAATGAGTTTTTTATGTTCATCTTCAAATTTATTTCCATCAAGATTACTTTTAGCTGATTTATAAGCACTAAGCAAAACATCTACATTATTAACTTCTTCTTTATTTTCAAGCTTTTTATAAGCAGATTTTGCATTTTCTAAGCTAGCATCAAATTTTTCTTTTAATTCTTTTCCTGATTTCTTATAAAGATAAGATTCTTTCAAACTTTCTCCTTCGTCAATTATCTTTTTAAGCTTTGAAAGATTAGCAAGTCTATTTTCTTCCTTAACTTTTGCATTATAATCTTCAACTTTTTTATTTAAGCTATTGATTGCATTATTTACTTCATCATAGCTTGCATCTTTTTTATTATAAATAGCCTCTTCTGCCTTTAGGTCAAGACCTAGATTCTTATTGTCCTTTAAAGCTTTATTTAAAACTTCTTTTAAGTCTTTAATATCCTTTTTTTCATCTTCTATACTTTTTTTACTTTCATTAAGATTTTCTATTTGTGCAGCATAATCTTCATAAGTATCATAAGAATTTTTATATCCATCAATGTCTTTTATCAACTCTTTTGGCAAGGAATTATCCTTTAATTTAAGAACTTCTTTCTTTAGACCTTGATACTTATTTCCTATATAAGATAATTCTATTTTTTCTATAGCATCAAAAATTTCATCAGCTTTTTCTTGATTCAAATCTTCAACAGTCAAATCTTTGATTAAATCCTTGTATTCTTTTTGTTCATCTTTTCCCAAAGCCTTAAAATCATCAGATTTCAAAAAATCATTAGCTTTTTTTAGAATTTCTTCTGGGCTTAATTCTTCTTTTTCCTCTTTTTCGCTAAATTTTTCAGCATAAGAAATATTAACATCATTAAAAACCAAACTATTAATTGGTGCAAATGCCAAAGATAAACCAAGTCCCAAAATTAAAATTTTATTATTTTTTTTCATAATTCCCCTCTCATGTCTAATTACTAATAATAATTATATCAGAATTTTCAAAAAAATGTAGTAGTATAGTAAATTTATCTTTAAAAAAATATGTGTTAGCATATAATAAGAAAGAATAAAAAAGAATAGAAAAGAATAAAAAGAAAGGAATAAAATGCAAGACTTACATTTACACTCACAATTTTCTTTTGATTCAAACACAAATCCAGAAGAAAATATAAAATCAGCCATAAAAAATGGCATAAAAATAATGGCTTTCACAGACCATATGGACAACTTTTGCCAAAATGATAGGGATATTTCCTTTGACCTTGACGAATATTTTCCTACTATATATAAGCTTAGAGAAAAATACAAAAATCAAATAAAAATTCTAGCAGGAATAGAAATTGGTTTAGCCTACGAAAATTCAGATAAAATAAACGAATTTATCGACAAAAATCCCTTTGATTTTATAATAGGTTCAATCCATTGCGTGGAATTTGAAGATGTTTGGTCAAATAGGAAAAATATAGAAAAAAATCCCCAACACTACTTTAGAAAATACTATGAATATATGCTAAAATGCGTAAAATCATGTGTAAATTTCTCAGTTTTGGGCCACATAGACTACATAGACAGATACCTTGAAGATAAATCAGTAATACCAAATTTTTCATTTTATGAAGATTTAATAGAAGAAATTTTAAAAGAATTAATAAAAACAAAAAGAGGTTTTGAATATAATACAGCAGGATTTAGAAATAATTTAGTCTATGCAAATCCAAAAGATGAAATTTTAAAAAAATATAGGGATTTAGGAGGAAAAACCATAACACTCGGCTCAGACTCCCACTTTCCAAATACAATTTCCTACAAAATAAACGACGGAATAAAACATTTAAAAAAATTAGGCTTTGACCATATTTCATATTTTGAAAATAAAAAAGAAAAAATAATAGAAATTTAAAGGGCTCGTAAAGAGCCTCAGAGCGTAGACAAAGTATAAATTTAGCTAATATTTTATTTTAAAATAAATATTAAGCTACGTACCATCTCGACTAAGTGAGTGAAACGAACGCATGGAGATATCTCACGAGATTTCTCCGCTCACTACGTTCGGTCGAAATGGACATTTTTTAGTTTGTCGACAGTCTGAGGCTCGTAAAGAGCCTTTATTCATACATTTTTTTATACTCAGACACATCTCCCTTGTGGGTTACTCTATTGTAACCTGCTTTTTTTATTCTCAATTCTAAACAATTTCTGCACTCTGCAGCCTCATCTCCTGTGCATATTTTGTTATCATATAAGGAATAAAGTTTTCTATATGATGTTGGAGATAAATTTGGCATTAGGACATTTGCTCCTGCTTTTAACCCTTCTTCTCTTCCAAAAGGATTTATTGTTCCAAGAGCCGTTGTAGCTGGGATTAATGCGTATGGAAACATTAATCTTAATATAGAAACAAGCCTTAAAGTTTTTTTGTATGAGCCATTTTCCATATTTTTAAATGGGGTATCGTGTTGGGATAAGTATGGCCCAATTCCTATCATATCTGGTTTTAATTCTTGTAAAAATCTTAAATCTAAAATTAAATCTTCGTTTGTTTGATAAGGAGAGCCTACCATAAACCCTCCTCCAACCTGAAATCCAATTTCTTTCAAATCAAAAAGTGCCTTTCTTCTATTTTCAAAAGACATTTCTTTTGGATGAATTTTATAATAATGATTTTTATTTGAAGTTTCTTCTCTTAATAAATATCTATCGGCTCCTGCATCAAAAAAATCTTGATAAGATTTTTTTGACCTTTCACCAATTGATAAGGTTATAGCACAATCTGGGTGAATTTTTTTAATTTTTTTTACAATTTTACAAATATCTTCATCTTTATAGGTCAAATCTTCTCCGCCTTGGAGAACAAAAGTTCTATAACCTAATTTGTAACCAATTTTTGCACACATAATAATTTCATCAAAAGAAAGTCTATATCTCTTTACATTAGAATTTGATTTTCTTATACCACAATAATAGCAATCATTTTTGCAATAATTTGAAAATTCAATAAGACCTCTAACATAAACATCTTTTCCATATATTTCTTGTCTTACCTTATCAGCTTTTTTCGCTAAATATTCATTATATGTATCATCTTCTAAAAAATTTAAAAGCTCTTGGTCTGTAAAATTTTCTGCTTCTACAAATTTCATTATAAATTCACCTCCAATATCGTATTTATTTATTATAACAAAAAACAAATTATAAGAGAAAAAAATAAATTTTTTTAAAAATCCTATGGGAAATTAGAAAAATTTAACATTTTTCATTTTCTACATAATTTCTACATAATCATAAGATATTATAAAGCTTGTAAAAACGAGTTGTAATCATTTTGTAACTATTGTTACGAAATGGAAATGAAATCGAAGAAAAAACTATTAATTAGTTACAATATAGTAAAAAAATACATATAAGGAGTAATCATTATGACAAATTTAAAAAAATATGCTTTAGCAGCGGCAATCGTACTACCGACATTATTTACAGCATCAAACAAGGCAGAAGCTGCTCTTGTTGTTAAAAATCCAGATAAGGCAAATGCTGTAAATGTTAGAGAGGCTGCTAGAACAGATTCTAATATTGTTGGAGGAATAAACGACCATACAGCTTATGAAGTTGTTTCTAATGACAATGGTTGGTTAAAAATCAAATTTAACGGAAAAGAAGCTTTCGTTTATGGAGATTTATTTAATATTACTGAAAAAGCTAAGGTTGTTAGCCCAGCAAATTTAAGAAATGCTGATAATTTGAATTCAGAAATTTATCAAGTTCTTCAAGCGGGTACTGTTGTTGAAGTTAAATCTATTGCAAAAAATGGTTTTGTAAAAGTTTCTTGCGAAGGAAAAGAAGGATATGTTCATAGCAATCTTTTAGATGTTTCTCAACATATAAAAAATACAGCTATTGGTCAAGTTGCTACAAACAATAATGCGAGTGCAAACCAACAAGTAGCTCAAACTTACCAAGCTCCTGCTCAAACATATCAAGCACCAGCTCAATCTTACCAAGCTCCTGCTCAATCTTATCAAGCTAGCAGCTCATCAGCAAAAGATATAATTGCTCAAAGAGAATCTGGTGGATCATATAATGCTAGAAATGGTCAATATATCGGAAAATATCAATTATCAGCTGCTTACTTAAATGGAGATTATTCTCCAGCTAACCAAGAAAGAGTTGCTGATAGATATGTAGCTCAAAGATATGGTTCTTGGGATAATGCTTTAGCATTTTGGAACAACAATGGTTGGTACTAAAATATATTATTATTAAATTTAAAACCCCTTGCAAAATTATTTGATTATAGTTTTGCAGGGGGTTTTTTTTAATTTTATTAAGCTAAAAATTATTTTTGGCAAATTTATCTTTTTGCTTTAGGCTTTCCTATTATTTCTGAATAGATTATAGCTTTTTTTAATTCTTCTTTTCTTAATTTTATTTTTTCGATTTCTTTATCGTAATCTTTTATTTCTTTGTTGTATATTTTTTTTGTTTTATCATAACGTAACTTATCATTTTGCCTTTGATTTTTTTGATAGGATTTTTTATAAGTTTTTTTGCTTTTTTATTTTCTGTATTTTTTGCAAGGGATGACATTGCCATCCCAAGGTTCATTTTATTTTTTGTTTTTTAGATTATTATCTTCTTTTTTTCTATATTTTTTAACCAAGTATCAAAATCTGGAGTATATTTTCCTTCTTCTTTATTCATTTCTTTATCGAGATTGTAAATAAATTTGTAAAACTTGGTCTTTAAGCTATCTCTTGCCATTAAAACTCTTCTCTGCTATCAGCTTCTGATATTTTATTTCTCATTTGAGTGTCAGCGTTGATATTTTTCATATTATAATAATCTAAAACTCCAAGATTTCCGCTTTCTAGTGCTTTTGCAATAGCAAGTGGTACTTTTGATTGGGCTTCGACAACTTTTGCCCTATTTTCTTGTTCAAGGGCTATAGCTTGGGCACGTCTTTCTTCGGCTTTCGCTTGAGCTATGTTTTTATCTGCCTCTGCTTGATCTCTTTGTAATTCTGCTCCTACATTTCGTCCTACATCTACATCCGCTATGTCTATTGAAAGTATTTCAAAGGCTGTTCCACTATCAAGTCCTTTCATAAGAACTGTTTGGGAAATATTATCTGGATTTTCTAAAACTTCTGCATGAGTGTGAGATGATCCAACTGTTGTTACAATTCCTTCTCCAACTCTTGCTATAATTGTTTCTTCTCCTGCTCCTCCGACAAGTCTTTCTATATTTGCTCTTACGGTAACTTTTGCTATAACTTTTACTTCTATTCCATTTTTTGCAACTGCTGCTATTACTGGTGTATTTATTACTTTCGGATTTACAGAAACTTGAACTGCTTCAAATACATTTCTTCCTGCAAGGTTCATTGCTGCTGCTTGTTGAAAGGTTAGATCTATATTTGCTCTTTCGGCAGCAATCAAAGCGTCAACAACTTGGTTTACATCTCCTCCTGAAAGATAATGACTTTCCAAATCTGAACTTGTGATTTGTATACCTGCTTGGTGAGATTTTATTAAAGCGTAAACAATATATCTAGGATTTACTCTCCTAAATCTCATTGCTACAAGAGATCCCATTGAAACTGGAACTCCTGATGATCTTGCTGTAATCCAAAGTCCTATTGGTACAAGTGATAAAAATACTATTACAAATATTATTATTAAAGCTGGAATTATTATTGGCATTATTCGTCCTCCTTAACATATATGTTTCCATCTTTTATTTCAATAACTTCAATTTCTACATCTTTTTTGATGAAATCTCCATAAGTTTTTCCATCATAAATTTTCCCATCAATTATTATTCTTCCCGTAGGTCTTAAAATGCTGAGAGTTTTTCCTTTTTTCCCACAAAGATATGTATAATCTTTTTTGGAATTGTATCCCCTTTCTTTTGTTTGAGTGCTTGTTAAAATTGATTTATTAAATAAATTTGCTGAAAATCCTAATTTTATAAAAACTGTTATGCTTATGAAAACTGAAGATGCTGTAACTAATAAAACTATTATTCCAAACAAAGAATTATTTAAAGAATCCATTAGGGAATATATGGTTAAAATTATTCCCAAACTTCCCAAAACGCCAAAATTTGGTGTGATAAGTTCAATTACAAGTAACAAAATACCCGAAATAAAGGCTATAATTGTAATTAAACCTGCATCTCCCTTGTCAAATCCCGTTTTATAAAAATAGGCAAAAAGAACAAGGGCTATGATACCAAATAAAACTTTTTTGTCAGTAAAAAATATAGCCACTATGCAAATAAATGCAAGACTAAAAGATAGGGCTAATAAAATATCTCCTAACATAATACTCCTTTCTATAAAATTAAAAATTCATAATCTTTATATACAATTTTATACCCCTTTACAATAAAAAGAAAAAAATTTCTTTTAAACATTCTTATTTTTTAAATTTTTTTAAAAAAAGACACAAAAAAAAGGAGAATTTATTCTCCTAATTTTCTACTAATTCTTTAAGCCTACCTGTAATTTTATAGGGAACTTTTTTTAGTTCTTCTATATTTTTTACTCCAACAAGTGCCATAAATATTTTTATTTTTGTTTGCAATTCTTTTAAATATTTTAGGGCGTAATCGTAATCTCCTCTTAATAAAAATGACAAAATTTCTCCAGATATTGCACACATATCTGCACCTATAATCAATGATTTGCAGACATCTATTGAATTTCTAATTCCTCCACTTGCTATTAAGAAAAAATCATCTGATAAACTTCTTACATCAAGGATTGATTTTGCTGTTGGTATTCCCCATGAATAAAATTCTGAATAATCTTTATCGAAAATCCTCATATCTTCTATTTCTATAAAATTTGTTCCACCCTTGCCTGCGACGTCAATATATTTTATTCCTATATCCAAAAGTTTTTTTCCGACTTCCTTGCTCATACCAAAGCCAACTTCTTTTACTATAAGTGGAACCGAAAGATTTTTGCTAATATTTTCTAAATTTTTAAAATTATTAGAAAAATCTCTTTCTCCTTCATCCATAACAAGCTCTTGGGCAATATTTAAGTGAACCTGCATAGCAGATGCTCCTATCAAATCTTTTGAAAATTCAAAATTTTCTAAATTATTTTCCCAACCAAGATTTCCAATTTTCATTAATTTTTTCTTATCTTTTAAAAGAGAAAAAGACTTTCTGGCTTCTATATCTTTTAAAGCTATTGATTGGCTTCCTACAGCTAGAGGAATATTTATTTTTTTGCAAATACTTGATAAATCCTCGTTTATATCTTCACTAATTTCTGTTCCTCCAGTCATGGCATTTACCATAATTGGCATAGAAATTTTCTCGCCCATAAATTCGATTGATGTATCAATTTCATCAAAATTTATATCACTCAAAGCATTATGTTCAACATATATATTATTTAGTAAAGTTTTTGACCTAAATTCACTTCTAAGATAGTTTTCAATGTGTTGGTCTTTTCTTTCTCTTCTTTTTTCGTCCATTATCTCACCTATTAATTATCTCCTGTAGAATTGTTCATTCCGTCAAAGTAATTTTTATCATCTACTGTTCCATTTTCTGTTTGATTTTCACCAGTATTTCCTCCCTGCTCTTGACTGTTTTCAGCAGGAGTTTCTTGTGGTTTTTCATTATTTCCTCCAGGAGTTTCTTGAATTATTTCATTATCATCCTCAGGAATTTCTTGGATTGTTTGGTTATTTTCGATTTGTTTTTGATAGTTATCATTTGATAAGTTTTGGTCATTTGAATAGCCAAAATTTTCATATTCTCTATATGAACTATCTTCTTTTTTCCAGCCCTTTAGCTTGTATTTTGAAAATACCTTATCAACTATTTCCCAAGTTTTTTCATAATCTGGAATATAATAACTAATTCCACCTATCATATCTGGAACTCCAGGAACTGTATAAGTTGTAAATTTTTCTGAAGAAAAATTAGAAATTTCACTTGCAATTTCCAACATAGTTTTTAATGGAATATTTGTTTTTACAGATTTAAAATATGTTTCTACTAGGGATGTCATACTGATGGTTTTTGATTTTTTTACTAATTCATTTATAAGAGCTTTCAAAAATTCTTGTTGAGCATTTACCCTTCCAAGATCTGCATTTTCATAAATACTTCTTGCTCTTAAATATGTTAAAACTTCCTTCCCATTCATTTTGTTCATTCCAGATTTTATATGAACACCATCTGATTTAATTTCAACTCCTTTTGGAACTTTATAATTAACTCCTCCCATTCCGTCAACAATATCAACTACAGCCTTAAAATTTACTTCAGCATAATAATCAATGTCAACGCCCAAAAAATCTCTCAAGGTCTTTAGGGTTAATTCCATTCCACCATAAGCGTGAGCATGGTTTATTTTTGTAAATTCATCTCTAACTTTAACTCTCGAATCTCTTGGAATTGATAAAAGATCGATTTTCCCAGTTTCTGAATTAATTTTACAAAGCATAATCGTATCAGTCCTTGTAGGTTCTGGATTTTCTTTATTTTTACTTGCATCTACTCCAACTAAGAGCACAAGTATTTCATTTGCAACTTTTTTTCTTTTATTATTCTCTGCTGCCTCTGTTCCATAATCATCTATATTTTTTTTATCTTGTAATCTATTCAAATATGCATTTGAAGAGAAATAAACTAAAAATCCTGCAAGTATTGTAATTAAAAATCTTTTAAATTTCATAATATCTCCTTCTCATCTTGTAATTATAGCACAAAAAAAGCCTTAATTAAAATAAGAAATTTAATAAATATATGATATAATCAAAATATGATTAAACTAATAACAATTGATATAGACGGAACCTTATTAACAAGTTTTAGACGTCTTCCTAAAAAAAATAAAGAAATGATTTTAAAAGCAAAAAAAATGGGGGCTCACATAGCCCTTGTAAGTGGTAGACCATTTTCTGGAATCCTTCCCTATGTTAAAGAACTTGACCTTGAACATGAAGGACATTTTTCAATTTCACAAAATGGATCATATATTTTCGACAATTACACAAAGAAGGTAATTACAGGAGTTTACCAAAAAACAAAAGATTTAATTTTGCTTGATGATGCCCTTAAAGATTTTAAAGTTCAAATTTCTGCAATGGATGATGATGACTTTTATACAAGACATAAAAATCCAAATATTTTGACAAGGCTCGATTCCTTTATAACAAAATTAAAACTTCAAAAAATTAGATACGAAGATTTTGAAGAAGATAAAACTTTTGGACGATTTTTAATTATGGGTTGGCCTTGGCATATAGAAAAAGTTATGGATAATATGCCAAAATTTGTAAATGAAAATTATTATTATGCAAAAACAGCCCCAGTTTTAATTGAAGTTATGAACAAAAATGCCAATAAGGGAAATGCCATAAAATTAATGAGCGAAAAACTTGGTTTTAAAATAGATGAAATAATGGCAATAGGAAATGAAATGAACGATATACCTATGCTTGATATGGCTGGATTTTCTGTTGCAATGGAAAACGCCAATGATTATTTAAAACCTCACGCAGATTTCATTACCCTTTCAAACAACAAGGCTGGAGTTGGAGAAGTTATAGAAAAATTAATAGAAAATAATTTTGAAAAATTTTAAAAATAAAAAGCATTCCTAGATTTAACTAAGAATGCTTTTTTTATTTCTAAACTTTTAATTTTAATTTAAACAAGATATTAAATATTTTTGTAAATATAAAAATTAATATTCCAAAAACTACAAAATTCATAATTGAAAATCCATCAAAAATTGATGATGAAAAAATTATTGTTCCAATGCTTGCAAAAAGTATTATTACCAAAATTTTCGCAAGATTTTCGATTGGCTTTAATAAAATCATCTTTCCAGAATTTTCTGTTTTTGTTTTTTCTATCAAAGAAAAAGATATTGAAAAAACTATTAAAGAAAATAATATTAATCCTATAACCCCAAATTTTGTAGTATCAAAATTTGTTAAAGGTCTTAAAATAACTCTTAAAATTGTATTTATAGGATTTCCATTATTTGGAATAATTTTATTAATTAGATATCCTAAAGTTTTATCATAATCCGTATATCCTAAGCCTATTTGACATATATTTCCAATTATCAAATCCAAAATATCCAAAAATCCAAAAGTCATAAAGCAAAGACCCATGTGTCCCAAAATATTTCCAGCCATAAAGCCTGCTGACAAAATAGCAAGATAGATAGCTGATAAGCTTCCAAAACTTTTTATGCTTTCTGGAATTTGCCTTGTGTTAGTTTTTAAAATATCAAAATTTGATGTTTTCAAAACCATAAAATTTAAAGATGATGCTAGTAAAACAAAGATAAAAATAATCATCAAACCAAATCCTATTTTCATAAGAAAATCTTTTTTCTTTGTCCATGGATAGACTCTTGCAAATTCATAATAAGATGTGGAATGTTCCATTGATGAAAACAAAAATCCCAAAACTATTACTAAAATCACTCCCAAAGCTGAAACAGAATTAAAGTAAAAATTATTAGATTTTCCCTTGGCTTCACGAGACAAATATTTGTATTGGTCTAAGGTTGAAATATATTCACCATTTTTCAATTGAAATTCTTCACGTTCATCAATTTCTTTTTGGCTTGCCTTTTCATAATCAAAATTAATATATTCATCATACTTATATTTTTTTGCCATTTTTTCAAATAAAATATCATTATCTTTGAAAAACTTTTTGTCGATTTTTGTATATTTATCATATTTTTTTCCGGTTTTTACCATTTTATTTAGGGTGTTTGTTGTTTGGATTAAAGAGCTATAACTATCATCCAAAGATTTTGTTTGGAAAAGTCCAGAAAACAGAAGACTTACTGCAACGATAAGGATAATCCAAAAACCATTTCTTCTAGTGAGAATGCTAATTTCTTTTTTAAAGTCTTTCATTATTTGCTCCTTCCCTTCTCCCAATAAAAATTATCTTCAATTTTCGCTTCTAAAATATCAAATTGAACAACCGTTTCATTTTTCTTTATGTTTTCCAACAAATTTTCCTTATTTTCAATCAAAATTGTATAAACTCTTCCGAGATTAAATCTTAAAACAGATCTTTCAAGAATTTTTGGATCTAATTTATCCTTTACTACAATTTGTAATTTTACAAATTTTTCCTTATTTTGATAAAGGTTTGTGAATTTTCCATCTTTTGAAAGATACAAGGTTTCATCGGCAATTTTTGCCAATTCCTCAAGTTCATGACTTGATGCAAGGACAGTTTTTCCATCTTCTTTTAAATCCAAAATATAAGATAAAATTATTTCCTTATTCAAAACATCCATTCCATCAAGAATTTCATCCAAAAGAATAATTTTTGAATTTGTAGAAATTGTTGCCAAAAGTCCAATTAAATTTTTATAGCCCTTAGAAAAACTCCTCAAATTTTTTTTCAAATTAATGTTATTTTTTTCAAGTTCTTTTATAGCAAATTTTCTATCGAAATTTGGATAAATAGTCTCATAATAGCCAAGCATTTTTTCAACAGAAGAATAATCAAAATAATCAAATCTATCTGGAAGATAGGCTATATTTTCAATAATATGCTTATCATTTTTGTAGGATTTTCCACAAATATTAATCTCACCTACATCCTTTTGAAAAATATCTGCCATTATTTTTAAAAGAGTAGTTTTCCCAGAACCATTTCTTCCAACCAAGGCATAAATTTTACCTTCTTCAAGAGAAAAATTTACATCTTCTAAAACTTTATTTTTTCCAAAAGATTTATAAAGGCTCATTACTTGCACAATCATTAGAATCCTCCTTGCTTTTTTCATAAATCTCTCTTATTTTTTCAAAATCAATTCCATAAAAAATACACTTTAAAAAAATATTATAGAGTTTTTTCTCAAGACTTTCTTTTTTTACATCAATTTTTTCATCATCCAAACTTACAAAAGTCCCAAGGCCTTTTTTTGTAAGCAAAATTCCATCTTCTTTTAATTTATTGTAGGCTTTTTGGACGGTTGATTGATTAATTAGTAGAGTTTTTGATAAATCTCTTACAGATGGCATAGGATCCCCGTCAAGCAAAATCCCTTGAGCAATCATTAATTTTGTTTGCTCAACAATTTGTTCATTCAAGGGAATTTGAGATGAAGTATTCAAATCAAACATAAAAACTCCTTTCTTTTTTTCTGTATGGTGTATGGTGTATCTCCATACACTTCTTAATTTAATTATATATAAATTTTTTTCTTTGTCAAATAATTTCAAAAAATTTTTTATATTTTTTTGAGAAATTTTTAAAAATTTGAAAAAGAAAAAAAACCTAGCTTGTAACTAGGTTTACATTAAAGGAGCAAATGGTTTTACTATAAAGGCTATTATTTTTTTATAAAGTGGATAGGATTTTACATCTCTCATTTTTATTTCTCTTCCTATATCAAAAGATATTTCAAAATCTTTTAAAATATCTTTTATTACAGGATGTTTATGAATATAAACTCCGCATTCAAAATTCAAATAAAGAGCCCTATAATCTACATTTACAGATCCTACAACTGCTTTTTTATCATCAGACACCCAAGTTTTTGCATGGATAAAGCCTGGTAAATATTCGTAAATTTTTACTCCTGATTCAATTAATTTTTTATAGTGAGATTTTGCAAGCATATAGGGAATTTTTTTATCTGGAATTGCAGGAAGAATTATTCTTACATCCACTCCTCTTTTTGCTGCAAAGGTCAAAGATTTTAACATTTCATTATCTATAATAAGATATGGGGTCATAATATAGGCATAATCTTTTGCAGTATCCAAAATATGCATATAAATATTTTTAAAAAATCTTTCTTTTCTAATTGGATTATCTCCAACTCCAATTATATAACCATCTGATTTTTGTGGGTAGGTTTTTAGATATCTTTTTAAGTCCTCTTTATCCTCGCTATCCCACAATTGCAAAAACATTATTGTAAATGATTGGACTGCAGGGCCCTTTATCCTTATAAAGGTATCCTTCCAATAACCAAATCTTTCTTCTACATTTATGTATTCATCAGCCAAATTTACTCCACCAGTAAAAACTTCTCTTCCATCAACAACTAAAATTTTTCTGTGATCTCTATTGTTGTAGTAGGTTGAAATTATTGGATAAATTGGTGAAAATACCTTACATTTTATTCCAAGATTTTCCATTTCTTCTGGGAAATTTTTGGGAAGATTTAAAATTGCATTTGTTCCATCATACATAAGTCTTACTTCAACACCCTCGCTTGCTTTTTTTGCGAGTTCTTCAAGTATTGTTCCCCAAAAATAGCCCTGATGGATTATAAAAAATTCAACAAAAATAAAATCTTTGGCACTTTTTATAGAATCAATAATATCATTTACACAATCATCTCCTACCCTATAATATTTTGCATCATTATCTTTGCTTACAGGATATGAGCCATAATCGTTTAAATATTTTACCAAATTATAAAATTCTTTGTCTTTATTTTTGATTTCATCTACCAAATTTTCATCAATCGTGTGCAAATAATTTGTTTCCTCTTCACTATCCATAATTGAACTTTCCTCGATTTTTTTTCCTATATCGATTCTTGATAGGATAAAAAACATAATTCCAAAGGTTGGAAAAATTGCAATTATAAAAAACCAAGAAAGTTTTTCGTAAGGATTTATATCCATAGACAAAATTGCTAAAAGAGAAATAACGGCAATTATTGCAGATGATCCAAAAATTACGGATGGATCAATGGAAAGATACCTTAGCACCCCAAAAAATATAAAAACTTGAGCAAGTATTAATAAAGCATAAAGACCAACCCTGCCAAAAATCACCTTTAAAATTGAAGATTTTGTTTTTTCGACAAATTTGTTCTCATTTAATATTTTTTTAATTTTTTCATTATATTTTTTTATATTTTTATTATACTCTTTCATACCTTTATTATATCTAATTTTAGATTTTTTTAATAGGCTAATAATTTTATTTTAAATACTTATTTTAAAAGCTTTACAAAAATCTATTATTTGCTTATTTTTTTGAATATCCTTATAATAGTTTTATAAGAATAGTTTATAATTTTATTTGAGGAGTTATATGAAATCTAAAAAAAACGAGGGGAAAATTTTACTTATTAATGATTTTCTTTCAAGTGGAAATATTGGCGGAAGCCTTTGCAAAGATGTTTTAAATTTTTATTCTTTTGATATAGATTTTGTACCTACAGCTTTAATTTCAAACAAATTTTCTTTAAAACCAATAGAAATTTTTGATTCTAGTGATTTTTTGAAAAATACCCTAGATGTTTACAAAAAACAAAATAGAAAATATGATGCAGTTTTTGTAGGTTTTGTTCTAAATTTTGAGCAAGCAAAAATTATTTGTAATTTTATAAAAGAAAATGAAATTTTTATGGTTCTCGATCCAATTATGGGAGATTCTGGCAAAATTTATAAGGGACTTGATAAAAATATTGTAGAAATTTATAAATATATGGCTGATTTTGCCCATATTATTATCCCAAATCTCACAGAGGCAAGGCTTTTGACTGATAATAAATTTAAAAACGCCCACCAAATAGTTGATTATTATGAAAATCTTGGCAAAAAATTTATTATTACAAGTGTGAAAGAAAAAGATAGGTATTTTATTTTGACTAAAGATGAAATTTATATTGAGGAAGAATATAAATATTTAGATAAAAATTTTGGAGGAAGTGGAGACTTATTTGACTCTATTTTTTTGGCACATTTTTTGAAAAATAGGGATTTTAAACTTGCAATTAAAAATACAAGGGATATGATAGCTAATATTCTCGATATGCAAATTAAGCTTGATGATAAGGCAAATGATATAAAAATAAATGAAATTTTAAAAAATTATAGAAAGTAAAGGTGGTTTTTTGATAAAAAATAAATATTGGAAAAGAGCAATACAAATAGCTTGGCCATCTGTCTTGGAATCTTTTTTTATTTCCTTGGCAGGTTTTATTGATACCTTTATGGTTTCATCAATTGGTCCATCGGCAGTTGCAGCAATAGGTCTTACAACTCAGCCAAAGTTTATTGCCCTTTCTTTTTTTATTGCTATTGCAATTTCTGTTTCTGCATTAGTCGCAAGAAGAAAAGGTGAAGATAATAAGAAAATGGCAAATCAAACAATGGTTACGGCCATGCTTATTTCTGTTATCTTATGCCTAATTGTTTCATTAATTTTTATTATATTCACTCCACAAATTTTAAAACTTTCAGGTTCTAGTTCTGAAACTCACGATTTGGGAGTTACTTATTTTAAAATTATTCTAGCTGGAATGATTTTTAATGTAATTACTATGGTGATAAATTCTAGCCAAAGAGGTAGTGGAAATACTAGAATATCTTTTACAACAAATCTTGTTTCATCTATCGTAAATATAATTTTTAATTATTTACTTATTAATGGTAATTTAGGTTTTCCAAAATTGGGCGTAACTGGTGCTGCTATAGCCACAGTTTTGGGAGGTTTTGTTGCAGCAATAATGAGTTTTTCATCACTTTTTAGAAAATCATCCTATATGTCTTACAAACTTATTAGAAGATGTAAACTTTATTTTTCAAATTACATTTTTGAAGAAATTTTGAAACTTGGCTCAAATATTTTTCTTGAAAATATAGCTGCAAGAATTGGTTTTTTAGTTACAGCAATAACAGCAGCTAAACTTGGAACAGACCAATTTGCAGCCCATAATGTAGGAATGAATTTACTTTCTCTTTCATTTTCTTTTGGCGATGGAATGCAAGTTGCAGCAGTTGCCCTTACTGGAAATGCCCTTGGTGCTAGAAAAAAAGATGAAGCCATAAAATACGGAAGAACTTGCCAACAAATCGGATTTACAATTTCAATAATAATATCAATTATCTTGGTATTATTTAGAAAAAGTATTTTTAGGATGTTTTTTGATGATGAAAAAGTAATAGAAATAGGATCAATTATAACATTTTATTTGATATTTATAGTAATTTTTCAAATATCACAAATAATTTTTGGAGGAGCTTTAAGAGCTGCAGGGGATGTAAAATATACACTTGCAGTAAGTTTGATTTCCATAACTTTTATAAGATCAGCTGCAACCTTATTTTTTGTAAATGTTCTTAACTTGGGAATACAAGGTATTTGGATGGGAGTTATGACAGATCAAGTATCAAGATTTATAGCCCTTGGTTTGAGATTTAGAAAAGGTGAATGGGTTAATTTAAAAATTTAGGCAAATTAAGCTTCAATTATATGTTATAAATAAAAAATATTTTCTAAATAAATATTTGAATTTTTCTTCAAATCTGGTATATTATAGTTACTATCGGTAATGATAGTAAGTATATTTTTTTAAACAGGGGGATTAAACAATGAAAATTAAAAAAGTATTACCAGTATTAGCACTATCACTTGCATTAGTTGGATGTGGAAATAAAGCTGAAACAAAATCAAACGCTTCAAGCACACCAGCTTCAACAACAACTTCAGAAAAAGCTGATTCAAATGCAAAATCAGACGCTAGTACAAAAGATTCAAACGCTGAAAAAACACCAGAATCAAACGCTGAATCAAACAAATAATTAAAGTTTATATAAAAAAAGAAGCAAGAATTTCTTG
>NZ_HE978616.1:723514-740496 GCF_000307225.1 Anaerococcus vaginalis
TTATTTTTTTAAATTTAAAATTTTTACAAAAAAATTATATACTTACCCTTTAAAATATTTTTTTAAATTTATTTTTCTACAAAAAAAAATCATCCCCTTTCAAGGATGATCTTTTGAATTAATATATAATTAATTTTTTATTTGTAATCTTACTGTAGATGTTAGTACATCTGAGTAGCTATATGATACAGTTCTTTCTGTATCATATTCATTATTTACTTTTATTGTAAATACACTTGGAAAAGCGTCTAAAATTATACCTTTTTTGGTAACAATTCTTTTTCTACCCTTATCAGCTTTTAAAGTAACTTTTTTTCCTACATTTTTTTCAACTTCTGACCTTATTTCATTAACTGATTTATATTCCATATATCCACCTTCCATGTATTTGTATATATTATACTATGAAATTGTGGATAAGTCAAATTAGCTTAATATTATACGCTAGATTAAAAACCTTGTCAAATATTTTTATAAAATGCCCTATAAGCTGTAAATGTAGAATAAAAATCTGCTTTTGAAATTAATTCTACTGGTGCGTGCATAGAAATTACTGGTGTTCCACAATCAACTACATCCATTCCATATTCTGCAAGAATATATGCAATTGTTCCTCCACCACCTTGGTCAACTTTTCCAAGTTCTCCTGTTTGGAAAATCACTCCGTCTTTGTTAAAGGCAAGTCTAACTTCTGACAAATATTCTGCATCTGCATCATTTGAACCACCTTTTCCGCCAGAACCTGTATATTTTGTGAGAGATACTCCGTGAGAAATTTGTGCTGCATTTTGACTTTCTGTTGCATCTTTAAAGTTTGGATCTTCTGCCAAGGTTACATCAGCTGATAAAACTTTTGAATTTCTCAAGGCTCTTTTGAATTTAATCAAATCGAATTTTTCTATTAAATTCATAATTTCTAAAAGCGTATTTTCAAAAAATTGTGAAGTCATTCCTGTTGCTCCAACCGAACCAATTTCTTCCTTGTCAACGAAAAGTCCTACCAAAGTTTTATTTGTTTCTTTTATATCAAGTAGGGCCCTCAAAGCTGCATAGGAACAAACCCTATCATCATGACCGTGAGATGCTATCATTGATTTGTCAAATCCAACTTCTCTTGATTTTCCTGCTGGAACTACTTCAAGTTCTGCTGTAATAAAATCTTCTTCCTCTATTTCGTATTTTTCTTTTAAAATTTTCAAAATATTTTTCTTTACTGGATTTTCTTTTTCATCTAATAGGGGTTTATTGCCAACTATAATTGATAATTGTTCTCCTGTTACAACTTCTTCTGCAGCTTTTTCCATTAATTTGTGAGATAAGTGTATTAAAAGTTCTGAGATGAAAAATACTGGTTCATCTTCTCTTTCTCCAATAGAAATTTCTACTTTTTCTCCATTTTTTGTAAAGACTACTCCATGAAGAGCAAGGGGAATATTTGTCCAATTATATTTTTTTACTCCTCCATAATAATGAGTTTTTAAATATGCAAGTCCTCCTTCTTCAATTAGGGGAACTGGTTTTAGATCAAGTCTTGGGGAATCAATATGACCTCCAATTATAGCAAGTCCTTTTGATAAATCTTCACTTCCTATGTGAAACATAACCACAGCTTTATTTTTATTTACTGCATAAATCTTATCGCCAATCTTTATTTTTCCATCCTTAATTTTTTCTTCAAGGTCAACATAACCTGCTTTTTTTGCCAATTTTACAATTTCTTTTGCAGCAAGTCTTTCTGTCTTTGCCTTGTCCAAAAAATCCATATAATCTTTTGATAAGCTTTCTAATTCTTTTTCTTGGTCGAACGATAAATTTTCCCAGATATTTTTTCTTTTATATTCAGTCATTTTTTCTCCTAAATTAATTTCCATATATTTTTTGCATATTCGAGTGGATTTTCTATTTCTAGTCCTTCTATAAGTTTTGCTTGGTCAAATAAAATATTTACTATCATTTTAAATTCGTCAGTGTTTTCTTTATAATCTTTTTCTAATAATTTGTAGGCTTTGGAATTTTTATTTATTTCTAAAACTTTTTGAGCCTTAATATCTGGAGCGTTTACTTGAGATTTTAAAGTTTTTTCCATCTCTATTGAAACATCTCCCTTTTGTTTTATCATTGAAATCACATCTTCTGACAAGTTGTCTGAAATTTTTACATCTACTACTTCTTCTGGTAAAATTTCCTTTATCTTTTCAATTAAATCTTTATTTTCATCGTCATCTTTCTCGTTTTCATCAACTTGATTTATTGACTTGAATGGGATTTCCTTGTAGCTCATTAGCATTTTTATCAAAAATTCATCTAATTTTTCATCTAGCAAAAGAACATCCCTATCCTCATCAACCGATTTTAGGGCTGGAGAATTTTTGATTTTTTCTAAATTTTCTCCAACTGCATAAAGAATGTTTTCATCTGTTGACTTCATAGCCTCTTTATATTCATTTAAAGAAATTAATTTTTCTTTTCTGTAGGAATTAAATAATAACAAGTCTTCTAGTCTATCTTTTTTTGCTCCAAAAGATTCATATATTGAAACTTTTAAATTATTTCCAAATTCTTTGAAAAATATTTGATATTTCTCCCTATCATTTTTCATCAAGTCCATTAAGTGTGATCTGATTTTATTGTTGATTTGTTTGGCAATAAATCTTAATTCTCTGGTTTCTTGAAGAGTTTCTCTTGAAATATTTAGGGAAATATCATCACTTTCTACAACTCCCTTGGCAAAGGAAAACTCATCTTCTAGTAAATTTTCATCTCTTTCCTTTATTTTTACTCCTGAGGAATAAAGTTGTAGACCTTTTTGGTAATCTTTTGAATAAAAATCAAAAGGTGCCTTTCTTGGAATATAAATTATAGCCCTAAATTCTACAGTTCCTTCAATGTTTAAGTGGATCCATGATAGTGGATCATCAAATCCATATCCTTGGTCCTTGTAAAAATTTATATAATCATCGTCTGTTAAATCTTTTTTAGATTTTTTCCAAATTGGAAGTTCAGAATTTAAAACTTCTACTTCTTTATAGTCTTCATATTTTGGATCTTCATCTGTAGAATCTTTGGTTTTTCTTGACTTTGTAACTTCCATTTTGATTGGATATCTAATGTAGTTTGAATATTTTCTTACAAGCTCTTTAATTTTATATTGGTCAAGATAAATGTCATAGTTTTCATCATCAGTATTATCTTTTAAAAATAATTTTATATCTGTACCATTTTCTTTTTTGTCAGATTTTTCGATTTCATAGCTTTCGGCATTTTCACTTATCCATTTGAAAGCCTCATTTTCTTTTTTACTATTTACAATAATTTTTTTACTCACCATAAAGGCTGAATAAAATCCAACACCAAATTGACCGATTAGATTGTTTAAATCCTCACTTTCAATTTCTTTTTTAAATATTTCTGTACCAGATTTTGCAATTGTTCCAAGATTTTCTTCCAAATCTTTTTCATCCATTCCAATTCCAGTATCCCTTATGGTTAAAGTTCTTTCTTCCTTGTTTGGAATAATTTCGATATAATAATCCTTTTTATCAACATTTTTATCTGATTTTAAATCTTTATAATATAATTTATCGATAGCATCTGAGCCGTTTGATATCAATTCTCTTAGAAAAATATCCTTGTTTGTATAGATTGAATTTATCATCAAATCCATAACTTTTTTGGCTTCTGCCTTAAATTCTTTTTTCATAAATCCTCCTTAGCACTTCAAGTCTTTGACTGCTAATATTATACTTAATCTCTAATTTTTTTCAATTTCGTCATTTTTTGCAAGAGCAAAAATTTGAGCTTGAATTTTTATTTCCTCTATTTTTATTTTTTCTATTTCTTTCTTTTGATTTTTGGAAATAAAAATTATTTGAAGCAAATTTGAAATTACAAAAACAAAAATAAACATAGCTATTATTTTAGGATTTTGCATTTTCATAATAGATGCAATAAATAAGCACATAAGAGAAATTATTATAGATCTTATGAAAACTTTTAAAAAAGAATTTTTCTTTTTAATTTCTTCGGACTTTTCTTCAAAATATTCCAATTTTTTTCTCAAATCATTAATTTTTTCAAAATTTTTTTCATTCATATTATCACCACAATAATTGTACCCCAATTCATAGTATTTTACTTTGATTTTTCTTTTACTTATAGTAAAATAGGATTTAGAAATAAGGAGGATTTTATGGCTTTAGTAGATAGAAAAAAAGATAAAGTAGAAATTACACATGATATGTTAATCGGTGATATTATTCAAGCAAAACCAGAATCAATAAATATTTTCCTTTCAATTGGAATGGGTTGTATTGCTTGCCCTTCATCTTTATATGAAACTTTAGATGAAGCCTGTATGGTTCATGGAATTGATCCAGATTTCTTGCTTGAAAAATTAAATAAATAAAAAGACTTTTGCATTTTTTTTGCAAAAGTCTTTTTTTTAATCAAAATTTATTTTTCAAAATATTTTTCCCATTTGTTATCATAAGTCCAAGCGTAATTTCCTTTTTTTTCTGAATTTTTGTACTTATCAAAATCATTTAAAATTTTTCTAAATGTTTTACTCATCATTATAAGGGCAATAATATTTGGAATAACCATAAGTGCATTTGCTGTGTCTGCAACTGACCAAGCAAATTTAAGTCCACCAATTGATCCTATATAACAAAAAGCAATATAAGCATATTTAAAAATTTCAGAAGCCTTTGTTGAGCCTGTCAAATATTTTACACATCTTTGTCCATAATAACACCAAGAAACTGCCGTAGTGAAGGCAAACAAAACAAGGGCTAGAGAAACTATATATTTTCCCAAAAAAAGTGATTTTGAAAAAGATGCAGCTGTAAGAGCAGCTCCTTCAAGTCCCTCTACTTCATACATTCCACTTGTAATAATTACAAGAGCTGTCATTGTACAAATTATCATTGAAGAAATAAAAACTTCTATTGCTCCCCACATTCCTTGTCTAACTGGATGGTCGGTGTGGCTTGTTGCATGAGCCATTGGTGCTGTACCAAGACCTGCTTCATTAGAAAAAATTCCTCTTGCAAGTCCCCACCTTATTGACATCAAAATTCCTGATCCAACAGCACCTCCAGCAACAGATTTTGTGCTAAAAGCTCTAAAAATAATTTCTTTAAAGGCCGGAATCAAATTTTCAATTTGAAAAATAAGAATCAAAATACAACCAATTATATAAAAAACTGACATAATGGGAACAATTTTTGATGCAAAAGCTCCGATTCTTTTAATTCCTCCAACAACAACTAAAAGCATAAAAATCACAATCAAAATTCCACCAATATGAAGATTTAAACCTGTCATAGCATTTAAAGATTCAGAAATAGAATTTGATTGAACCAAAGCTCCAGTTCCAATAATTGCAATAAAAGCAAAAAAAGAAAAAATCTTCGCCAAAATTTTTGAACCAGCTCCCTTTTCAATATAATACATTGGACCACCAATATATTTTCCATCATCATCTGAAACTCTTGTAGCAACTGCCATGGTAACTTCGACCATTTTTGTTGTCATACAAATGAAACTTGCAAGCCACATCCAAAAAATTGCACCAGGGCCACCGAATCCAATTGCAGTTGCAACTCCTACAATATTTCCAGCTCCAATAGTTCCAGCAAGGGCAGTCGAAACTGCCTCAAAAGGAGAAATAGAATTTTCATCAGATTTTGAATCCTTAACAAGTCTTCCAAAAGTATTTTTGAAAATATAAGAAAAATTCCTAAAAACCCAAAAATCCGATTTAAAAATTAAAACAATTCCTCCAAAAAGTAAAACGACAATCATAGGATAACCCCACAAAAAGTCGCTTAATTCAGAATTTAATTTTATAATTTTATCCATAGGACAAACCTTCTTTCTAATTAATATAAGCTCATTCTTAATATTATAAACTAATTTTCAAAAAATAAAATAGTAATTTATATTTTTTTATGAAAAAAATTTTTTATCCAATAAAAAAAGGCTGTTGCCAAACTATTAATAAGCATAATTTTAAAACAGCCTCTTCTTTATTTATTCCATTTTAGACTATATAAATTCATTATTAAGCTACGCTTCTTACAAAATTTTTATTATAAGTACTCATTAGCTTATCAAAAAATAATCCCACAATAATATTTATTCCAGCAGTTGGAAGGACTAGACTTACAAACATTAATTTTATGCCAAAACCTTCTGGCAAGGCGCCTGCCATATTCATTAAAATTAAAAATACAAGTCCAGAAATTGCTGTTCCAAAAAAGTATAAAGACCCAACTGAAAAAATATTTTCAACCTTTGCTTTTTCCAAAAATCTTACAGCAAAATATACAAATAGTGAAGAAACAATTTTATCTATTACATTTGGCAAAAATCCTCCCGGAGCACTTGTTGTAATTCCTGCTAAAATTCCTCCAGCAACTCCTACAGCAAGAGCTGTTTTAAAATCCTTGTTTAAAATTATAATTGTAAAGACACAAACCAACATAAAATCTGGTTTTACCATACCAAAAAATCCTGGTATCAAATGTAGAATAGTTCCTATTGCAAGTAAAATTGCTGATTGAGTTATTGTTTTTGTTTTCATAATTTTCTCCTTTTAAAATTTTAAATTAAAAAAACCACCTGCTCCATAAAGGAGCAAATGGTTAAATCCGCGGTGCCATCCTTTTTATGTAAAATAATTTTCTAAATCTTACATATCTTTATTCCGATACTACTTTAAAATAATTTCATATCATATCCCTATAACGTGGGAAGACGACCTTGGGTACTCTTTTTCACCTAGGCACTCTCAGATCCATTCGGTTTTACTTCTTTGTTTGTTTCCACCACACACAAACTCTCTATAAAAGATTTATAAAACTTACTTACTTCTGATCAAAGTTTTATTTTTTTTAACTTATAAGTTACTTTGATTATACACACAAAATTTATTTTTGTCAACTACCTTGTTAAAGTCTATGTAGGCTCCCATAAATTCAAAATCTCTCGTATTTTCTTTTAAAAAATCTAAGAGAACTTTAATTCTTTTTTCCTTTATTGAACCTTCAAAATCAAAATAAAACACAAATTCAAAATCAGAACCAGGAATTGGAGATGATTCAAGTTTTGTCATATTTACATCTAAAATTTTGAATTTTTCTACAATATTTATAAGAGAGCCCACTTTATCAAGAGCCTTGACCCTCACAGAAATTTTATCTGCCTTATCAAAAATTTTTAAATCTTTGGATACAATTATAAATCTTGTGTAATTATTTGATTCATTTTGTATGTTTTTGTCAAGAATTTTAAGTTTATAAGTTTCGGCACAAAATTTTGATCCAATAGCACCAAGACTTTTATCATTTTTCTCTTTAATAAATTTCCCAGCTAGGGCAGTATTATAATATTCTTTTGGAATAAAATTATGCTTATTAATATATTTTCCACACTGACCCAAGGCTTGAGGGTGGGAGTAAACTTTTTTAATATCAGATAAACTTGCATCTAAATTTCCCAATAAATAATGATTTATATCAAGTTTATAACTTCCAATAATATAAAAATTTCTCTCAAGCATCAAATTATAAACTTCTTTTACAGAACCAAAAGATGAATTTTCCAAAGGTAAAATCCCAAAATCACAATCTTTTTTATCAATAGCATCTAAAATTTGGTCAAATCTTTGATAGTATTTTCTTTCAGCTTTTGGAAAAATAATATTTCCAACTTGGTCTGCATAAGAACCTTTTGCTCCCCCTAGAGCAATTTTCCCATTTTTTGGAAAAGGAGCATTTATAATTTTTTCCTCTAAAAGTTTTGAAAATTTTCCATCACAAGCTTTCATCAAATAGATTTTATATTTTTCTTTTAAAATTTTATCAAGTTTTTCTAAATCTTTTATCTTGTAACTATTATCTTCTAATTTTTTTATGATTTTTTCTATATTTTCATTCATTTAAAAAGTCCAATACTGTTAAGGCAAGAATAGCTTCTCCAATAGGAAGGGTTCTAAGGCAAAGGCAAGGGTCGTGTCGTCCTTTTATTTGTAAATTTTTTTCTTTTTTCTCGCTTATAGAAAATGATTTTTGAACAAGGGAAATTGATGGAGTAGCCTTAAAAACCAAATCAAAAACTACAGGCATAGCATTTGTAATTCCCCCAACAACTCCTCCTGCATTATTTGTAATAGTTTTAATTTCTCCATTTTTTATTTCAAATTCATCATTATGTTCTGATCCTCTCATATTCATAGCACTAAGACCAGATCCAAAAGAAACTGCCCTAAGCCCAGGAATCCCATAAGAAAGATGGGCAATTTTTGCTTCAAAAGAATCAAACAAAGGCTCTCCAAGACCTTTTGGAATATTTACACCAAAAACTTGGCAAATTCCTCCAATAGAATCTCCAGCCTTTTTCACTTCATCCAAAAGTTTTCTAATTTCATCTTCTTTTTTCTCATCAAAAACCGGAATTTCTTTTTTAGCAATTTTTTCCAATTCATCCATTGGAGGATTTGCTAAATCAAGATTTTTATCAGAAATCCCACCAATATTTTTAATCCTTGATGAAATTTTTATATTTTTTTCTTCTAAAATTTGCTTTGCAACCCCTCCAGCAAGACAAAATGGTGCAGTGAGCCTTCCCGAAAATGGACCTCCTCCATTCATATCCATTTGTCTTCCATATTTTATAAAACTTGTGTAATCTGCATGAGATGGCCTTGGAATATCATTTAAGTTTTGGTAATCTTTTGATTTGAAATCTTCATTTTTTATAAGAGCAGCTATGGTTTTTGAAATTATTTTATTTTCCTTTACTCCAGAAATAAAAATCACCTTGTCAGATTCTTTTCTTTTTGTTGTAAATTTTGATTTTCCCGATGCTCTTCTTTGCATAAATTCATCAAGCTTTTGCCTATCAATTTCAAAACCAATTTCAACATTATCCATAACCACTCCCATATATTCTTGGTGGCTTGAGCCAAATATGGTTATTTTTAAATTTTTTCCAAAACTTTGGCTCATTTTAGATTTCCTTTCTTAAATCGTGGATTTTTTTGCTCGCTTTTAAAATTTTATCAAATTCATCTGGAAGAACACATTGGGCTCCGTCTGAAAATGCCTTGGCAGGATTCTCATGAACTTCAATCATAAGTCCATCTGCTCCAACAGCTGCTGCTGAAAGGGACAAATCTTTTACATATCTTGCAATTCCTGCTGCATGTGATGGATCAATTATTACAGGAAGATGAGTTTTTTCGTGTAAAAATGGGACTGCAGTAACGTCCAAAGTATTTCTTGTTGCAGTTTCAAAAGTTCTAATTCCTCTTTCGCAAAGAATAACTTTTGTATTTCCCCTGCTCATTATATATTCTGCTGCCATCAATAATTCTTCATAAGTTGCAGCCAAACCTCTTTTTAATAAAATTGGCTTATCAGTTTCACCCAAGGCTTTCAACAAATCAAAATTTTGCATATTTCTTGCCCCAACTTGTAAAATATCTACATCGTCAAAATATTTTAATTGATTTATTTCCATAATTTCTGAAACAAGGGCAAGTCCTGTTTCTTTTTTTGCCTTTACAAGATAATCAATTGCTTTTTTTCCATAACCTTGGAAAGAATATGGGCTTGTTCTTGGTTTAAATGCTCCCCCTCTTAAAATTGTTGCCCCAGATTTTTTTATTTTTTTGGCAATTGAAATAATTTGTTCTTCACTTTCAACAGAACATGGGCCTGCCATATAAACAAAAGATCCTCCTCCAATTTTTGTTCCATTTTCAAGAGTTATAATTGTATCTTCTGGATGAAATTTTCTATTTGCTTTTTTATAAGGCTCTTGGATTCTTATTACATCGTCAACAACACTTTTTGATTTCATATCATCCTTTGAAACCTTGGATGTATCTCCCAAAAGTCCCAAAATAGTTGTTTTAAAGCCTACAGCTTTTGTAACTTTAAGACCCATATCTTCAATTTCTTTTATAAGCTCTTGAACTTCTTTTCCATCTGCATTGTTTTTTAGTTTAATAATCATATTCTTTCCTCCTATAAATTTTCATCTTTTCAATAAAAAAAGCCTCTTGGCATTTACCAAGAAGCTAAAATTCAAAAAAACTTAAAGCATTTAAAAATTTTGCGCATGATAAATAGCCTTACTTTTGTCAAAAGTAAAGTTATAAAAGTAAAAGCTAATTTGTGCAAAATTTAAGTTTTTCATTATTTTCTCCTATTTTAAATTTTTTTATATTATAGCACAGAATTTTTTTTCAGTAAAGTTAATTATTATGAGAGTTCATTATAGCCTCAGTTATTTTTGGTATAACTTGTTTTTTCCTTGATAAAACTCCTGGTGCTGAGATTGTTCCATTTTTTACCTTGTTTCCAAAAACTTTTTCTATATCATCAAGATAATTTCCTACAACTAAGAGTTCAGATTTTTTGATTAAAAATATCTGTGAGAACTAGAACAAAAGTATTTTCTCCCTTTGCATTTATTCTTTCTTCCATCAACTTTGTAAGTTTATCTTTTATAGGATCAAGCTCTTCAGGATTCATAGTCATAACTTGACCCACCCTAATTTTATCATCTCCTATTGTAAAGGCCTTTACATCTCCATCAATCAAATCTTCTGGTGATTTATTTTTTAAGCTTGTTCCAGCCCTAAACATCTTCATGGCAAATTCTTCTGGATTTATATCTGCAATTTTTGTAAGCCTATTTAAAACTCTTTTATCAGTTTCTGTTGTTGTAGGAGATCTAAACAAAAGTGTATCAGAAATTATGGCTGCTGAAAGTAGGCCTGCTATTTCTTTTGTTGGTCTAATTCCTGATTCAAAAAACATTTTTGCAATAATTGTAGAAGTTGAGCCTACTGGTTCTGCCCTAAAAAATAGGGGTTGATTTGTTACAACATTTGCAACTCTGTGGTGGTCAATTATTTCTATGATATCTGCATAATCAATATCATCAACTGATTGGTTCCTTTCATTGTGATCAACCAAAATTAATTTTTCTTTTCATCAGAAATTAAATGGTATCTTGAAATTGCACCCAAAACTCTTCCTCTTGCATCAATTATTGGATAAGACCTAAATCTAGTTTTTCCCATAACTTCACGAACTGTATCAACTGTATCTTCTGGTGAAAAATAAACCAAATTTTCAGTACTCATCACATTCGCAATTGGAACTGCCATAGGCAAAAGTCTTGCAGTCATAAAAGTATCATATTCAGTTGAAATTATTGTTATATTATTTTTTTTCGCCTCATTTTTTAAATCTTCTTTCATATCGGAGCCATTGGTTAAAATTATTAGGGAAATATTTTTATTTATCAAATATTCTTGAGCCTCAAGCCTATTCCCAGTTATAACCAAATCTCCTTCACCAACAAAAGAATTTTCTTTAGAATCTTTTTCATTCATAGCAAAAACTGTCATTTTTCCTGTAAAAGCCCTAGGATTTTTTGGATTTACGACAATTTTTGCCGATAAAATATCTACAATATTTTCAAGTGGTGTATGAGTTCTTCCAATAATTCTATCATCCCGAACTTCCATATAAGAATGAGTCAAATTTGAAAGAGATGCAACCCCAATTAATCTTTCCCTATCATCAACTACAAAAAGAGAATTTAATTTATTTTCTTGTATAATTGACCAAGCGTTTCTAATTGGAAGTGATTCATCTACATTGTAAGAATTATCATAGTCAATATCTTTTATTTGTAGTTTCATAGAATCTTTATGTAGTGGAGCTTTTACTCCAAAATAATCCAAAACAAATTGAGTTTCTTGACTAACATGGCCTAATCTAATTGGAATTGCATTTGTCTCGCCAAGCCTATTTTTCAAATTTGCATAGGCAAGGGCTGAGCAAATAGAATCAGTATCTGGATTTTTATGTCCTGTAATATAAACTGTTTGTTTCATAATACCTCTAACTTTCGCTATCAAATTTTACCCTAAGTAAATTTATCTTGTAACGTTCAACTTTTTCACAAATCAAAGTAACATCATCAACTTTTACAACATCTCCAGTTTTTGGAAGACGATTAAGATAATCTATAACCAAGCCTCCAACTGAATCATTTTTAACTTCCTTTAAATTTTTATCAAAATAATCATTAAAATCATTTATGTGCATACTTGCATCAACGATAAATTCATTATCTGAAACCTTGTAGACTTTTTCATCAGCAGGATCATATTCATCATAAATATCTCCAACGAGCTCTTCAATTATATCTTCAATTGAAACAAGTCCTTCAGTTCCACCATATTCATCCACAACAATAGCAAGAGAAACATTCATCTTTTTCATTGATTGAAAAAGATCAATTATATTCATATTTTCATAAGCATAATAAGTTTGTCTTAGCATATCTTTTAAAATAGGCTCTCTTCCTTCAGCAATGAAAGTTACTATATCCTTCATATGCAAAACTCCAACAATATTATCTATGCTTTCTCCATAAACTGGGATTCTTGAATGTTTGCATTCAATTAAAAATTTATCCAATTCTTCTTTGGTAGAATCTATAGCAATTGCCTCCATATTTGTTCTTGGTGTCATAATATCTGATGCAAAAGATCCACCAAAATCAAAAACATTATTTATAATTTCACTTTCTTCGTTATTTATAACACCTTGCTCTTCGCCAACATCAACTATAGTTTTTAAATCTTCTTCTGTTACCTTATCAGAATTTTCCGAACCATCAGACATTTTTTTTGTAAGATATTTTGTAAAAATTCCCAACAAAATTACTGTAGGTTTTAAAATTATAGAAATAATATAAATCGCCCTTGAAAATCTAAGCGCCATTTTTTCGCTATTAATTTTAGCTGCAAGTTTTGGAGTGATTTCTCCAAAAATTAATATAGTTATCGTTACAAAAACAGTTGAAATCGCTACGCCAGCAGGTCCAAAAACATCTGTAAAAAAAAAGTGTTGCTACAGTTGTTGTAATAATATTTACTATATTATTTCCAACAAGAATTGTTGTGATTGTATTTTGATTATCTTCAACAAGTTTTCTAAGAAGTGCTGCATTTTTAACATTTTTTTCCTCAAGTTGCCTTAGTTTAAATTTATTAATAGATATAATAGCAGTTTCTGAAGATGAAAAAAAAGCCGAGAAAAAAATTCCCGCAAGCATTACTATTAACTCAATAATATTTTTTGTAGTCAAAACTTCCTCCTTGAATACATTATATGAGATATTTGTAAAAAAATAAAGTGCTTAAATTAAGTAATTATGGTATAATATTCTCGGAAAAAAAGGAGGAATTATGGAGAAAAATTCTAATCAATCGCTCGCCAATAAAATTTTCAGATTAAAAGAACACAAAACTGATGTTAAAACTGAAATTATGGCAGGAATAACAACATTTATGACTATGTCATATATTTTTGGCAGTAAATCCACAAATTTTGGGAGATGCTGGTATGGATAAGGGAGCAGTTTTCACTGCAACAATAATTTCATCAATTATTGCAATTTTAATTATGGCTTTTTATGCAAATCTTCCCTTTGCCCTTGCTCCTGGAATGGGACTCAACGCATTTTTCACCTACACAGTTGTAATGACTATGGGAAAAAGTTGGCAATTTGCTCTAGCGGCCGTTTTTATCGAAGGAATTATTTTTATATTTTTGACATTTTTTAATGTGCGTGAAGCAATTTTTAATGCCATACCAAGAAGTTTAAAAACAGCTGTATCTGTAGGAATCGGATTATTTATCGCCCTAATCGGTTTGATAAATTCAACAGTAATTGTAAAAAATGATATCGGACTTGGTCTTGGAAATTTAGTTAGCAAGGAAAGCTTTGTATTTTTTGTAGGACTTTTAATTATGGCAGTTTTAACTGCAAGAAAAACAAAAGGAGCCTTATTAATAGGAATTGTAATTTCTACAATCATCGCTCTTTTTACAGGTGTAAGCAAACTTCCTGAAGGAGGAATTATGCAACTTCCTCCATCACTTAGTCCAATATTTTTCAAATTGGACTTATCATCTATATTTTCATTTGAAATGTTTTCAGTTGTTTTTGCATTTTTATTTGTAGATTTGTTTGACACTGTAGGAACTTTGACAGGAGTTGCTACAAAAGCTGGAATGTTAGATGAAAAAGGTGAATTACCAAATGCTGGTCGTGCTCTTTTGGCTGATAGTATCGGAACAACAGTAGGATCAATTTTGGGAACATCAACAGTAACAACTTTTGTAGAAAGTGCAACAGGAGTTGCAGAAGGAGGAAGAACAGGACTTACTGCTCTTTCAACAGGATTTTGTTTCTTCCTATCAATATTTTTCTATCCATTAATTACAATAATCCCAGCCCAAGCTACAGCAGCGGCCCTAGTTATGGTAGGATTATTTATGATAGATTCAATTATTGATATAAATTTTGGAGATTTCACAGAATCATTCCCAGCCTTTATGACAATAATTATGATGCCTTTTGCTTATTCAATAGCAGAAGGAATTGCTTTTGGAATGATTTCATATGCAGCAGTAAAATTATTAACAGGAAAAGGAAAAGAAGTTTCACCACTTGTTTATGTACTTGCCCTAGTATTTTTACTAAGATATTTACTTCCATTATTTTCATAAGAAATTTAAAAAATTCCCCAGTAATTTGGGGAATTTTTATTTGCATATTTTAAATTTATTTTAATTTTTACATCTTATCTTCAACTGATTTTATTTTTTGATCAAGACTTGCTTTTTTATCACGTCTGTCGTCAATTTTTATTACTGAATAAACCCTATCAGCTCCATTTTTAAAAACAGATTCTTGGCAGGCTCTGATTGCTTCAAAGGCTCTGTCTATATCTCCATGGATAACCGTTCCCATTGGATTTAATCTTACCTCTAAATCTTCGTATTTTTTTAAAACTTTTTCGCAGCCTGCTACATATTTTGAAACAGATGTTTCTTTTGTTCCTATTGGTACTACTGTTAATTCTAAAACTGCCATAATATCTCCTTTACTTATTATTATAAAAATCTTCAAATATTTTTATAGCTTCTATGTGATCTTTTACTCCACCAAGTTCTCTTATTGAGTGCATGGCAAGAATTGGTGTTCCGACATCAATTGATTTTATTCCAGATTTTGAAGAAACTATTGGTCCAATTGTAGAGCCTCCAACCTTGTCAGATCTATTGTGAAAAATTTGAATTTTTGCTCCAACATTTTTGGCGTGTCTTAAAAATCTTGCTCTTGTTTCAACATTCGTCGTATAAGCACCATTATAAGCTACTTTTATTCCTATACCCTTATTTATCCTAGTATTATTATTTTCATCAAAAAGATTTGAATAATTCGGATGAATTGAGTGAGAAAGATCTGCTGAAATTAAATAAGAATTTGAAAGAGCAATAAAATAATCTTCCCTATCATATCCTAAATTCATTACAATTCTTTCCATAATTTCGTCCAAAAATGGTGAAGATGCTCCTGTCCTTGTTCTTGAACCTATCTCTTCATTATCATTTAACACACACATATTAAATTTTTCATTTTTACTATTAATTAAAGCTGTGAGTGATTGGTGGACGCTTGCAAGATTATCAAGTCTTCCTATATGGATAAATTCACTATCACTTCCCATAATAGAACCTTTTTGCCTATCAAAAAGTGCTAAATCAAAATCTATTATTTCCTTTTCATCTACTCCAATTTCTTCAGCCAATAATTTCTGCAAGAATCCTTCTTTCTTAAAATCATCTTCGATAGTTTTTATTATTGGAGAAAGCTCATCTTGCATATTGTATTTGTATCCAGAATTTAATTCCCTATTTATATGAATTGCACAATTTGCGATTGTCAAAAGATCCTTGTCAATTTTTACAAGTTTTGACTTTAAGCATCCATTTTTTTCAAAAATAACTTTTCCTGCCAAAGACAAATCTCTATCAAACCAAGAAGATACAATCATTCCACCATATCCTTCAACATTAAATTTCAAAAATCCATTTGAAGATATTTCTGAATTTGATTTTATTTTAAAAGTTGGAGAATCGGTATGAGATCCAATTATATCAAACCCCTTTCTTGGATCATCTCCCACACTAAAGGCTATAAGAGCTGTATCATCACGATTTACAAAATATTTTCCACCTTTTTCAAGCTTCCATTTTTCATTTTCTTTTAATTCTTTAAAATTATTTCTTTCTAAAATATTAATAGAATTTTTTACTGCAAAATAATTTACAGGACTCTCATCAATAAATTCTATTAAATCATTGATTATTTTATTTCTATTCATATAATATATATTACCCTTTAACATCTTTAATAAAAGTGAATTTTGACTTTTGCTTAGACTTTGCTTTATAATTATAAAAAGGGTATGGAGGTAAATATTTATAATGAAAAAATTAGAAGAGGTTATATTAAGCCATGGTAAAGTTCTTGGCAAAGATATTTTAAAAGTTGATTCATTTTTAAATCATCAAATAAAACCAAAATTAATACAAGAAATGGGAGAAGAATTTGCCAATTATTTCAAAGATAAAAATATAAATAAAATTTTAACAGTGGAATCATCAGGAATTGCCCCAGCAGTTATTACAGGCTTAATCCTTGATTGTGATGTGGTTTTTGCAAGAAAACAAAAATCTCTTACAACAGATGACAATACATACTCATCAACTTGCTATTCTTATACAAAAGAAGAAATGAAAAGATTAATAGTAAGCAAGGATTATTTAAACGAAAATGACAATGTTTTATTGATAGACGACTTTTTAGCAAATGGTCAAGCTGCCAAAGCTATGGTTGCAATTTGTAAACAAGCAGGAGCAAATGTAGCTGGTGTTGGAATTGTTATAGAAAAATCCTACCAAGACGGAAGAAAACTTCTTGATGATATGGGTATAGATGTTTACTCCCTTGCAAGAATTTCTCATATGGATGGAAAAGAAATAGATTTTATTGACTAAAATAAAGATGGCTAAGCCATTTTTTAAAATTTACAC
>NZ_HE978616.1:740764-750436 GCF_000307225.1 Anaerococcus vaginalis
CACTGTAATTTAGTGAAATCTTTTTTTTATGAATTAATTATTACTTCTACTTGTTCAAGTAGAACATTTTTATTGTGGCAAGTGTTTGACGAATAAGCAAAAATTAAACCCTCATCATCAATATTTAAAGTTTTTTAATTTCTTTTATGTGTTTTTTTAAGTGTGTTTTAGGTATTTTATCGTATTTTGTTGCTATAACAAATCCTGTAAATCCAGAATCTATTATCCAATCATACATTTCTTTATCTTGTTTAGTTGGAGCATGTCTTATGTCTACCAAAAGAAAAACTTCTTTTAAATTTTCTCTTTCATATAAATATTTGTGAATTAAATTATTCCATTTTTCTTTTTCTTTTTTTGAAACCTTGGCATAGCCATAACCCGGAAGATCTACTAACCTAAAATCATCATTTATTTTATAAAAATTTATGGTTTTGGTTTTTCCTGGTTTTGATGAAGTTTTAGCAAGATTTTTTTTGCCTAAAAATGAATTTATAAAAGAAGATTTTCCAACATTAGATCTTCCCGCAAAGGCTATTTCTTCAAAATTATCGTTTGGAAATTGTGAAGGAAATCCTGCAACTTGATCTAAATTTATTGATTTTATTTTCATAGCAAAGCTTCCTTTAAAACTTCTCCGACTTGAGATACTTTTATAAAATTAATTTTATCTCTTATTTCCTTGTCTATATCTTCAATGTCTCTTTCATTTTCTTTTGGAATAATTACATTTTTTATATTGTAGGCATAAGCTGCGAAAGCTTTTTCTTTAAGTCCACCAATTGGTAAAACTTCTCCAGTAATTGTAACTTCTCCAGTCATGGCAAGGTCAGATCTAACTTTTTTTCCTGTAAGGGCTGATGCGATTGCAGTTGTCATTGTAATTCCTGCTGATGGACCATCTTTTGGAGTTGCTCCTTCTGGAACGTGAACGTGAATATCTTTATTTTTATAAAAATCAGGGTCTATTCCCAAATCTTTTGAATTTTTTCTTAAATATGAAATTGCAGCTTGGGCTGATTCTTTCATAACATCTCCCAAACTTCCTGTAAATAAATTTGCTCCTTTTCCATCCATGGCATTGACTTCAATTGTCAAAATTGTTCCACCAACTTGGGTCCAAGCAAGGCCATTTGCAATTCCAACCTTATCTTCCTTTAGTCTTTGATCTTCAAAAAATCTTTCTTTACCAAGATAATTTTCGTAATTTCTTATAGAAACGCTAACTTTTTCTTTTCCTTCAAGAATTTCTTTTACAGCACGTCTGCAAATTTTTGCAATATTTCTTTCAAGACTTCTAACGCCAGCTTCTCTTGTATAAGATTTTATGATTTTTTCTATAACCTTATCGGAAATATTCAAATCATTTTTTTCAAGTCCATTATTTTCCATTTCTTTTTTTATCAAATATCTCTTGGCAATTTCTTCTTTTTCTCTTTGAGTGTAACCAGAAATCTCTATAATTTCAAGCCTATCGAAAAGGGCTGGAGGAATATTTGAAATATCATTTGCTGTTGTTATAAAAAATACTTCCGATAAATCAAAACCTATATCAAGATAACGGTCAATAAATTTATCATTTTGTTCAGGATCTAAAACTTCAAGCAAGGCTGATGATGGATCCCCCCTAAAATCCGATCCTAATTTATCAATTTCATCTAGCAAAAACACTGGATTTTTTACTTTTATTCTTGATAAATTTGATAAAATTCTTCCAGCCATAGCACCAACATAAGTTCTTCTATGACCTCTAATTTCTGATTCATCAGTTACCCCACCAAGGCGCATAGAAATAAATTTACGATTTAAGGCTCTTGCAATTGATCTTGCTATTGAAGTTTTTCCAACTCCTGGAGGGCCAGAAAGACAAATTACTGCCGCTTGATTGTCTCCTTTTTTCTTCCTAACTGCTATAGCCTCAAGGATTCTTTCCTTAACTTCCATAAGACCATAATGATCCTCATCCAAAACTTTTTTTGCATGAATTATATCCAAATTATCCTTTGATTTTTTTGACCAAGGAAGGGATAAAACAAAATCAAGATAGGAAGTTATAACCCCATAATCAGGACTCATTTCTGGAATCATTTCAAGTCTGTCAATATTTTTAAGTAAAGTTTCCTTATCTTCCTTATCAATTTTTAATTTTTCAATTTTTTTTCTAAAGGCATCTGCCTCGTTTAAATCTTTTCCTGTTAAATCATTTAATTCATTTTTAACTACATCAAGTTTTTCCCTAAGATAATATTCTTTTTGTCCCTTATTAATATTTTCTTGAACCTTGGCATCAATTTTTTTAGATAAATCTTTTAATTCTATTTCTTTTTGAATAAGTTTATGAAGATTTATTAATTTTTCTTCAATATCTAGCTCTTTTAAAAGGGAATAATTTTCTTTTGGACTTAAGGGAAGATAATAAGTTATAAGGTTTGCAAGTTTATCAATGTTTTCAATTTCTACCAAAGAAAAGGCAATTTCTGGTGGTATAGAATTATCAATTGACACATATGATCTAAAATCTTCAATCAACATTTTTTTCAAAGCTTCAATATTTTCGTTACTTTCAAAATTTTCTTCATCAAAAATATATTCTTTAACTTCTGCCTTGAAAAATCCATCTTCAATTTTTACATTTAAAACTTCCCCAACAGATTTTGCTTCAATCAAAACTCTAAGCTCGCCGTTTTGCAAATTAAAAGTTTGTTTTATGCTTGCAACTGTTCCAAAATCATAAATATCTTCTTTTTTGGGATTATCTTCAAGTATGTCTTTTTGATTTACTAAAAAAATTTCAGATTCATTTAATAAAGCATCTTCAACTGCTTTTTTTGAAACTGCTCTTTGGCAATCAAAGTGGACTACTGTATCAGGAAAAGCCCACAAGCCCCTTACTGGAACCATTGGATATTCTTTTGTATCTATTTTATAGATAAAGTTCATTTTATCTCCTTATTTTAGAAAAGGGAGCCCAATGTCTCCCTTTTTATTTGTATATTAATTTTTTATTATCTTTTATAGCACCTTTTGATACAATAACTTCTTTTATATTATCTTTTGAAGGAATTTCAAACATAACATCTAAAAGCAAATCTTCTAAAATTGTCCTAAGTCCTCTAGCACCCGTTTCTTGCTTGTAGGCTTTTTCGGCAATTTCTCTTACCGCTTCATCTTCGAAAGTTAATTTTACTCCATCAAGTTCAAATAATTTTTGATATTGTTTTAATAGAGAATTTTTTGGCTCTTGTAAAATTTTCACAAGACTTTCTACATCTAAATCTTCAAGTGAAACAACTATTGGAACTCTTCCTATAAATTCTGGAATTAGTCCATATTTCAAAAGATCTTCTGTAGTTACATCTGCCAAAGAAACTTCTTTATTTTCACTATCTTCCGAACCAAAACCAATTGATTTTTTATTGGTTCTTTGTTTTATTATATCTTTAATTCCATCAAAGGCTCCACCAACAATAAATAAAATATTTGTAGTATCTACTTGGATATATTCTTGGCTTGGATGTTTTCTTCCGCCTTGTGGAGGGACATTTGCAACAGTTCCTTCAATTAATTTTAAAAGTGCTTGTTGAACTCCTTCTCCACTAACATCACGAGTTATTGAAGGATTTTCACTTTTTCTAGTTATTTTATCTATTTCATCTATATAGATTATTCCTGTTTGGGCAAGCTCAATATCATAATCAGCCGCTTGAACTAATTTTAAAATAATATTTTCAACATCTTCTCCAACATATCCTGCCTCTGTTAAACTTGTAGCATCTGCTATAGCAAATGGAACATTTAATTTTTTTGCAAGAGTTTGGGCAAGAAGAGTTTTTCCAGAACCTGTTGGTCCTAACATTAAAATATTTGATTTTTGTAGCTCAACTTCGCTGTCTTTATCATAATTTGAATTTATTCTTTTGTAGTGGTTATAAACTGAAACTGATAGGATTTTTTTTGCCATATCTTGTTGGATTACATATTGGTCCAAATATTCTTTAATCTCACTTGGTGTGGCAAGATCAATATCCATATGGCTATGCTCAATTAATTCTTCTCTTTCAATTATTGATGCACAAAGATCTATGCATTCGTTACAAATGAAAACATCTGGTCCTGCAATTAACCTATCAACTTCATCAGCGCTTTTTCCACAAAAGGAACATCTATTTTCTTCAAATTCCATTTTTCCCATATTTACTCAATTACCTTGTCTATTAAGCCATATTCTTTTGCTTCATAAGCATCCATGGCAAAATCTCTGTCCGTATCTTTTTGAATTTTTGCAATTGTTTGTCCAGTATTATCTGCCAAAATTTTATTTAATCTCTTTTTGATTTTTAAAATTTGCTCAGCTTGGATTTGAATATCACTTGCTTGACCTTGAGCTCCACCTGATGGTTGGTGAATTAGGATATTTGAATTTGGAAGGGAAAATCTCTTTCCCTTTGCTCCAGATGAAAGCAAAACTGCTCCCATAGATGCAGCTTGTCCTATACAAATTGTAGATACATCTGGTTTTATATAATTCATTGTGTCATAGATTGCAAGACCTGCTGTAACTACTCCACCTGGTGAATTTATATAAAATTGAATATCCTTATTTGGATCTTGGCTTTCTAAAAATAATAGTTGAGCAATTATTATATCACTTACCCCATCTTCAACAGGACCTGTTAGAAAAATAATCCTATCTTTTAATAATCTTGAGTAAATATCATAAGCACGCTCGCCCCTATTTGTTTGCTCTATTACTGTAGGAACTAAAAAGTTTTTTGCGTTCATAAAATCTCCTTATCATCTTGGAGTTTATGATTACTAATCTTCTTTTTTATCTTCTTTAGCTTCTTCTGATTCTTTTTTAGCAGGAACTAATTTTACATTTTTTTCTAGGATTTCTACAGCTTTTCTTCTTTTAACATTTTCTATAATTGTATCCCTAGAAACATTTTTTTCGAAGATTTCTTTGAATTTTTCGTAATCGTCTACTCCATATTGCTTAGCAGCATCTTTTATTTCATTTTCTATTTCTTCATCTGTTACTTCAATATTTTCTTTTAAAGCAACTTCATCCATTACAAGATTTGCCTTAACTTTGTCTTCAGCAACTTGTCTATATTGATCTCTAATGGCGCTCATATCCATTTTTGTCATTTCAATATATTGTTGTAAAGAAATTCCCATTTGACGTAATCTTTGGTCAAGATTTTGCATTTCAAGGTCGATTTCTTGGTTTACTAAAGGTTCTGGAGCACTTACTTCAGATTTTTCAACTAAAGCTTTGATTGCTTCATTTTGAATTTGATTTTTCACAAATTTTTCTTTATCTTCTTTAAGATTTTTCTTTGTATCTTCTTTTAATTCTTCTAATGTTTCAAATTCAGAAATATCTTTTGCAAACTCATCGTCAATTTCTGGAAGTTCTTTTCTTGAAATTGAATTGATTTCCACTTCAAATCTTGCATCTTTTCCTTGAAATTCTTTTGCTTGATAATCTTCAGGGAAAGTTACGTTTACATCGAATTTTTCTCCAACTTTATGGCCTTCAACTTGCTTTTCAAAATCGCCTACAAATGATTTTGAACCAAGAACTAAGTCGTGATTTTCAGCTTTTCCACCTTCAAATCTTTCTCCATCAAGAAAACCATCAAAGTCTATATTTACTGTATCGCCTTCTTTAGCTTCTCCGTCTTCTACTGGAATAATTCTTGCGTTTTCTTCTTGTTGGTGTTTTAATTCATGTTCTACATCTTCGTCTGTAACTTCTGTTGGGATTTCTGTAACTTCAAGCTCAGAATAAGCACCAAGAGTTGGATGTGGTTTTGTTTCAACTTCTACCTTAAATACTACGTCTTTTCCTTTTTCTATATCATCAAAATCAACTGATGGTTGATCTATTACTTCAAGATTTAATTCTTCTATAGCCTTGTTATAAGGTTCTGGGAAAACTTCTTGGATTGCTTCATCATAAAATACTTCAGGTCCATACATTTTTTCAATAATTCTTTTTGGAACTTTTCCTTTTCTAAATCCATCTATCCTATATCTGGACTTATTTTTTTGTATACCTTATCTACTGCTTTTTCAAAATCATCAGCAGCTACTGTTAATTCAAATTTTGCTATATTATTTTCATGTGATTTTAATTCTGTCATCTTTTTGCCTCCTAAAACACTATATACTCATTAGTTTAATATACTACTTCTAATAATTTCTATCAAGATTATTATATTTATTTTTTATATATTTGATAATTTCTTTTTTTTCATTTTCTAATTTCTCATCCATTACCAAATTATAGACTTCATTTAAAATTATACCAAGCTCTCTTCCTTCTTTAAATCCCATTTCTATCAAATCATATCCAGAAAAATCAATCTGTTCTTTTTTTCTTGGAGTGTTTGAGTTTAAAATCTCTTCTAAGAGTTTTTTTGCATTGGAAATATTTTCTGTATTATTATGTACTGTCGAAAGGACATCTGCCCTTTGAAGGTCAAATAAATCATAAATATTTTCATCTCCAACTTTTTTCAAAAGCTTTCTTACTGATTTTTTTGTGTAGGTGTTTGTATTATCCATATGTCTTTCTACCAAAATCGAGGTATTTTCTATAAATTTTTTGGGATATTTTAAAATTTTTAATCTTTTTTTATTATTTCTTTTGAAATTTTTTGGTGCCCAAAAAATCTTCCCTCTCCTTTTTCATCAAGAAAAAAACTGTTGATTTTTCCTGTATCATGAAAAAGGGCCGCCATCCTAGTTTTTAAATTTTTTGGAGTTTTATCTAAAACTTTCATGGTGTGGTCGAATAAGTCTAAATTATGGTGGGATGAATGTTGGTTAAAGCCTTTCATTTTTTCAATTTCTGGAAAAATATAGGCCAAAAGATTTAATTCATCCAAAAGTTTGATTCCTCTTGATGGCTTATTTGCCAGTAAAATTTTATCAATCTCATCCCTAATTCTTTCACTTGAAATTTCTTTTATATGAAAAGCCTTATCTTTAATTGCATCTTTTAAACTTTTTTCTATGGAAAAATCAAGAACAATAGCAAATCTTACAGCTCTTAAAGCTCTCAGATAATCTTCTTCTATCCTCTCATAAGGATCTCCAACAGCTCTTATTAATTTATTTTGAAGGTCTTTTTTCCTCCAAATAAGTCTATAATTTCGCCCTTTCTTTCTGCCATAGCATTTATGGTAAAGTCCCTTCTTTTTAAATCTTCTTCTATTGTATTTGAAAAAGAAATTTCATCTGGATGCCTTTTGTCTTTATATGATGATTCAGCCCTAAAAGTTGTAATTTCATATTCTTTAGACTTATAAATTACTTTTATTGTTCCAAATTTTTTGCCAATATCTATTAATTTACAGTCAGAGAAAATTCTCATTATATCACTTGGCCTTGCCCTTGTTGCAAGGTCAATATCATGAATATTTTTCCCCAAAAGCTTATCTCTTAAAGCTCCTCCCACTAGGTAGGTTTCAAAGTCAAAATCTTCTAGTTTTTTTTCTATTTCTTTGTAGGACATTAATTTTTCTTTCCTAATTTTACATAAACATCTACAAAGAAGTCTGGATTGTTAAGCTCTACATCTTCAGGTACTTCTAGTTCCACCTTTTGTTCAAATTCGTTATCTTTTAAGTTACTCAAGTCAATTTTTTTGTTTTTATAGAATCTATTTTATCCAATATATTTTTTCTCCTTTAATTATTACTTTGACTGGAGAAATTTTACTTTCTTCAATTTTCATATTTTTTGGAATATCATCATAATTAACTTCTACATTTACTTCCTTACTTTGAAGAACATCAAAAGAAATAGATACATATTTTTGAGAAAGTTCAAGATTTTCTATAATTTTTCCATTTTTATCCACTGGCTTAACTGCAACATTGTGAATTTTACCATCTAAGTATTCTTCATCATCTATTTTTAACATTAATTTATCTAGCTTATCAATATCATTTCTAAGACCTGAAACAGTAATATTTTCAGGAGATTGTTCACTTACTTTTATTATTTTTGAATCCTTTAGCCTATCTGAAATTTTTACATCGACAGGCAAGTCTTTTTTTACTATTTTTTCAATTTTTATATTAACATTAGATGGACTTACACTATCAACCTTTATTCCTGATGGTGCTTCAACTTTTATTATTAAAGTTTTTATTCCTTCTTTTGGAATACCTAAGTCTACACTTGCAACCAAATCTTCAGCAGATAAATAAGCAAGATCTGATCTTGATCCTTCAACTTTTACATTCACATTTGTCAATTCATCTTTTGAAACCAAAGCATAGCCATCTTTTTGCATCTCTTCTTGATTTTTGATTGTCAAAGGGACACCTCTTACAGTTTTTGATAGAGAAGGATTTGTTGAAGTCATTACAAAAGACCACATTATAACTGCAACAAGAACCGATAAAACCATAAGTTTTCTATCATTTTTATTGTTCATTCTTATCCCTCCTCTTAAAATTCAATTTATTTTCGTCATCTTTTAGTTCTTTTATAAGCCTATCTTTTAAAGACTCTTCATCAAAATATCTATTTATTACACCATTACTTACAATAGAAATTGTTCCAGTTTCTTCACTAACAACAACCACAAGACAATCACTTTTTTCACTAATTCCAATAGCAGCTCTATGGCGAGTTCCTAGCTCCTTTGATAAGGTATTATTTGTAGTTAATGGCAAATAACAAGCAGCAGCTTCAATTAAATCATCTCTAATTATAACCGCTCCATCATGAAGAGGTGTGTTTGGAATAAAAATATTTATCAAAAGCTCACTTGAAATTTCAGCAGAAAGAATAGTTCCACTTTCAATAATATCATTTAGACCAACTTCTCTTTCAATTACAACCAAAGCCCCAATTTTTTGCCTTGATAAAGAACTCATAGCTGAAACAATTTCATCAATAGATTTTTCATTTTTATTATAAGAATCATTTATGAAAAAACTTCTTCCCCTACCGATTCTTTCCAAAGCAGACCTTAACTCTGGTTGAAAAACAACAATTATAAATACCAAAGAAACAGTAAAAAATTGATTCATAAGCCATGAAACAGTATTTAATTTAAAAATATCTGCAATTGATGCAAAAATCAAAACAAAAATAAAGCCTTTCATAACCTGCTCAGCCCTAGTATTTTTAAAAGTTTTAATAAATGATAGGCAATAAAAGCAATAAGTGTAATATCAATTATATCTGTAATCCTAATTAAAGATAAATAGGCTATAAAATTATCTAAGTATGACATGTCTACCTCCTAAGTCTACAAATATATTATATACTTTATTATAAAATTTTGCAGAAAATAAAGACTTAAATTAAATAAAATTTAATTTTTGCAAAATTTTTATATTTAAAATTTTTTTGAGGAATTTTTTACAAAAAAATACCAAGCTTTTTTGGCTTGGTATTTTTGTTAATTTTTATTTTTTGTTTTTAAATTTGAATTTATTTTTTAGCCCAAAATACGCTCTTTGGTTGCGTTAAACTTAATTTGGTTTTTTATTATTTTAAAACTTGATTTTAATTCTTCGTTTTTACTCCGCGGCATGCTTGTAAAAAATGTGCCACCGGCACATTTTTTAGCCCAACATACGCTCTTTGGTTGCGTTTAACTTAAATTTAATCTATTAATAATTTAAAATTATGTTTTTA
>NZ_HE978616.1:750965-769061 GCF_000307225.1 Anaerococcus vaginalis
AAGCATGACATCCAGAATCATCATTATTGAAAAGCCTACTGAAAACCAAATTACTCCTAGGTTTGAGTGATCTTCTCCTTCGCCTGTTGCTTCTGGAATTAATTCTTCTACTACTACGTAAAACATCGCTCCTGCTGCAAAGCTTAATAAATATGGCAAAATTGGAATCATTATTTGGGATAGTATTATTGTCAAAAATGCTGCAACTGGTTCTACTGCTCCCGATAAAACTCCCATTATAAATGATTTATTTTTTCCTATGCCTTGACTTTTTAAGGGCATAGAAATTATTGGTCCTTCGGAAAATTCGCTATCTATATGTTGGTGGGGAATTACGCTATCTAAAAATAATAAGAATATAATTCCTACAGCAAATCCTACTACTGCAGGAATCCACGCGATTCTTCCCATTTTTTCTTCTACCATCTCCATGGCAGGAATTAAAAGTGACCAAACACTTGCAGCAACCATTACTCCTGCTGCAAAGCCCGATAGTGATTTTTGTAATTTTTTCGACAATTCATTTTTCATTAAGTAAACTAAAGCTGATCCAAGGCTTGTTCCTATAAAGGGTATGAATAAACCTATTATTAAATCTTTGCTCATTTCATTTCTTTCTATTTTTTACTTATAGTTTCCAAATATCTTTTGCATATTCGAGTATTGTTCTGTCTGATGAGAAAAATCCTGCATTTGCTATATTCTTAAGACTTTTTCTTGCCCATGTTAGTCTATCAGAATATTCTTTGTTTACTTTTTCTTGTGTTTTTTTGTAATCTTCAAAATCTTTTAGGACAAAATATGTGTCGGCTCTTTCTCCTCCTTGTGGATTTATTAGACAATTATAAATATCCAAGAACATATAGGAATCTTTATCGTCTAATTCTCCTGATACTAGAGCATCAACTGCATCTTTTATATCTTCATTTTTGTGGTAATATTCTTTTGGATTGTACTGATCATAAATTTCGTTTAATTCTTCTACTTTTGCTCCGAATAAATAATTATTTTCTACTCCTGCATTTTCAAATATTTCTATATTTGCTCCGTCATAAGTTCCGAGTGTCAAAGCTCCATTTAGCATAAATTTCATATTTCCTGTTCCTGATGCTTCTTTTCCTGCTGTTGAAATTTGCTCAGAAATGTCTGCTGCTGGGAAGAGTTTTTCTCCGTAACTTACTCTGTAATTATTTACGAATATTACTTTTATTTTGTCATTTACATCTTCATCGTTATTTATTACTCTTGCTATTTCGTTTGCGAGTTTTATTATTGCCTTTGCTCTAAAATATCCTGGTGCTGCTTTTCCACCAAGTATAAATGTTGTTGGGTAAAAATCTATATCAGGATTTTTCTTTAGTTTATGGTAAAGGCTTATTATATGAAGAAGATTTAAGTGTTGTCTTTTATATTCGTGGATTCTTTTTATTTGTATATCAAAAATTGAATTTGGATCAACATTTATACCTTCATTTTCTAAAATATATTTTGCTAATTCTTTTTTGTTAGCAAGTTTTATTTGGTTAATTTCTTCTAAAGTTTTTTCATCGTCAAGGTATTTTTCTAAGCCTTTTAATTTTGTAAGATCATATTTCCAATCATCATTTCCTAATTTTTCTGTAATGAAATTTGATAATCTTATATTTGAATAAACTAACCATCTTCTTGGGGTTATTCCATTTGTTTTATTATTGAATTTTTCTGGCATTATCTTATACCATTCTTTAAAGGTATCATCTTTTAAAATTTGGCTGTGAAGTTTTGCTACTCCATTTACTGATTTGCTCATTACAATAGCAAGATTTGCCATTTTTATTTGGTCGAAGTTTATTATTTTATATGGTTCTATAGCATCTTCTGATAAACCCTTATCTTCAAATTCTTTTATTAAGTTTTCGTTTAATTTTTTTATTATTTCAAAGCATCTTGGACATACTTCAAGCATTATATCTTTTGGCCAAGTTTCTAATGCTTCTTGTAAAACTGTATGGTTTGTAAAGGCAAAAGTATCTTTTGTTATTTCTACAGCCCTTTCAAATTCTATTCCATTTTCATCAACTAAAACCCTAATAAGCTCTGGGATAGCTATAATTGGGTGGGTATCATTTAATTGAATTATATGATATTTTGAAAAGTCATTAAATTGAAGGTCGTGTTCAAAATATTGTTTGTATTTTGCAACCATATCTTGGATTGATGCTGAACAGAAGAAATATTGTTGTTTTAATCTTAAAACTTTTCCTTCTCTTTGCATATCATTTGGATATAAAACTCTGGTTATATCTTCCGCCCTATTTTTTTCTTCTACTGCCTTATCGTATTGGAAATTATTAAAATATGAAAAATCAAATTCTTCAAATGGTTCTGCTTGCCAAAGTCTTAATGTATTTACTTGTTCATTTTCAAAACCAAGCATTGGCATATCATAAGGAACTGCTTTTACAGTTTGATCTCTGAATTTTACTATTTTTGAATCTGATTCAACTCTTATTGACCAACCATCTCCGTCTTTTATCCAGTGATCTCCTTCTTCTACTTGGAAGCCTTCTTCTATTTTTTGTTTGAAAAGTCCTTCTCTATATCTTACTCCATAGCCATACATATCAATTTTTTGAGTTGCTGCTGAGTCCATAAAGCAAGCTGCAAGTCTACCTAGTCCACCATTTCCAAGAGCTGCATCATCTTCAAAATTTTCTATTGATTCAAAATCAATATCAAGTTCATTTAAAATTTCTTTTACTTGATCATAAATTCCAAGATTTATTAAGTTATTTCCTAAAGATCTTCCTACTAAAAATTCTGCTGATAAATAATATGCTTTTCTTGATTTTCTTGTTCTATTTTTGCAGTTTCTCCACTCTTGATTAATAAGTTCCATAATTGTATCGCAAAGGGCAAAGTATCTGTCCTTATCAGATGTTTCCGAAAAATTTTTCAAAGTTATTCTTTGTAGATTTTCGATATAGTTTTCCATAAACTTATTTTTGTTCATAATCTTATCTCCCATATTTTTTTCTTGCTTAGATGCAATAACTCCTTTTCTTTTCTAAAAATTTTTCTTTAAATAACATACCCATATTTTTTTATTTAAAGTTTATTATTTATATATCATCTTTTTCAAAATAAATCAATCCTGTATAAGTTCTTTTTTGCATTAAAAATTTTTTTAGTGAAATTTTGTACATTTTCCCCCAAGATGAAATTGTAATTTTATAGTCATCATTATATTTTTCAATCTCTGTAATTGTTACTCCATGATGTTTCATAAGCTCAATTGACCTACTTGTCCAATTAAAAAATATAAGGGGTAAATCTTTGCTTATTGCTTTTGAAATGAAGTTTGCAATTTCATCAATCGTCTTTCTTTTTAGTGGAAAATCTTCTAAAATGTGAGATTTCAATTTCAAGTGATAAGATGATCTTATCTTATTCAACTTGAAATCTAGGACTCTTGCTGTTGGTATTCCATAAATTTTGGGCTTTAAAATTTTAAAAAACCAATATTGATAGTAATTAAATTGGTCTAGGTTAAATTTTTCTTCACCTCTAAAAAGATATAAGTAGGTATTGGTAAAGGCTGTTACAACACAAGCCCTATCCCTATAAAATTTACTTACTCCAACTTCTTTTAGGTCATTTTGGTAGCCTCCATAATATATTTTTTTATTTTTTATTACTGGAACAAATTCGCCAATTTTTGACCTTTTTAATTTCATCTATTTTTCTTCCTTCTTGTAGTGAACTTGTTCTGATAATTTTTGTATTTCTTCTTTGGAAATTTCTTTTTTTGCCAAAGTTTCGTCCATTTTTTCATTCATAAGTGTATATAAAATTGATGCTATAGGAATTGAAACAATCATTCCTGCTATTCCAAATAAGCTTGCTCCTATTGCTATTGATACAATTACCCAAATTGATGGTAGACCTATTGTTTTTCCTGCTATAGCTGGATAGATAATTGAGCCTTGAACTTGTTGAGCTATTAATAAAAATATTAAAAACACTAAGGATTGGAATGGTGATTCTATAAAGATCAAAATCATCATTATAACTGTTGCTATCAAGGGTCCAACGTATGGAATAAAATCTGCAATTGCTACCAAAATTGCAGCCATGGCTGCAAAAGGAATTTTTAAAATGAGCATTCCTACAAAAACTAAAATTCCAAGTATCAAACTTGATAAGGCTTTTGAGTTTAGATAGGATGAAAATGATGAATATGAAAGGCTTGCGACTTTATTTATTTCATCAGCAGTTTCTCTTTTAAATAAAGAATAAATTATTCTATTTGCTAGGATTTTTAAATCTTTTTTGTTTATTAAGACAAATATAGAAAAAATCATTGCAGTTATTATTGTAACCAAGGTTGATGATACTGAATTTATAATTGATGTGGTTTTATCAAAAATATTTCCAGCTTCTCCAGCAAAATAGTTTTTTATTTGGATTATTAAGTTGTTCCAATTAACAGAGTAAACATATTTTTGAACATCATCAGCAAATCTTTTTGTCATTTTATTTTCATTTAAAAGTTTTACCAAATCGCTTAAAAATTCTGGGAATTTATCAACAAGAGCTGTTGCTGCAGCAGAAATTCTTGGAATTAAAACATTTAGAAATATGCTTATAGCTAAAATAAATAAAACCCAAGAAGATATAAGCGAAAATGTTGGAACTAACTTTTTAGTCTTTTCTGTTGTAAAAATTTTAGAATATACTTTTTTTTCAAAGAAATTCATAGGCAAATTAATAATAAATGCCAACATAAAACCAATCAAAAAAGGTTGGATTACAGCTAAAAATACTAGTAAACCATTTTTTACATTTTCTATATACCAAAATGTAAAAAATACTAACATAGAAATTAGAATGACCTTTAATAATTGTGAATTTTTTTCATCTAATTTTTTCATTACTTTTTATACTCCTTATTAATCATTTATCTTTATTTTACCATAGATATTTCTTTCTTCTATTGATAATAATGATATAATAAAGGCGAGGTGGATTATGAAAAAATGCTATATTTTTGCTGGTGGAGAATATGATGGATTCTTTGATAAGATAGAAAATGACGATTATATCATAGGTGCAGATAGGGGCTATATTTATATAAAAAAGTCTGGATTAAATGCAAACGAAATAATCGGAGATTTTGATTCATCAGAAGAGCCAGATTTTAAAAATAAAATCAAATTAAAAAAAGAAAAGGATGAAACTGATCTTTATGCTGCAATAAATATTGCTGTGAAAAAAGGCTTTAAAAAAATAATAATCTATGGAGGACTTGGAGGAAGAATCTCCCATACAGTCGCAAATATAAAAATAATGGAAGAATTTAAGAAAAAGGGTGTTGATATAGAATTAAAAAATAAAAATCAAAAATTATTTGTTATAGATAAAAATTTTGTAGAAAAAAAACAAATAGAAAATACCTATATTTCTCTTTTCTCCCTTACAGAAAAAACAGAAAATTTAAACTTAATAGATTTAAAATATGAACTAAAAAATTTCACTCTAAAAAACGATATGCACCTAGGCGTATCAAATGAACCTGTTGGAAAAGAATTTAGGATCGAATTTGATAAGGGCTTACTTCTTGTAATTTATGAAAATAAAAAAGCCTACCAAGAAAATGTCTAAATTAATAAATCATTTAATATTTAAAAGAGGCTCTACAAAGATTTTTTTTAATCATCCGAAAAAATCTTCGTAGAGCCTTTAGTTATTTAATGATGTTATTCAGCTTTTTCAAAATATTTTTCAATATTTAGCCTACCAACTACAATATCATCTCCATAAACTAGGATTGGTCTTTTTAATAGCATTCCATCTGATGCCAACAAGTCCAATTTTTCATCTTCTGTCATATCTTTCAATTTGTCTTTTAAATTTAGTTTCCTATAAATTTGTCCAGATGTATTGAAAAATTTTTTTATATCAAGACCACTTTTTTGATAAATTTCTTTTATTTGATCCTTTTCTGGCTTTTCTTCTTTTACATCTTGAAATTTATACTCAATTTTCATCTCTTCCAAAAATTTCTCAGTTTTTTTACAAGTTGAACAAGACTTATATCCTATTAATAATGCTTTCATAATTTCTCCTTAAAAATCATTTTCAAAAAATTTTAATTTTCTTCTAATTCTATAGATAATTCAAGCCACCTATCTTGATATCTTTGTTTTTTTTCTTCAAGATTTTTTATTAAGCTAAAAGTTTCTATAACTTTTTTCTCATCCTCATAAAAATCATCTTTGAGACTTTCTTGAGTTAATTTATGAATTTTTACATCAATTGCATTTGTTTCTTTTTCTAGCTTTTCTAGTTTTTCTTTTATTTTTCTAATTTCAAGCCTAGCAAGTTTTTTCTTTTTTTCTTCTTTTTTTATTTGGGTTTGAGTCATTTCTGGTTTTTTTTCATCTTCCATTAACTCTTCTTTTAATTTTTCAACATAATAATTGTAATTTCCCAAATATTCTTTCATATAATCCTTGTGCATATCAAGAATTTTGACTGCAATTTTATTTAGAAAATACCTATCATGGCTTATTACAAGAACTGTTCCTTCATAAGCGAAAAGTGCATCTTCCAAAGCCTCTTTTGAATCTATATCAAGGTGGTTGGTCGGTTCATCCATCAAAATAAAATTACAATCTGAAAGCATAAGTTTTAAAAGAGAAATTCTTGCTCTTTGCCCTCCAGATAATTCCTTTATTATCTTATCTACATCATCTTGATAAAAATTCATTTTTGCTAAATATGATCTTATTTCATAATTTGTAAGATCAGGATAAGCTTCCCTTACTTCTTCAAACAAGGTGTTTTCTGTATTAAGAGATTTTTGTTCTTGGTCAAAATATCCAATTTTAACACTAGAACCTAACTTTATTTCGCCTTCATCTTTTCTTTCTTGGTTTAAGATAATTTTAAATAGGGTAGTTTTTCCTACTCCATTTTCTCCAATTATTGCAACCCTATCATTTCTATAAATATTAAAGGAAATATCTTTAAAAATTTCCTTATCATAGGATTTTTTTAATTTATCTACACTTAATACATCAACTCCCGAAACTATTCTTGGGGTAAATCTTATATTTATGGATTCATTTAGATTATCTGGTTTTTCTACCCTTTCCATCTTATCCAAAAGTTTCTGCCTTGATCTTGATTGGGAAATTCCTCTTTTCTTTTTGAACCTCCAAGATTTTTTAACCTATCAATTATTTCTTCTTGCCTTTTAATTTCTTTTTGTTGAGTTTTATAAAGGTGGTTTTGAACTTTTAAATCTTTTTTTCTTTGTGTCATAAATGATGTATAATCGCCATCATAAATTTTTAATCCACCATTTTCCAACAAAAATATTTTTGAAACTGTAGCATCCAAAAAATACCTATCGTGGCTTATTACAATAACTGAACCGTTAAAATTTTTTACAAAGTTTTCCAAGAAATTAATAGCCTTTATATCAAGATGGTTTGTCGGCTCATCTAATAAAATAAGATCAGGTTTTTCCAATAAAAGACAGGCAAGTTCAACCCTTGCCTTTTGTCCTCCTGATAAAAGTGAAATTTCTTTTGAAAATTCTTCTTCGTTAAAACCCATTCCTATAAGCACTCCCTTTATTTCTGACTTATATGAATATCCATTTTTCTTTTCAAATTCTTCACTTTTTCTTGCGTATTCTACCATTATTTCATCAAGTTTTTCTTGATTTTTTTCCTCACTCATCTTGACTTCAAGATTTCTTAAATCTTTTTCAAGTCCTATAAGATCTTCAAAAACTCCCAAACAATAATCATATATACTTTTATCTGACATAAGTCCCAATTGTTGTTTCAAATAACCAAGACCTACCTCGTTTGGTATATGTATATTTCCAGAATCTTTTGAAATCTCTCCTGTTAATATATTAAATAGTGTAGACTTTCCAGAACCATTGTTTCCTATCAAGCCAATTTTATCTCCCTTATTAATAGTAAAAGATAAATTAGAAAATACTTCTTGGGTTGGATAGGATTTTGATAAATTTGATACTGAAGCTACAATCATAATTTTTTAGAATATGAAATCTTCTGGTGTGTTGATAAAATATGTTAGGGTAAACAAGGATTCATCTAAATGAACATTTTCTATTACCACATTATTTTTAGTTTTTAAATCAACTGGTGCAAAATTCCAAATTCCTTTTATTCCTCCTTCACAAAGAGTATCACAAACTTCTTGAGCACCTTGTTTTGGTGTTGTGATAATTCCTATATCTATTTTATTTTCTTTCAAATAAGACTCCAATTCTTCTATTGGTAAAACTTTTATCTTATCTGTTGAAACTTCTTCACTATTTTTATCAAAAATAGCCTTCACATTATAATCTAAAGTTTTAAAACCTGTGTATTGGAAAAGAGCATGACCAATGTTACCAAAACCAATTATTACCATTGTGTATTCTTTATTTACTCCTATAATTTTGGCAAGTTCTTGCATTAATTCTTTTACATTGTAGCCATAGCCTTGTTGACCAAAACAACCATAATGATTCAAATCTTGTCTAATTTGACTTGCAGTTAGGCCTGTAATTTGTGAAAGTTCTTTTGATGAAACTCTTACAATACCTTTTTCATTTATTGCTTCTAAGTATCTATAATATTTTGGTAACCTTTTTATTACCGATAAAGAAACGTTTGAGACTTTTTTCATAACAACCTCCGTTAAGCATTTTTTATTTCTTTAGATTTTAGTCTGTTTAAAAGTATTATGTTTATAATATGGGATATATAAATAATTATAAGTCCACTATAAAATAATTCTTGCCAATAACTTGATATTCTTTCATCTACTGCTACATATTTTGGAATTAATGGTGTGTAATTACTCAAAACAAGAATTGCATGATAGCTTAATATTGCAAAAACTATTATGCTAATTATTGCCAAAAATATTGAATATCCTCTTGTTTGTTTTTCCATTAATATATAAAGAGGATAAACCAACATATTAATCCAAGAAATAATAAAAGAAATATTCCAAATATCATTTACTATTTCTGGACTAATCTTTGTAAGGATTAGTAATAAGTTTGAAACTAAAACCACTAATACTGATAGAAGCAGAGAAATTGAAAGAAATCTTTCAAATCTCTTTTTCATCTTTTCACCTACTTGCTATTTTTTTTGGATTTATATCTTAAATTATTATCTAAGATTTTTTTCTTATCCTTAAATTATGTGGAGTGATTTCTATTAATTCATCTTCTTCCACAAATTCCATCATTTCTTCTACACTCATAATTTTTGCAGGAGATAAAACAAGGGCTTCATCAGCTGCAGATGCTCTGACGTTAGTTTGTTTTTTCTTTTTACAAACATTTACGTCAATGTCAATTCCCTTAGCATTTGAACCTATAACTTCGCCTTCATAAACTTCATCTTGTGGTTTTACAAAAAGTTGTCCTCTTGATTGGGCTGCGTGAAGTCCATAAGTTGTTGCAACACCAGTTTCAAAAGAGATAAGTGAACCTGCTTGTCTTTTTGCAATATCTCCCTTATATCTTTCGTATGAATCAAATTCTGTATTTAAAACTCCAGTTCCTTTTGTATCCGTCAAAAATTCTTGCCTATAACCAATAAGACCTCTTGCAGGAATTTTAAATATCATTCTTGTATATCCTGATGAATTTGGTGCCATATCTACAAGCTCACCCTTACGAAGACCTAATTTTTCAATTATTGCTCCTGTATATTCTTGATCAACATCAATTGTTGCAAGCTCAATTGGCTCTAAAATTTTTCCATTTTCATCCTTTTTAAACATAACTTCAGGTTTTGAAACTTGAAATTCATATCCTTCTCTTCTTAAATTTTCTATTAAAACTGAAAGATGAAGTTCTCCTCTTCCAGAAACTTTGAAAGACTCTGTTGAATCTGTTGTTTCAACTCTCAAAGAAACATCTGTTTCCTTTTCTTTAAATAATCTATCTCTAATATGTCTACTTGTTACATAATCTCCATCACGTCCTGCAAATGGAGAATTATTTACAGAAAAAGTCATAGAAAGAGTTGGCTCAGAAATTTTTGTAAATTCTATAGGATCCATATCATTTTCGGTACAAATTGTATCTCCAATATTTATATCTTCCATTCCAGATAAGGCAACTATTGAACCAAAAGATGCACTTTCAATTTCTTTTCTTTGAAGTCCTTCAAATTCATAAATTGTAACAATTTTTGATTTTATTTTTCTATCCTTATCATTATAATTTACAATGAAACAAGAATCATTTTTATTTATTTTTCCACTTTCTACTTTTCCTATGGCAATTCTTCCAAGATAATTATCATAATCTGTAGTCGAAACCAAAACTTTAAATGGAGCATCTTCTTTAGCTTCAAAAGCTGGTGTGTAATCAATTATTGTATCCAAAAGATCTGTCATATCATTTTTCACTTCACCAAATTCTAAACTTGCCCAACCTTCTTTGGCTGATGCAAAAACAAATGGAGAATCAAGATATGATTCATCGGCTTCAAGAGAAATAAATAAGTCTAAAACCTCATCCATAACTTCTTCAACCCTTTGATCAGGCCTATCTACCTTATTTATACAAATAATTGCTGGAAGATTTAAGTCAATTGCCTTTCTTAAAACAAATTTTGTTTGAGGCATTGGACCTTCACGACTATCTACAACCAAAACTACAGCCTCTGCCATATTTAAAACTCTTTCAACTTCTCCACCAAAATCGGCATGGCCTGGAGTATCAATTATATTTATTTTCACTCCCTTGTAATTAATTGCAGTATTTTTTGAAAGTATTGTAATTCCTCTTTCTTTTTCAATAGAATTTGAATCCATAACCCTTTCATCAACTTGTTGATTTTCTCTAAAAATTCCACTGGTTTTTAAAAGTCCATCAACCAAAGTTGTTTTTCCATGATCAACATGGGCAATTATAGCAACATTTCTTATATCGTTACGTTTCATTAAATCACTTCTTTCTTATCTAAAATAAACTATATATTCATCAATTTATTATATCATATGTGATAAGATTATCAATAAATAACAAAAAAATACTTGATAAAAATTTTTACCAAGTATTATATGTACAATTTTTTCTTTGAATCTCTTTTTACAAGAGCAATTATAATATTATCTTTTATAATCAGCTCGTCAGCAAGATTATAAACAAGTTTTATTCCCCTGCCATGATCGTAAAGTCCTTCATTTTCAAAAAGATAATCAATACCTTCTCCCTCATCTTTTACTTTTATAAGACAAAACTGATCATCCATAATGAAAGTTGTATCAATAATTTTATCATATTGACACCTATTTCCATGTTCATAGGAATTTATTATAAGTTCATCCAAGATTAATCTTATTTTGAAAATTAAATTTTCGTCTATATTTTTATTTTTTAAATTCAAAACGAGCCCATCCCTAAATTTTTTTATCATTTTTAGGTCAGTAGGCATAGTATTTCTAATAAGTTCCATCTTATACCTCATCTTTCAATATTAAATTTATACCCAATTAAAAAAGTTTTTGTCAATTTTTTTACAAAAACTTTGAATTATTGATTTTTTATTTTTGTAGTATAATGTAAATATAACAAATGAAAGGAGAATATTATGAAATACGTATGTACAGCTTGTGGATATATTTATGATCCTGCACTAGGAGATCCTGATAACGGAGTTGAAGCAGGAACAGAATTTAATGATATTCCAGAAGATTGGGTATGCCCAGTTTGTGGAGTAGGCAAAGATATGTTCGAAGAAGAATAATAAGATTTTTTAAAAGAGGCTTATGCCTCTTTTTTTTCTAAAATTTTATTTATAATATTTTTATAAAAATTTCATCAACTTTACATAGAAAATTTTTTATTTTGATTTTTCATTTTTAAATTTTAAAAAGCAAAAAAAGATAAAAATATTTTTTGTATTTTTATCTTTTTTTATTTTATATTTTATTTTTACGTTTTTTTTATTGAAGGTCTGTCGAATAAAATCCTTTACCTATTATTGATGAGGTATCTATTACAGTTATAAAGCAACGTGGATCTATTTCTTTTATATATTTTCTAAATAAAGCCGCCTCATAATCATTTGTTACACACAAAAATACTGACTGCTCTTTTTTATAATATAGACCTGTACTTTCTAAAACTGTCGCCGACCTATTTAATTTATCTCTAATAAATACGCTTATTTCTTCTTGTTTTGATGTAATTATCAAAAATAATTTTGCCGTATTAAAAGATTTTATAAATTCATTTACTACAAGCCCCTTCATCAAAAGTCCAAGGCAAGATAGGATACCTATTTCTATTCCAAAAATTTTTATTGATAATAAAGTTAAAATTGAATCTCCTATCAAAAGTGATTTTCCTATGTTCAAATTTGTGTACTTATTTATAATCATAGCAATTATATCCGTACCACCACTTGATGCTGATAGGTAAAATAAAATTGATGAACCGAGTGCTGGTATCAAAACTGCACAAAATAATTCTAATAATTTATTATCGGTAAAAGGTGTTGTGTGTGGAATTATTTTACTTAAAGCAAGTGCCGTTAGGGAATTTAGGATTGAAACATACCCAGTTTTTAATACAAATTTTTTCCCCAAAATAAAATATGCCAAAATTAACAAACTAACATTTAAAACTAAGGTTATAAATGCTGGAGATAAGGGAAGGCTATTTGAAAGCAGTATGGATGCCCCCTCAACTCCTCCTATTACAAAATGATTTGGATATTTAAAAAAATGTGTACCATTTGCCATAAGAATTGCAGCGAAACTCATTAGTAAAAATTTTTTTCTTTCGCTTAAAGGTTCATGAGCAAATTTATATTTTCGCCTATCTTTTATCAAAATTTTCATTGCAGCATTTCTCTCAAGAATATGTCTGATTTTTTCTTTTTCAGAAAGCTCGCTAGGATCTATTTTTTCTTTCATTTTAAATTATTTTTTAATCCTCCAAGTTTATAAAAAAAAAGCCTTTCGGCTTTTTTTAATCATTTGAATAATTATCAAAATACCCTTGTATAAGAACAACAGGAGTTCCTTTATCTCCAGAACCTGATGTTAAATCACACAATGAACCTAATAAATCTGTAATTTGTCTAGGAGTTGTTCCTAATGTTTCATCTCTTCCTTTTAGGTCTTCTGCTTTTTGAGATATTCTTTCTCTCATTTTTGCAGTTCTTTCATCAATTGATAAATCTTTTAATTCGTTATCAGCTATATATTTGATTTTCAATTCATTTGGTGTTCCTAAAAGTCCCTTTGTAAATGCTGGGGATACAACTGGATCTGCAAGCTCCCAAATTTTTCCTACTGGATCTTTGAATGCTCCATCTCCATAAATCATTACTTCAACTTGTTTATTATATTTTTTAATGAATTTTTCTTGAAGTTCATCTACAAATTTTTGACCATTTCTTGGGAATAATTTTACAGTATTTTCTGTTGAAAGATTTGAGCCAAGTAAACCATATTTTTCGTTATAGCCTGATCCGTCAACTGATTGTGTCATTATTTCATCTAGTCCGAAAACTTCTTCAGCTCCAGATTTTTCTAAAAGTTTTTTAGTTAAATCTCTATTATGAATTTCGCAAACTAAAACACTTTTTGTAAATTTTAAAACATCTTTTGGATTGTTAAAGAAATGTACTTCACTGTTTTTTGCCATTTCTTTGTAAAGTGAAATGTAGTCAACTCCAGTAAATTGATGTTTGTAATCTCCTGCAAGTTTTCTAAATTCTTCTTCTGATAAAATATCTGAATAAGGATTTACATCACTTTCAAATAAATCCATTCTGTCCATAATGTAGTTTCCTACCTCATCTTGTGGATAAGATAAGCAAATGTGAAGTTTTTTTCCACTTAAAGCGAAAGCTTTTAGCATTATTGAGAATCTATTTCTACTTAAAATTGGGAATAAGATTGCTATTTCATCGCCTTTAAATTTGTTATTGATATCTTTAGCAATTTGTTCACAACTTGCGTAGTTTCCTTGAGCCCTTGCTACAAGGGATTCTGTAATGCAAACTACATCCTTGTCGTTTATTTCGATATTTTTTGATTCGACAGCCTTATTTACGCTATCAAATACAATATCTACTAAGTTATCTCCTGTCTCAATTATAGGTGTTCTAACACCCATTGATACTGTTCCTATTAATCTATCCATACATGCTCCTTCCTCACGTATTATACATTAATTTTTTAAAAAAATAAAGCTAAAATTTAAAATTTTTTTAAGATTTTATTTTTTGTTTAGTCTTGCATTTTGGGCATTTGACAATTATTTTACCCTTGCCTTTAGGAATACGTAATTCTTGTCCACATGATTTACATTTTATATACTTATATTTTTTATCTCCAAATATTTTCCTCTTAATTTTTCTATATTCTTTTTCTACTGGATTTAAAAATTTTAATTTAAAAATATAATTTTCACTATTTCTTTTTATTTCATTTGTTGATATAGTCCTAAATATTGCATAAAAAACTATAGCCAATGGCAAAAATTGTAAAAATTCAATTTTCGCAAAATAATTTATTAGCATAAGTCCTATTGCAAACCAAACCAATCCTATAGATAATTCATCAATTCCATGTCGTTTTTTCAAAATTAAACACCTTCTACTAATTCTTTCATTATTTCTGATATATCTCCTTTTAAAAGATAATCTGCTTTTTTATCTTTTGGGGTAGGATCTCTATTTATTACAACAAGTTTATTTCCTCTGTAAAAATCTATCAAGCCTGCTGCAGGATAGACAACCAAACTTGTTCCTCCAACTATTAAAACATCCGCCTCGCTAATTAATTTTACTGCATAATTTATGTTATCGTTATTTAAACTTTCGCCGTACAAGACAATATCTGGTCTTACAACCGATCCACATTCATCGCATTTTACTAAATTTTTAAATCTTTTCACATAAGATAGATCAAAATTTTTCCCACAAGATGTGCAATAATAATCTCTCAAATTTCCATGAAGTTCAATTACATTTTTACTTCCTGCTTCTTGGTGGAGGGAATCTATATTTTGGGTTATAATTCCTTTTAACTTTTTCATTTTTTCAAGTTTTGTTAAAGCAAGGTGGCAGTCATTTGGTTTTATTCCATCGAGCATCAAATTTTCTTTTATATATTCCATAAATTTATCAGGATGATTTACAAAAAATTCATGGCTTAGCATATATTCTGGTGAATATGATGAATTATTTTCCCTATTATAAAGTCCTGTCGCAGACCTAAAATCTGGAACTCCAGATGCGGTTGATACCCCTGCTCCTCCAAAAAATACAATATTATTTGATTCTTTCATTATTTTTTTGACTTCATTAATTTTATTTTCCATAATATCTCCTTATTTTAGATAAAGCTAATGATTTTTTTTATATTTATTGTCAATACTCGCTCCAAAAAATGCCCCGATAACTGCGCATATTACTGAAACCATCTCTTTATTCGGAAAATTGTAGGCATTATTTAAAATTATTGATATTATAACTCCTCCAACAATTCCTATATACATATTTTTATTCATAACTTCCTCACGATAAGTCTAAATCTTTTCTTAATATTTTCGCATTTATCCTAAATAGAAATAGAAATACAAGGATATAATATATAAATCCTGTAATATTTATGTAGGATTGTCCCTTGTATTTTATATATGAATATATAAAAGCCATATAATCATAATTTTTTAGAATGATTTTATTGTGTAAGATCAAAAAATTTTCATTTATTAAAAATCCCAAGGCAAATATTAAGCCTGTTATTATAAAAATTGCAATAATTGAAATTTTTCTTCTAAATATATATCTGTCCATTTGCATATATAAAAATATCATAAGAGATGTTATGTTTATCAGAATCATAATAAATAGCAAGGACAAAAGTATTTTTGGATTTAGGTATGTTCCTACTATATAAAATAAAAATACTGATAAAAACACCAAAAGCCAATAAAAAATGTTTATTACTATAAGTTTTGCAAAAATAAATTCTTTTGCACTTATTGGCAAGGAAAATGTTAGTATGGACCTGTTTGTGTAAAGGTCTTTGTAAAAAGTATTTATAATAAAATATGATATAGTTAGGATAAATACTACGACAACTATAATTTCTATCGAATTTATTGCCGAATTTATTTCAAGTCTTTTTGAAAAAACTCCTATTGTTTTTATTGATAAAATTGATATTAGGAGGATTACAAAACTTGCTATTGTTGAGATAAAAAATTTCATATTTGATTTTACATCATATTTTAAATATTTTCTCATATCTTCTCCTAAAAATCTATCTTTTCTTCTATCAAATATACATTATAAAAAAATGTAACTGCTATTATCAAAATTGAAAAAACCAACATCCAAATATTTATTCCTAAAATTTTACCATCTACTCCGTTATAAAGCATAGAAATATCTATCCCATTTATATTTATAACTCTTTGAATGGCAAAGTCTTTAAAACGCAAAATCACTGGACTTATTGTGTAAATGTTTCTTAAAAGCCAAACAATTATTGTAAATAAAACAATAGATAAGACAACTGAAACAAAAGAATAATATCTCCTAAAAATTTGTACCCTTGAAAGTGTAATTCCAAAAACCAAAAGAAGATAGGCTATGGAATAATAAATTTCACAAACAAAAACATAAATCATAAGAACTTTTAGGGAAATATTATTAAAATTTTGGCTTGTTAGCAAAAATTTTGTTGTTAAAATAAATGAGCCTAGAAAAACCACAAGGCTTAGAAATCCAAGTAAAAGACTTGCTAAAAATTTTGCAAAAATAATTTTTGCCACAGAAATATTTATGGTAAAAGTTATATATGATGATTTATCAAAGATATCTCTTTTAAATCTTATAGTAAAAAATATCAAACATATTGATAAAATTATAAGAGCAAGGAAAAATAGGAGAATAAAAATCGAAGTATTTTTATCTTCCACATCAAAGCTATTAAATTTATAAAATATTCCCAATAAGGCTTGGGAAATTATAGAAATTATAGCCATTATGAGAAAAAATCCCCTTGATCTTTTTAATTCATATTTCAAAAACTTAATCATATTACAAAAATTTCCTTATACAAATCTACCATTTTCTTTTTATACTTATCCCTTAAATCTTCGGCATCTTCTTCCAAAAGAATTTGTCCTCTTTGGATAAAGGCTGCCCTATCGAAAAGATTTTCCAAATCTCCAATTTGGTGAGTTGTAATAATAATTGTCCTTCCAATATCTACAGTTTTTATAATTGCAGATAAAATCATATCTTTTGCGATAGGATCAACTCCTTCAATCGGCTCATCCAAAATATATAATTTTGTATCACGAGAAAGAGTCAGTGCCAAAAGAAGTCTTTCTTTCATTCCCTTTGATAATTTATCAGAATATCCCTCTTTTGGAATTTTCATAAATTCAAAAAGTTCCTTGCAAACTCTCATATTAAAATCATCATAAAAATCCTTGTAAAGATTTACCGTATCTTCAATTGTTAAATTATCATAAAGATGGTAGGCATCTGGAAGATAAGAAATAATCTTTTTTGTTTCAACTCCAACTTTTTTTCCATCAATTAAAATTTCTCCATCATTTGCTTTAATTAGACCCATAATACATTTTAAAAGAGTGGTTTTTCCTGACCCATTTGGCCCCATAAGACCCAAAATTTTTCCTTTTTCAAGTTTTAAATTTATGCCATCAAGTACATTTTTCTTACCATAAGTTTTTTTCAAATTTTTAATTTCTAATATATTATCCATTAGCACTCATCCTCAAAGAAATAAAATCATAGACGCCCTCATTGGAAATTCCAATCGAATTCATATTTTTCAAAAATTCATTCAAATATCCATTAGCAAATTCAACTATCAAGGCACTTCTTTTATTCTCATCAATTTTCATATAATAATAATCACTTTTTGCCTCAATCAAATCTTCATCCAAAAGTCTTTGGTAGGTTTTATCAACATAAGAAGGATTTACCCTGAATTTATTAATAAGAAATTCCTTCTCATAAAATTTGTCCCCGTTTTAGAAAATTATTTATAATATTT
>NZ_HE978616.1:769081-770650 GCF_000307225.1 Anaerococcus vaginalis
TTTAGAAAATTATTTATAATATTTTTGGCAACAAAGTTTCTAATTTCATTATTTACTGACCTTTCTTCCATATTAGCTCCTTTTCTTTACTATATTAATCTATGATAGAAAATCAATTTCCAAATCAAAACAAAGACTTGCCTTCATAAAACAAGACAAAAGCCTATCTCCATAATCATTCAAATTTTTATAAATAAGAGGATAATTTTTAATAACAATTTTCTCATCAAGCATAGAAAGTTCATCAAAAAGCCCATCAAGATTATTTACTTCATATTCAAAATCAATTTTTTCATTCAAATAAGAAAAGGCCTCATCCCTTGACTTAAATTTATTTCCATCCAAATAAATCATCTAATTCTCCTTGGTAAAACTTTTGTAATGGTCTTTGGTGTAAAAAATATTAAAATCCTCATCATAAATAAGTCTTTCGCCACCACGTCTTCCACCAAAATAATTTACATCACATTCCTTGTAATTTGCATCAGGTAAATTTTTTTCGAAATTTCCAAAATAATCTCCGCCAATTACTCCCTTATCAGTAACTTCCCACAAATTTCCTTTCTTAGGAATCCAACCAAGTTTTTTCGCTTCTTTTTTTGTCAAAAAATTTGGAGGAAGTTTTTTATAAGCTTTAATATAATCAACTACATCATCTTTTTTATAATAAGCCTTATCTTCAACAATATTTTTAGATTCAATATTTTCATTAGAATTAATATTTTCATGCTTTACACATCCAGTAAAAGCAAAAATAAGAAAAAAACTTAAAATAAATTTATAAAAAAAGTTTTTGATTTTCATTTAATTACTCCTTTGCTATAATTATATCAGAAAGGATAAAAATATGAATGTATTAATATCAAGATGTCTTTTAGGAATAAATTGTCGCTATGACGGAAAAAATAATGAAATAAAAAATCTAAAAGAAAAATTTCCACAAATAAATTTCATTGACGTCTGTCCAGAAGTTGATTCTGGAATGAAAACTCCAAGAAAGCCTTGTGAGATAAAAAATTCAAAAGTTATAAATATTGATGGAGAAGATTTTACAAAAAATTTTAAAAAAGGAGGAGAAATCGCCCTTAAAATTTGCAAAAAAAATAAAATAAAACTTGCACTTTTAAAGGCAAAATCTCCATCTTGTGGGAAAGATTTGATTTATGATGGAAATTTTAATAAAAACTTAATAAAGGCAGATGGCATAACTTGCCAAATCCTAAAAGAAAATGGTATAATTATTTTCAGTGAGAAAGAACTTGATGATTTTTATTCTTACTTATCAGCTAATTCAGATCAATCTTAAAATTTAATAAAAATAAAAAAAAGATTTGACAAATAATTTTAAAGCTGGTATATTATATATTGTCGTTAGGACATCGGGGTGTGGCGCAGCTTGGTAGCGCGCGTGGTTTGGGACCATGAGGCCGAAGGTTCGAATCCTTTCACCCCGACCATTTTTTTGCAAGCTAAAGCTTGCTTTTTTAGTTGTAATACGTAAATTTTCCCTTTTAAAATCGCACCGACTGGTGCTTTTTTTTTATTTCAAATAAAAAAATCCAGAATTAG
>NZ_HE978616.1:770684-774307 GCF_000307225.1 Anaerococcus vaginalis
TTCTAAATTTCTGGATTTTTTAATTTTACATTTTAATCTTAAATATTTTTTTATTATAGTCTATTTTCATTTACAATTCATTTTGAAATGAAATAATTTTATTTTTAAATTAAAATATAAGATTTTAATAGAAGAAAAAGTTCCATCAAGGCATTTTCGTGGCATCTTTCGTAACCATGAGATGCAGAAATTCCACAACCTACAAGAGCATGCCTATAATCGTAAAAAGAATTCATAGCGGCTGATGCATCTGAACCATAATATGGATAGATATCAATAGCAAAATCTATTCCAATTTTTTTTGCTGTATTTATTAAATCATTTGTTAAATCAAAATTATAAGGTCCTGATGAGTCTTTTGCACAAATTGAAACTTTCCTATCATTTGTTTTTAAATCATCAAAAACTACACCCATATCAACTGCAATCATATCTTTTATCCCTGATGGATGTCCTGAGCTTGCTCCATGTCCAACTTCTTCATAAGTTGTAAACATCATATAAATATTTCTATTAAATTTTAAATTTTCTTCTTTAATTTCTTTTGCAAGGGCTAACAAAACTCCACTTGAAGCCTTATCATCAAGGTGGCGAGATTTTATAAAGCCATTTGAATACCTAAATCTTGGATCAAGAGCTATAAAATCTCCAGCACTTATGCCAAGTTTTTCTACATCTTCATCACTTTCTACAATTTCATCAAGGACAACTTCCATATCATCAAAATTTCTTTTTGAAATTTTTGGTTCATCTGATCCATGAACTGATGGTTCATTTAGCCTAAAAACTCCATCAAATTCTTTTCCATCTCTTGTAAAAATTTTTACATTTTCAAATTCTGCATAGTTTAAAGGAAAGCCTCCAAGATTTGTAACTTGAAGTCCGCCTTCTTCTTTTATGCTCCTTACCATTAAACCCAAAGTATCTATATGGGCTGATAATAAAAGTCCATCATCCCCATTTTTTTCATCAACATAGATTGGAACTATTACATTTCCCTTATTATTTTGATAAGCTTCATAGCCCATTTTTTTAAATTCATCCATCAAATATTTTTCACATTTTTTTGTAAAACCTGTTGGTGATGGTCTTGTACATAAATCTTTTATATATGAAATAATTATATTTTTTTCCATTGTCTCTCCTTGAATTTTTATGTTTTCATTATAGTTTAAAAAAAATCTTTGTAAATTTTTTAAAAAATCAAATAAATATTTGTAATCTAAAAATTATTATGCTATAATACAGATGTAAACATTTTCACAACTAAATATAAAAGAGACTTTGCAACAAATTTATATCAATATTTTTGTTGCTTTTTTTATATTTAGTAATAAAACAGGAGGTTATTATGAGAGACATAATACTAGGTGAATTTTTCGGAACAATGTTACTTATTTTATTAGGAGATGGAGTTGTTGCAAACGTTCTTTTAAATAAAAGTGGACAAAAAGGTGCAGGTCCTGTTCAAATTACTTTTGCTTGGGGTCTTGCAGTTATGGTTCCAGCTTGTATTTTTGGTGCATTAACTGGTGCTCATTTTAATCCAGCCCTATCAATCGCTCTTGCCTATAATGGAGCAATTGAATGGAATACAGTTCCTTCATACATAATTGGTCAAATGTTCGGGGCTTTTTGTGGAGCAATTTTAGTTTATATTTTATTTAAAGATCATTATGATGCAACAAGCGATGAGCCTTTAACAGTTAGAGCAACTTTCTGTACAGCTCCAACTATTCCAAATACTTTTAGAAACCTTTTGTCAGAAATAATCGGAACTTTCGTTTTAGTTTTTGCTATTTTAGGATTTGGCAATGTTGAAGGTGCTGCAATGACTGGAGTTAACTACTTATTTGTATTTGGTCTTATCGTGTCAATTGGTATGAGTTTAGGTGGACTAACAGGTTATGCGATTAATCCTGCAAGAGATCTCGGACCAAGAATTGCCTACGCAATTTTACCTTTTAAAAATAAAGCTGATCCTAACTGGGGATATTCTTGGATTCCTGTTGTTGGACCAATAATCGGTGCAATTTTAGCTGTTATTGTTTTTAATTTTATATTTTAATTTTATATAGAAATTTTAAGAAAAAAGAAGAATAAAATGTATGATATTATAATAATTGGTGCTGGCGTTACTGGTTCATCAATTGCTAGAAGACTTTCAAGATATAAATTAAATATTTTAATTTTAGAAAAAGAAATTGATGTATCTATGGGAGCCAGCAAGGCAAATTCTGCTATAGTTCACGGTGGATATGCTGAAAGCCACAAAGAACTTAGGGGAAGAATTTGCTACAAGGGAAGAGTAGAATTTAACAAATTAAACCAAGAACTAAACTTTGGATTTTTGGAAAATGGATCTTTGGTTTTGGCTTTTGATGAAGATGATAAAAAAGAACTTGAAAAACTCTACAAGATGGGTCTTGAAAATGATCTTGATGATATAAAAATAATTGATCAAAAAGAATTAAGAAAGATCGAACCAAATGTATCTGATGATGCAATCTCAGCCCTTTATTGTAAAGGAGCTGGAGTTTGCTCACCTTATGAATATGTTATAGCCCTTGTAGAAAATGCAATAGAAAATGGTACAAAATTAAAACTTCAAAGTGAAGTTATTGATATCAAAAAAGAAGGAGATACTTTCAAAGTAAAAACTTCTGACGGAAATAATTATGAGGCAAAATTTGTAATAAATGCTTCCGGCTTAAATGGAGCAAAAATTTCAAGTATGATTACAAAAACAGATTTTACAATTCATCCAAGAAGTGGCGAATATCTACTTATGCAAAAGGGAAGTGGTGAAAAAGTAAAACAAGTTTTATTCCAAACACCATCTAAAAAATCAAAAGGCATTCTTGTAACAAGAACCTACCACAACAATCTTCTTTTAGGCCCTGATGCCATTGACGAAGAAGAGATCGATCTTGGAACTCATATTGAAAGGCTTGCAGAAATTTACAAGCTTGGAAAAAAATCTGTAAAAAATGATGTAATAGATTTAAAAAAATTTATTCGCTCCTTTGCAGGGCTTAGACCTGCTTCATCAACAGGAGATTTTATAATAGAAAACACAAAAACTTCTGGTTTTATAAATGTTGTAGGTATTCAATCACCAGGCATAACTTCATCACCTGAAATTGCAAAAATTGTCGAAAAAATTTTGAAAGATTTGAATTTGAGATTGGAAGAAGATCTTTCATACAATCCTTACAGAAAGCCTATAATAGAATATAAAGAGCTTGAAGATTTTAATAAAATCAAAGAAAAAATCGACCTTCCACTTGGAAATCCTGAAAGACTTGTATGTAGGTGCGAACAGGTAAATGAAAAAACTATTAGAGATGCAATGAATAGAAATATTCCTTGTTTGACATTTGATTCAATAAAAAGACGTACAAGGTGTGGAATGGGATTTTGTCAAGGAAATTTCTGTAGAGAAAGAGTTTTAGAAGTTATGGAAGATGAATTAGGAGAAAAAATTTCTAACAGAAAATTCGATAGTGAACATTCTGGAATATCGAGAATAAATAAAAAGGATATAAATAATTTTATTAAAAATTTGGAAGAAAAAAATTAAATAGCAATATAAAAAAATCCAAAATTTGACTAAAGCAAAT
>NZ_HE978616.1:774568-785378 GCF_000307225.1 Anaerococcus vaginalis
TGATTTTTTTGCAATTTTCATTATATATTTTGATAATTGCTAGAATTTAAGAAATTATAATTGTAAAATTCTAGTTTTTTATGAAAGTTCTTAAAAATTTATTAAAATTTCCACCCTATTTTTCAATTACTTCTTAAAGTTTCTATTGCTGATAATTTTGTCGCTCTTATTGCTGGAAGATATCCTGCTAGGATTCCTATAAAGGAAGAAAAAATCACCGCTAAAATCCCAAGCCAAATTGGTATTTTAAATTCTAATGCCACATCCATAGATTGCGATAATCCTGCTAGTAAAAATTTATTTACGATAATTCCTAGCAAGTAGGATATAAATAGTCCAACAAGTCCTCCAAAAAATCCTATAAACCCTGATTCCAATAAAAACATAGTTTTTATATCCGAAACACTTGCTCCAATAACTTTCATAAGTCCGATTTCTTTTTGTCTTTCATATATGCTCATAAGCATTGTGTTTATTATTCCTATAGCCGCTACTATAAAGGCAATTGAGCCTATTCCTGCAAGTATCATCATTATTATTTTGGTAGATTCATTTATATCTTCTATCATATCTATTGATGATGACGTTTGATAGCCCATTGATTTTACTTCATCTTCAACAGCTTTTACATTTTCATATTTATCGCATACAAGGGTAATATTTTTATACAAATAATTTGAATTTTTATTCCCTTCTTCTCCCATCTGATCAAGGCTTGGACTTTGTAATTTTTTATCTTCTTTTTGGAGAGTTTTAAAAGTTTTTTCGTTTATATACATTTTATTTTTTTCCAAAAAACTTGATTCATTCATTATTCCCTTGATTTTTATTTCTATATCAGAAAAACTCGGCTTGTTGTTTTCACCTTCATTTATAGGATTATTTTCTATATCCTCATAGCCTAATCTCAAAATAAATTTTTCCTTTATGACATTTAATCCCTTGACCTCTTCTTGTTCAAAAGAATCTCCTTGTTTTTTCACCTTATTTAAGCGATAATCAGCTCCCAAAATCATAGACAAATCGTCTGATGGATTTATATTTGAACCCGATTTTATCATATCAGCTTTTATTTGTGAAAATATCTTATCTGGAATAAGACTTATGCCATTATTTGTTTCGAGTTTTGTATCTTTATTCTTTTTCAAAAAAATTTCTGCATACAAATCTTTGTGAGGTATTACATATTTTACATGATTTATTTTTTTAAACTTGCTTACGCTACTTTGATTTATACTGTTTTGCCCCTTATCAGAACTTACCTCCACATTTTCTAAACCACCAAAAGATTCCACCATGTCCCTTTGTTGCTTTGCCATAGCCAAGCTTAAAGATATCATCATTATTATTGAAACTGTTCCAATCAAAACCGAAAGTATGGTGAGAATAGTCCTAGATTTTCTTCTCCAAAGATTTCTAAAGGCAATATTTATCCTATCTTTAATTTTCATCTAAATCCAATTCCTTATTTTTCTTCTTTTTAATCCTTTTTCTTATAAAATAGATTAATAAAATAATTATAAGAATAAAGCCTCCAATAAAAACAGGAGTCTTGTTAAAAGCTTCTTCCCCTACACCTTCTTCGGTAGATTCCATCTGATTTTCATTTTGAGACATTTGAACTTTTTTTGAAAAAGATTTTTCTTCCCTATGTTTTTCTCCCTTAGAATCCTCATAAGTCAATATTATTTTCCCATTTATAGTTCCCTTTTCCTTAGGATTTATATTAAAAGAAAAAGATTCACTAGCACCTTGAGCAAAATTTCCAATAAAATTGCTATTTTCATCTACATCAAAGCCCTTACCTTCTACTTTACACATAAAATTAGTCAAATTATCCTTGCCAGTATTGTAGATATTCATTGAAACATTTGTATCTTCCCCAACAAAAAGTTCATCCATATTTATTTCACTCGTACTTATGGATGCAGTTGCAACAACAGGTATCCCAATATTTTCTGAACTTTGATATTGATTGCCAAGATAATCTTCATATTCAAAATTTACACTCATTTGATAATTTCCAGCCTTTGTATTAGGCAAAACATTCATTTTTATCGTTTCCGTCGAATAATTCCATGGATAAATAGCAGCCCTATAAAAAGTATTAGATCTTTCAACTGGCGTAAAAACAGAGCCTTCATTCGCATAAGAATTTTCCGCTCCCGACTGATTATTTCCAGAAACTTGTTGAGTTGACGATACTTGATCAAGAGAAACCTTCAAATTAAATATAGCATTTTCAGCATTTGTATTATATAAAGTCAAAATTATATCAAAATCTTTTCCAGATTCGACCATATTAGGTTCAATCCTATACGAAGAAATAATTAATTTTGGTTTATTTCTTATTTGAACTTGATCATTTGTAGAATCCGAATCCTTATTAAAATTTGTATTATTTTCAGCCTGATTATTTTCCATTTTTTAACACCTCATCTATACTTAATTTTTCATGTATTCTTTCAATAAGCCCATCCCTCATAAAAAGAGTTCTATCAGCAAATTCAGCCATTTCCTCATCGTGAGTTACCATAATTAGAGTTTGATTATTTTTCCTAACAATAGATTTTATAAGTTCCATAATTTCAAAAGAAGTCTTAGTATCAAGATTTCCAGTAGGCTCATCAGCAAAGATTATTTTTGGATTTCCAACAAAAGCACGAGCTATAGAAACCCTTTGTTGTTGACCACCAGAAAGCTCATTTGCCCTATTGTAAATTCTTTTAGAAAGACCCATATCCTTTAAAATTTGATAGGCTTTCTCCTCCCTTTCTTTTTTACTCTCACCCTTAAAAATTAATGGCAAAGCTACATTTTCTATAGCAGTAAGATATGGCAAAAGATTATAAGATTGAAATACAAAACCAACATTTATATTTCTAAATATAGTTATTTCTTCCTCACTCAAAGAATTTAAAGAAATATTTTTATATAAAATATCTCCACTAGAAGGCCTTTCAAGACCCGCAAGAATATTTAACAAAGTAGATTTCCCAGAACCAGAAGTTCCAAGCAAGGCAACAAATTCACCCCTATCTATAGCTAAATCAATTCCATCTAAAGCCTTTATAATATTTGAACCCATCCTATAATATTTTTTTACATTTTGTATTTGAATAAAAGTCATAACATATCCTTTTAATAAATTAACATAAAATAACAAATCGTTTTTACCATTATATAGTTTTTTCAAAATAATAATCAACACTTATCCAAGAATTTATAAACTTTCATAGAGAAATTTAAAAACAAAAACAAAAGAACTTATTACATAAGCTTAATCTATTTCAAGTATAACCGACTCTTATGTCTTGTAACGAATAATATATTTATTTCCAAAAAAATAATTAAATAATTTTATATAAACGTAAAAAAAGTGGTCATTATGATAAATCAATATCATAATGACCACTTTTAAATTTTAAATTCCCTTACTTACTATAACTTTTTTAGAATCCTGTTGCTGATTTGAAGAAGTAATATCCAAGTGGTGTGTAGTACATTCCTTTGATATTTGGTTTCATCATGTATGGATTTACATAGAAGTAAATTGGAGCTACTACTGAATCATCTTTTATTAGAATGTCTTCAGCTTTGTGCATATTCTTCATTCTTTCTTCTTGATCAGATGTTGCTTTAGCAGCTTGTACACACTTATCATACTCTGGATTTTTGTATTGAGCGTCGTTATTTCCACCGCCTGTTAACCACATATCTATAAAGCTCATTGGATCGTTGTAATCTGCAATCCATCCGTGTCTTGCTATGTTGTAGTTTCCTTCTTTTCTTTCTTTTAAGAATACATTCCAGTCTTGGTTTTGAAGATTAACTTGTACACCAAGATTTTCTTGCCACATATTTTGTAAAGCTTCTGCTATAGCTTTGTGGTTATCATCTGTGTTATATAAATAATCTATTTGTGGGAAGCCCTTGCCATCTTTATAGCCTGCTTCTTCCATAAGTTTTTTAGCTTCTTCTATATTTTTCTTATAATCTTCTGATTTTACTGAATAATAATCGCCACCAACTTTTCTGAAGTCATCTCCTTCAGCGCCTTTAGCATCATAAACTCCTGATGGAACAAAACCACTAGCAACTTTTTCTCCTCTTCCTGTAACTTGATTTACTATAAAGTTTCTATCAATTGCAAGTGAGAATGCTTTTCTAACCTTTGGATCATCAAATGGTTTCTTTTCTGTATTAAAGCATACAAAATATGTTCCTACGTATGGTAGAGTTTTTAATTCTTTTGTTTCAAGAAGTTTTTTGATTTCTTCTTGTGGTGCAGAGTTTACAAAATCTAAATCTCCTGATCTATAAGATGCGTAAATTGCGTTTTGATCATCTTGTAAATGGAAAGATAATTTTTCAGCTTTTACTGATTTTGCATCATAATATTCTGGGTTTTTAACCATTGTTAGTGTTTGGTTGTGATCCCATTTTTCAAGTTTGTAAGGTCCTGATGATACTAGAGTATCTGGAGAATTTGTCCAATTTTTATTTTTCTCAATAATATCTTTTCTTACTGGCATTGCTGCTGGGAATGCACAAAGTTCTTCAAAATATGGACATTTTACACTTAAATTTACAACAAATGTTTTGTCATCTGGTGCTGAAATATCAAGTTTTTTCTCTTTATATCCTTTTACCATATCAAGCATATATTCATAATCTGCTCCTGTTTTTGGATCTACAAGTCTATTCCATGAGTATACAAAATCTTGTGCAGTTATTGGTTTTCCATCTGACCATTTTGCATCTCTTAACTTGAATGTCCATTTTAATCCGTCATCAGAAACATCCCATTTTTCTGCAAGACCTGGTTTTAAAATTGCATTTCCTTTTCCATCATCATCCCATCTTAATAATGATTCAAATAAATGTGAAATCATTATTGATCCGTCAGCTGCTGTATTTAATTGTGGATCTATTGTTTCTGGTTCTGAAGCAATGTTTATATCCAATACACCATCTTTTTTTCCTTCTTCTTGGTTAACTGCTGAAGAATTACTTGCATCATTATTTTTTGCATTATTTCCTCCACATCCTGATACAAGCATTGATAAGCTCAGCACTGCTACTAACAATTTTGCTTTAATTTTCATTTTCTATACCTCCTAAATTATGACAACTTACATAGTGTCCTTCTTCTACTTCTCTAAACTCTGGTTCTTCTTTCTTACAAATTTCTGTCGCATAAGGACATCTTTCATGAAACCTACAACCTTTTGGCGGATTAATCGCCGATGGAACTTCTCCTTCTAACTTTATTCTTTTTAAAGATCTAGTAAGTTTGGGATCTGGAACTGGTATGGCTGTTAATAAGGATTTGGTATATGGATGTAGGGGATTTTCGTAAAGCCTTTCTGCATCAACAAGCTCTACCATTTTTCCCAAATACATTACACCAATCCTATCTGAAATATGTTTTACAACTGATAGGTCGTGAGCTATAAATAAATATGTAAGTCCCATTTCATTTTGCATATCTTCTAGCATATTTACAATTTGCGCTTGGATTGAAACGTCCAAAGCTGAAATAGGTTCATCACAAACTATAAACTCTGGCTCAACTGCAAGAGCTCTTGCAATTCCTATCCTTTGTTGTTGTCCTCCTGAAAATTCGTGAGGATATCTATTTGAGTGTTCTTCATTTAAACCAACTGTTCTTAAAAGTTCATTTATTCTTTCTTGTCTATTTTTTTTGTAAAGGCCATGAATATCCAAAGCCTCTCCAACAATTTCTTGAACTGTCATTCTTGGATCAAGTGAAGCTGATGGATCTTGAAAAATAATTTGCATTTTTCGTCTTAACTTATACATATCTGGGCGAACATTTTTTTCGCTATCAAATACTGTTTCTCCATCATAAATTATTTTTCCACTTGTTGGCTCATGTAGTCTTAGAATTGTTCTTCCAAGTGTAGTTTTACCACATCCAGATTCTCCTACAATTCCAAGTGTTTCTCCTTTTTTTATATAAAAAGAAACATTATCTACTGCATGAACTTCACTTACTTTATTAAAGGAAGATTGAACTTTAAAATGTTTTACTAAATTTTCACATATTAATAATTTATTATCTTCCATTTACTAACTCCTTTATGTGTAGGAAACATTTTGACCTATGTCCCTCTCCCATTTCAACCATTGGTGGTTCTTTTTTAAGACAAATATTCATACAATGTTCACACCTTGTTGAAAAACCACATCCTTCTGGTGGATTTAGCATATCCACAGGAGTTCCTTTTATACTTTCAAGCCTTACTTGATCTTTTGAATCAATTCTAGGCATAGATTTTAAAAGTCCCTTTGTATAAGGATGTTGTGGATTATAGAAAATATCTTCTACACTTCCTTGTTCTACTATTCTTCCTGCATACATTACACTAACTGTATCACAAATTTGTGCAACTACTGCAAGGTTATGAGTGATGAAAATTACACTCATCTTACTTCTATCTTGGAATTCTTTTATTAATTCAAGAATTTGCGCTTGAATTGTTACATCTAGGGCTGTTGTCGGTTCATCTGCAATCAAAATATCTGGTTCACAAATAAGTCCCATTCCAATCATAACCCTTTGTCGCATTCCTCCTGATAATTCGTGAGGATATTGCTTCATACGTCTTTTTGGATTTGAAATTCCAACTTTTTCAAGCATATCAACAGCTCTTTCATAGGCTTCGTCTTTTGAACATTTTTTGTGAACCAAAAGAGCTTCCATAAGTTGATTTCCAACTGTATATACTGGATTTAGGCAAGTCATCGGATTTTGAAAAATCATCGAACATTTCGCTCCCCTAAAACTACTCATTTTATTTTTATCATAATCAAGAACATTTTCTCCCTTGTAGAGAATTTTTCCTGATTTCACCTTGCCAGGCTCTTGTAAAAGTCCCATAATTCCATAACTTTCTACAGATTTTCCTGAACCTGACTCTCCAACTATGCCCATAATTTCATTTTCGTGCAAGGTGTAATTAATTGAGTCAACTGCCTTCACTTCTCCAACAGGTGTATAAAATGATATGCTTAAATCTTCAATTTTCAAAACTTCTTTTTTATTTTCTTTTATATTTTCCATAAGCCACCTATTTTTTTAACCTTGGATCTAGTGCATCTCTTAGTCCATCTGCAAATAAATTTAAGGATAAAATCATCAAACTTAATAATAATGAAGGAATTATTAGCCTATATGCGTAAGAATAAATTCCTCCAAGAGCATCTGCCGCTAAAGCTCCAAGTGAAGTCATTGGTGCTGAAACTCCTATGCCCAAAAATGATAAGAATGATTCCAAAAATATTGCTGATGGTATTTGCATCGCAGTCATAACTATTACTTGTCCTATACAATTTGGAAACAAGTGTCTTCTTATTATTCTTTTTTTAGATCCTCCCAAAGCTTCAACTGCTGTAACAAATTCTTGTTTTTTTAGCATTAAAACTTGTCCTCTTATAATTCTTGCCATTCCTACCCAATAAAGTAGTCCAAAAGCAATGAATATTGAAATAAGAGCAGGACCCAAAACTCCAATTTTTTTTGCGATTTCTGATGTTGATGAATTTACAAAAGATTTCATTGGTTGAGATATACCGATAGATAATAAAATTACTACAAGTACATCAGGAATTGAATAAATCAAATCCAAAAATCTCATCATAAAAGCGTCAACTTTTCCGCCAAAATAACCTGATATTGCTCCATAAGCTGTTCCAATTACCAAAACAATTAAGGATGCAAATATTCCTACTATAAGTGAAACTCTGGTTCCATACATAGTACGAACCATTAAATCACGTCCTAATTTATCTGTTCCGAAAGGATACCTAAGGCAAGGAAATAAATTTTCATCACCTCTGTATTGAGTTGTATAATCTCCTTTAACCAAAAATGGTCCTATAAAAGCAAATATACAAACAATTATCAAAAATCCAAGAGAAACCATAGCTACTTTATTTTCTTTTAGCCTTCTTATGGCATCTTGAAAATAAGAAGTTGGAGGAGTTTTTGTCATAAAATTTTCTTTTGAGCTTTCTGATGCAAGCTCAAAATCCTCTTCGGAAAATTCATATTCTTCTAATTTTAATTTTGAATTTAAACTAAATAAATCTTCCATATTAATCTCCTTTAGTTAAATCAATTCTTGGATCTATAAACCTATATAAAATATCAACAACCATATTCATAACTATTACCATAAAGGCAAAGAAAAGTGTTGTTGCCATTATTATTGGATAATCTCTATTTAAAACTGAGTTAATAAAGTATCTTCCAAGTCCTTGAACAGAAAAAACTGATTCAACAACCATAGATCCTGTAATAATTCCAGCAGTCAATGGTCCAAGATAAGTTAAAACTGGAATAAAAGCATTTTTTAGAGCGTGTTTAAATAATATTTTACTTTCTGGAACGCCCTTTGCTCTTGCTGTTCTAATGTAATCTTGACCAATTGCATCAAGCATTGATGATCTTGACAATCTTGCTATGTAGCACATAGGATAAAATCCTAAAGAAAAACATGGCATAAAATAAGATTTAAAATTATTAAGCCCCATTGTCGGGAATATTTTTAATTTTACACCGAAAAATAAAAGTAAGAGAGTTGCAACTACAAAGCCTGGAGCTGAAATCCCTATGGTTGTCAAAATCCTCAAAAATGAATCCAACTTTTTGCCCCTGTGATAAGCTGCAAGAGCTCCCAAGGGAACTCCAACTAAAGTCGCCCACAACAAAGCAATCAGTCCAAGTTTAACACTTGTTGGAAGCATTTCTTTTATAATATCCATAACCGGTCTATCTTTTTGCATTTTCAAAGAAACTCCAAATTCTCCTTTAACAGCATTTATAATAAATCTTTTTAGTTGGACAGAATAAGGTTGGTCCAAACCATATTTTTTATTTAAAGCCTCTAACACCTCAGGCGATTGAGATTTTTCGCTGGCAAAAGGTGAACCAGGCACGAGTTTCATGAGAAAAAAAGTTATACAAGTTACCAAAAGCAAAACTGCTATTGCTTGTAAAATTCTCTTTATTATGTACTTAATCATAATTCCTCCTTGTCTTATCTAATTATATACTTTATCGAACTAAATTGCAAGCGTAATAAAGTTTCACAGCGATAACGTTCTAAACACTGATTTATCAAGCTTATCTAAAGTTTTTTTGAGAATAAAATAAAATATTTTTCCAAAAAAATTAATTTATTTTATAATAAATCTTGTAAAAACCTGAAAAAAATGATATATGTTAATATTTATTTATTTTAAACTTAATTTCTTCATTTTTTAAACCACTTGTACCTTTTAATCTACCACTTGTCAAAATTTTGTGGTTTTAAAAAAGATTTGTCTGTATCATATAAATATAAGGAGGACCTATGAAAGTTGAGATTATAATTGATGAAAATTTGGATGAGAGCCTTGTAAAAATTTATGCTCCTTTATATAACGAAGATATTGAAAATATAAAAAGAAGTCTTGAAACTACAAATATTGATAAGCTGGTTGTTTTTAAAGATGATGAAATTTATCTTTTGGAATATGGGGAAATTATAAGGTGTATGACTAAGGATAAAAATGTATTTATAGAAAGTAAAAATGGAGAGTATAAGTCAAGAATTAGACTTTATGAGCTTTATGAAAGGTTAAATAAAAATAAATTTATAAAAATATCAAGATATGAAATTATAAATCTTGATTATGTAAAAAAATTAGACCTTTCTTTTAAGGGAACAATAGCTGTAGAATTTAAAAACGGAAGCATTTCTTATGTTTCCAGAAGATATTTAAAGGAATTTAAAAAAGCCTTAGGATTTTAGGAGGAAATTATGAAATATTTAAAAAATTTATTAGCATCATTTTTAGTAGGAGTTGGTATTGGAAGTATCATAGAAATATTTATCTCCTTTGCTATAGGAGAAATCACTTTGGGAGTTCCAGAATTTTTAAATGGACAAGACTCACTTTTAAAGGCAAGAATTATTGAGATAATCTTATATGGTGGTTTTGGAATAGTATCTTTTATTGGAAATCATATAATAAAAGAAGATCATTTGTTAAAGGCAAGCCTTACACATTTCGCAATTCTAGCCATATATTTTATAATGGTAGGACTTTATTTAAAATGGCTCCCAAATATACAATCAGCTATTTTTTCTTTAATATTTTTTGTAATAATATATTTAATAATTTGGGCATTAATATATTTTTCAACAAAAAGTGAAATTGAAAAATTAAATAAAAAGTTTAAGTAAAAGAAAAGTGATGAGAATAGAAAATTCTATTTTCATCACTTTTTTACTTAATGTAATTTTAATTTAATTTTATTTTCTATTTGCTGTAGCTATTAAAGAAATTCCTGTATCTGCTATATTTTCTATAACAATATCTCCAACATGGACTGGAGCTTTTATACTTGCCTTATTTATTTCTATCATAGCTTCTTTCATTTTATTTTTTGGAATTGCATCTGCAGTTTTTACTGAAACTGAATATTCTTTTCCACCATCAAGTTTTACTGTTGAAGTTACAACCCTTACTGGATTTTTTACTTCATTTCTAGCGTAAACTTCTCCCCTTTTACAGGTATTTCCTGTGATATCAGTAATATTTTCTTTTTCATCCATTGTTACTGTTACAAGGCAGCCTAGAGGACAATTTATACAAGTTAAATCCTTTTTCATATTTCCTCCAATTTTATTTCTATTTCTTTTGTATCTTCATTTATATCTTTTTTCTTTAAAATTAAGTTTTCCATCTCACCTGGAGCGTAAACTAATTTTCTTTTTTTGTCTACTTCTTTACC
>NZ_HE978616.1:785847-828540 GCF_000307225.1 Anaerococcus vaginalis
AAATTCTATTTTTATAAACATTGTTTACCCTAAATCTTATTATTGCTTCATCTTGCATGGTATCTGGATTTATATATTGGGGAAGTGTATAAGAAATTCCATCTCCTGCCTTTAAATAAATTGGATCTTTTTGAGATTTTTGGAACTTATCTTTAATATAATCTGCTGCGTTTTTAGCTGCAAGTTCACTTTCTTCTGTTACATAATCTACCAAATCGTGAACGTGAAGAACATTCCCTGCTGCAAATACTCCATCAACATTTGTCATTAATCTATCTGAAACTACTGCTCCCTTCGTTTTTGGATCAATTTCAATTTTTGCTTCTTTGGTAAGTTCGTTTTCTGGTAAAAGTCCTACTGAAAGTAAAATTGTATCGCAATCAAAATGTTTTTCTGTTCCAGGAATTACTTTCATATTTTCATCTACTTTTGAAAGGGTACATCCTGTAACTCTTTCATCTCCTTCAATTGATGAAATTGTTGTATTAAAATATAGAGGAATATTAAAATCATTTAGACATTGAACTATATTTCTTTTTAATCCTCCAGAAAATGGCATAATTTCAGCCACACATTGAACTTCTGCTCCTTCTAGGGTCATTCTTCTTGCCATGATTAAACCTATATCTCCAGATCCCAAAATTACAACTTTTTTTCCTGGCATGTAGCCTTCAAGATTTATCATTCTTTGGGCAGTTCCTGCTGAAAATACTCCTGCAGGTCTGCTTCCTGGAATATTTAAAGCTCCTCTTGGTCTTTCCCTACAACCCATAGCAAGGATCACTGCCTTTGGTTTTAAAGTAAACATTCCATTTTCTTCATTCATCAAAGTTATAGTCTTATCATTTTTAAAATCCATTACAATTGTATTTAATAAAACATCTATATTTCTTTTTTCAACTTCATCAATAAATCTTTGAGCATATTCTGGACCTGTAAGTTCTTCATTAAATCTGTGTAAACCAAAACCGTTGTGAATACATTGATTTAAAATTCCTCCAAGCATTTCATCTCTTTCAACTATAAGTATATTTTTAATTCCTTCATCATAGGCACGAGCAGCTGCTCCAAGTCCTGCAGGACCTCCACCTATTATTACTAAATCATAATTTTTCATATAAATGCTCCTTACTTTACATGTCCTTTTATGTAGTAAGAATCTTTTCCATTTTTTACTACATCGTCATAGTCTTCGCCCAATTCTCTTGCAAGTATTTCCATAACTCTTGGTAGGCAAAATCCTCCTTGGCATCTTCCTGCCGTAGCTCTTACTCTTCTTTTGATTCCATCAACAGTTGTAGCACCAAGAGGACGATTGATTGCATCTACAATTTCGCCTTCAGTTATAGATTCACACCTACAAATTATTTTTCCATATCTCTTATCTTTTTTAATTAACTTATCGTGTTCCTCAAGACTTAATTCGCTAGTTTTTGGAGTTGGCTTTCTATCATAAGTAAAATCTTTATTTTCTTCCAAATTTAATTTTTCACTTACAAGATTTGCCATATATTCTCCAATAGCTGGAGCTGAAGTAAGACCAGGGGACTCAATTCCTACACAGTCAAAAAATCCATCAAGACTTTCTTTTAAAATAAAATCTCCCCCCACTTCGTGAGCCCTATTTCCTGAAAATGATGTTATTACCATTCTTACAGGAACATTTTTAACTGTATGATTAGATTTTTCAATAACTTCTTCTAAGTGTTCTCTTGTTGAACGTCTATCATGTTTATCATCTATAAAGTCAGATGTAGGTCCTACAAGAGTATTTTCATCTATTGTTGGTGTTACAAGAATTCCCTTTCCTTTTTCTGTAGGTAGGTTAAACATAACGTGATTTACAAATCCTTTTGTATCCTTATCTAAAAGCAAATATTCTCCACGTCTTGCTTTTATTTCAAACTTTTCATCTGAAACTTGATTGTGAATTTCATCTGCATATACTCCAGCAGCATTTATAAGAGTCTTAGTTTGATATGTATTTTTTTCAGTAAAAACTTCCCAGTATCCATCTTTTTTTTCAGTTTTTATAACTTTTTCGTAAAATTTATAAGAAACTCCGTTAATATTTGAAACTTCTGCAAAGGCAATGTTCATCAAAAATGGATCAACAATTCCTGCTTCTTTTGAATACAAAGCTGCAACAACATCATCCGTTATATTCGGCTCCATTTTTAAAACTTCTTCTCTGTTTAAAATTTCCATACCAGAAACTCCATTTTCAATTCCTTGATCATAAAGAGCTTGTAATTTTGGCATATCTTCTTTTCTATGACAAAGAACAAAAGTTCCAATTTTTTTGTAAGGGAAAGATAATTTTTTAGATTCTTCTTCCATCATATGATTTCCCCTCACATTCATCTTTGCCTTCATTGTATTAGGTTTTGCATCATATCCTCCATGGCAGATGGCTGAATTTGCTTTTGATGTTTCTGTACAAACATCTTCATTTTTTTCTAAAACTAAAAATTTTCCTTTTTTCTTAGATAGTTGATAGGCTATAGAAGTTCCTGTAACTCCTGCTCCGATAATTATTGCATCAAACATATTTATTCCTTTCAATCTAAATTAAATGAAAAAAAGCAAGCTAAAGTAGGGCATACTTCAGCTCGCTTTCTCATCGCTTTATTTATTTGTTAATTACATTATATTATAATTTTTATCATCTGTAAAATTATTCTTCGTAATGATTTGCCCAACCAAAGGCTCTTTGCATAGCTCTTTGCCAGTTTCTATCTTTTTTATTTCTTTCTTCAAGAGAAATTTCTGGTTTAAATTCTTCATCAATAAGTCTATTTTCTTTAATTTCTTCAAGATTTTTATAAAAACCTACTGCAAGTCCTGCCAAGTAGCAAGCACCAAGAGCTGTTGTTTCAAGAGTTTTTGGTCTTTCTACCTTTGTTTGAATCATATCAGCTTGAAATTGCATCAAGAAATTATTTGCACTTGCTCCACCGTCAACTTTTAATTCTTTAAGTGGTGCACCAGAATCTTTTGCCATAGCTGTTAGAACGTCATTTGTTAAATATGCAAGGGACTCAAGAGTTGCTCTTACTATATGATATTTGCTTGTTCCTCTTGTAATTCCTACAATTGCTCCTCTTGCATAAGCATCCCAATATGGAGCACCAAGTCCTGTAAAGGCAGGAACTACATAACATCCATTTGTATCTTTAACTTTTGTTGCCATATATTCTGTATCATCAGCAGCATCAACTATTCTTAATTGATCTCTTAACCATTGGATAGCAGATCCTGCAACAAAAATTGAACCTTCAAGAGCGTAGTTTACTTTTCCTTCTTCAAGTCCCCAAGCTATTGTTGTTACAAGTCCATTATCAGATTTAACAGCCTCTTCGCCTGTATTCATAAGTAAGAATGCACCTGTTCCATAAGTATTTTTTGCATCACCTTTATTAAAGCATGTTTGTCCAAATAAAGCTGCTTGTTGGTCGCCTGCGATTCCTGCTATTGGAATTTCGCCATCAAAATATCCAGCAAAAGTATTTCCATAAATACAGCTTGAAGGTTTAACTTCTGGAAGCATACATTTTGGAATATTTAAAATTTCAAGAAGTTCATCATCCCATTCTAGTGTATGGATATTATAAAGCATAGTTCTTGAAGCATTTGTATAATCTGTTACGTGAACTTTTCCACGAGTTAGGTTATAAATTAACCAAGTATCAACAGTACCAAATAAAAGTTCTCCCTTTTCTGCTCTTTCTTGTCCATTTTCAATATGGTCTAAAATCCATCTTATTTTTGTAGCAGAAAAATATGGATCAACTACAAGACCTGTTTTATTTTGAATTGTTTCTCTATAGCCATCTGCTACTAATTTATCTGCCATATCAGCAGTTCTTCTACATTGCCAAACTATTGCATTATAAACAGGTTTTCCACTTTCTTTTTCCCAAACTATTGTTGTTTCTCTTTGGTTTGTAATTCCTATAGCTTCAATATCTTTTGATTCAATTCCTAATTTTGCAATTGCTTCAGTACAAACTCCAAGTTGAGTTGACCAAATTTCTGTAGCATCGTGTTCAACCCAGCCAGGGTGTGGAAAAAATTGAGTAAATTCTTTTTGAGCAACAGACATTATTTCACCTTTTTTGTTAAATAAAATCGCTCTGTTACTTGTTGTTCCAGCATCCAACGCCATAATATACTTTGTCATACAAACTCCTTTACATTTTCCAAACATTATAATTTGATGATGATACAGCGACAGCTTTTGAATTTAAAGCATCAAAAACATCTTTTTTGTCTTTTATAAGACCCCCAGCAATAATTGGAATCGATGTTCTTTTGTCTATATCATCTAGGATTTTTGGCATAATACCAGGAAGTATTTCAACAAGATCACAATTTGCTTTTTTAAAGTTTCTTTTACATTAGCATAGGATAAGGAATCAAGTACAAAAAATCTTAGTATGGATAAAAGTCCTATCCTTCTTGCATAAGCAGCATTTTGACTTCTTGTTGTAATAATTCCATCGGCATTTGTGTATTTTTTTATAAATGATGATGATAGAGAAGATGATGAAAGTCCTTCAATTAGATCTTCGTGAACAAAAACAATCTTGTCATGGTCTTTTAATTTTTCAACTATATTGGGTATAGTTTCAATATTTCCGAAAAGCACAAAAACTATTCTGTTATTTTTGTAATCATCTTTTATACATTCTTTTAAATCTGCACTATCTTTTATAGCCATAATGCAAGGATTATCAAAGAGTAAGTCAATTATATCCATCATTTTCCTCCAAATACACAAAGCGAGCCCTTAAAAATATAAGTGCTCGCTTCTCCAAATTTATTTATTACATCCTTATTGTAGCACACAAAATTTATAAATGCAAACAATTTCATTAAATATTTTTTTATTTTGAAATTTAATCGCTTTGCTTGTAAAATCTAGGTTTTTTTGTTTTTATTTTTTATTTTATTTTCTTGAAATCATTTTTTATTTTGAATTTCCAAAAAAATTGTTGCAAAATAAATTCTTATTTTGCAACAAAATCTTTTTTATTATTTTGTAAATAATTCTATCTCTTCTTTAGTAAGTTCTCTGTATTGACCTTGATTTAATGTTTTATCTAGCTCTAAATTTCCTATGGCGATTCTTTTTAATTTTACTACTTCATTATCATTATTTGAAAATAATCTTTTTACCAAATGAAATTTTCCTTCCGTTACATATACATAGGCTTTTTTTTCTTCTATTATTTCAAGTCTTGCGCTTCTTGCATAATAATCGTCTTCTTTTATATATACGCCTTCTTTAAAAATCTCTACAAGGGATGTATCGATTTTTTTTGATGTTTCTACTTCATATTTTTTCCAAATATTTGAGTTTGGACTTATTACTTTATGGATAAATTTTCCATCTGTTGACATAAGCAAAAGCCCTGTCGTATCTTTATCAAGGCGACCTGCTATTGCAAGATCTAAATTTAGGTAAAACTCATCTAAATCGCTCATCACAGTTCCCTCAAGTTCGTTTGATTGGCAAATTAATCCTTCTCTTTTGTTCATCATTATATAAATATTTTCAAAATAATCGACAATCTCTCCCATATAGATAACTTCATCTATATTTGGATTTACTTTTACTGATGAGTCTTTTATTATTTCTCCATTTATTATAAGTCCGCCTTTTTTTGCATTTTTCTTTATATTTTTTCTAGTATCAAGATTGGCATTTCCAATCATTTTATCTACTCTCATTATCATTTTTAACTCCTAATATTCTCCTTACATTTCCATCTAGTTCCAAAAAATCTTTGGTAAAATCCATTAAATATTCTTCGCCTTTTGGTGTTATATAATAATATTTTCTTTTTGGACCAACTTTTGACTTTTCTTTTGAAGAAAATATAAGGGCTTTTTTTGATAGTCTTTGCAAAATAGGATAGACTGTTGATTCTGTCATATTATAAAAACCATTTAGCCTCAAAGTTTCTACTATTTCATATCCATAAGTTTCTTCATCTTTTATTATTTTTAGAATTACCCCTTCGATAAGTCCTTTTAGCATTTGAGATTTCATTTCATCACCCGAAAACATTGTATTGCATAGTAGAGCTTAATCAAGTTCTTTTGCAAAAATATAGCATAGGACAAAATTTGCATTCTTTTTTGTCGTCTGTCCTTATTTCTATATTTTTTTCTACTATATTTTTTCCTATTTCATCAATATATTCAATATCAAAAGCTGATTTTTCAATTTCTATTAGCTCATCTTCTTCTATAAAATATAAAAGCATCTTTTTTACTTTTTTATTATTATACACTAACAAATTGTAGTAAGTAAGGAGCTGGTTTTTGTAGGAGGATAAATTATTTTCATTTACTTTTCCTGTTTTTATGTCTATAATTGTTCCATCTTCAAGAATTATATCGATATTTCCTTGGAGTATATAATATTTTCTATCAAGTTTTATATTCATCTCCGCATTTTTTACTGGGAAATTTCTATTTATAAAATTTGCTATAGGTTTTTGAAATTCTTTGTTTTCTCTTATAAAATCATTTATTTTATCATAGGAAATATTTTCTTTTTTTAAATTTGTAAGATATTCGGCAAGGCTGTGGACTTTTGACCCAAATTCCAAGGCCTTAGTTTTTTCCTTTCTAAAGTCTAATAATCTTATGAACTTATATTTTAATGGACAAGATTTGTAAAGGGATATGTCTGTTGTGTATGCCAAAATTTCTTTTTTTATAGGATCATCTTTGAATTTAAAATCAATTGTATTTAAAATTGATGATGAATTTAGGGAAGATGTGAATGATTTTATATAGAAATTTTCTGAATTATCAAGTAAAACCAAAAGGTTTTTCGCCCTAGTAAAGGCTGTGTAATATTTTCTATAATAATTTTTTAGAAAATCACTTTCTTTTTTTCCTTCAAGTTTCGGACTAAAGGCGGACCTATCTTTTCTCGGATTATCCTTTAGACTTGATACAAAAACAACATCGTATTCAAGGCCCTTTGCTTGATGAATAGTTGAAAAAACTACCGCATTTTTTGGACTATCAAAATTTTCAAATTCACTTATGGCTGAATTTTTAAAAAGATAAAATATATAACCATAAATCAAATCTACTGATCTTTGATAATAATTTATATCAAATCCGCAAAGATTAGTAAAATCAGAAAGAATTGATGTAAATTTTCCGATATTTGAAAGCTCTCTTATAGGATTTAATCCTTCTAATTTTTTTTCTAAGATATTTCTAAATATAGAAAGACCAAAGGCCTTGTACAAAATTTCTGTATAGGACTTGTTTTCTCTTATTTGTGATTTTTCTTCTTTTATATAGAGATTTAATTCTTCATTTTTTGAAAATTCTCCATCATCAAAAATCCCAGCTAAATATTTTTTAAAATTTGTTTCTTGACTCCACTTATACTTATCGGGATTTGAACCTGTAAGTTTTTTGGTTTTTTGAAAAAATTGATAAGATAAGGTAAAGGCAAAGTCTAATTTCTCTTCTTTTAAAAAATAATTTTGATGATTTATTTAAAACATCAATTCCATTTTTTTCAAAATATGTTTGTAAAGACTTTGGATAATCTCCATTTAATGATGGAAATAAAAAAGCAATTTGGTTTAAGTTGATTTTTTTATTTAAAAATTTAACAATATTTTCAATATTTTCATACTCATTTGCCCTAGCCCTAACCAAAGAATTTTCATTTTTTTCTCCATCATAAGCTCTTAAATCCTTGATCTTTTCAAGGTCAAAAGCATTTGAATTTATAAGAAAATCCTTGGACTTATCAATTATTTCTTGATTTGACCTATAATTTATATCAAGATTATAAAAATAAGCCTCTTTTTTGAGATTTTTTTTGCACGCCTTATCAAAATCCCTTAAATTCTGCGGACTTGCTCCCCTGAATGAGTAAAGAGATTGATCATCATCTCCAAAAACCATAATATTTTTACCTTTGCAAAGACCAAAAGAAATTTCTTCTTGGATTGTATTTGTATCTTGATATTCATCAATTATTACAAAATCAATCCTATCCCTAATTTTTTTTCCATAAAAAGGATCTTGTAATAAATCATAAAATTTTTTTAGAATCAATTGATAATTTATAAGATTATTTTCATCAAGAAAATTCGCCCATTTCAAATAAACTTCAAGGGCAAAATTATCACGAGGGTTATCAGAATCACGAAGTTCATTCAAATCAACCAAATTATTCGTAATACTTGCAAAAATCCCTTGGATTTGACCCACTTCATTGTAGGATATAAATTCAGAAAAATTTGGAATTTCCTCAAAAATCCCCATATTTTTTTCAAGCAAATATCCTTCAATATAAGAATCAATAACAAAAGGATCAAAAACTTTTTTGGTAAAAGACTTATATTCTTTTAAAAAAGAAAGAGCTATAGAGTGAAAATTTCCAATTAACATATTAGAAGTATCCGCCACAATATTTTCTTTTTTAAGATTTGATTCAACCCTTTCAATCAATTCGTTTGCAGCCTTTTTAGTAAAAGTTGTAACAAGAATTTTGTTGGGACTTATCCCATCATTTTTTATTAAAGAAATTATTTTTTGGACGATTGTGAAAGTTTTTCCAGTTCCAGGCCCTGCCAAAACTGCACAAGGATATTTTGCATCTTCCACAATCAATTTTTGCTTTTCATTTATCATAAAACCAACTCGTAAACAAATCTTTTAGACCTTCTAATTTTGTCATCAACAGTACAAATTCCAACCTTCTCAAAAGAAAATTTCCTAATTAAATTTTGCATTTTAAAATTATCAGGATGGGTGTCGATTCTTATTGCCTCAATTTTTAAATTTTTCCCATAGCCTATAATTTCATCAAAAAATTTCCTTGCAACTCCCTTTTTCTTTGCACTTTCCCTAACACTTAACCTATGAATTGTGATAAAAGATTTATGTTTTTTAAAATCTTTTTCAATTTCCCTATAATCTTTCTCGTAAGCTTTTTTCAAATAAGCAAAAGATAAAATTTCCCCATTTTCCTCATAAACAAAACTTTCCCCCGTCAAAATATTTTCTAAAATTCCTCCCCTATCAGGAAGCCCATTTTGCCATTGATCAATTCCATCTTTTTTCAAAGCTTTTTTGCCATCATTTATTATAATCATTATTTCATCTAAATCTTTAATTTCTGCTATTCTCATACATTTATTATACATTAAAAAGATTTTTATTGGAATTAGTGAAATTTTCTTGATTTTAAATGAAAGTAAGAAAAAAGTTACGAGATAAGTAATAATTTCCAATGCTGTGTAAATGATTTGATTAATTTAATAATAGGGATCTCTCGACTAGGCTAGAGATGGGTTAATGCTCAGTCTACTATGAATTGATTTTATAAATATTATAAATAGCGCAATTATATAATTTAATCAAAGAAAATAAGGAGATTTTTTAATTTTTTACAAAAAAATAAGGCTAATAAAATATCTCATAGCCTTATAATATTTGCATAGCAGACAAATCCTCATGCTAAGAATATCATACGAAAAAAATTGATTTGATTTCAAATTTGAAAATTCGTCAAAAATCGCACTGTTTGAGCGTAAGCGAGTTTGCGATTTTAGAATTTTTAAATTTAGAAATCAACAATTTTTGTAGTCGGATATTCGTGCTTGAGGGTTTGTCTACAAATTAAGGCTATGAGAAAAATTCATAGCCTTCATATATTTTAGGGGGTTATTTAATTTTTACCAAGCAGGAATCCATGCTCCTCCTGTGAATTTTTTGTAGTCTTCTTTGGTTTGATCTGTTTGATAGTAATTTTTAACAAAATCATTTAAAACTTTGTCATCTTTTCTATCTTTTTTTGCTGCAAATATATTCACATAAGGATTATTGTCGTCTGCTTTTGAGTCTTCAAATTTTAGGGCTGGATATTCTGTAGCAATTTTTGAATCTAGGGCAAAGGTATCATTTACAACTGCCAAAGCTACTGTATCCAAATTTCTTGCTGTTTGAGATGCATCAACTTCTGTAATTTTTAATTTTTTTGGATTTTCTATAATATCTTCTAATCTTACTGAATCTCCTTTTTTTCCTTTTACTTTTATAAGTCCTGCATCTTGTAATAAAAACAAGGCTCTTGCTCCGTTTGATGCGTCATTTGGAATTACTACTTCATCATTTTCCTTTACTTTATCTAATGATTTGTATTTTTTTGAATAAATTCCAAGTGGTGCAAGCATTGTATTTCCTATTGAAACAAGATCTGTTTTATGATCTTTGTTGTATTCTTCTAAATATTTTTTGTGTTGGTAGGCATTTAAGTCAATATCTCCTGATTCTAATGCCTCATTTGGTTGGTTGTAGTCTGAAAAAACCACAAGTTCAGCCTTATTTCCTGTTTTTTCTTCATATCTTTTTATAACTTCATTTAATACTTCGTTATATTCTCCTACAACTCCTATTTTTATGCTTTGTTTTTCTTTTGCATTTGAATTTGAATTTGAATTTGAAATATTTTTATTTTCTTTATTTCCGCATGAGCTAAGCCCTACAAGTAGGGCAAGACCCAAGGCGATTTTTCCTATTTTTTTCATTATTCTTTCTCCTATTATTTCCAAGCCGGAATTTCTGAACCTTTTGATTCTTTTTCTACTAATTTTTTAGTTTCGTCTGTTTGGTAATAATTTTTTACAAAATTTTCTATTACTTTTGAATCTTTGTCTTCTTTTCTTGCTGCAATTATATTTACATAGATTGCTTTTGCTGGATCATTTTTATCTTCTAAGTAAATTGCATCTTTTGTTGGAACAAATCCAGCATCTACTGCTACTCCAGAGTTTATAACTGATGCAGCAACTTCTGTAAGATTTCTTGCTGTTTGACTTGCATCAAGTTCGATTATTTCTAAATTTTTTGGATTTTTCTTTATATTGTCAACAGTTATTGCATCTCCTTCTTTTCCTTCAAGTTCTAGTAAACCTGCTGATTGAAGTAGGAAAAGTGCTCTTGCTCCATTTGTTGGGTCATTTGGAATTGCAATTTTATCCCCATCTTTTATATCTTTTACATCTTTTATTTTGTCAGAATATATTCCCATTGGGGCAAGTAGGGTATCTCCTACTGAAACAATATCTGTTTTGTGAGATTTATTATAATCTTCCAAGAATTTTTTGTGTTGGAAGGCGTTTAAGTCAATATCTCCAGATTTTAAAGCCTCATTTGGTTGGTTATAATCTGAAAATGGTACAATTTTTATTTTCTTTCCTGTATCTTTTTCAAATCTTTTTGCCACATCTTCTAAAACTTCATTTTTTTCGCCACAAACTCCAATTTTTATTTCTTTTGCATCTTTAAATCTGTCTTCTGTTTTTGCTTGGTTTGAGCTTTCATTGCTTGTTTTTTTATCATCTTTCTTGTTTGCACATCCTGTAAGTGCTAATACTAGTGCCAATCCTAAGGCAATTTTCTTTAAATTTTTCATCATCTTCCTCCTAATTTTTTCTTTTCTTAATGTGATGTTTTTTTTATGATTAAATTGGCAATGCCTTGGATGGCATAGACAATTATCAAAATAACTATGACCGATATAATAACTACATCGTTTTTGTATCTGTTGTAACCGACTGCTATTGCAAGATTTCCTATTCCTCCTGCACCGATTGTTCCAGCCATCGCTGTTAAACCTAAAAGTGAAATCAAGGTTATGGCTGATGCTCTTACAAGTGATGGAAGTCCTTCTCTTAAATAAACTGCTGTTATAATTTCAAATGGAGAATTTCCCATAGCTTCCGCAGCTTCTATTACTCCCTTATCAACTTCTGCAAGAGCCTGTTCAACTTGCTTTGCAAAAAATGGCACGCAAGAAAAAACTAAAGGCACTATTGCAGCTGTTGGTCCAATTCTTGTTCCTGCAATTAAATTTGTTAAAGGACTTATTACTGCAAGTAAAATTATAAAAGGAACTGCACGAAAAAGATTCGTTATCTTGTCCAAAATGCTATAAAGTTTTTTATTTTCTAAAATTCCACCCTCATTTGTTACTACAAGTGTTACTCCTATTATTAGTCCAAAAATTCCTGAAAATATAGCTGATAAAAATAGCATATAAAATGTAAGACCTATATCTTCAAAAATTCTATCTTTTATTGAAAGTGCATAACTAAAGTATTCCATTACTATCTCCTAAAAGTTTTACATTTGTTCCACCGGCAATCAAATATTCAATTGCCTTGTCAATATTTTCTCTTTGAGCCTTAAAAGTTACAATCAAATTTCCAACCGGAACATTTGTAATAAATTCAATATTTCCTGCCAAAACATTGGTTTTGACTTTAAATTTTTCATAAATTTCATTTATAACAGGCTCAGTTGTTGCCTCTCCAACATAGGAAAGTTTTACCAAAAATTCATCCTTTTTCAAAACTTTAAGATTGTTTTTAACCTCCTCAAGGGTTTGATTTACATTTGTTGAAGTTTCTACAAATTCTTTTGTAAGTTTGTGTTTCGGGTTTGAGAATATTTCAAGGGTAGTTCCCTTTTCAATCACTTTTCCATCTTGCATTACAGCAACCTTATTGCAAAGATCTTTTACAACTTCCATTTGGTGAGTGATTATAACTATGGTAAGATCAATTTTTTCTTTAATTTCTCCCAAAAGTTTTAAAATTTGCTTGGTTGTTTTTGGATCAAGGGCACTTGTCGCCTCATCGCAAAGTAAAATTTCTGGATCAGATGCAAGGGCTCTTGCTATGGCACATCTTTGTTTTTGTCCACCAGATAATTCTCTTGGAAAAGAATTAGCCTTATCTCCAATCCCAACCAAATCCAAAAGTTTTTGGGCTTTTTTTATTTTTTCTTCTTTTGAAATTTTTTCCTTTCTTATTGGAAAAATTACATTATCAATTACTGAAATATTGTTCAAAAGATTAAAATGTTGAAAAATCATACCAATTTTTTTACGTTTTTTCTTAAATCTTTTTGGGACAAGTTCAAAAGATTTTCTCCATTTATCAAAACTTCTCCCTCAGATGGTTTTTGCAAAAGATTAATACACCTTACAAGGGTTGATTTTCCTGCTCCAGAAAATCCTACAATTCCAAAGATATCAGCTTTTTCAATTTTAAGACTAACTTCATCAACAGCCTTTAAACCATCAAAATCTACACTTATATTTTTTAGTTCAATCATTTTTTCTCTCTTTTCTATCAAAATTTATCAAAAAATTCAAAGCACATCCCAATCCATAAAATAAAGCGTCATTATCAACATCAAATTTTTCTGTATGGGCACCTGCTCCACATCCTTTTTCTTCATTTTTTACACCAATTTTCACAAAAACACTTGGACCAACCTTCCCATATCCATAAAATGATTCGGATCCAAAGGACACTTCTTCATCCACTCTTGAATTTGGGAAAATTTCTTCCAATGAAGACCTTGCAAAATCGGAAAGTTTTTCATCATTTATAACTGGATAAGCAACTATTCTCGTATAATCATTAAATTTGACTTTACAATCATAAATATTTGCAGTTTTGCAGGCTACATCTTTTAATTTTTCCAAGGCTTTTTCTCCAACTTCATCTTCAAAAAATCTCAAAGTTGCCTTTAAATTTGCCTTATCAGGAATAACATTTGAAGCAAAACCCGCATTTATTGAACCAATTCCCAAAGTTACAATTTCGTTTGGATTAAGTCCACTTGCCCAAGTTTGGTTTAGATTATTTATAATTGCTACAAGAGAATTTATTGGAGAGGTCAAAAGATCTGGTCTTGAGCCATGACCGCCCTTTCCTATCACATCAAAATCTACACCTGCACAGCCTGCATAAACTTTTGTTTTAGAAATAGAAAATTTTCCGGTTGGAATTTCTGTGTCAACGTGATTTCCATAGATTCCATCAAATTTTATATTTTTTAAATGTTCTATCATTTGAGAAATCCCTGCTCCCGTTTCCTCTCCTTCTTCAAAGATAAAATAAATTTTTCCTTTTAAGCTATCTTTAAGATCGCTTAAAATTTTTGCACTTGTAAGCACAAGAGCCATATGAAAATCATGGCCACAGGCATGCATAACTCCTAAATTTTTTGATACAATTTCTTTTTTGCCCTTTAAATTTTTTTCATTTTCAAAAATAGGAAGAGCATCAATATCGGTTCTTATCCCCAAAATTTTGCCTTCTTTTTTTGTATCAAGAATTGCCACAAAGCCTGTAGAATTTTCAACTTCTTGAGTTTCTAAACCAAGTTTTTTGCACTCATTAATTAAAAATTTGCGAGTTTCAAATTCCCTACTAGAAAGCTCTGGATATTCATGTAAATAATTTTTAATTTTTTGGCAAATTCTAAATTTTTATTTATCAAAGTTTTTATTTCTTCTGTGCTTATATTTTTCATTTTTTCCAACCTTTCTTTTCTAAATTTGAGCAAAATAAAAGTCCTTACTGTAGATAAACTACAATAAGGACGAAAAATTTTCCGCGTTACCACCTTTTTTGCACTAAAAAATGCCTCTTCAGATACTATCATATCCTAACTCTGTAACGGGAGTTCCCGTATAAGTCTAAATATCGACCTATCCCATCTGAGACCATCTTCATCACACTTTTTATTCACCCCTCTCAGCAAAACAGGGCTCTCTGTACAATAATCCATACGACTACTCTTCTCTTTATCTGGTTTTATTTAATCTCTTTGACAAATAAATAATACTACCATTTAAAAATCCTGTCAAGATTTTTTTCAATTTTTATTAGTTTATTTAGTATATTATAAATAAAACCAGCTAATTTTCAAGATTTTTCTCATAAATATTAAAAATCTTTTTTTATTTTTCTATAAATTTTAGAAATAATCAAAACAAAAAAAAGAAGCCCTAAGGCTTCTCGTGGTTTTGGTAAAATAAATTCATTTATAATATACTGTATTTAATTATTTGTGCAAGTTATTCTACCGTTACTGATTTTGCTAAATTTCTTGGCTTATCTACATCAAGTCCTTTGGCACAAGATACATAATATGCCAAAATTTGTTGTGGAATCACTGACAAAACTGGATAAAGTGGGTCAATTGTTTTTGGAAGTTCAAAGTTAAAATTGGAAATTTCTTTCAAATGCTCATCTTTTTTTGAAATTGAGAAGATATTTGCCCCTCTTGAGATGATTTCTTTTACATTTGATATGGTTTTTTCCATTATATTTTCTTGACTTGCAACCACAACAACTGGAGTTCCTTCCTCAATTAGAGCAATTGTTCCATGTTTTAACTCTCCAGCTGCCAAGGCTTCTGAATGAATATATGAAACTTCTTTCAATTTCAAAGATCCCTCAATTACAGATTTGTAATCAAGACCACGTCCTATATAGAACATTGAATCACAATCTTTTATCTCATTCGCATAAGCTTTTATTTTTTCACCATCATCCAAAATTTCCTTTATTTTTTCAGGAATTTTTTTCATCTCTGAAATGATTTCCTTATATTTTTCTTCTCCTATTGTTCCAAGTTTTAAAGAAAAATCAAGAGCAAGCATATAAAGAGAAATAATTTGTGTTGTATAAGCCTTTGTTGATGCTACTGCAATTTCTGGTCCTGCATAACAATAAATAGTCTTGTCAGCTTCCCTATCAAGAGATGAAGCAACAACATTTGTCAAAACTAAAGTTTTTGCCCCATTTTTCTTTCCAAGTCTTAAAGCTGCAAGAGTATCAGCAGTTTCTCCAGATTGGCTTACCAAAATTATCAAGGTATTTTCATCAATAAATGGATCATTGTACCTAAATTCACTTGCTATATCACAAATTACAGGAATTTTCGCAAATTTTTCTAAAGCGTAGGCTCCAACAAGACCAGCATGGTAGGCTGTTCCACAAGCAATTATATAAATTTTATTAAATTTTTCAATTTCTTCTTTAGAAAATGAATTTTCTTTAAAATCTATCCTATCACCTGTCATTTTAAATCTAATTGTATCAGAAATAGCCTTTGGTTGATCAAAAATTTCCTTAATCATAAAATGATCAAAGCCTTCTTTTGTAGAATCTTCAAAAGAAAAATCAACTTTTGAAACTTTTCTTTGAACTTTTTGGAAATTTCTATCATAAATTGTAAAAGATTCACCCTTTATATCTACCAAATCTCCATTTTCAAGATAAATTACATCTTTTGTATATTTTATAATTGAAGGAAGGTCGCTTGCCGCAAGGATTCCTTCATCAGTTATTCCCAAAACAAGAGGACTTTCCTCTCTTAAAACTATAAGTCTATCACTTTCATCTTGGCATAAAATCCCAAGGGCAAAAGATCCCCTCAAATCATTTTTCGCTTTTTTTACAGCCTCTAAAATATCTCCTTGGTAATATTTTTCAATCAAAACCGCAATAACTTCTGTGTCGGTATCAGATTTAAAAGTATATCCTTCTTTTTTCAAATTTTCTTTAAGCTCATTGTAATTTTCGATAATTCCGTTGTGAACTACAGAAATTTTTCCATTATTTGAAAGATGTGGGTGAGAATTTATATCTGAAGGGCCTCCATGAGTTGCCCATCTAATATGACCAATCCCAATATTTCCCTCAATAGGATTTTTAGAAAGTTCATCTTTTAAAACCTTAACTTTCCCACTTTTTTTGACAGTTTTAATTAGACCATGATCAATAAGAGAAATTCCTGCAGAATCATATCCCCTATACTCAAGTCTTTCTAGTCCGTCCATAATAATTTCTCTGGCATTTGCCTTGCCATTATAACATACTATTCCGCACATAGTATCCTCCTTATATTAAATTTTAGAGGTATCACTTTATTTTCTTTGTAATAAAAATTGCTTTTTATTTTTGTTAAATACTAAGCCTGTGAAAGCTATGGAGCACCCGCCGAATTTTCGATAACTCCATTCCTCGTCATCCCAAAGGGATCTGGCGCTTATTATATTTTTACCTCGTTTTTCCATTATACATTAAAATTATGAAATAAGAAAGTATAGGAAAAATCAAAACATCTATTAAATTTAAAATTCAAAAATTTTTAAAAAATATTTTCAAAAAATTCAAAATAAAACCAGACTTATATAAGCCTGGTTTTATAAAACACTTAGTAATTCATATACTATTTTTAGGATTTAAAATTTTTACTTATTTTCCATTTTTTTGTAAGACTCAAGTCTTTCTTTTGCTGCTTCTTCAGCTTCTGCATAAAGTCTATCTGCATCTTCTGGGAAAGCTTTTTTCAAAGATGCATATCTTACTTCACCTTGTAAAAATTCTTGGAAAGATTCTGTAGGATCTTTTGAATCTAAAACAAATGGATTTTTGCCTTCTTCTTTAAGAAGTGGATTAAATCTCCATAAGTGCCAATATCCACTTGCTACAGCTTCTTTTTCTCTTCTTTGAGTCTTGCCCATTCCTGCTTTTAGTCCGTGGTTAATACATGGAGCATAGGCAATTATTAGTGATGGACCATGGTAGCTTTCTGCTTCTTTTATTGCTTTTAATGTTTGAGCTTGGTTTGCTCCCATTGCAACTTGTGCAACATAAACATAACCATAAGTTGTCATCATTAAACCAAGATCTTTCTTTCTAACTTTTTTACCACTTGCCGCAAATTTTGCTACAGCTGCAAGAGGAGTTGCCTTTGAACTTTGTCCACCTGTATTTGAGTAAACTTCTGTATCGAATACAATTATATTAATGTCATCACCACTTGCAAGAACATGGTCTACGCCAGAGAAACCTATATCATAAGCCCAACCATCTCCACCGTAAATCCAAACTGATTTTTTAACTAAATAATCTTTTAGATTTTTAATTCTTTCAATAATTTTATCAGCTTCTTCATTACCAGTTTTATTTGCAATTAAAGATTCAATTTTTATAGCAGCTTTTTTGCTTTCTTCAAAATCATTATTATTTTCTAACCATTCATTAAATGCATCATTTAATGGTGTTGAAATTTTTAATTCTAGGAATTTTTTCATTAAAGTTTCTAATAAGAATTTATTTGATTTTGTTGCAAGAAGCATACCATAACCATATTCTGCTGCATCTTCAAATAAGGATGATGCCCAAGCTGGACCTTCCCCATTTTTATTTGTACAGTATGGCATTGATGGTACAGATGATCCCCAAATTGATGAACATCCTGTTGCGTTTGAAATAATTTGATGATCACCATAAAGTTGGGTGATTAATTTTGCATATGGTGTTTCTCCACAGCCTGCACATGCACCTGAAAATTCAAGTAATGGTTGGCTAAATTGTGAATTTTTAACATTTGTTGGAGCTATTTCATCTCCTCTATATCCAACTTCACTATGAGCAAACTCCCAATTATCTGCTTGTTTTTCGATTTGTTCATCTATTGGTTTCATAGCTAGGGCTTTTTTTGGAGCTGGACATACGTCAACGCAGTTTCCACATCCCATACAATCATATGGAGAAACTTGAATTCTAAATTCGTATCCTTCAAGTCCCTTGCCTATAGCTTTTTTAGTTTCAAATCCTTCTGGAGCTTTTGCTTTTTGTTCTTCATTTACTAAAAATGGTCTAATTGTAGCATGTGGACAAATGTATGAACATTGGTTACATTGGATACAATTATCAATATCCCATTCAGGAACAAATAAAGCTATACCACGTTTTTCATATCTTGAAGTTCCTGCCATATATTGACCATCATCATAAGGTAAATAAGTTGATACTGGTAGGTCATCTTCTTTTAAGTTTATAATTGGTCTTACCATATTTTTGATAAAGTCTGGTTCATTTTCATTTTCGCCTTCTCTATCATCCTTTAGGTTTTTCCATTCTTCTTTTACATTTATTTTTTGTAATTCTTCACTTGCACGGTCAACTGCCTTATTATTCATATCAACAATATCTTGACCTTTCATTCCATAAGATTTTTCAATAGAACCTTTTAGATATTTTATAGCATCTTCTATTGGCAAAACTTCTGAAAGAATAAAGAAAGCTGTTTGGATAACCATATTTGTTCTATGTCCAAGTCCAACTTCTTGAGCAATTTTTGAAGCATTTACTGTATAAAATTTGATATTTTTATCTGCAATTTCTTTTAATAAATAATTTGGAATATGTTCTTCTAATTCATCTTCTGACCAAATTGTATTTAATAAGAAAATTCCACCTTCTTTTAGGTTTTTAACTAAATCATATTGTCTTACATAAGCTTGTGGTGAGCATGATACAAAGTCAGCCTCATCTATAAAGTATGCAGCATGGATTGGGTTTGGTGAAAATCTCAAGTGAGACATTGTTAAACCGTTGGATTTTTTTGCATCATAATCAAAATATCCTTGAGCAAACATATCTGTGTTATCTCCTATAATTTTTATAGCAGATTTATTTGCACCAACTGTACCATCTCCACCATTTCCCCAGAATATACAACGTGTTGTTTTTCCGTCAGAAATTACAAAACTTTCATCAACTTCAAGTGATGTATGAGTTACATCATCATTAATTCCAACTGTGAAATGATTTTTAGGTTTATCTTTTGCTAAATTATCAAATACAGATTTAAAATGAGCAGGTCTTGTATCTTTTTGTCCAAGCCCATATCTTCCTGCTATTATTTTAGGATTTCTTTCAGAATCTGAGAAAGCTTCTAATATATCTAAGTATAGAGGTTCTCCAGCTGAACCTTTTTCTTTTGTCCTATCTAATACTGCAATTCTTTCTACAGTTTTAGGAATTACTTCTAGCAAATGTTTAGTTGAGAAAGGTCTATAAAGATGAACTTTTACAAGTCCTACTTTTCTTCCTTCTTTATTTAATTCTTCTACTGTTTGTTGGATTGTATCTGTACCTGAACCCATAGCTACAATTATATCTGTAGCATCATCGGCTCCTACATAATTAAATAATGAATAATTTGTTCCTAATTTTTCATTTATTTTATCCATATATGAAATAACGATTTCCGGAACTTTATCATAAGCTATATTTTGAGCTTCTGCTCTTTGGAAATATCCACTCTTTTCAAATACACCACGCATAGTTGGTCTGTGTGGATTTAAGGAATCGTTTTTAAAATCGTCAATAGCTTTCCAATCAACCATATCTTCAAATTGATCATAATCCCAAACGTCAATTTTTTGAATTTCATGACTTGTTCTAAATCCATCAAAGAAATTTACAAATGGAATTCTACTTTTTATTGCTGCAAGGTGAGCTACTGGTGAAAGATCCATTATTTCTTGAACAGATCCTGATGCAAGCATAGCAAATCCTGTTGCCCTTGCTGCCATAACGTCTTGGTGATCGCCATACATATTAATTGCTGATGTTGACAAAGAACGAGCTGCCACATGGAAAACTGCTGGAAGTCTTTCTCCTGCAATTTTGTACATATCAGGAATCATAAGTAAGAGTCCTTGGCTGGCTGTATATGTAGATGTCAATGCTCCAGCTGCAAGGGATCCGTGGACTGCTCCTGCTGCTCCTGCTTCATGTTGCATTTCTGTAACTGATACAGGATTTCCAAAAAGATTTAACCTTTCATTTGCCGCCCATTTATCAATAAATTCTGGCATTGGTGAAGATGGAGTTATAGGATAAATAGCTGAAACTTCACTAAAGGCATAAGAAACATGAGCTGCTGCTGTGTTACCATCCATGGTAACTTTTCTTCTTTTTATTGTCATAAATTTACTCCCTTTTATTAAATTTTAAATAATATCTTAAGATCATAAGCTCAAAAATAGAACTCAAATGAGTTCTATTTTTTTATTGCTTAACTAATTCATCAATGTATTCTGCATTTGCATCTGGATCTAGTTTAAATCCTGAGATTTTGTTTACGATACAAGCTATTGCAGCATCTCCTGTAATGTTACAAGCTGTACCGAATGAATCTTGAGCAACATATAATGCTATGATTAATGCTGTCATAGGTTCTGTAAATCCAAGCATAGATTGAAGAATACCTAATGCTGCCATTACTGCTCCTCCTGGAACTCCTGGTGCTGCTACCATTGTAACACCAAGCATGAGGATGAATGGGAACATATGTTGGAATCCTACATCTGATCCATTAAGCATAAGAATTGATAATGAACATGATGTAAGAGTTATTGTTGAACCTGATAAGTGTATTGTAGCACAAAGTGGAATTACAAAGTCTGCTATACCTTTGTTTACACCTAATTTATAAGTTTGGTTAAGTGTAACTGGGATTGTCGCTGCAGATGATTGTGTTCCTATAGCTGTCATATATGCTGGAATCATTGTCTTAATTTTTGAGAATGGGCTTCCACCAGTAAATGAACTTGCTAATGTAAATTGTGCAGTAATTGTTAGGTAATGAAGTATCAATACCATTATAAATACTTTTGCAAATACTGATAATACTACTGCTACAGTTCCTTCATAAGCCATATTTGCAAAAATACCACAAATGTGGAATGGCAATAATGGAATTACAATATTTGAAATTAATTTTGTAATTATATCAGAAAATTCGTGAACTGATTTTTTTAGTACCTCAGCTTTTGCTGCTGCTATACCAACACCTAGTATAAATGAAATAATAAGTGCTGTTGTTACAGAAAATACTGGATCCATTGGTGATTCGAATATTTTTTCTAAAGAATGGCCTGCATTTTTCTCTGGATCGAATGATATTGCTCCTTTTTTAATAAAGTTAGGAAGAACAACACTACCTACAAAATATGTAATAGTTCCAAAGATAATTGTTGACAAATATGCAATACCTGCTGTTATTGCTAATGTCTTTCCTGCTGAATCTCCTAAGTCTGCTATACCAGGAATAACAAATCCCATAATTATTAGTGGAATAACAAAACCTAAGAAGTTACCAAATAGACCATTAAAAGTAATTAATATTCTAACTAAGATTTTTAAAACATCAACCTTTTGACCAGCAAGTCCAATTAGAATACCTAGAATGATTGCAATAATAAGTCTTGGCAATAAACCTAGTTTTTTCATTTCAATTTCCTCCTTGAATGAATTATTTTGATCTTAAGATCATCTAAATAATATCAGTTTTACGTTTTCATGTCAACACTTTCATATTTTTCAGAAATATTCTTTTCAAATCATTTGAATAATGTTATTTTTTATTTATTTCCTTTTTTTAAAGATTTTTTAGATTAAGATATTAGGCTTTTGTTTTATATTTTAAAAATTAAATGTCAAATTATTTTTTTGATATTGTTTTCCTGATAAAAAAAGACTTACAAAAGTGTATTGTAAATCCTTAATTTTAATTTTTTTATCTAAATATCTATAAATTCACCAAATTAATTTAATATTTCTTTGTGAATTTCCTGAGAAATCATAATAACAATTTCATATAATATTAAAGAAGCTTTTATAAAAATTCTTTTATTTTTTCATAAGCTATATTTTAATCTAATTGTGAAATTTAACTGCTTTTATTTTTTTAATTCTTCTTTATCGTCTTATTATTATTTTTTAATTTTAGTAATTTTTCTTTACCTTTTTGCTTAATTTTTATTTTAATTAAACTTTTAAATTTAAAATTTGAATTTTGGCAAATAAAAAAGGGATATTGCAAAACTATGAATAATCATAGTTTTGCAATATTCCCTTATCTTTTATTTTTTAATATCCCATTGGCATTTGTGGTGGCATTTCTGGTTTTTCTTCCGGTATATCTGCCACTGCTGCTTCTGTTGTTAAGATCATACTTGCTATGCTTACTGCATTTTCTAGGGCTGATCTTGTTACTTTTGTTGGTTCTACGATTCCTTTTTTGAACATATTTACATATTCATCATCATAGGCATCGTAGCCGTTGTTTTTGTCTGATTTTTTAACATTTTCAAGTACAACAGAGCCGTCCATTCCTGCATTTTCTACAATTTGTCTAAGTGGTGCTTCAAGAGCTTTTGCTATTATTTTTGCTCCTGTTTTTTCGTCATTTTCTAATTTTTCTTCTAAGGCTTCTACTTTTTCGATTGCTTCTATTAAAACTGTTCCACCACCTGCAACTATTCCTTCTTCAACAGCTGCTCTTGTTGCTGATAGGGCATCTTCGATTCTGTATTTTTTATCTTGCATTTCTGTTTCTGTTGCAGCTCCTACGTTTATTACTGCAACTCCGCCTGCAAGTTTTGCTACTCTTTCTTGGAATTTTTCTTTGTCATATTCTGAATCGCTTGCTTCGATTTGACCTTTAATTTTTTCTACTCTTTCAGCTAGTGCTTCTTTGTTGCCTTTTCCTTCTACAATTACTGTGTGATCTTTGTCTACTTTAACTTTTTTAGCTGAACCAAGATCTTCTATTGTAGTTTCTTTTAATTCCATTGACAAATCTTCTGAAATTACTTTTGATCCTGTAAGAATTGCTATATCTTCTAGCATTTCTTTTCTTCTATCGCCATAGCCTGGTGCTTTTACCGCAACTACATTGAAGGTTCCTCTTAATTTGTTTAATACAAGTGTTGTTAAGGCCTCTCCGTCTACGTCATCTGCAATTATTAATAGTGGTTTTGATGATTGAACAATTTGTTCTAGTAGTGGTAGGATTTCTTGGATACTTGAGATTTTTTTGTCTGTTACAAGTATATATGGATCATCAAGGTCTGCTACCATTTTTTCGTTGTCTGTTGCCATATATGGGGACAAGTATCCTTTATCAAATTGCATTCCTTCTACTACATCAAGGTAGGTGTCTGTTGTTTTGGATTCTTCTACTGTGATTACTCCATCATTTCCTACTTTTTCCATAGCATCCGCAATAAATTTACCAATTTCTGGATCTGCTGATGAAATTGTTCCTACTTGTTCGATTGCTTTTTTATCTTCTACTTCTTTTGAAGATTCTTTTATATAAGCTACAACTTCATTGCTTGCTTTTTTTAGTCCCTTATTTAATACTACTGGGTTTGCTCCTGCAGCTAAATTTTTTAGTCCTTCTTTTATAATTGCTTGGGCAAGAACTGTTGCTGTTGTTGTTCCATCTCCTGCTACATCATTTGTTTTTGTAGCAACTTCTTTTACAAGTTGAGCTCCCATATTTTCAAATCTATCTTTAAGTTCAATCTCTTGTGCGATTGTTACACCGTCGTTTGTTATTGTTGGTGCTCCATAAGATTTATCTAAAACTACATTTCTTCCTTTTGGTCCAAGAGTAACTTTTACAGCATTTGCTAATTTATCAATTCCTCTTTCAAGACCATCTCTTGCACTTTTTCCATAATTTATATCTTTTGCCATAATTTTCTCCTATTCTACTACTGCTAATACGTCTTTGTATGCTAATACTACGTAATTTTCACCATCAATTTTTACATCTGTTCCTGCATATTGGGAATAAATAACCTTGTCTCCCTCTTTCAAGGAATTTTTTTTGTCTTGGTCATTTAAAATATCATTGCTTATCGCAACAACTTCTGCATATTGTGGTTTTTCTTGAGCAGATTCTGGTAAAACTATGCCAGATTGAGTTTTCTTTTCTGCTTCTAATTTTTTTATAACTACTCTTTCACCTATTGGTTTTAAGTTCATTTTATTTCCTCCTTTTAGCACTCTTTACATTTGACCGCTAATATCTAATATAAATATACAAGTATTTTAAAATAATGCAAGTTTTATTTACCAATGGCATTTTCTCTTCCATAGTAGAACAAATATTGTTGAACATAGCCCGCATTTTCTCCAAAATATTTATCGGCGTAGGCTGCAATTTGTTTTTTTGGAACTTCTTCTTTTATAAATAAAAATTCCATAACCCTTTTTATCCAAACGTCTACTGGAAAAGTTTCTCTTTTGTGAAAGGCAAAAAGCAAAATACAATCGGCAACTTTTGGTCCAACTCCTGGAAGCTCTTGGAGTTTTTTTCTCAAATCTTCTGTCGGCATTTTTATATCTTCTTCAAAATCAAAAAATCCATCATTAATTAATTTTGAAGTTTCAACTATTCTTTTATCACGAAAACCAACTCTTGCCTTCTCCCTTAAATCTTCTGGTCTAGCCTTAGATAATTTTTCTGGACTTGGGAAAGAATAATATTTTCTTCCCCTATATTCTCCAAGATAATCCCCATACATTTCAGAAATTATTCTCACAGCTTTTTTAATTCTTGGGATTTGGTTGTTGGCTGAAATTATAAAAGAAATTAGGGTTTCAAAAAATTCTTGATTTAAAATCCTAATTCCTGCCCCATATTCAGTTGCCTCTTTTAAAGTTTCATCTAGTGCAATTTTTTCTTTTATTTTTCATAATTTACTCCAAGGTCAAAATAATCATAAAAAATATCATAAAATTCCTCTTCACTTATATTGTCTATAATTACCTTGTCCCCTTCTTTTTTGAGATTTATAATTTTCCCCAAAAAAACTGCAGTAAATGATCCATCTTCTTCTTCAAAAAAATTAAAACATTGACCGCAGGTAAAAATATCTTTTGGGTCAAAAGATTCATGATAAAAAATCAATTGACCCTTTTCATTTTTTAAATTTAATTTATTTTTCTTTTTTCCTTATACCTATTCATTTTTATCCTATCTAACTCTTATAGCATGAACTGCAAGTCTTTCATCCTCATAATCATATTGGCAAGTTGATAATGTTATAATTGTGTCATCTTCCTTAAATTCGCGATTTTCAAAACTTATATCACTCTTATCCCTAAGCTTTTCAAAATACATAAGTTTTTGACCAACATCTTGAAAAGACATAGTTCTATAATCATAGTCTGCTGGAGTTGTATAAACTGAGAAAATTTCATATTCCCTAAGCCCCTCATTTGTTGTTATATATATTTTCCTATTTTTTTGAGCAAAATCTTGTTTTCTAAATTTTTCAAGAGCCGTAAACATTGTCTCCATTCCTTGAACATAATGACCATATATTACAGAATTTGCATCATTAAATTTGCTATCATTCATATAATCCATAAAAATTGAGCCTGCTATATCATACTTCAAATCCAAAGATTGCCTCAAATAATAATTATTATCCTTAGCTTGTAAAATAGGATAAGCGATGTTTGTTCCTGGAATTTCAATAAAGCCAATTACATCCTGATTTTCATTTTGAAATTTCTTCAAAATTTTCATAAATCTATTTTCTTTTTCCTCAAAAGTTTCAGGCTTTTTCTCATCAGTATTTTTTTCTTTGCCAACTTCTTTAACAATAGAGTTTATATGTTGATTGTTTTTATAATTTTTATAAAAATCATATCCCCTCCTGCCAAGAATAGCCAAACATACCAAAATAATTATAACAAGAATAAATCTTATTAACTTTAAAATTTTATCTTTCATTTTACACCTTTAAATCTTCCTTTCTATTAGTATAATAATATAAAATGGCAAATTTATGAAATTTATTTTAAGGAGAATGTATGTCAGATTATAAATTATTTGTAGGAACAGCTTGTCCTCACTGCAAAAAAGTAGAAAATTTCATGGAAGAAAATAATATTAAAATAGAAATAGTAAATATAAACGAAGATAGAGAAGCTATGAAAGAATTAATCCAAAACGGTGGCAAAAGACAAGTACCATGCCTCTTCCACGATGAAAAATATTTGTACGAATCAAATGATATAATAGAATTTTTAAAAAATAAATAAAATTTTTTGAGCGTGTGTTTTTAATGCACGTTTTTTTATATATAGGAAAATAAAAAAATACTCACACAATAAGAAAGGAGAATTAATGATAAAATTAATAGCAACAGATTGCGATGAAACCCTATTATCAACAGACAAAACCATTCACCCAAGAAATTTAGAAGCCATAAAAAAAGCTCAAGAAATGGGAATAATAATTGCCATAGCAACAGGACGCGGACCCTATCAACTTTTTGACATATTAGAACAAATAGACAATTTAAAAGAAAATAGATTTTCAATACTCTGTAACGGCGGAATAATAATAGACAATCTTACAAAAAAAGTTGTAGAAGCATCACCAATAGACTATAGAAAAGCAGTAGAAATTTCAGATTATTGCAATGAAAAAAAAGTACATTTTGAAATATATACAGACAAACATTGCTATGTATTTGCAAACGGAAACGAAGTAAATGGCTCACTAGATAAGAATATATATAAATTCGTAAAAAAAGCAAAAGATATAAAAAATCTTGATAAAGAAATAATAGTAAAAGTAATAATAAAAAATTCCGACCTAAACTACCTAATGAGCCTTGAAGAAGACGTAGCAAGAATTTGCAATTGGGACGTTTCAATATCCTATTCATCAGATACCTTTATGGAAATAAATAGAAAAAATGTAAACAAGGCAAAAGCCTTAGAAAAATTGTGCAAGCACTATGGCTTTGGATTGGAAAACGTCCTAACAATAGGCGATAATTATAACGATAAAGAAATGCTAGAAGAAGCAGCCTATTCAGCAGCTGTCCAAAACGCCCACCTTTTGCTAAAAGACGTAGCAAAATACACAACAAAAACCACAAACGACCAAGGCGCAGTAGGAGAGGCAATCGAAAAGTTTGTTTTTAATGAAAGTTAAAATAAAAATCCTAGACCAATTCATATTTTGAATTAATCTAGGATTTTTTTTACCATACTGACTCTTTTTTATAAAAAATTTGTAAATAAAATATCCGATTGTTGCCAATATTCCTATTAGGATTAGTAGGCTTAGGATTGGGATTAGTATTAGGCCTCCTCCTATTAATAGTGGTAGAAATATGGCAAATATTATTGATAGGGTTATTTTTAAAATTTTTAGTCCTATTATTATGCCAAGGATGGCTAGGATTATTTTTATTATTTTGTTTTTATTTTCCATTTTTTCACCCTTATCTAAATATTTCTTCTTTTTTTATTAAAACTTTATATAGAAAATATATTACAAGTAAAGGTATTACTAGGGATACAATTATTTTTATTGCTACTCCCAAAAGTTTTAATGCAATTGTTGCTATTATTGCTATTATGAAAACTTTTAGAACTTCTTGTGTTTGTTCTTTCATAATTTCCTCCTATCTTAATTTTATTATACCTTGTTTTTATATTTTTCAAGTTTTAATTTCATATATTTAATATTTTAGTCTATTTTTATTGATTTTGTTATTTTTATTTTTAACTTATTGATATTTTGATTTTTTCTTTGAATTTTTGATTTTTTTTCAAAATATAGGGATTGTTTATTTTTTTTGTAAAACTTGGACCGTTATAGGATGGTTCTATACATAGGTATTCTCCATTGTAATCTGTCCAGATTGCAAATTCTTTGAAATTTTCATTTTCTATAGAAATATCATAGTATTTGCTTTTTAGGTAGGCTTTTTTTTCTTCTAGAAAATATGTATCTTCTAAATTGATTTTTTCTAAATCTAGGTTTTTTATTTTAAATTTTTTGTCTACATAAAAATATGGATGGAAGGCTGGTGCTATCGGCACATCTTTGTTTGATTTGTTTTCTATTTTTAAATCTATTAGAAGGGATGAATTTTTTATTTGATATTTTATATGATAAATTGTATTTTCATATTCTCCTTTTCCTTCTAATTTTAATTTTATGGTATTTTCGTTTTTTTCTTCTATATCCCAAAATGAAATTCTCCCAAATCCGTGTTGGACTAAATCTTTTATTTCGCTTTTTCCAAAATTTGGAATACATGGGTGCATACCTCCTCTTGTTTTTAGCTCATCTTTTATTTTTATGAGAAGTTTTGGGAAAAATATTGGTTTTTTGTCTTTGGTGAATTTTTCTATATATGCCCCGTAGGTGTTTACTGTTATTTCTAAATCTTTTTCTTTTAATTTTATTTTCATATCTTTTCTGTAATAAAAAAAGAGTGTTGCAAAACGAATAAATCATTCATATTTTGCAACAGCCCCTTTGATTTTTATCCTCTGTGTGCTAGTTGACCGTCAAGAATATAAAGGCCACCATAGTTTCCATTAATTCTTTCTAGTCTTGTAACGAGTTTATTGAAGGTATCTTCTTCTTCAACTTGTTCGTCTATAAACCATTTTATAAATGATATTACTCTTTCGTCTCCTTCTTCTCTTGCAGCTTTTGCTATAGCGTGAACTCTTCTTGTAACTTCTTTTTCATGTTCAAAAGCTTTTTTTGTTACGTCTAATAGGTCGCTAAATTCTGTATTTGGGGCTTGTATTGCTTCATAGACTGGTTTATAACCTACTTCTAATAAAAACTTGGTCATTTTTTCAGCATGTTCTATTTCTTCTCTAACTTGTTGGCCAAACCAATGAGCAAATCCTTCAAAGTCTTCGTCATCAGCATAAATTTGCATTGCCTTATATTCGTAAGCTGATTGTAGTTCAAAGTTCATTTGTTCATTAATCATTTCTAATACTTTTTCACTCATTAAATTTTCCTCCTAAATAGTTATCGTATAATATATATACCCCATATATTTTACATTCATTTCTGATAAACTCTTTTATCACTTCTGTAATATTTGAAGAGACTACATCTAGGGTGATTGAAGATTTTTTTATCCCCAGCCTTTTATTTCCGACTAATCTTTTTCCCTTTAAAACATCGAAGATACTTATAAGTTTTTCCTTATCACTTATATTTGTATTAAAGGTTACGGGTATCGGATTTTCATCTTTTAATTCATCTTCATCTAAATTTTTTATCAGTAATATGTCATCCATAATTATCTCTCCTTATATAAAATTACCCAAAGAAAGATAAATATAACATTTATTTTGATTTCTTTTTTTCCTCCATCTCCCTAAAAGAAAATATACATCCGCAATAATCTTGTCTGTATAATTTATATTTTTTTGATAAGTCTATTGAATCCTTGTAGCCATTTTTCTTTTTAAAATCTGCATATAAATATTTTATTCCATATTTTTCTTCTAATTTTTCTCCAATTTCATTAAGCCAAAGAGCATTTTTGTATGGAGATATTGAAAGAGTTGTTGTGAAATAATCGTAAGAATTTTCTTTTGCATATTTGGCAGATTTTTCAAGCCTTAACTCATAACACTTGTAGCAAGAATCTCCACCTTCATGATCTTCGCTTCGATTTTTTACAAAATCATAAAAATCTTTGGGATTGTTTTCTGGAAAAACAACTTCAGAATCAAGATCCATTTCATCCACCAAGTTTTTTACTGTTTCGACTCTTTTTGAAAGCTCCTCTGCTGGATAAATATTTGGATTATAATAATAAATATCTATGTCAAAAATATCCCTCAAGCGTGTCAAAACACTCGATGAACAAGGAGCACAGCAAACTTGAAGTAAAAGCCTTGGTCTTTTACCATCCTTTTGAATATTTTTTATTATCTCTTCCATTTTCAAATTATAATTAATTTTTCCCATAAAACCTCACAAAATTAAATGCACAAACATATAAATAAAGCCCGATATTATCATCAAAAATATAGGATCTATCTTTGTTTTTCTAATAGCAAGAAGAATAAAAACAAATAAAACAACCATACTTATATCGAGATTTTCAAAAGACATTTTTTTCACATCAAAAAAAGCAGTTTTCAAAATATCAACTCCTGCCGCCAAAATCATAGAAACAACAGCAGGCCTTAAAAATCCCAAAATACTTTGCATGGTATCAAGCTTTCTGTATTTGTTGTAAAAATAAGAAATTGTTCCAACAATAATAAAAGATGGCATTACACAACCAAGACTTGCTACAATCGCTCCACTAATTCCATAAACCCTAGTCCCAACAAAGGATGCCGAATTTATAGCAATTGGCCCTGGAGTCATTTGACTTATTGTAATAAGATTATTAAATTCAGAAATTCCAAGCCAAGTATTTTTATTTACAACCTCTTCTTGGATAAGAGGAAGAGCTGCATATCCTCCACCAAAGGAAAATAAACCAACTTTAAAAAAACTTATAAATAAATTAAAAAGCATGATTTCCTCCAAAAAATGAATAAATAATTCCAAAAAAAATTAAGGCAAGAATTATATAAATAATACTTACACGCAAAAAAATATTTAGGATAAAAGATATGATAAAAATTCCATAAATCAAAAATCCCTTGCCGATTATAACTTCTTTGGTCATATCAATTACAACATTTATAATCAAAGCCCCAACCCCTGCCTGCATTCCCTTTAAAACTAAGGCAATATATTTATTAGAAATAAAAGCATTATAAAAATAAGAAATTATAGAAATAATTACAAGGGGAGGAATTACAGTTCCTAAAGTTGCAACCAAGGCTCCAAGAAAACCAAATAATTTATAGCCTACAGAAATTGAAGCATTAATAGCAACAGCTCCTGGAGAAGATTGGGCAATAGCTGTCATATCAAGCATCTCTTCCTTATTAATCCACCCCAATTTTTTTACAAAAGTAGATTCCATCAAAGATAAAATCACATAGCCACCACCAAAAGTAAAGGCAGACAAATATAGGGTATGTAAAAATAATTTGAGCAATTTTTTAAAATCCATATTAAAATCCTTTCTCCTTACATTTTACTATAGATTTTATATAGTAAAAATTTTTGAAAATTACTTATTACAATATTAAAAAATAAATTCCCACAAAAAAACAAGGAATAGAAATTCCTTGTTTGTAAAATACTTCTTATCTTTTTGAGAATTGTGAAGATTTTCTTGCTTTCTTTTGACCGTATTTGTATCTTTCTTTTTTTCTTGGGTCTCTTGTAAGAAAACCTGCTCTTTTAAGAGCTTGTCTATAATCAGGATTTACTTCAAGTAAAGCTCTTGCTATAGCGTGTCTTATTGCTCCAGCTTGTCCATTAAATCCTCCACCTTGTACGTTAACTTTTATATCATAATTTGATTCATTTTCAGTTAATTTTAATGGTGATTTTGCTATAATTTTTAATGTATCATATGAAAAATAATCATCAAGATTTCTTCCATTAACTTTTAATTCTCCGCTACCTGGTTTCATTGTAACTCTTGCTACTGAGGTTTTTCTTCTTCCTGTAGCTTGATATATAATATCTGCCATCTAAGTCCTCCTTACTTTAAGTCCAAAACTTCTGGGTTTTGTGCTTGGTGATCGTGATTTTCACCTACATAAACTCTAAGTTTTTTGGCCATTTGTCTACCTAATTTGTTGTGTGGAAGCATACCTATTACAGCGTGTTCTACAATTCTTTCAGGATGTTTTTCCAACATATCTTTGTAAGTTGTAGTTTTTAATCCACCTGCATATCCAGAATATCTTTTGTATTCTTTTTGGTATTCTTTGTTTCCAGTAAGAACAACTTTTTCAGCATTTACTACTATTACATAATCACCTGTATCCAAGTTTGGAGTAAATGTTGCTTTGTGTTTTCCTCTAATAATTGCTGCAACTTGGCTTGCAAGTCTACCTAAAACCATACCTGTTGCATCAACTACATACCATTTTGGTTCAATTGTTGACTTTGTTGGTACATATGTCTTTTGATTTTTCATCAAGTTCCTCCTTAAATATTTTGCCTATCTATTTTGACACCGCTCGGATAGGTGGCGGCTTTACTCGTCCTGACATTTTTTTAATCGCCCTCAGGATTTGCGATTATGTCAAAAGTATTCGGAACTTTTTTCATACTTGTTTATGATACACTGAAATCGTGTTTTTGTCAAGCTTTTCTCATTTTCTAAAATAAAAATTTCAACCCCTATTTTATAATTTTTTAATTTCAAAAATTTTATTTTTCAATTTAGAATTTTTATTTCTATTATGTTAATATTTCAATTTCTACAAATAAAATCCTAATCTGCAAGTTTTTTATAAGATTCTTTTATATCAAAAGCATGATTCATTGGTCCTGAGCCCTTTCCTAAATCTAACATGTCCAAAAGGGCATTTGATAAAAATTCCTTTGCCATTTTTATCGAATTTTCCATATCATATCCTTTGGCAAGATTTGCTGCAATTGCTGACGAAAGAGTACAACCTGTGCCGTGAGTGTTTGGATTATTTATTCTTTTTCCCTTAAACCAAATACCTTTTTCATTTTCATATAAATAATCATTGGCATCATTTATTTTGTGTCCACCTTTTAGTAAACAAGCACAATTGTATTTTTCGGAAATAATTCTTGCAGCTTTTTTCATATCTTCTTCATTTTTTATTTTCATTTCCGATAAAATTTCTGCTTCTGGAATATTTGGAGTAAGAAGGTCTGCTAGGGGCAAAAGTTCATTTTTTAATACATCAATTGCATCACTTTTTAAAAGTTTTGCACCACTTGTTGCGACCATAACAGGATCTACTACAATATTTTTTGCATTTCTTTCTTTTAATTCATTTGCTATTACTAAAATTAAATCAGAATTTGAAACCATACCAATTTTTATTGCATCTGGATAAATATCGTCAAATATCATATCAAGCTGGTCTTTCAAAAATTGTGGACTTGATTCTAAAACTGACAAAACTCCCCTAGTATTTTGAGCTGTCAGAGCAGTTATGGCACTTTGGGCATAAACTCCGTTTAAAGTCATAGTTTTTATATCAGCTTGGATTCCAGCTCCTCCTGATGAGTCGCTTCCTGCAATTGTTAATCCTACTTTCATAAATTTTCCCTTTCTTTAAAGATTTTTAAATTTTTATATAGAAATCTATAAATATTTCTAATGTTTTTCTATTTTATCTTTTCCATTAATTTTTACATATTTTTTCTTATATTTCTATTTTTTATATTAAAATAAAGGTATTTTTTTGTCAATATTCTTTATCCCTTTTATGGCATTTTTGCAAATATTTAAGTCCTTTGATATAATTTAACAAAATAATATATAAGAAGGTTTTTATGGTTGGTGTTTTTGTAAATGCTATTTCAGTTATAATTTTAGGATTTTTGGGAACAAAAGTTGGAAAATGTTTTTCTGATAGCTTGAAAAATGATATTATGAAATTTCTTGCTTTATTAATACTGGTTACTGGTATAGATTCTGCAAGAAAGGGAAATGGTTTATTTATGATTGTTTCTATTGTTTTGGGTGTAATTATTGGTTACTCCCTAAAACTAGATAGTAAATTAAATAAATTTGCTAATTTTTTGGGAAGAATTTTTTCCGGAAATTCTGGCTCACATTTTTCCAAGGCTTTTATAAATGCAACTCTTATTTTGTGCGTTGGAAGTATGGGCATTATCGGCTCTATTAATGCAGGAGTTAATGCTGATAATGAAATGCTTTTTTTAAAGTCGGTGATTGATGGACTTACTGTATTTTTTATGGCACAAAGTCTTGGTATAGGTGTAATTTTTGCATCAATTCCAATAATAGTTTACCAAGGTCTTATAGTAGTTTTATCATATCTAATTTCTCCAATTCTCACTAAAGAAATTCTTGATAATATTTCTGGTGTTGGTGGAATTTGTATTATGGTCGTTGGACTTTCTATATTAGATTTAGTTGACATAAAAGTAGTAAATTCTATCCCTGCTATTTTTATTCCTATTATTTATGGCCTTATTTTAAGTTTCTTATAGGAGGATTTATGTTAGCTGTTCTCGTTAATTTTATTTTGGTTGGTCTTTTGGGTTTTCTCGGATCAAAAATCGGAGATAAATTTTCTAAAAGTCTTAGAAATTCAATCATGAATTTTTTGGCAGCTGCCATTATCGTTATAGGAATAAGATCTTCCATGAAGGGCGATATTTTAGTAATAATAATATCTGTTGTAATCGGCTTAATAATAGGTGAATTTTTGGGACTTGATAAGAAATTAGACACTTTATCAACAAGTATTGAGAAAAAATATATAAAAGATACAAATTCAAATTTTTCGGAAAGTTTTCTAAACGCCAGTATCCTTTTTTGCTTTGGAGCTATGGGGATAATTGGTTGCATTGAAGCAGGAGTTACAGGAGATTACCAAGTTTTGATGGGCAAGGCTCTTATTGATGGGGTTGTAGCATTTTTTATGGCCCAAAGCATGGGAATCGGTGTTTCTTTTTCTTCATTTTCAATTTTAATCTTCCAAGCTCTTTTGGTTTTGCTTGCAGGTTTTCTAAGTCCACTTTTGGGCGAAGAAGTTATAAATAACATTTCAGGAACGGGAGGACTTACCATAATAGTAATTGGCCTTTCCCAACTAAAATTAGTAGACTCGAAAATTGCAAACATCCTACCAGCCCTTGCAATACCTGTAATATATGGATTAATTTCAGGATTATTTTAAAATAAAAAATGACCTTGTGCAAAAGATAAATAATCATTTTGCCCAAGGTCTATTTTTTTACTCACAATATTTACATATTTCATACAAAGGATCTAACAAATTCACCAAAATCTTTTTTATTAATTTGTTTCATAGCTCCCTCCTTTAGAAAAATTTTAGCCTAGATAAATTTATAGTCAAGAAACTATTGGTTTAAGAAGGATAAACCAGTAGTTTAATTGTTAATTTTTCAATATCTTCACAAAAAAACTGTTGCAAAAATATAAATATTTATTATTTTGCAACAGTTCTACTAAGTTTATTTATTTCTTAATTTTTTATAAGTTGATGGATACAAAAGTAAAAGCATAGGAAATATTTCAAGTCTTCCCAAAAGCATAGCTATGGTTAGGACAAATTTTGAAAGTTTTGACATTTCTGCAAAGGTTGTAATTGGACCAAATGCACCAAGACCTGGTCCTACGTTGTTAAAGGTTGTGGAAACTGCTGCAAAAGCCGTTTCAAAATCATTCATATCTATTGATACTATCATAAATAAGACTATAAATATCAAAATATAAATTACTAAATATTTTGAAACTGATCTTTCTGTTTCGCTATCAACTTTTTTTCCATCAAGTCTATTTATGGTGATTTTTTTCGGATTCATTGATTCTTTTATCTGATTTATTCCACCTTTTACTAAAATCACAAATCTTGAAACTTTAAGTCCTCCTGCTGTTGATCCTGCACATCCACCAATAAACATCAACATTATAATCACAGATTTAGAAAATAAAGGCCATGTTCCAAAATCTGCTGATACATAGCCTGTGGTTGTAATTATTGATGATACGGTAAAAATAGAATTTACAAAAGCATAAAAAACATTATTATAAATTGTAACTATATTTGCAAATATAAATCCTGAAGCCAACAAAATTACAGCTATGTACCATTTTAATTCTTCACTTTTTACAGCCTCTCTTACACTTTTTGTTGCGGCATAAAAATAAATATTAAAATTCACCCCAAAAACTGCCATCATAATTGCAAGGACAATTTCTATATACCTTGAATCATAAGCTCCTATTGATATTCCCTTGTTTGAAAATCCTCCAGTTCCTGCTGCTCCAAAAGCGTGAATTATGGATTCAAATAAATTCATCCCTCCCAAAAGAAGAAGAATTACTGTGATTATTGTCAAAACTATATACATTCCATACAAATTTCTTGCGGTATCGGATAATTTTGGTGTTAATTTTCCAAAAGTTGGCCCTGGAACCTCGCTTTGCATCAAAAGTGATGATTCTTTGTTAGAATTTGGCAAAATTGCTAAGGTAAATACCAAAATTCCCATTCCTCCAACAAAGTGAGAAAATGATCTCCAAAAAATTATAGAATTTGGCAACCATTCTACATTTGTAGCAACTGATGCTCCAGAAGTTGTAAAACCTGAAACCATCTCGAAAAAAGCATCTATATATCCATTATAATTTGTTTTTGTTAGAAATAGGGGAATAGCTCCTATCAAAGAAAATAAAACCCAAGTTGACGCTGTTATAAACATAGCCTCTTTTGTATAAAGATGGGATTTGTTATCGCCACTTTTGCTCAAAATTATGCCCAAAATCAAAGAAATAACAATTGGTATTATGAAATTTATTTTATCGGAAAAACTTTCTCTATAAATAAAAGCAACCATTAAAGGTAGGCTCAAAAGTCCTGCAAGAACTATTAAAAGTTTCCCCAGTGAATATTTTACAATTTTTAGATTCATACCTACTCCAATATATCATCAATTTCTTTAAAATCTTTACTCTTTGTAATAACCATAACCCTATCGCCAAGTTCAATTGTGCTCTCACCATTAGCAACTTCAATTTTTCCACCCAGACTATCTCTTGAAATTCCAACTATCAAAGTATTGGATTTTACATTTAAGTCCTTCAATTTTTTTCCTGTTACTTTTGAATTTTCAATTACAGTAAAATCTATAGCCTCAACCCTATCATCGGATAATCTAAATAAATTTGAAATTGATTCACCCCTGGAATTTTCTTTTGACCTTAAAAGTCTTGAAACAAAAAATGAGGCAGATTTTTTTGGCGTAACTGTAGTATCCACATCCAAAATTCCAGTAATTTTCAAAAGTTGAGTCCTATTAACCTTAGCAATTATCTTCTCAATCCCCTTCTTTTTAGCAAGAAGAGAAATCAAAATATTTTCCTCATCAATTCCAGTAAGGGCAACAACTGCATCATAATTTTCAATCCTAACCTCATCAAGAATTTCAGGATCTGTTCCATCTGCATTTATAACATCACAATCAGGAAGTCTTTCAGAAAAATCCATAGCCCTTTTTTTATCATTTTCCAAAACCGTAACCTTGAAATTTCTCTTTAACAAAAGCTCAGAAAGATAAAGAGCAATAGATCCACCGCCCACAATCAAAACATTTTTAATAAATTTTCTAGCATCAACTTGCCTTTTATAAAATTTATCAATATCCTCCCTAGGGCCTGCTACATAAATTTTCTCCCCTACTTCAAGAATATGATTACCATTTGGAATTACAACATTATTATCCTTCTCTCCAATAACAATAATAGTATTTCCCAAAAGTCCTTCAGAATTTAATTCCATCAAAGACTTATTAGCAAGTTTAGAATTTTTATCAATCTCAAGCTCAATCAAAATAACCTTAGAATCTAGGAAATTTTCAACGTTGACTGCATAAGTATATTTTAAAGTTCTTTGAATTTCCTTGGCAGCATAATATTCTGGATTAACCAACCTATCAACTCCCATAGTTTTTTTCATAAACTCATCATCTTTTATGTATCTAGGATCACGAAGTCTAACAATAGTAGATTTTGCCCCCTTTTTCTTGGCAATCATAGACGAAATCAAATTAACATCATCATCAAAAGTCATGGCAATAAAGGCATCACAATCATCAACATTAGCCTCATCCAAAACTTCCAGATCACGCCCATCGCCCAAAATTCCCATAACATCATTTTGAGCCAATAATCTTTCCAAAACATCCTTATTCTTTTCTATAACTAAAATATTGTGCCCCTCATCAGAAAGCTGGCTAGTAAGATAAGAACCCACCTTACCAGCACCTACAATAATAACATTCATAAATCCTCCTAAGGCTATAAATACCTAATATCATTGTATAATATATAGTAAAAAAACAAATTTAATAAAAATTTAAAATAAAAAAGAGATTCCAACTCACTCCTCCACGAATGTGGAAGGTGGAAAGAATCTCTAATTATATTTAATATACTATAAATTTATGAAAAATAAATACTTACATTTTTTGAAAATATTTTAAAATCAATTTACATTTTTAAATTTAATAAATTTATAATAATAAAAAGATGAAAAAAACCAAAACTTTTAAATCTTTTGGTTTTTCATCTTTAATTTCTTAATTATAAATCTTCCTAAGCCTTATTTGCCAAATTCTTTTTCTAAATCCTTTATAGCAAATACTATTTTATCCAAACTTTCTTTTAGAAACTCTCTTGGACAAGCTACAGTCATTCTAAAATATCCTGCTCAAGCTTCATTTGCCCCATTTTTTTACTAACAAAAAAATAGAATAACCAACAATCCCACCAAAAACTACATTCATATTTAAAGCTAATTATAAAATTAATGAAATATAGGCTCTAGTTATATGCAAAGGAGATGTTAAAAATTTTCCTATTTTCCAGACTACGAGCATAGAAAGTTTAGTATTTATTACATAGAAATTTAAGAAAAATACGGATATAATCAGATGCTCACATTAGTAAAACTATTAAATTTATAACAATTATCAAAGGTAGCTTAGAATTAAAAATAGTAGTAAAACCTTCTCTAAATTTAAAAACATTATTTATAAATTTCTATATAAAAATAGAATCCAAAGCTAAACAATAATAAACTTTGGATTCTTAATTCTAATTATTCTCAATAAAAAATTTAAAATTCATCTTGGCTTAAATATTCATAAGCATAAAAAGCATACATCATAGCTCCATTTTTCAAAACAGATTCATCAACATCAAAATTAGAAGCATGATTAAAATTGTGTGTTCTAGGATTAGAATTTCTTGCACCAACAATACCAAAAGAACCAGAAACGCCATCTATACCATCATATCCAGTAAGATATAAACCAAAATCTTCACTTCCAGCAAATCTTATATCCTTATCAACATTTTCTTCACCAACAATTTCACCCGCAATTTTTTGAGTAAGCCTTGCACTATTTTCATCAATAACAACAGGAGCTGCACCCAGATTAAAATCAATTTCAACCTCACCCCTGTACATAGACGCAACTTCATTCGCATATTCAGCCAATCTTTTTTCAACAAAATCCACACTTTCTTTAGTAAAAGCCCTAAATCCTGCCTCAATATAAACATCACCACAAATAGAATTAGCAACCTCACCACCGTGAATCTTTCCAAAAGTCAAAACAACAGGCTCTTCCAAAAGATCAATTTCACGAGAAATAATAGCTTGAGCATTCAAAATAAAAGATGCAGCCATAACCATAGCATCAACACCTTTTTGTGGAGTTGAACCATGACTTGTAAGCCCCTTAAAATGAACATTAAAAAAATCATTAGCAGCAAAAGTTTGTCCAGAAGTTGCACCCAAAACTCCAGAATCAAAAGAAGTAAAAATATGAGCCCCAAAAGCATTGGACACACCATCCAAAACTCCATCCCTAATCATCGCCTTTGACCCTTCACCAGTTTCTTCCCCTGGTTGAAAAACAAAACGAACATTTCCATCAAGTTCATCTTTAATTTCATTCAAAGCAAAAATAGCATTCAATAGCATAGCAGAATGAGTATCATGACCACAAGCATGAGAAATCCCCTCATTTTTAGACTTATAAGAAACATCATTAGTTTCCAAAATAGGAAGAGCATCAATATCCGCCCTCAAAAGCACAGTTTTTTTATCACTTTTTCCCTTAATCTCACCAATAATTCCAGTAGGATTTGCAAATCTATAAGAAATTCCAACTTTATCAAGAAAAGATGCAATAAGTTTACTTGTTCCAAACTCCTTCATAGAAAGTTCAGGATTTTCATGCATTTTTCTCCTAAAATCAATCATCATACTTTCATTTTTTAAAATAATTTCACGAATTTTATCCTTAGACATAAAACATCCTTTCATAAAAATAACTTAATAATAAATATACCCAAAAATAGCTAAACAAAATAAATTTTATAAGCCTTTCTTTATAAACTTAATTATCAAATACTCATATCTTCCTTGCCCATAAGTTGATTAAATATATTTGCTATAAAAATTTTCCCACATTCCATTTAACTTCAGTTTAATTAAATTAAAAATATTTCCTTAATTGCAAAATTCACTTGTACAATTTGTTAATCTAGTTCTATAACTAAAAATATTGTACCAATTAAAATTTTAAAAAGACTTTTTTTAAAAAAATTATAAAAAATTTATCAAATTTATAAGAGAATTTGCTTTATCATACTTGCCATATTAGTTGTTATTGGTATCGGATCAAATTTAGGATCAAACAAAAATCAATCAGAAGATCCAAACCAAAAAAATATAGCTCAAAATTCTGAAAAAAGCAATGAAAATGCAGAAAATGTAAATAATGATAAAAAAGAGCAAGAAGAAAAAATAGAATACACTAAAGTAGATATTGGTCAAATGAAAAAAGACTTAGAAGATAATGCTCTTAAAGCAAGTGAAAACTACAAGAACAAATATGTAGAAATAACAGGAAATATAGGCAACATCGATAGTTCTGGTAAATATATTAGCTTAGATGGTCCAGAAGAAGATTTTGATTTAACTAGCATACTTTGTTACATTAAAAATGATGATCAAAAGAAAGTTGTTGCTGATACAACAAAAGGACAATCTGTTACTGTAAAAGGAAAAGTAACAGATGTCGGTGAAATAATGGGATATAGTATAGATATTGATGAGATTATAGCTAATTAAATAATTTAATATAAGCCAGTTCTTAAAGGGACTGTTACAGAATGAATAAATCATTCCGAATTCTTAGAAAAAGCTATAAAAAGATTTTGCCTAAAAGCTTAAAAGCTATGGCAAAATTTTTTTCATAGCTCTCTAACGATAAAATTATGATTATTCATATTCTTGTAACAGTCCCTTTAATTTTTACTTAATTAGACAAAAGAAAAGCACCAACAAAAGTTGGTGCTAAATCTGGTGGGCCTCCAGGGACTCGAACCCTGGACCTACCGGTTATGAGCCGGGCGCTCTAACCGACTGAGCTAGAGGCCCAAACAAAACCTAATATACTTTTTAATAAAAAAATATTATGAAATAAATTAATATAAGGTTTGTTTTGGTGGACCTGAGTAGACTCGAACTACCGACCTCACGCTTATCAGGCGTGCGCTCTAACCTGCTGAGCTACAGGTCCATATATAAAATTAAATGGCAGGGGTTACAGGACTTGAACCCGTGACATCCGGTTTTGGAGACCGACGTTCTACCAACTGAACTAAACCCCTACTTTAATCTCATGTCAATCAAGAAAGAGATTTTTTTGGTGCCCAGAGGCGGAATCGAACCACCGACACGGGGATTTTCAGTCCCCTGCTCTACCGACTGAGCTATCTGGGCATATGGCGGAGAAGGAGGGATTTGAACCCTCGCATCCCTTTTGAAAGGATCTACTCCCTTAGCAGGGGAGCCTCTTCAGCCACTTGAGTACTTCTCCAAAAAGTCATATTGACTTTTTTATTTGGCGGAGAGGAAGGGATTCGAACCCTTGTGAGCCGTAAGACTCTAACGGTTTTCAAGACCGCCCCGTTATGACCGCTTCGGTACCTCTCCATATTTGGTGACCCATCGGAGATTCGAACTCCGGACACCTTGATTAAAAGTCAAGTGCTCTACCGACTGAGCTAATGGATCAATTTAGAAATACAGTGGCTAAAAATGCCTTTCTTGCCTATTTAGCTTGCCAGTATAACCACTAAATAAATAATTGAAATATTATAATGGTGACCCATCGGAGATTCGAACTCCGGACACCTTGATTAAAAGTCAAGTGCTCTACCGACTGAGCTAATGGATCAAAATGGCTGGGATAGCAGGACTCGAACCTACGCATACCAGAGTCAAAGTCTGGTGCCTTACCGACTTGGCTATATCCCAATATGGCGCGCCTGAGAGGAGTCGAACCTCTGACACACGGATTAGAAGTCCGTTGCTCTATCCAGCTGAGCTACAGGCGCTTAATGGAGCGGGTGAAGGGAATCGGACCCTCGCAACCAGCTTGGAAGGCTGGGGCTCTACCACTGAGCTACACCCGCAAATTGGTGGGGAAGAGCGGATTCGAACCACTGAAAGCTAAGCTAACGGATTTACAGTCCGTCCCATTTGGCCAACTCTGGAACTTCCCCTAATGTGTATTTCACAAGTACATATTATAGCACAAACTATATTTTTATTCAATTTCATTTCACAATAAAATTGGAGCTGATGATAGGACTTGAACCTACAACCTATTGATTACAAATCAATTGCTCTACCAATTGAGCTACATCAGCACATTGGATCTCTACTGAAATCCAAA
>NZ_HE978617.1:0-35485 GCF_000307225.1 Anaerococcus vaginalis
GTTGTCAAGTTTTTTTGTAATTTTTTTTATTTTTATTTACTTTTATACTCGACTTCTCTGGTGTCGACTTTTTTATTATATCTCCTTTATTTTTCTTGTCAAGTTTTTTTTGAAATTTTTTTATTTTTTATTTTATTTTGGTTTTTTCATAAAAAAATATAGCTGTTTAAACAGCTATATTGATTGGTTTTTTGTTTTATTATATTTCTGCTATTGCTTCGATTTCTAGTAGACCGTTTTTTGGAAGTTTTCCTACTTCTACACAGCTTCTTGCTGGTTTGTGATCTCCAAAAAATTCTGCATAAGCTTCATTTACTGCTGCAAAATCATTTACATCGTCTAAGAAAATATTTACTTTTACGATTTTTTCTACTGATGATCCGCCTGCTTCTACTATTGCTTTTACATTTTCTAATGATTGTTTTGTTGCTTTTTTAACGTCATCTGAAATTAATTCGCCTGTTTCTGGTACTAGTGGTAGTTGTCCTGATGAATATACAAATCCGTTTGATACTATTCCTTGTGAATATGCTCCTACTGCACCTGGTGCATTTTTTGTTTCAATTATTTTCATAATTTCCTCCTTAATTTTGTGAATGTCTTATATTATTTAGCATACTTTTTTATTTTATTTTATTCAACCTAAATAAAAAAATCTCAAATTATAATTTGAGATTAGTTTATGTTAAATTGATTTTTAATTATTTGTAGATTTTTTGTAATTTCGTCGCTTAAATCATCGTAACTTTCTAAGTTTTCGATGTCTTCTTTTGCTTTTTTTATATTATTTAGTGACAAATTTATTTGTAATCTGTTATAGATCATTCTTGGATCTTCTGGATATTTTTTTAGACCTTGCTTTATTATTTCTATTGCTTCTATTGGCTTTTCTAAAGCGTAAAGGCTTATTGAATAATCGTTGTAAAGTTCTCTAAATTCGCCGCCTTTTTCTAGGGAATTTTCAAAGGCTAAGCTTGAATTTTCGTATTGTCCTATATTTTGATAGGCTACTCCTAGATAATAATAGGCATCTGCTCTTTTTGTTTTGGATAAAACTCTTGTTAAGATTTGTATTGCTTTGTCGAAATTTCCTTTTCCTATATAGTAAAGTCCTTCTTCTATTTCTGCATTATCAAAAATCATCTTTATTTTATCTCTTATTTCGTCTTGAGCGTCTATGTCTTCTGTTTTTTGGAGGGCATTTTCGTAATAGGATCTTGCTTTTATATATTCTCCAAGATTTGCATATATATTTCCTAATTCGTAATATGATAGTGGGAAATTTTCATCTTGGCTTATTATATCTTGTAAAATCCTAAGGGATTCTTTGATAAATTCATCTTTATATTCTGTATTTTCGTAGGCTTTTGGCCATAAAATCCTTGCATAGTTATAGGCATTGTATTTATCAAACGGATTTATTATATATCCTCCTCTTAGTAGGAGTAGGGATTTTTCTGCTTTTTTGTCCAAATTTTTTAGAGCTTTTTGTGTTGTATAGGCTCCTATATTTTTTATATAATTTTCTATTATTTTTATATAATTTTCTTTGTATTTGAAGTCCTTATCTATGGCAAGGTTTATTATTAGTCCGTCTAAAATTATATCTAGTTTTATTTTATTTTCAAATTCCCCGCTTATTACATTTTCTGATAAATCTTCTGTGTAAAGGGCTAGGGGAGTTTTGTTTAATAACTCGTATGATGCATCTTTTTTTAGATCTATATATCCAAGTTTGTCTGTAAATTTCAAAAAATATTGGTCTATTTTTGCCATCTTATCCTCTCATAAATTTTCTTTGCCCATAGGAATGTTGGGATAATATTTTAAATAAATGTCCTTTAAATAGTAAAAATACTGTATCCCACAAGGCAAGGAGCATTACATAAATAGATTCACTTCCTATGTTTAGTGTGTTTATAACTATTTTGTTTATTAGTAGGGTTTCTACTAGGGTAAATATTAGGGCATAAACTCCCCATATTAGTAAATTATTTTTTACAAAATTGAATGAATCTATAAGTATAGTAAATCCATAAATGCTATCTATATACACAAGTTCTATTACTGCCGATGTGAAAAACTTTAACAGAATATTTGCTATATAGGAAATTTTTGGATCAAGTCCGCTTAATAAATTGTTAAATATAAGCTCGACTATATAGATTGAAAACATAGCCGACATTATTAAATAGAAAAAATTTGATACTGAATTTTCTATGGACTTCTTGCCTGTATTGTTGTATAAAACTATTGATCTTAGAGCTTGGGCTATAAAACATAGAATTAAAATTTCTATAAGATAATTTATTAATGAGGAAAGGTATGAAGAGTTTAATGTTGATAAACCCTTCATTCCTTCAAATATAGACTTAATTACTAGAAATATGAAAAGAATATAGGATTTTTTTAATTTTTTAACACTTTCTGAAAATGCATATTTTGAACATTCTAAAAAATCTATAATTCTTTCTTTCATTACATTTGTTCCACTGTTTTTATTCCTAATATGCCTAAACCATTTTTAATTACTATTGATGTAGCTTTGGTTAGGGCAAGTCTTTCTTCTTTTAGTTTTTCATCTTCTACTAGAATTTGTGTAGAATTGTAGAATTTATTGAATTTTTGAGCAATTTCCATTACTTTTCTTGCAACAACTGATGGTTCGTGTCTATTTTTAGCTAGGATTATTGCATCTTGGAAACTTTCTAATGATTTAATCAAGCTGTATTCTTCTTCTGTATTTAGCTTTTCAAAATTCATTTGTCCAAATTCTTCTTTTCCTGCTTTTCTCAATACGGATTTTGCTCTTGCGTAAGTGTAGTGTACGTATGGGCCTGTTTCTCCTTCGAAGTTTAATAACTCATCCCAGTCAAAAACATAGTCTTTTATTCTTGAGTTATATAATTCTTGGAATTTAACTGCACCAATTCCTACAATTCTTGCTGCTTCTTCTAAGTTTTCGATTTGGTTATCTCTATCTTTCATTATTGAGTATGTTTTTTCTATTGTTTTATTTAAAACATCTTCTAAGAAAACTACATGTCCTCTTCTTGTTGAGAGCACTTGGTCTTTTAGTGAAACCATACCAAATTGTACGTGTAAAATTTCTTCACTTACATCTTCGTGTCCCATTAAATATAGGATTTTCTTTAATTGTTCAAAGTGTAATTTTTGTTGACTTCCTACAACGTATATGTTCTTATCTAGTCCATAAGTTCTATGTCTATAAAGTGCTGTAGCAACGTCTCTTGTAATGTATGCTGAAGAACCATTTGATTTGATTAACATTGATGGAGGTAAATTAAACTCACTTAAATCTACAATGTATGCTCCATCAGATTCTACTAAAAGATTTTTTTCTTTTAATTCTTCTAGGGCTGCTGGCATCCATTTAGAGTGGTAGCTTTCTCCATTGTAGTTGTCATATTTTATATCAAGCATTCCATAAACTCTATCAAATTCTCTTAAAGATAAGTCCTTAAACCATTGCCATAATCTCATAGCTTCTTCTTCGCCATCTTCAAGATTTTTAAATTCTTCTCTAGCTTTTTCTTGATATTCTTCGTTATCTTCTGCTTCTTTTGTATATCTTACATATAAATTTAAAAGTTCATTAATAGGGTCTTTGTCGATTGCTTCTTTATCTCCCCAAAGTTTATAGGCTGCTATCATTACACCAAATTGTGTACCATAATCTCCTATATAGTTTGAAGCTGTAACATTGTATCCAAGATATTCATATATATTTCTTATAACATCTCCAATAACTGTGGATCTAATATGTCCTATATGGAAAGGCTTAGCTATATTAACTGATGAAAATTCTACAAGCTCATTGATTCCCTTGCCCATATCACTTTTTCCATAGTCATCTTTTTTTTCTAAAACTTCATTTATAACTTCATTTGTTACTTTTTTTCTATCTAAGAAAAAGTTTACGTAGGCATTTTCATTTTCTATTTTTTCTACGCCATCAATTTTTAAACTTTTTGCTATTTCTTCTGCTATAAGTTTAGGATTTTTTCTCATGGTTCTTGCTAGAGTAAAGCAAGGGAATGCAAAATCTCCCATATTTTCTTGAGGTGGAATTTCAATTAAATCATAAATTTCTTTGCAATTCAAACCTAGGTCTTTTTCTTCTAGCTTTTTAGCTATCACTTCTTTTAAATCTTTCATATTCCCTCCAAAATTATTTTAATTTTACAACTGTAACTCCATAGCCACCTTCTTTTTCATTTCCAGTTCTATAGGAGTCGATCATTTTATTATTTTTCAAATAATCATTTATACCATTTCTCAAAGCACCTGTTCCCTTGCCATGAATTATTTTTACTTGGTCAAGTCCTGAGAGCATAGCATCATCAAGGTATTTGTCAAAATTTCTCAAAGCTTCATCATATCTTTGTCCTCTCAAGTCAAGAGTTGGAGAAATGTGCATGGCTTTTTTTGCCTTATAAATTCTGTTAGAATTTTCTTTTGTTTTATTTTCAGACTTTATTTTTGTAACATTTTTAATATTTGAATCCATTTTCAAAATACCTATTTGTACTTTTATATTACCATTTTTATCTGGATTTTCAATAACTAGAGCCTTTTCATTTAAGCCTTCGATTATAACTGTATCTCCAACCTTTAAATTTTTAGGTGCATTTTCACTTATTTTTTCTTTTAAACTTTCATCTTTCTTATCAATTTTTGAAGATTTGTATTTATTTCTTATATCATTTAAGGACCTATCTATATCAGAAATATTGGCATTTTTTGATTTTTTTGCTATTTTTAGCATATCTTGACTTGCCTTATTTGCTTCTTCCAAAATTTTATTTGCCTTATCTTCTGCTTTTTTTATTATTTCTTTTTCTTCTTTTTTATTTTTTCTGATAAGGCTAAAAGATCATTTCTTGCTCTTTTTATTTTTTTCTTGTAGTCTTCTATCTCTTGATTTTTTATTTCCATTTCTTTTTTATTTTGGTCAAGTTCTTCAAGGATAGTATTGAAATTTTTATTATCTTCAGAAATAATTGATTGGGCGTTTGCTAATATTTGCTTATTTAAACCAAGTCTTTTTGAAATTTCAAATGCATTCGATTTTCCTGGTGTTCCTATAATTAGTTTGAAAGTCGGTGATAGACTTTCAATATCAAATTCTACACTTGCATTCATTACTCCTTTTTTTTCTAAAGCGTAATATTTTAATTCGGAATAATGGGTTGTTGCAAAGGTCATTACATTTTTATTTTTCAAAAATTCCAAAATCGAAATAGCAAGAGCTGCTCCTTCTGTTGGATCTGTACCACTTCCAACTTCATCTAGTAAGACCAAGGAATTTTCGCTCACATTTTCTGTTATTTTTACAATATTTGTAAGTGATGCTGAAAAAGTTGAAAGACTCATTTCTATTGATTGGGTATCTCCAATATCTAAAAATATATCATCAAATACATTTACCAAACTATCTTCATCACATGGAATATAAAATCCAGCCTGCGCCATTAAAGAAACAAGTCCCACAGTTTTTAGTGATACAGTTTTTCCTCCTGTGTTTGGTCCAGTAATTATTAAAGTTTTATATCCTTCTCCAATTTTCACATCGATTGGAACAACTTTTCCTTTTAATAAGGGATGACGTGCATTTTTTAAATCAATTATTTTTTTATCTGTAAGCTTTGGCATGGTGTATTCGTGTGCCAAAAAATATTTTACCTTGGCTTGTAAAAAATCTATTCTTTGCATTAATTTTTGATTTTCTAAAATTTCTTGGTCAAAGGCTTCGACAAATCTTGAAAGTCTATCCAAAATTCTTCTAATCTCATCACTTTCTTCAATTTGTAAATTTGAAAGGTCATTGTTTAGTTCCACAATTGCATTCGGTTCTATAAAAAGTGTATTTCCTGATTGGGATCTATCGTGGATAATTCCATTTAAAACTGATTTTTTATTTGTTTTTACTGGAAGAACATATCTTCCGTCCCTAATTGAAACGACTTTTTCTTGAAGAGATTCATCAAATTTTGGGGATGAAATGTAAAATGCTAATTTGTTTTTGATTTCAGCTTCTTTTTTGCCCATTTTTTTTCTAATGGACCTAAGATTTGCTGATGCATTATCTGCTATTTCATCTTCTGAAATAATTGATCTTTCGATTTCGTCTTTTATAAAATCGTTGGTAGAAATTCTATCGAATAAATCTTTTATATAAGGATTTTCGATATTTTCTCCATATTCTTTTAAGTAATTACTAAGTCTTAATAAATCCAAAACTTTTAAAAGTTCAAAGGGTTCTAATATCCCTTTTTTTCTTACATAAGCTATAATTTCTTTTAGATCATAAAGACCAAAAATATCTATATTCCCATTTTGGACTATGACTTTTTCCATAGCCTTGGTTTTGTCAAGTTCATCTTTTATTTCTTTTATATTATTTTTAGGTTTTATTTTTGAAATTTCTTTTTTTACAAGCTCACTTCTTGCATAAGTTTTGAGTTTTTCTAAAATTTTTTCAAACTCTAAAACTTCTAAAGTTTTTTCCTGCATTAAATAACACCCCTGTCATATCCAAGATTGTTAATCTTATTTTTTCTTATATTTTTTATATCTTCATTATCTCTTACAAGATACAACAAAGATACTGATTTTTCAATTTTTTTAAGGTCAATGTTTGTGCTTTCATTTGAATAAATTCGAGAAAGTCCATCATGTCTTTTTATGTCAAAAACATTTCCCTCTTCATCTTTTATTTTTGAATCAGAAAATTTACAAGATTCACATCCAAGAAGCCCACATTTTTTTATGGCAGAAAATGGACAATGTCTCATATTCATAAGTTCAATCGGACCATAAGCCAAAATTTCTGTAGGATATCTTTTTGAATTTTTATTTATATTTTCAAAAGAATTTTCTACTGAAGATGAAATCATGGAAGAAAAATCACTATAAAAATCAAAAGCATAGGAATTAAAAACATTTAAGTATCTTCCAATCCTAATTTCAAATCCATTTTTTATAAGTTTATCTTTTAGGACAAAATCTTTGTAATTATTAAAAATTACTCCCTTAAAATTTTTCTCTTTCAAAAATGAAATAAGATCAAGGTCATATTTTTGATCGGCATCCATCACATAAAAAATATTTAGGCCATCAAATTTTTTGTCATATTTTCTCAAATAAATATTATCAAAATCTTTTAATAAGGAAGTGTCTATATCATTTGACAAAAGTTCAATGTTTTTTTCTCTTTTGAAAATTTTTCTTTCTTTTAATTTTCTTTTTTCAATTTTTACTGGATTATTTTTGTAAAAGGCGAGTCTTTTTTCATTTAAGATTTCAGATGCCCTTCTTCTCATAGAATTTATATCTTTTTTTCTCAAAAATATATTTGAATCTATATCAATTTCAACCTTATTTGCCTCATAAATTGTATTTCCAAGTTTTGTAAGATTTTCTTCTATATCTTTTTCATTTAGGGAAATATTTTTTCCTTCTTCGACCAAATTTTCACCCTCATAGGATATTTTTGTGTCCTTATATTTAAGGCTTATTTTTGGCTTTTGTCCAATTTTTCCCTCAAATTTTATATCCAAAGGCAAATTTTTATAAGAGGCTAATCCTTGGTCCAAATTGTCCTTTAAAATTTTTGAAGATAAAATATAAATTTTTGACCCAACTTTTGCATCTGGAAAATCTTTTAATTCCAATTCTTGATTTTTTTTCAAATCCTCTGTCAAGGTCAAAGGAAGTTTTCTATTTTTTTCTGTTGTAACTTGAAGAATTGATTCTTTTTTTAAATTTGAATTTGATTTAAAAAATCTCTTGCCCCTCTTTTCATAAACTTCCCCAATTTGCCTGTGTTTATTTTCATTTTCAAGGGCGATATAAGAAGATTTTTGTCCAAAAATAAAGCCTTTTGTGTAGGACCTATTTGAAATATCTCTTAATTGTTCCTTGTTATAAGAGTTTTTTTCTAACTTTTGCCTATAATTTTTGACAGTATTATAGACATATTCATCAGTTTTCATACGTCCTTCAATTTTTAAGGAATCAACTCCAGCCTTTATCAAATCATCAGTAAAATCTATGGTAGATAAATCTTTCATTGAAAGGTAATAATCTTCTCCCAAAACTTTTCCATCATTTATAAGCTGATATTTTTTCCTACAAATTCCAGCACACCTACCCCTGTTTGCTGATCTTTTTCCAATATATGATGACATCAAACATTCTCCAGAAAAAGAAACACAAAGAGATCCATGAACAAAAACTTCTGTATCAATATCTAATTTACAAATTTTTTCTATCTCATCAATTTCAGTTTCTCTTGCAACAACTACCCTATCAAAACCAAGTTTTTTTGCAGTAAGAGCTCCCTCATAATCTTTTATAGCCATTTGAGTTGAAGCGTGAAATTCTAATTTGTAATTTGCATTTTTATTTATATTCTTAACCAAAGAATATAGGCCTATATCTTGGATTAAAATTGCATCTGCCCCATATTCAAAAAGTTTTTCAATATAAAAAATAGCCTTGTCAATTTCTTCATCTTTAACAAGTGTATTTATGGTTATAAAAACTTTTTTGTCAAACAAATGAATATAATCAATTACTTCTTCAATATTTTCAAGAGAGAAATTTTTTGCATAAGCCCTTGCCCCAAAATCATCAAGCGCTAAATAAAAACTACTAGCCCCAGCGGAAAGTCCAGCATAAAGCATGGACATTTTCCCAACAGGAGCTAATATTTCAATATCTTTCATTATAAATCTCTCTTTAAATCTTCATTTTCTTTTTGAAGATCTAAATTTTCTTCTTGCAAGGCAAGGAGATTTTCCCTAAGTTTTTTTAAATTTTCATCCTTTGACTCATTTATCTTATTTTTCTTGTCAATTTCGTCGTTTAGTCTATTAATTTCTGAATTTAATCCATCAATTTTTTTCATAGATTCCATAAAATCTTTTTTAGATTTTTCAAAATCGTCTTTTATATTTTGATTTTCCTCTTCCAATTGTTTATAGGCTTCTTTTATTTTAGGGTAATTTTCAATTGGCTCTTCAGCTTCTTTCTTTAAATCCTTGTGCTTAATCAAAAGTTTATACATTTCATCCGCAATATTTAAAGATGCTAAAACCAATTGGTTTTCACGACTTAACTTATAATTGTCGATTTCTTTTATTTTTTTATCAACATAAGCTGCTATTTGTTCAATTTGATTTTCATCTTGTTCACTTATCAAAGTGTAGTCCATGCCAGCAATATTAACAACAATTTTATTATCTGCCACTTTAACTCCTAACTACGCAAGTTTATATTTTCCTTACTTAAATCTTCTAAAAATTCTTTCTCAATCTTTCCTACTTCTTCATCTTTCAAAGTAGCATCATTTTTACCATAAGCTACCTTGTAAGAGATTGATTTTTTTCCAGCATCAATTTGACTTCCAGTATAAATATCAAATATTTCAATACTTCTAACAAGTCCCTTTGCCCTATTAATAATAGTATCTTCGATCATTTGACTTTCTACATCTCTGCCGCAAGTAAATGAATAATCTCTTAAAATTGATGGGAATTTTGAAAGAGCCTTATATTTTACTTGGTCGATTTTTTTATCCTTTATCATAGAAAGATCAATTTCAAGAGCCAAGCAAGGATTTTTAATTTTAAATTCTTCCATAACTTCATAGGAAATTTGTCCCATTATACCAATTTTTTCACCATCAATATAAATATTTGCACATCTTCCTGGATGGAAAGTTTTGATATTTTCTTCAGTTTCAAATCTAAAACCATAAAAACCAGTTTTCTTCATTGCCTTGATAAAGAAATCTTTCAAATCATAAAAAGAATAATCTCCATAAAGACCCATGGTCAAGTATTGTTTTTCTTCTGGAAGATCATCTCCATCTTTAATAAAGGCTGTTCCAATTTCATAAAATCTCAAATCATTTTGTTTTTTGGAAATATTTTTATAAAAAGTATCAAGCATATTTGAAAGAAGACTTGTTCTCATTACAGAATAATCTTCTCCCAAAGGATTGATTATTTTTATATAGTCTCTTAATTTTGAATTTTCATCAACCAACAATTTGTCATAATCTCTTGGTGAAATAAAAGAATAAGTTGTAATTTCTGAGAATTTTTGTCCAAATAAATTATTTTTCAATTCATCTTTCAATAATCTCATTGGAGATTTTTCTCCTCTTTGCAAAGATGAATAAAGTGGTTTTGACTCAACTTTTCCCATTCCATAAAGTCTTGCAACCTCTTCAATTAAATCTGCCTCAATTGAAATATCCATTCTGAAATTCGGAATATTTGCTTCGATTGTGTCATCATCAATATCTTTTACATCAAATTCCAAAGCTTTTAAATAAGAAATAGCCTCATCTTTTGAAAATTTTCTTCCTATTAAAGAATTTAATCTGGAAATTCTAAGTTTTACCTTATTTTCTGGACTTTCCTTTTGACCTTCATCAAAATAATCTTCTAAAACTTCTCCAATTTTAAGATCTGTTATAAGTTTCATAACTCTTTTTGATGCAAATTCTGCATTTTCTACAGAAATTTCTTTTTCAAATCTTGATGAAGCCTCAGATCTTAAATTTAAAAATTTTGAAGATTTTCTAATATTATCAGAATCAAAATTTGCAGCTTCAAGAAGAATTGTTTTTGTATTTTCTGTAATTTCACTATCCATTGATCCCATAATTCCTGCAAGACCAATTGCTTCTTTGCCATCAGAAATCACCAAAACTTCTTTGTTTAATTTTCTTTCTTCCCCATCAAGAGTTTTTATTATTTCTCCCTCATTTGCATCTCTTACAATAATTTTTCTATCATGTAGAGTTTCAAGATCGTACGCATGAAGAGGTTGACCTGTTTCAAGCATTACAAAATTTGTAATATCTACAACATTATTTACAGGTCTCATTCCAGCAAGCATCAAACAATTTTTTAGCCATTGAGGAGATTCACCAATTTTTACATTTTTAATAATTCTTCCTGTAAATCTTTTACAATTTTTAGATTTGATTTCAATTCCATTGAAATAATCTTCTTTTTTATCAGAAACTGTTGGGTAAGATGTTGATGGATAGGTGATTTTTTTATCAAAAGATGCAGCAGACTCTCTTGCCATTCCAATAATTGAAAGACAATCAGGTCTATTTGGAGTAATTTCATATTCGATTACTGGAGTATTTGAAAATAAAACTTCAACTGCTGGAGTTCCTGGCTTAAATTCACCAGATAAAACTACAACTCCATCCTTTGATTTTTTTTCAATAACTGAATCATCATAACCAATTTCTTTATATGATGTAAGCATACCTTGGCTAACTATTCCAAAAAAATCATGATCTTCAATTTTTTGTCCATTAATTTCTGATCCAGATTTTATTACTATAAGATAGTCGCCTTCTTTTGTATTTTTTGCAGAAGTTACTATAGTAATTTCTTCTCCAACATCAATTGTAAGGACAAATAATTTGTCTGCATTTGGATGTTTTTCTTGTTTTAAAACTTTTCCTACAACAAGTCCATCAAGTTTATCAGAAATAAAATTTACACTTTCAACGTGTGATCCTGTTTCTGATAATCTATCTGTAATTGTTTTTAAATCTTTGTCTAATTTTATATAATCATTTTGCCAAATTAAAGGTACTAACATAATCCCTCCTAGAATTGCTCAATAAATCTTTTATCATTATCAAATAGTAATCTAATATCATCTAGTCCGTACTTAACCATGGCAATCCTATCAACTCCAAGGCCAAATGCAAAACCAGTATATTTTTCACTATCTATTCCACAATTTTCAAGTACATTTGGATGAACCATTCCTCCACCCAAAAGTTCCATTGACCAACCAGTATTTGAACAAGCAGGACATCCCTTGCCTCCACAAATTGGACAAGTTACGTCAACTTCTAAAGATGGTTCTGTAAATGGGAAATGGTGAGGACGATAACGCATTTTCATTTGGTCTCCAAACATTTCTTTTATAAAAGTTTCAAGAGTTGCCTTTAAATTTGCCAAAGATACATTTTCATCTACAACCAAACATTCTAATTGATGAAACATTGGTGAGTGAGTTGCATCAACTTCATCATTTCTAAAAACTCTTCCAGCTGAAACCATTTTTATTGGAAGTTTTCCCTCATTCATCACACGAATTTGCATACTTGATGTGTGAGGACGCAAAAGTGTATTTTCATTTATATAAAAAGTATCAGAAAGAGATCTTGATGGGTGATTTTTTGGTGAGTTTAAATCATCAAAAACATTTTTTACAGTATCAATTTCCGGTCCCTCAACAACATCAAAGCCCATATTTTGGAAAATTTCTTCAAGTTCTGCCATGGTTTTATTTATAACTGAAAAATGTCCACTAGAATAAAGGTCAAAGTTTGCAGTTACATCAATTTTTTCTTCTTTTATTTTTTTATTTAGAAGAATTTTTTTTGATTTCTTCTTTTCTTTGTTCAAGTTTTTTTTCAACTTCATTTGAAGTTTGGTTTATTAATTTTCCTGCCATTGGCTTTTCTTCGTTTGATAGTTTTGAAATATTTTTCTTTAAAGAAGTTATTTCTCCTTTTTTGCCAAGATATTTAACTCTTAAATCATCAAGAGATTTTAAATCTTCACTTTTTTCAATTGCCTCACTTGCTTTTTTGACTAAGGCTTCTAATTGTTCTTTCATTTTTTCTCCTTTATTTTTTTGTACAAAAAAACTGCCCTATAAAAGGACAGACTTACCTGCGGTACCACCTAATTTGACTAAAATAGTCCACTTGAAAATTATAACGCATTACCGTATCAACTACTTAATTCGTATCAAAGCTAGGCGGTGAATTTCTATACCGTTACAAGATGGCCTCTCATCATCTACCACTTGCTTTACTTGAATAGCATAGCTTTTATCCGCTTTGGCTAAAATTATTCATCAATATTGATGCAGCTATGGCTGCATTTAATGATTCAATTTTTCCATCCATTTTTATGGACACAAAATCATCTGATAAATCTTTTAAAGATTTGCTAATTCCATTAGCCTCATTTCCTATAGCTAATATTATTTTATTGCAAGCCTTATAATAGCCTACTGATTTTCCATTCATATCAGCCAAAATCAACTTGTAATTTTTATTTTTCAAATCTTTTATACAATTTATTTCTGATTCGATAAAATTCAACCTAAAAATAGATCCCATACTTGCTCTTATAGTTTTTTCATTGTATATATCTACACAATTGTTTACTAAAATTATATCCTTAAAGGAAAATGCCTCGGCACTTCTTATAATTGTTCCAAGATTTCCTGGATCTTGTATATGATCTAAAAGTAAAATTTTATCAGAAGAAATTTCTTTTTTATTTTTTATTTTAAGTATGGCTGAAACGCCTTCAGGATTTTCAAGTAAAGATAGCTTATCAAATAATTTATTTGAAAAAACTATCTTTTTGAAATTAGTTTTATAATCTTTCATATCCTCATTTACAAAAACAAATTCACAATCATAATCATCTGGGATTTGATCAACTATTTTAATTGATTCTACTATAAAAGAATTAAACTTTTTCCTGTATTTCTTCTTTTTTAACTTATTTATATACTTATATTTTTCGTTGGATTCTGATTTTATTATCATTAAGCTGCTTGGTTAGCAATTTCTACTAATTTTGCAAATTCTTCTGGATTTGAAACAGCAATTTCTGCAAGCATTTTTCTATTTATATCTATGTTTGCTTTTTTAAGATTTCCCATTAATTTTGAATAGCTTGTTCCGTTTGCTCTTGCTGCAGCATTTATTCTTGCAATCCATAATTTTCTGAAATCTCTTTTTCTTCTTTTTCTTCCAATAAAAGCATATTGTAATGATTTCATTACTGCTTGGTTTGCAGTTTTGAAAAGTAATGATTTTGAACCATAGTAGCCTTTAGCTTGTTTAAGAACTTTTTTATGTCTTTTTTTTGCGTTTAACGCTCTTTTAACTCTTGCCATTATTTCCTCCTAATTAGATGTTTAATAATTTCTTGATATTTCTTGTATCACCTTTTGAAGCTAAAGTTGCTTTTCTTAATCTTCTTTTTCTTGCTGGTGATTTTTTAGCTGTAAGGTGTCCCTTAAATGCTTTGTATCTTTTTATTTTTCCACTGCCTGTAACTTTAAATCTTTTTGCAGCTGCTCTTTTTGTTTTAATTTTATTCTTAGCCATATTTGCCTCCTATTTTTCTTCGGTGTTTGGTGATAAAAATAATACAAGTGATCTTCCTTCCAATGCTGGTTTTTTTTCAACTTGTGCAATATCTCCAACAAATTCAATAAATTTATCTAATAAATCATAGCCTAAGTTTTTATGACCCAATTCTCTACCCTTAAATCTTACAGAAACTTTAACTTTATCACCATTGTTCAAAAATTTTTTTGTTTGATTTGCTTTGGTTGCTAGGTCATGGTCTTCAATATTTAAGCTAAATCTTGTTTCTTTTGTTTGAGTTGTTTTTTGTTTTTTCTTATTTTCTTTAGCTTTTTTTTCTTGTTCGTATTTGAATTTTCCATAATCCATAATTCTTGCAACTGGTGGCTTTGCATTTGGTGACATTAATACTAAATCCAAATGTTTATCATAAGCCATATCCAAAGCTTCATCCTTAGATACAAGACCAATTTGTGATCCGTCTTCGTCTATAAGTCTAAGCTTATTGTCTTTTATTTCGTCATTAATTTTTAAATCTTTTATAACTTACCTCCAAAATATTTGCATAAAAAAATGGGTACTAAAAGTACCCATTAAAATACAAAATATAATTAGAAATTTTCTAATAAGAGATTGTAACCTGAAAACAAAATGTCGGCAGGTGAGTATTGGGTACTTCTTTAACTCTCTTTTGATATAATACAAGAATTTCTATTTTTTGTCAAATTTTTCCATTAAATTTTAATATTTTTAATTTTTTTATTTTTTTATTCTCTTTCATTTAAGATTCTAGCCATTTCTACACCTGATGCTGATGCTTGGGATAGAGAATGTGTTACTCCTGAACCATCTCCTAGGCAAAATAGATTTTCTTTGCTTGTTTCAAATTCTTCATTTACTTCTACTACTGAATTGTAGAATTTAACTTCTATTCCATATAAAAGTGTATCATCATTTGCCATTCCTGGGGCAATTTTATCAAGTGCATAAATCATTTCTATTATGTCATCTAATTGTCTTTTTGGCATTACTAATGACAAATCTCCTGCTGTTGCATTTAAGGTTGGTCTTAAAAATGATTTTTTCATTCTTCTTTCGGATGATCTTCTTCCTTTTATAAGATCTCCAAATCTTTGCATCAAAACTCCGCCACCTAACATATTTGAAACTCTTGCTATTGATTCTCCATATTCGTTTGAATCTTTAAATGGTTCTGTAAATTTATTTGTAACCAAAAGGGCAAAGTTTGTATTTTCTGTTTGAAGCTCTGGGTTTGCGTATGAATGACCATTTACTGTCATAATTCCATTTGTATTTTCCATTACAACTTCTCCATAAGGATTCATACAAAATGTTCTTACAAGGTCATTGTATTGTTTTGTTTGATAAACAATTTTCGCCTCATAAACTTTATCTGTTATGTGTTTGAAAACTTCTGCTGGAACTTCTACACGAACTCCAATATCCACCCTATTTTTTTTCATCTCTACATCAAATTCTTGGCAAGTTTCTGAAATCCATTTTGAACCTGATCTTCCTGCAGCAAGAACCAAATATTTACATTTTATAGTTTCATTTTTGTCAGTTTTTACATAATAAAATCCATCTTCAGATTCTACATTTATAACTTTTGTCATAAATTCAAAATCAATTGTATCTTTTACATAGTCATAAATTTTTTGTAAAATTTTTCTGTTTCTTTCTGTTCCAAAATGACGAACTTTTGCTGTTAATAAATGAAGATCGTTTCTTAAACACTCTCTTTTTAGACCAGTATTTTCTGTAGAATATAGTTTGGCATCGCCCTTATCAAAGCTCATTAAAACAGAATCAACATATTCCATTAATTCCAAAGCTTTTTTTTCACCGATATAATTATGTAAATCTCCACCAAAATTGGTTGTTATATTATATTTTCCATCTGACAAAGTTCCTGCTCCACCAAATCCATACATTATATTACATGGATTACAACCGATACAAGAATCTACTTTGCCTTCTGAAATCGGACATTTTCTTGATTTTACTTTTCTTCCTTCATCTATTACACAAACTTTTTTATTTGAATTTAATTTAGTAAATTCATAAGCCATAAAAGAACCGCTGGCACCACTGCCTACTACTACAACATCATATTCTCTCATAATAATCCTTTCTTTTTTCCCATACATAATTAATTATAGCATTTAACAAAATAAAAATGAAATAATTTTATTATTTTTATATTTTTTTCCATAAATTTAGTCTGCTTATTGCAAAATTTTTCAAATAAAAAAATATTAAAAAATAAAAAAATTATAAATTTATTACAAAAAATCTTTTTTCTTGTTTTTGCTGGTAATTTGATATATAATTAATAAAAATTATCAATTGAAATAGAAAAGAATAAAGAAAGTGAGATAAAATGAGCAAAGAATTTTCAATTACTGGCAACAAAGCCATATTAAATTTTTCAGAACAATTTTTTAACGATATAAATGAGCTTTTAAATAGCAAATCTTTTTTTGAATTGACTAAATCTTTTATAAATTATCACAAAAAAGGTTCAACCAGAGTTTATACTTATATTGAGCAATTTTTTATAAATTCATCTGTAGATTCTTTAGCAAGTGAGTTTACTGATATTTTGAAACTCCTTACTGTTATGAATATTGATGAAGTTTCATCAAAAATTAATAAATATCATAATTTGAATAAAGAGAAAGAAGGCTTATTAAAAATAGTTGAGGAATTTTACAATTACTGGAGAAATCTTGAAAGATATTCAATAATCGAACAAAACGAAGATTCCAGAGGTGCTGGCGTTGTAAATTTTGTTGAATTAAATGAAAAATTAAAAAATATGATTCTTCAAGCATACAGAAGAATTGAAATGAATGTTTTGGGTGAATGGCCAAAAGTTTATAGGCAAGTTCCAGCAGCGGCAGATGCTTCTATTGTTATTAGAAAATTTAATAAAGAATATCCAAAAATTTATGAAGATTTGAATAAAATTCCTTTTATTACAAAAGTAATGATTGAAACTCCATATATAACTTATACAAAATCCAACAAAAGAGATGGAGTTTTTGAAGAAGTTTATGAAAATCCAATTTTAAATACAAATATAAATTATCCGCACTTTTATTGCTATCCAGCAAAAGTTGGGGACAATTTAATTTATATTTATTTCCACAGAGATTTATTAACTCATGGAGTTTCAGCATCAAACCTTTTTGAGCTTGCTGATGTTAAAGATATCGAGAAAAAAAATCCAGATGCTATTTACATTTATGGACCAAAAGATAAGGGAAAAAGGAAAAATTCTTTTTATTACGATAAGGAAAATAAATTATATGTAGGATATATTGCATATTCTGATAAGATAGATTATTTTGGATATTTGAAAAAAATGGTTCTTACTTTAAACAATGTAATAAATATTAAAAAAGGATATTTGCCAATTCATGGTGCTGGTCTTTCTGTTGTTTTACAAAATGATGAGACTGTAAATATTGTAATTCTCGGAGACAGTGGAGCAGGAAAAAGTGAATCCATAGAAGCTTTTAGATCACTTGCCAAAGATTATATAAAAGAAATGACAATTATATTTGACGATATGGGTTCATTTAGAATTAAAAATGATAAAGTTTATGCTTACGGAACAGAAATTGGAGCCTTTGTAAGACTTGATGATCTTGACGCAGGCTATGCTTTCAAACAAATTGATAGATCGATTTTTATGAATCCTGACAAAATAAATTCAAGATTAATAATGCCTGTTGCATCCTTTGATGAAATAAATTTAGGATATAAAGTTGACTTTTTCCTTTATGCCGACAATTATTCAGCAGTTATAGAAGGATCAAATTCTATAGAAATTTTCGATAATAAAGAAGAAGCCCTAAGAGTTTTCAAAAGAGGCGCAAGACTTGCCAAAGGAACAACAACAGAAACAGGACTTGTTCAAACATATTTCGCAAACCCATTTGGTCCAGTCCAAAAAAAGAAAAGAATGCGACGAATTATTGGACAAATATTTTGAAAACCTCTTTGAAAATGACGTAAAAGTAGGAACAATAAAAACCCAATTAGGACTTGAAAATATGCAATTTGAAGGTCCAAAATCAGCAGCAATTGAACTTTTTGAATTAATTAAAAATATGAAATAAAAAAATAGACCAGCCGGTCTATTTTTTATTTTAATTTACTTATTAAATATTTTATTATTAATTTATTTCATCCATAGCATCTTTTATAAGTTTTGGAGAAATTTTACATTTTTCTTCACTTACTGCACAAACCGCAAATCTTAACCCTTCTTTATTTGCAACTATATACATATTTTTTTCTTTCAATTTTTCAGAAACTTCTTTTGAATTTTTGCATGGAATTGATATGAAAAATCCTCCAAAATATGGAAGAGTTATAAGACCTACTTCTTTTGCATTTTCTACAAAAGCTTCCGCCCTTTTTTCAAGCATAATCCTATAAAATTCTAGCTCTTCTTCATAAGATTTTTTCTTTTTTTCATCTTTTTCTAAATCTACTAAAATATTCATTCCTGCGTGGGTTATATTTGACCAAATAGCCCTGTTTGAATGTTTCATTGAATCAAAAGCTTGGTTTGCAATTTTCTCACTTGATGAAATTATTATACAAGCACCAGATCTAAGTCCATAGGCTGTGTAGGATTTACTCATAGAATAAGCAACTGTAGTGATAATATTTTCTGGCAAATCTCCAAATTTTTGAAAAAATTTCTTTTGCCTTCCATCTCCTGCAAATTCAATGTAGGCAACATCAAGTAAAATAGTGATATATTTTCCATCAACTGCCCTTTCATTTATAATTTTAAAATTTTATCCCACATAGAATCTTCAATTGAAAATCCCGTTGGATTATTTGCTGGCGAATTAAATACACAAAGGGCCCTGTCTTTTTTTTCTAAAGAAAAATCCAAAGCCTTGGTAAATTCCTCTAAATTAAATTCAAAATTTTCATCCAAAAATTCATAAGTCAAAAATTCCCTATCATATTCCTCACACATTGTAGCATAAGCTGGCCAATACCAATTTGGGCAAATTACATAATCTCCCCTTCCTGACAAAGTCCAAAAAGTGTGTCTAACAGCTCCACTTCCTCCGGCTGTTGCAACAGATTTTATAAATCCATTAGGTTTATATTTTCCAAAACATTTTTCAATTACTAAATCCAAGAAATCTTTATCGCCCTCTATTGCTCCATAGCTTGCTATATCTTTTTTGTCCATATTTTTTAAAGTATCGTAAACACTATCAAAGGCAATAATGTTTCCATCATCGTCAATTAAAGTTCCGAGTGTTGAATTAATAACTTTTTCTTTTCCAAATTTTTCGATTGCTTTTTTACATTCTCCACTAACTTTAAAAATAGCATCTTCAAGTCTAGGCCATTTTGCATGATCTGCTATAATATTTTTTTCCATAATTATCTCCAATTTTTCATTATTATTGAAAATATTGTATCACTAATTAGGTTTTTTTAAAGATGAAGGATAAATTAATACAATATAAATATGAAAATTTTATTTTTAAAAGAGAAAATCTTAAAATAAATTTCTAAACAAAAAACGAAATAAAATTTAAGAAGTGATATTGATTTAATAAAATAAATAGCAAAATAAAAAAACAAGGTTAATTAACTGTTTTTCTCTGGTGCAGGATAGAAGTATAAAACTAGTGTGTATTTTACTATATTTTGTGATTGAATAACTACAAAAAAACTACAACTGTATTCTAAAATTACAATTTTAAAAATAAGCATAAAAAAAGATGGTCTATAAATTTATGTAATATTTTTATAATTTAGATTTTAGGTTTATTTAATTTTTCATATAAATTGGTTTATTTATAATATTTACATTGTCTATATTGACAACGTATAAATAGAGTGGTATTATAATATTAACAAAGAGATCACGATAAAAAAACAAATAAGGAGATTAACAATGACATTTGAAGAATTAAAAAATAAATTTGCAGGCGAAGAAGTTACTGAAGAAGAATTTGAAGAAATAGAAGAAAATGAATATGTAAGAGAAGTTGAAAACAACGGGAACAGTGGACAACATTTTAATTTAACATGGTATGCAGTTTATGGCGAAGATGATGAATTTGATATATATGGTTAAAATAAAAAAATGAGAGTATTAATTATCCTCTCTTGTACCCGATATTGGAATTCTTAAAAGATATTAAAAGGATAAAACAATGAAAAAAGTAATTAATGGAAAAAGATATGATACTGAAACTGCTGAACTTGTTGGAGAATATGCAAATACTTATAATTACAGCGATTGGAATTATGAATGTGAAGAACTTTATAGAAAAAAGACTGGAGAGTTTTTCCTATATGGAAAAGGTGGACCAATGTCAAAATATGCCATTCCTTCTGGAAATAATAATTGGTCAGGAAGTAGTAAAATAATACCTTTAACCATAGACGAAGCGAAAAAATGGGTTGAAAAAAATCTTGATGCAGACGATTATGAAAAGTTATTTGAACTTGAAGAAGAAGGAAATATTGCATTCAGTTTATTGTTACCTGAAAATTTATATAATAAGTTAAAAGATGAAAGCGATAAAACAGGAAAAACTATGAAAGATATTATTGTTGAAGCTTTGGAAAGTGAATTAGATTAATAAAGTTATATTTTAAGGCGAAAGTTATTTTTTAAGGAATAGTATTGGTATGCTAATAAATTTAAGGCTCTTAAAACTCAAAATATAAAGTAATGGCTTATTTACAAGGCTTGTAGGAGTTATTGTGGCAAAAAAAGTAAAAGGAAAATGGATTTTTGAAAAAGGCGAAAAATTTGAACATGTAACTATTATAGACCCTAAAAGAATCGATAAATTATATATACTTGTTAGATGTAATCATTGTGGGAAAGAATTTAAGATCCTAGCTAGAAGAATATTAGGTAGCCAGGCTTTAAAAGGCTGTCCCGATTGCTCAAAAAAATTTATTACAGGCAGACCCAAAACACCAGATTTAAAACCAGGATATAGGTCGGGAAAATTAGTTGTAATAAAAAAATTAGATAAGAAAAAATATGATGATAGAGTATATAAATGTAAATGTGATTGTGGAAATTATACAGAAGTTAAACATTATAATTTAAAAACAAAAAGAATTTTATCGTGTGGGTGCCTAACAGAAGAAAATAGAAAAATATATGTAGATACAAGAGATGGAGTTGCTTATGAAACCCTATCCCTAAAAAGAAGTAATAAAAACAATAAATCTACAGGAATAAAAAATATTTATTTTGTAAAAAGCAGAAATGAATATTTAGTAAGGATTACCTTTAAGAAAAAAATAGTAGCTAATAAATATTTTGGAAATTTAATAGATGCTAAAAAATACAAAAATGAAGTTTTTAATAAAATAAATCCAGAAATAAATAAAGCGTCTGAAAGAACAGAAAAAGAATTAGAAAATAAAAGAAAAAGAGATAGAAAATAAAATCTATCTCTTTTTTACATATCATGTTATTAATCAAATTATTTAATTTTTTTAGTTTTTCAACACATCAAATGTTAATAATCAACATAATCCGTCTATCAACTAATAATGATAATAAAAATGAAAGTTTATGATTTTAGAACATTTTTATTACAGCTTCATTGTAAACTATTTAATAGGATAAGTCAAATGTTTTTTTGAAAATATCCACAAAAAAGACCACCAGCAAAAAGCCAGTGGTCATTGTAGAAAATTCCGTAAACACTATATATTGTCTACCTGTCATTTACATTATACTACTTATTTTTAATTTCCCATACCTTAGATTCAATAGCATTGTTTAAAAATAAGTCTGTATTTTCAAATTCTTCATTCAATATATCTTTTGTTTCTTTATCTAACATATCTAATACAGCCTTTTTACTTGCGTTATAAGCATCTTCCATTGCTCTTTTATCAAATCCGTCTTTTTCTTTTAACTCTTTTACAAAAGTTTGATTGGTAGTATTTACAGCTAATGTAACAACTTCCAAAGCCTTTTCGATTGCTTTTTTTGCTCTCTCATTTTTTATATTTTTGTTTGTATATTCTTTTACTTGCCCTATTAATATTTTAATTAAAGCAAATAAGCCAATTGTTAATACTGTTAGCATTAAATTATTAAAAATATTATTCATAACATCCTCCTAAAACTTAATCCAAGGTGTAGTATCTCCTGAAAGTCTCCTGCAAGCAACATATCTTCTTTTACCAGAGCTTGCACCAATATAAGAGATCCATCTATAACCATCACCTTCCCAAACTTGGTCATAATTTATTTCTTTTCCCACAGGATATTGTGCCACAATAGGAGCATTAGTATTAGGTGCTGTCCTAACATTACATACATCTAGAGTTATTCCCGTCCAGTTTTCATTTTTGATAAATACTCCACCATTAGAGCTTGTACTTGCTTTCTTTACTTCTGGATATACTTGTTTTCCTTCACTATCAAACACCTTATATCCGTTCTTTTTCGCTAAATCTATGGCACTGTTAAGATTTTTAAAAGCCCCTTTTTGACTTTTAGAATCATCCCAAGATTTTCTAACTCTATAAAGATTAGATGATGTGCTTGTAGATTTACCACCTCTTAACCTTTTGTTTACCTCGTTTGCAATGTAGGTAAATTTGCTACCAAGATAAGGACCAGGACAAGATGTTTGAGCATACCACTTGTGCATTTGTAAAACCCCGTCAGTTCCACCAGTATAAGTACAATTTTTTATTCCATTACGTCTACATATATCAGTAACCAAATCTATAAGAATATTCAAGACCCTATCAGAAACAAGCCAAGAACCACCAACTTGACAATTTGATACCTCTATCGTTACCGCCCTATTATCACACCAAGCCGAAGATGTTGTCCAAGCTCTGTTACATTCATCCACAACTAGAACAATTTTATTATCGTTTCCTATCCCATAATTACAAGACGCTTGTCTGCTTGTAGACTTAAACACATTGCCAATGGTAGCAGCATTTAAAACTCCTGCTGTATGGTGTATAGCTATTTTTGTTATAGGATTTTGCCTTCTGCCGCTATGGTTTGGACTGTAGCTCACTAAATTAACTAAATTAGAATTACTCATAATTCCTCCTTATGCCAAAAAAGGACTAGCATATTACTAGTCCCCTATCGTTTTAAACTTCTCACTGCTTCCTTAATTTCCTCTGCCATTGCCTTTGTAGCCAATTCCTTGGTAGTAGAATGTAATAAGTCAATTTTATCATCAATCTTATCCACCCTAGAATTTAAGTCATCAAAACTTTGCTTGGTATCGCACGAATGTTTATTTAAACTAACCTCGTGCAAATCCAACCTTGACGTGTTTTTCGCAATGATTTCCGTTAGTTTATCGTTTATTTCGTTGCTTCTTTCAAATTGTTTATCTTGATTTTTTTGCCAAGTTCTTCTGTCGGAAATATAGAAATATAGAAACAAACCTGCTATAACTATCAAAATTCCATATTCGCTTATTGCCTTTGCTAACTCTAACACAATTTTCTCACTTCCTTTCGGATATTTTTATAAAAAAGAGAGCTTTCACTCCCTTTCTTATTCTGTTACTTCTTCCCAACCATCAGCAAATTGTTCTGGACTAAAGGTATTCGCATCTATTTTAGACTTGTATATTTTTCCCTTAAATAAGACCTTGTCCCCTTTTTTATAAGAATCGTGTGCTCCTGTTGGTTGCTTAAACTCTGCTACTACCTCTGTTTTACTTCCGTCTTTATTTTGGATTTCTACATTTAGATATTCCCTATATAAGGCTGGGGTTGCTTCTGGTAACCAAGTTGTTTGACTTGTATGCTCTTGTATTACTTCGTACACCTTGTCTTTATAAGTAAATTTCTCATTTTCCTCATAAACTTTTCCAATTTGATAAGGCTTATATTGGTTTAAGATATTTTCTTTTTGTTCCTTGTTTAAATCTTTTGATAATACAAAAGTTTCAAAAACTGTCTTTATTTCTTTTTTAAGTTGTTCAACTATGGTATCTAGCTTATCAATTGCAATGTTAGGACTTGCTTCTCTTGCTATTTCATTAAGTCCAAGCTCAATTAATAAACTGTCGCTCTCATTTCTCTTGTCCCCTTTTAAAAAGATTATAAAATCCCTCCAAGGGTTCTCTTGTTGGATTCTTATTTGTGTTTCGTCTTTTCCTTGGTAATATTCTTTTGCTTTTATTTCGTACATTTTTTATCTCCTTTATTCAAATATATATGTTGGTTGTTCGCTTGTTTGTTTAATTTCTATATCTAACATTCCATTGGTAGATATTGTAAATACTTTTTCTGTTTTAAGCATAAAAACTGCTCCACTATACATTCTTTGTTCAGCCTTATAATCTACTTTGGCATTAACAATTTGTTTATTATTTCTTATTCTTAATTTTAATGGCACATTAAGAGGTAGTTTATCTTTGTACCCACCATTAAAATTAACAGACCCAAAAGTTGTAATTTCAAATCCGTTAAACTTTATTTTCTCCCAAATTAATTTCTCTCCTTTACAAACTTTAAATATATTGTTATTTCCAACAGACTTTGGTTTTGATTTTAAATTATTATTTTTAATCATTTCCTACTCCGTTATAAAATAAATAGTATTAGAATCCTTAGTGTATATTCTGTTATATTCAGCCTCTGTACCAACCCAAAATCCTAAAGCTTCTGAACTGTTTTGATTCTTAATCCTTATACTATTTCCTACAACTTCCACACCCTTTCCACCTGTATAGGTGGTGTCTGTGTATTTTGGGTTTGATGGGATATTTAATTTACTTTTCAACTGTGATATTTCACCGCTTGTCATATTCTCAACATCAAATACACCATCATCACCCTTTGGTCCAGTAGCTCCTGTAGCACCTTGTATCCCCTGTGGTCCTCGTGGTCCTACATCTCCTTTAGCTCCTGGGTCTCCTTTTGGTCCTTGAGGTCCTTGTATCCCCCTAGGTCCTTGTTGACCATCTACACCATCTTTTCCTGGTTCTCCCTTTAGCTCCTCTTTTTGCTTATCAGTTAGTTCTATAGGGTCGCCTTTTTTAAAGTACTTGGTATCTAGGTTAGCTTTATCAGTATCATAACTTTTTCTATCTACAAAATCTTCTTTTGCTGGTACATCTAACTGTCTTTTAATATCGTCCAGTTGGGACTGGCTCATCTCTGCTATATTGATTGTTCCGTCTTTTCCATCTTTACCGTCTTTGACAACAATAGTATCGTTAGTATCAAACCTATAAGTTCGGGTCAATCCATTTTGAGATTGGTCTACAATCCTTGGACTATCTCCCTTGTCCCCTTTAAGTTTTTCATAGGGAATTTCCTTAATCGCTTGGTTTAACGCCTTGCTAATGTTTGATTCAAAATTATTTCGTGTAGTTTCAAGACCTTGTAGAGTATCAGATTTTTTAGCATCTATAATAGATATTGTTTCGCTTGACTTATCCTCAATTTTTTTAAGTCCATCTTGAGTCTTTGTTTCTAGTTTATCAATCCCATCTTGCACCTCATCATCAATGCTTGAAAGTTCACTATCAACTTCTTCTTTAATTTTAGATAAGGCTTGCTTTTTGCTTGTGTCAATTTTGCTTAAACTGTCGGATTTACTTTTTAACAACTCACTAATTGCACTAGATTTTACCCCGTTTATTTTTACTATTTGCTTTTCAAGTTCTTCTTTGGATTCATTTTCAACCTGTTTTCTTATTTCACTAAAAGTCAATCTTGTTGATTCTGCTGTTTCCTTATTTAATAATTCTTTGTAGCCTTTGACAACTTCAATGACAAAATCATTATCAGACGGAAAAATATATCCATTACAATCTATTTCCAATATATAATCGTCGCTTGCAAGATTTCCTGGCAGCTTAAATTCCACTTGTCCATCCCTTACAGTAGAGCTTGTTTCCCAATATCTACCATTGTTTGGATTGTGTAAACTTATATTTGCACTTTGCCCATCAAGTTTCATCAATGCTCCATTAGAATCTTGCAAGGCAAATTTAAAGGTGGAAGACCTATCAGCTTGTTTTATAACCCTTCCACCTTGTTTTTGTTTTAAATTTAATGTATTTAAGGACATATCTTAGTCCTCCTCATTTTTTTCTTTGTCTTTTTCCTTTTCAATTTCAATCTTCAATTCTTCGTTTTCTGCCTTTAATAAGGCTATATCGTGGTTAGCGTGTGCCAACATATCTATATATATTTTTATTAAATTATCCATTAAACCTCCTTATGTTGTTGCAACTCTACGCTTGTATTGGGTATCTTGAACATACACTGCTCCACTACCTGCTATATATAGTCCTTCACCCTTTCCATTTACAAGACCTATTCCATCAGAATAATTTACAATTCTTATTCTATTTCCACCAAAAGTGATATTACTCTCAAATTTGCAATCACTGTTAAATGTTGCCTCACCAAGAGCTTGAATGTTAGAATCAAATCGCACACTTTTATTAAATTTAACAGTTTCCAAAAAACTTGTTGCATATCCACTTGTAGAAAATCGTGACTTACCATATATATCAAAATTCACATAATCGTGCCAAAGTCCATCAGCCTTATCAAAGTACGATAATCCCAAATATCCATCTCTATAATGTCCCATATTTAAAGAAAATCCCTCAGCACCACTTATCTGTTTCGTAACATTAATCGCACCAAAAACTTTATTGTCCCAACGATTGTCTTGGAATTTAATGTTGTTGTAATTAATTTTAATACCAATATCATCATTATTATTTAGCGTTTGAAAAGTCCCTTTAACATTAACAAAAGACCCATCAAAATTAATGTTTCTTGCTTGTACAGTATATTTGTCAAACTCTTGCCTAACAATAGAAGAAATATCCTTTTTAGAAACCTTATTTTCTATCTTATCAGCCGTCTGACTTATCCTACTATTAATATTTTCCAAATCCTTGGAAACACTAGAAGAAATTTCATTAGCTGTTTGAGTAATTTTACTGTCCATCTTTCCCAAATCCTTGGAAAAACTTTCAATCTCACTTTCAATATTTCCTTGTTTTATCTTTAAACGTGTACTAACCTTTTCAACATCAGACACTTTTTCATTAATCTTATTAATAACATCATTATTTTCCAAATCAATATCAACATTTCTAAAATGTAAAGTTCCACCATCCCAATACATAGAATAATCACTCGGACTTTTACCAATCAAAAACGTACCATCTTCCAAGTTCCAACGGACATTTCCACCAAGTATAGTTCCAGCTACCAATAAATCAGCAACAAAACCCTTACCTGTTCCAAAAGTTCTAAAATTCCAATCGCCATTAGACTTTTTACTATCAGCAATTGCAAGAGTTCCAGCTCCAACATAAATTACCCTTTGTGGATTATCTTCTATTTCTCTATCAAAGCTGTAATATCCAGCTGGAAGTCCATATTTATTTCCTTTTTTAAGCTCATAATTGTAGCCATCACGATTAAAAGTAGCATAGGTCAACCCCTCAACTACCTTATCCACAAAAGAACTTCTAAGGTCAGATTCCGTTTCTTTTAGCCTGTTTTCTAAGGCATTTAAACTTTCGCTTAAAATTTTCTCCCTATCAGCTGGGCTTGTTACTAACCTATCCCCAAATTCAACTTCTAAAGTTTCATTTAATAAATTTCTATGTGCTTTATAAATTCTAGTCCTGTAATAAAAATCTAAATCTTTTCTTATTATTCTTACAATATCGCCAACATTGGTTCTCGACCTTTTTTTCAATTTTTGTTTTAAATTGCACAAGAGGGCGTGAAACTTTTACTAAAAAATTATATCCTGCCTTTATCAATTCTTTTGGGTCTTCAATATCTTCAAAAATTTGAACCCTTGTTCTTGGTTCGCCATCGGAAAAACCAAACTTATTTGTCATTTCTTTAAGTTCAAGATATTCTTGGCCTTTTGGCTTATCTATTGGGTCTCCTTTGGATTTTTCCCAAACAACATCGTCAATTTTTATTCTTCTGCCATATCCATCAGTTGGTTTTCCTTGTTCGTCTACCTTTTCTTCGCCTTTTCCTCTTGGTATAACTCTTGTATAAACCTCAGATACATCAACCTCTTTTACAACCTCAAGGGCATTAGATCCATAGACAAATCTTTCTCCTGTATCTTCTCCCCTAAATTCTAATAAATCAATATATCTACCAGTTATTTTATTTCCATCAAAAGTTAAATAAAAATGTAAATCCATATTCCAAGTTTTAATAATCTTAGATAAGGCTTCAATCCTTGTACAATCATAAAAGTTAGTAGACAATAATTCACTATCATCTACCCTGCCAACTTTCCATCTTGACCCTGCAAGTGCAATACCTAAAGCAGAACTAGCTTTAACCTTATTAGGTCTTTTGTCCCTTATATAACCATAAGATTTTAATTCATCAAAAATTATATGAACCGCCTGATAATTAACCGTATAATTGTCAGATTCAGAAGATATTACCCTGTACATTTGAATTTTTTGATAATCTTCCATATCCTTATGGGCAACATACTCTATATCATCCATCTTATAATTAGATTCAATAAATACTGCAAATTCCAAGGTCATTAGCTTATTTAATTCTTCGTGCTGGATTGAAGATTCAAGTTCGGATGAAAAAAGCTCACATATTAAATTTTCGTTTTTATCAAATAAATATAACATCAATAGCTCCTTAACTTGTACTTAATCTCATAATCACAAGCACTAGATAAGAGGATTGTGTCTTTCGGATTTACAAAAAAGTTTTCAAAATCACTCATTAAATCCATAGTCGACATTAAATTCCTGCCATTTAATAAACACTTTTGCTCTTTTAATGAAATATTAATCCTATTATTGGATTTAAAAAGATAAGAAAAAATAGTTTTACCATTTCCATTCATATTTTCAAAAGTAAATTTATTAGAATCAGAATTTAAAACAAATTTCATTTCTAAAATATCTACTTCTTCTTTAAAATCAGGAATTTCAATTTGCCTGCTATTCCCCTTTAAAACATAAGTTTCAATACTTGTTTTCATAGGATCTACACAAAGAATTTTAAAAGTAGAAATCACAGAATTTTTATCTTCCTTAAAACTTCCAATTTCACTTATTGTTCCTGTGTAATAAAAACTTGGGTCATCAGTCCAAGTCCATTTCGCTTCTTCTTGATGTAAAATCGTTATGAATTTAGATAAAAGCTCTCTAAAAAGTTCATTTGTCTTAGCTTCCAACAAAAACTCAACTTCTATAACAAGGCTTTGTATATCAGAGCTAAAAAACTTATTTGCCCCAGCCTTATTAGACTTGTTTCTTGTAGATTTTGAACCAGCACTTTTCCTCGAAGAAAATTTCATAGTTTCAATATCTCTACCAAATACAGACCTACCCGACACATTCAAAGTCCTGTATCCGCATAATTCAGTATCTAAATTAAATCCATTAATAATAGTTTGAATAGAGGCATAACTTTTAAGGTTAGCCTCGTTAGTGTCAATAAACTTATATACCAAAGTTTGCCTCCAATCTTAAATCTTTTCCTTGTTCTTGTGTAATATCTCTTGATATCGCTCTAAATTCTTTATTTCCAAGCCTTAAATTAATAACTAATGGCATTGCCTTACTATTGTTATTAAAATCGCTATAAGAAGAATTTAAGCCTGTATCAACGCCTTTTATAGTGTTAGATAATCCATCAACAGCATTATTAACATATCTCTTAGATTTTTCTAAACCTACTGCAAGTCCTTCTCCTGCATAAGAACCCAAATTCATCAAAACTCTTGATGGTGAGTGGATTCTTAAAGCTGATCTAATTCTTGCAGAAACAGAAGCAGCGATTGATGAAGCAAGTGCCATAATAGAACCTCTCGTGCTTGCAAGCCCACTATAAAAACCCATACCAGCGTTATATCCTGCACTTCTCATTCCACCTACGCAAGAATTCATAATAGATATAAGCCTACTTCTCATACTACTTGCAAGACTTGTCATCCTATTACAAGCAGAAGAAAAACCACTTGCCATTGAGCTTCCAGCTTGTCTTGTTTTATTTACAACAGCAGACCACATTGAATTATTTAAAGATTTTAACCTATTAGCATAAGATGTAAATTTACTTTGTAATTTACTTATATTGCTAGAAAAAAGAGCATAATTTCTATTTAAAGCAGATGTAGATTGAGAATTAAACCTATTCCACATATTAGAATTTGTCGCTATAAATCTACTAGCAAATTGTGAAAATGAAGCATTAACACGATTATTCATATTCGAAACACTAACAACAACCCTGTTAGTTCCAGAAGTTACAGTTGCACTTATATTATTAAAAGAGGCTGAAAATCTACTAGACAAATTAGAAAGTCCAGAATTTGAAATACTGTTCATCTTTGCCATTGTAGAAGAATAAGCAGAAATAATTTTTTGCAAATTACTATCAACCCCCTTACCTAGTGCATTAAAAGCATTAGTAAAAGAATTAGAAACATTATTCAAAATAGTATCAGTCTTAGCTGGCAAAGTTCCAAGCCTCATCTCAAAATTAGAATTTATTGTATCAATTCCACTTGTTACAGCAGTATTTGCCCTTTCGGTAGATGATGTTATCCTATTTGCCAAATCTTCATATTGTCCAGATGTCGCCTCGTTGGTATTGGTAGCATCAGCAGGTAACTTTGTATTTAAACCATCAAATTTGCTGTTAGCTCCATCAACTCCACGACTAATAGAATCAATCATATTGTTTGCCATTTCATCAGTTTGCCCCGATACATTGGCATTCATTTCTTCTGCAGTTATAGTTATTCCATCTCTTGTAATTTGACCCTTAGAAGTTATCTCTTGTTGGATTTGATCCATACTCATTCCAGTATTAGCTTGCAATTGTGCAAGCTTTTCTGAAACTCCCGTATTCATTAATCCAAATTGTTCTATAAATCCCGATTTTGCTAGACTAGCATTTTCAGTTGCACTTGTTGCAGCTTCTCCTGTTTTCGTGTCAATATCAAGTTTCATAGAATCAAGGCTTGTGCTTACATCATTTTTGGCACTTTCTGCCTCATCTTTACCTGGACTAAATATATTTTTAAAAAATCCTTTAACTCCACTAGCAACTTTCCCAACAACTCCTGCCATAGCCTCTAATATTCCACCGGCTAGAGCTTTTATAATCTCCCACGCAGCACTAATTATCGCTGGGATATTAGTTATAATTCCTTTTACTAAAGAAAATATTAATTTAAAACCAGACATAATGATTTGAGGTGCATTTGTAGCTAATGATTGAGCGAAGTTTTGTACTATTTGAACCCCCGTTTGTAAAATTTGAGGTATATTTTGAACAATTCCTTGTACTAATTGAACCAAGAATTGCATACCAACAGACAAAAGCCTTGGTATAGCAGTTACAAGGCCATTAATAAAAGAGCCTATAACCGTTATTGCTGATGATATTAATCTTCCAGCATTAGAGCCTACAGAAGACACTAGAGCAGATATTATATTAACCCCTTGTTCCATTATTACAGGTATATTTGTTGCTAATGCATCAGCAAAATGAGTAACAAGGGTAGTACCTTTTTCTACAAATTCAGGTATTTTTTCAGTAATTTCATTTCCTAAATTAGTTATTATTTCAGGTCCTTTTGTTTTTGCAACTTCTAATAATTTATCAATTTGGTCTCCAAATTGAGAGTATAAAAGACCAAGTCCAGCCAAAGCTATACCTATTACAGCAGCAGGAAATAATGAACCCATAGCAGCATTAGCCATGCTTACCATATTTCCAGTATTAATTCCAAAAGAACTCAATAGACTTCCTGCTTTTCCTAGTCCAGAACTTAATCTTCCTCCAAACGCTCCAACCTTTGAACCCATTGCTTGGAAATGTGTTCCAAATTTTTCGTCTAATGAACTAACTGCTTGACCAATTTTTGATGTAAATCCAGATTGAATTTTCCCAGGAACTGTAGACATTTTGTCATACATCTCTAAAGCCTTGTCCCCAAAAGCAGGAAACTTACTACCAACTTCAAGAAATTTGTCCCCAAGTGAACCAGCAGCATTTTTCATTCCATTACTTACACTTGAAAATAGAGAACCTGAACTTGATAAAATTCCAGTTGCTGTTTTAAAAGCATTACCAACTTGTGATGCTACCCCAATAACAGGCGATAAAGTTTTTGTTATCTTTCCACCAATTAATAAAACTGGTCCAATAGCAGCCAAAAGACCACCGATTTTTAAAATCATTTCTCCTATAGCTTTTTTTGAAGAATCAGATAACTTGTACCACTTTCTAGCAAAGTCATTAACCCTATCTACAATATCTTTAAGAGCAGGAGCAACAATGGAAAATATATCCTTTGCTATATTCCCAAAAGTATTTTTTAAGGTCATAAGTTTAGCGTGTAAAGTATCCCAAGCTTTCGCCGCTTCTTCTGCTAAATCATTTCCGTAATTATATGCATCATTTGATTGTTTTATAGCCTCAGATAATAATTCGTGGTTTTGAGCTAAAGATTTAACAGCATTAGATTCCCTTACACCTTTTATGCCTAACATATCCAAAATTTGGTTCATATTTCCACCAGATTTTGAAGCACTATCAAGACCTTTCATCAAATCTTGCAAGGCTTCTGTAGGTTTCGATTTCCATTTAGCAGCAAAATCTTCTGCACTCATTCCTGCAACCTTTGCAAAGTTTTGTAATTTTTCTCCACCACTAGCCACAGCCTTATCAACTTTTGTCATCACTGTAGACATAGCAGTTCCACCTGCTTCTGCTTCAATTCCAACAGAACTCATAGCAGTAGCAAGACCCAAAACATTTGGAGTTGTTATCCCTACAAGCCTAGATGATGCAGCAAGCCTTGAAGACATATTCATTATTTCAGCTTCACTTGTAGCAAAGTTATTACCAAGTCTAACAACAGAATTTCCCACTTGTCTTATACTTTTTCCTACATCAAGACCCATTACATTGGCAAATCTTGCCATTTGTTTTGCACCTTCTTCGCCTGCAAGATTAGTCGCAGAACCCATTTCAGCCATAACTCTTGTAAATTCTAACAAGTCTTTTTTCCCATGGATCCCCAATTGTCCAGCAGTTTCTGCCAAACCTAAAAGGTCATTAGTAGATACAGGAATTACAGAAGACATTTCAGAAATATCATTACCAAAAGCCTTTAAATCATTACCAGCTAATCCAGTTGTTTTTCCAACTCCAACAAGTCCAGTTTCAAAATCTGCAAATTTTTTGCCTGCATAAGTAAAAGCAGCACCTAATGGCAAGGTTAGTTTTGTAGTCAAACTCCTACCAATACTTTCCGTAGCACTCCCAATCTTAGAAGCAACCGAACTAACTTTCCCAGCTTGTGTTTGTAGTTTCTCGACTGCCTTAGTCGCTTGATTAAATTTAGAAGTAAATCCAGAATCAACCGCCGAAAGAATGGCTTCAACTCTATAACTCATATTATTCACCACCTTTCTTTTCGTAATTTCTTACATTTAAAGCGATATTTCTTAATCTATCAAAGGTATTGTCATCTTCCGTTTCTTCGCCTAGAACCTTTTTTTCAGCCTTTTCATAATCAAAAATATCTTTAATATCATTGATCACATAATAGGTCTTTTTGCCCTTAGTTTCCGTTTCTTTCAACTTTCTTTTTAAAAGTTCATTCTCGATAAAATCTCTTTTCTTATCAATTTCTTTCAATCTAAAAGCTGTAAACATCATGTAAAAGGCAACTAAAGTCATTCTTTCAAGCTCTTTTATACTGTCGGAAAAATATCTTAAACCATTGATAATTAAGTCCTTATAGAGTAAAGGCTCTATTTGCTTTTCTTTTCCTCTACCTTTTCCGCTTTCTTCATGCTCTCCACTACTTGTAAGGCTTTCTTCTTGGTCGCTGATTGAGTTTTCAATTGCTCTAAAAAATCATCACACAACTTTCCTAAATCTTCATGATTATCTAAATATTCTTCAATATCCTTATCGCTTGGTTTTTTATCTAAAGTTGCAGTCGCTGCCTTTATAAGTTCAGGCAAAATTAAAACATCGCCTGTATATAAAGCAGTTGTAGCATTTTCAATTCCTAATCTGATATCAATACCATTTGTATTTTTTGACCTACCTTTAGAAATTTCCCTACAAAATTTAAGACCAAAGTTTAATTCATAATCATTTCCATTTATTGTTAAATTCATATAATCTCCTTAAAATTTATAAAATAAAAAGGACACTTTTTTAGTGTCCTTCTGTTCCTGTTGTTTCTGCCTTTTCATCAAAGATAGTTACATCTCTAAAAGCATAAAGAATTGCTTTTTCTTGGTCTTTGCTAATAGTTGCAAATCCATCTTGTGGAATTCCATCTATTTTCATTGTTGTAGATATTTCCGCCAAATCCTCAACATTTGCTGGCATTTCCCAAGATTCAAGTTTTCCTTGCATATATTTTGCAGGATATTTACCTTCTTGTGCTTCTCCTGCCAAATCTATTTCCCAACATTCCAATACTTTTTGTTCAACCACTGATTTTTTTAACATCTCGTTAACTTCATCGTGGCTTGCGATAGCGTTTATTTCCAAAGACACTTCTATTCCACCATTTGATGTAATAGCACCGTCTTTTGTTTGAGTTGTATCAACGTTGTTTTCGTATGATAAAGTATGTTCAGTTTGCAAAGCTAATTTTGTAGCTTTTTCTTTTTTAGCATTTTCTAAAAGTCTAAACATCAAGATTTTATCTTTTCCATAAATTGCTTTTAACATCTTTTCACTCCTTAATAAAATTTGTAAGTTAAATTCAAAACTCCGTGCCAAAGGGTTTCATTTGTCGAATTATCAGCTAAAACTCTTGTAGAACCATCAAGCAAAATCCAAACGTGAGGGTCTGTAAACTTGTGGCAAGCTAAACCAATCTTCTGGCACATTGTTTCGCATTCTTTTCTCGATTCTTTCTTTGTCCATATGTGTATAAAAATAGAGGCCTGACCTAAAGAAAAAGACTTAGTAGCTTTTGGTTTAAGGTCGACCTCTCCTAATACAACAAAAGGGTATGCCGTTCCCTCTTTTGGTAAAAAGGGGTAACAGTCATACCCTAAATCCTGTATTCTTTTAAAAATTAGATCATATATTTCTTGGTTCATCACTTATCCATCTTTTCCAAATCCTCTATAAATCCTTTTTCTACACTATCTAAAGCAGGCTTAACAAAAGGTTCAGCTTCCATAAATCTTGTCCCATATTCTGGATAAACCGCCC
>NZ_HE978617.1:35763-78671 GCF_000307225.1 Anaerococcus vaginalis
CAGCTTCCATAAATCTTGTCCCATATTCTGGATAAACCGCCCATTCAGTATTAGGTGCAACAATAACAGTAAGTCCATTATCAATAATTTCTAAAGAAATTGACCTCTTTGTTTCTCCAGTTGAATATCCTTTAACAAATATCTTTCCTGGCTCTGCATTATCTTTCATGGCCTTTTGTAACTTTGGCCCATGCTTTTCAATAGTTTTTCTCGCAAATTCAAGGTCTTTAATTTTGGATAAGTGCTTGGTCAATAAATCAGTACCTTTTACAGTTATTTTCATATTTCACCTACCACATATCCTGTCTTTTGCCTAAAATCTTCCTTGGCTAAAACCTTGTATTTTTTATCATTCAAAATTACATAATCATAGTCAGGACTTTTCCCCTTAACTACCAAACTAATTGCACCAACATCAACTTTAGAGAATAACTCGTTTTGCTCTTTAAGGCTCACCGACCTATAAGAGCAATATTTTATATCCCTTGTTTCTGTAGCTTCCATTCCACCAATTTGAGGGTTATATTTTTCTTCACCATTTTTGATAAAAATAACTTTTGTATCAAATCTCATAAGAGCTTCACTCCCCATTTAGCTTGTAGGCCACTAGAATTTTTCGCATAGTCAATGCACTTATTTAGTAATTTATCTTCATAATTTGGATCATAGGATTCAGTTCCTGCTGTTTTGGATTCAGAAGTCATTCCCTCAGAACCTATCTTGTTAAATCTATAGATGGTGAGTTCTACAAGAATATAATTAAGCTCATCAGGTATTTTTTTAAGGACTAAAAAAGGACTCATTACATCAATCATTTTTGCTTTTTGCAAATCTTCGATTGACTGTATCAAGTCCCTATCAATATCTCCTATTAAATTTTCATACATTTTAAAATTATCCATACTCACCACCTATTTTCCTATGCTGCTTGGCTTGGTTTTGGTGCTTCTTTAATATTAAATTTAAAAACTCCGTCAGTTCTTTCAGCAAATAATTTAATTGCATACATTGCATAAGTAGAAACTGACATTCTGTCTTTTTCAACCTCTCTTGTAATTCCAATTATTCCTGTTTGATCAGTTGTAAATCCAAATCCAGCTTTTCCGATTTCTCCACCAGATACATTCGCATAAGCAAGATTTAAGTTTTCAGGTGCTGTCGCATACATTGTGCCTTTTGGTATTTGGCTTGTAACAATAGTTACTGTTGTATTCATAAAGTTTGTTAAATAAGTCAATCCAAAAGCAGTTTGAACTGATATATTTTGTTTAGATAAATAATCAGATACATCTAAAGGATTTACAAAAACAATAGTTCCTGCTCCTTCTCCTGCAAATGCTGTGTTTACATTTCCCCAAGCCTTGGCAAATCCATCTTGAACCCCAAAGGCGTCTGCTGTTTTCTTTGTAGATTTAACTTGGGTAAATAAATCATTTCTGATATTTTCTTGCATTTGTCTTGTCATGAGATCATCAGTATCAGCAACAGCAACTGCAAAACCTCTTTTTTGGATTTCCTCTGCTGGCACTAATTTTCTATACTTGTTATATTCCAAAGTATAAGATTGGTCTGGTTCTCTTTTAGTTGTTGATAATGGAATAACATCTCCAGCTGCTACTTTTCCATCAGCTAAAGTTACAGATGATTTATAGGTTGTAATAGTATCCCCTATATTCATTCTTGTTGCTCTTTGAATTCCTAACATTTCTTGTAAAGATTCAATTTGATTTCCAAAAACATTGACAAAATCTTGGTCTGCAACTTGTAAATAGTTGCTTGCATTCATAGTATTTTCTAATACTGCCATAATTTCCTCCTAATTAAATAATTCTGGGTGATTAAGCATAGCCTCGCGTCTTTTAACAGCATCTTTTATGCCTAAAATTTCACTTCTTTGACTTTGGTTTGACTTAACACCTGTTTTTTTAACCTCTGGACTTTTGCCCTTTAGTCTTTCGTTCACTTCTTTTTCCACCAAGTCTTTGAGCATACCTGCAAACTCTTTCACATTTTCTTTTGTAGTTTCTGCCTCATCAGTTATTAAGTTATTGACTAAATCATCGGAAATATTGAAGCCTTCCTCAATCAACATATTTTTAGCAACCTTGGCCATTGCTGATTGATTTTCCCTTTGCTTGTACTCTTCAAGCTCTCTTTTGTACTTGTCGAGTTCGTACTTCAACTTTTCATCTTCATTCATTTTTTCAAGCTTTCTGGCTTCTTCAAGCTCCTTGATTTTTTCATCTTGTTGCTTTTGCCACTTGGCTTTCTTTTCCTTAATGATTTCGTCTACTTGTTCATCAGAATATTTCTTTTCAGGCTCTTTATTCTCAGCCTTTTTTTCTTTTGTTTCTTCGATTTCTTCTGTAGTTTCTTCAACTTGGTTTTTATTTTCGTCTGCCATATTTACCTCCATAATTTAAAGTTGTAATGCTTAACTATCCTTAAAGTTTTAAGTCATTAAAGCTTGGACATGGCGGCAAGAGAGGGACTCGAACCCTCGCACCTTTTAAAGCCTAGCTAGTTAGCAACCAGCCCCCTTCACCAACTTGGGTATCTTGCCATAAAAAAAGACGGTTCCTCACCGCCTTATTTCCTTATTCCTTTGTTCACATTGTAGTATCTTTGCTTTTTATCAAGCTTTTTAAATTCTTCTTCTGTCAGTATCCTTTGCATTGCTATTTTGTATTTTTTATTGTATGGATACTTATTTCCATCTATTAACCTTCTAACATTTAAAGCGTCTTTCTTGCATAAAAAATGGGCGTGTTGCTCATAAGCACCGCCCTCTCGTATCAGTATCCACTTTCTTTTTGGTAGTTTTGGATAATATTTTATTGTTAATTTCATAATCTTTAATAGTTTTTTTCTAAATTTTTAAATCCTTCATGCAATCCCTCTACCATACCTCGTAAAAAAGTTATGATCAAAGGTGCTAAAACTAAATACCAAGACCAATTTATAACTTTTGTTATCTTAAGAGTTAATAAGATTATCTGCAATACATCTATTAATATCATTATTTCTCCTTATTTTTAATTAAAAAAACACATTCTAACTGAATGTGTTCATTTATACAAACAAAGCTACAACATCAACCAATCCTTTTAGTGATTCCTTAGCTTTTGCCATTAAATTATTATCAAATAAGTACTCTATACCTTTAGGTGTTACTTGTATTTCATTATAATATATAATTTTACCATCTTTAGTTTTTTTGATATAAACCCCTTCGACAAATCCTTGTTTAGATAAGTTTTCGATGATGTAATACCAATAGTCTTTATTTAGTCTTAAGCTCATATTTTCAAACTGCTCTTTATCGGGAGTTTTACCGTCTTTCAAACACTCATATAAATATTTTAAAACTTGGTATACAATTACAAAATAATCATCTTTTGACATATTAATCAGCTCTCTTTACCAATTCAAGATCATCTTCTAAACATTGATGTATTTTATATTCCCAATCACCTGACTCATAAAAAGTTTTTTCTTTATCCTCTATAAGATAAATATCTCTACCATTAATATTAGTTATATCTACAGCTGTGCCAATTACATTTTTATTAACAATTTTTACAGTATCAAATTCATTTATTCTTTTTTTCATATCTGTAAGCCGTTACAAATCTAGGCTTATCCCCCTTTCTATCAATGCTCCACGCTGTTCTAAAGTTTCTTTTTTTATTAATTCCTAGTTGCATATCAATTCTAAAGTTTTTGAAAGTGTAGTCATTTTTTCTATCATGAACTTTTTTTCCGTTTTTATAACCTTCGTACAACTGATCTAATAATTTATAAGAATTTTCTTCTTTAAATCCAACGCTTTTAAATTCTTGATAGTGATTTGTTCCTTTTTTTAGAAGATACTTATAAATTTTATTATAGTGAATTGTAAAATCTTCAGTATAAAAAACTTCATCATTCTCATTATAATTATACCCCATATCCTCTAAATTATAACTTTTATCAGAGTTTTTATCATCAAAATAAGCAACAGTAGTACACCTACACCTTGGATGCCATAAAGGGATATTATCTCCCTCAACTGCTTCTGATATCTTTACAATATCCCCATTATGAGGACTACAATGCCTACAAGCTGTAGGCTCGGTCATTATTTCTAAATACTCATAACCACCGTCTTTATATGCTTCAATTTGAGTTTGTATCCATACCCTGCCACTTTCTGTATAGGCTAATCTTTCAGTAGCATTTGTTATATTTTTAATATCCTTACTTACCAAATCCCTAAGTTTTTTTGCAAACTCTCTCGGATTTTTGCCTTGAATTACAACAGATTCAATATTTCTTTCAATTCTTCTGGATAATTCTCTCGTATCTCGCCAAACTCTGTCAGAAAAATGGGCGTTATGATAATCTTGACTAACAATAAATCTTGCCCTTCTTTCAATTCCTGTTTGGTTTATATTCAGTCCCAAAATACTTGCTTGGCGTTTGTACTCATCAATAGATCCTTTTATTAAATGGTCTTGTAATTCATTTTCAATTTTTGAACCAGTCCCGATAATGTGAAGCCTTACCATTTGATTAAGCATTTCAAGTCTATTCAATCTCATTGTAATATTATAAAGCTTCATTTCTCGGTTAGCTTTCTGGCTAAAATCTTTATCTTTTACATAAGTTTTTGCAAGATACTTATAATCTTCAACATCAGCCTTTTCAATTCTCTTTCTAGCTTCATTGATGGATATCCCTTGGCTGTCTGAAAATCTTGTAATTTGCCCTTGTATTTCTTTATTTATATTTCTTAAAAGCTCGTTATAAATATAGGCTATTCGCTCTTTAACAAACTTTTCATCCCTATTCTTGGACTTTAGAAGATTTTGGTATTCTCGTCTTTTCCAATATTCCCTGCTCGTTGACATCTTCCATACTCCAATCATCTCCGTGGTCGTGTTCTATATCTGTATCAAATTCATCTTCTTCTTTCATCTTATCAATTTCTTCCTTTGCATTATCGACAATGGACAAATAAGATAAGGCTGTTTCTTTGCTCACTAATCCATTTAAAGAATTAACAACCTGTGCTTCTTCTAATACGTTCTTAGGGGCGTTTCTAGTAAATTGATAAGTTATTCCCTTATATGCTTCCTTATCGTGCCAATTAGGCAAATTACAAAGAAGTTTATACCTAGTATTTAAACCAGCTGTAAACTTACGCTCCTTAGATTTACAAAGATTATCCAAACCTTGCAATTTATAAGATAAAGCAATACCAGAAGAAGTTCCAAAGTTTTCATCTGACAAGTTCGGCACCATAGAAAGTTGATAAATCTTTTCTTCAAGCCTATCAAGTAAATTTTCTTGGGTCTGATCAGCGTCTGGCTTTTGTAAAAAATTGACATCAGGTACAGTCCCGTCAGCTTCATTAGAAGTTTTATACAAGTTCCAAATCCTATTTTCCTTTAAAAATCTGACCTGTTCTTCGTTAAGTTCTACACCAATAACTTTTAAATAAGCGTCAGCAAAATAATCAACATCATTTGCCTTTTCACTTATTACCTTGTCTATTTGATTAATAAGTGTATAAACCGATTCAAAAGCCGACTGGCACTCCTCATTTTCCCTATATTCAATGATCGGACAAAATCCAAAATAATGCGGATATTCCTCAGAAATATAAAGTCCGTCCTTGCCCTCTTCAAAATAATAAATTTTTTCATCGTCTGAAAAAGTGCCTTTTAATTTTTTATCTTGATCTAAATAATAATGGACACCATATCTGATTTTTTTTCTTATAGAATTATCCCTAATAACAAAAGTTTCAAGAGGACTAACGTGCAATATATTTTCAACCGCTTCTTCGTCTAGGTATAACATTTCATAACCTACACCAAAAATAGACATATCCTTTGCAAGTTCGTATTGCTCATCATCAATATTGTTGTAATCTGAAACATCGGTTAATTTGTTGATATAATCTTCGCTATCGTGATTAATTTTAATAGGAATACCTAAAAAATATCCGTTAAGCGTATCAACGATATATTTCGCAAAATTCATAACCACCTTATTATCAGGCTTGTTAAGTGGTTTCGGGTTACCAAATAAAATACTATGCTTGCCTTGGTACATATTCAAAAGAGGCTCATATCTTTCAATTACCAAGTTTTTATGTGCATTAATAAAACCCTCCAAACTTTCCAAGTCCAAAGGGTCATCTTTATCAATTATAAATTCTTTAAAATCACCAACGATTGTTTTTGTACTTATCAAATAAAACCTCCTTTAAATAGTTTAATAGTTCCACCCTTACCAAATTGATATTCCTCAGTTGCATACCTAAGAGCATCTAAAAGGTGGTTAAAATCATCAATCGGCTTATTAATATTCTTGCCAAACTTATCCTTATCCCATTGATAGTTAGATATTTCCGTAAGAAAATTCACACATTTTGGGTGGATAATAATTTCAAATTCTTGTAAATAAGTAACTCCATTCATAATAGAATCTTTGCCTTTTTTTGCCCCTTGAACTCTTGTCAGTCCCAAAGTTCTTAATCTGTCATTACTTTTTTGCTCAGCAGAATCAGCAATAATTTTTTCTTTTTCATATCCTAAACTTTTAATTTTCTTTGCTATCATTTCATTAGTCATAGCCTTTTGGTAAAATTCATCCCAAATATAAATCTTATGTTCTTTAAAATCTACAAAGGCAACAACAAAAGCTGTAGGATCATGTACATAACCATAGTCAAGACCAAATACCGATTGAAATTGCCTAACATCTTCTAAATCAAAACTCTCTTCTATCCAGTTTTCAAAGACTAAACCATCAACAATCCCCCAATTACCAAGACCTGCCACTTGGTATCTCCTAGGATTGTTCTTTTTCATTCTCTCAAAAACTTTTCTATCCGATTCTTCGAGCCATTCATTGCATTTGTAATTTGTAGTTATAGCTAAAATATCATCATCATTTTCCACATCAAAAAAACGCCCCTTAATCCAGTGGCGTTCATTCCAAGGGTTAAAAGATAAAGTTATCTGCTTAAACAAATAATCAGGAACTTCACCCCTTATAGATTCATCAAGAGTATCAAAAGCTGCTTCGTCCATTATCTCGTAAGCTTCCTCAATCCATAGAAAGCACAAATAACCCTTATCAACAGTAACAGAAGTAATTTTCAAAGGGTCGTCCATTCCCCTAAAAAGTATCTTCTGCCCAGTAGGCAAATAAGTAAGCTCCAGAGGACTTGTAGTAGACTTCCAGTACCTATCAACCTTAAGCCTATGAATTGCCCACTTAAGCTGATTAAAACAAGAATCTTTCAAAGTTCTATAAGTCTTTCTGACAACAAGAGCATTTGATTCGGGATATTTCATAATCCTATAAATCATATTCATAGCAGTAGTAGTTGATTTCTTAGAAGCTCTTGACCCCTTAACAACCCTATACCTGCCCTTATAGTTCCAGAAAGTTGCATAGCCTTTACCAACAATATCTGGCAAATAAATTTGATTAGTCTTCAAGCTTATCATCTCCAGAAATTATAGTTGGTACTTCCAAAGTCATATCGACCTTATCAGTCCAAGAACCATATCTTTTTCCTAAAAGTTCAGCAGCCCTTATCTTATCTTTTGCCGATATTTTTATTTCCTGCCTTTCCTGCTCAAAATTACCAACATTAACAAGAACCTCTTCCCTTTCCTCATCTCTTATAATTCTAGTAAGATACTTTAGGATTTCAGACTGATCAGCAATAGCTTCTTCCTCAAGCTTTTTCATTCGTTCATCTATGTAGGCTTTTATGTTAGGTTTTGTTAGGTTTTCAGCTCCAGTAAATCTAGCTGTTTTTTTACTATATCCCGCATTAATAGCCGATTGAGTAGCATTCCCAGTCTTGATGTACTCATCAGCAAACTTCTTTTGTTTAATTGTCAATTTCTTCAAAGTACATCACCTCTTTTCTTAAATCCATCAACTAGGCTGCCAAAAAAACAAATGAAAGATAATTTACACGCACTTTTTAAAACAATAATAATATAATAATTTTCGGAGAAACTTTGGCAGCTTAGTTCATAAATTTATATAAAAAAAGACAGGTTTCCACCTGCCTAAAATGTTAATTTTACAACTCCATAGCCGTTTTGATAACGACTTATATTTTAACACTTAATATTATATCATCTAAAGATAAGATTTTCATTCACTTTTCGTTCACCATTAAATATAATTAATATTCTTTAAGTATTTTACTAATAGCCTTTAAAGCATGGTCAGACTTCTTCCAAACAGCAGTTTTACTTAGATGTAATTTTTTCCCCATTTGCTCCATAGTCATATCGTTATTAATCCAGATATGATAAACAATAGATCTATAATCATCATCTTTTAAGTTTTTAAGAGCATACCTAATATCAGCATTTTCAAGCCTAATTTCTTTAATTTCCTTATCAATTTCATTTATTTTATCAATAACTTTTATTATTTTTTCTTCCTGCGTAGACCCACCACCTTGGACTGCTTCACTATCAGACATACAAGCCTTAATACCATCAATACTTGCCCTTAGATTATCTCTCTTATCCATTTTCATATCGATGTAATCTAAATCGTATTTATATTTTTTTAATCTTTTCTTAACACCTTCCCTTTCAATCTCGTTCTTGACCTCTAACACGCTTTTTCTTTTCCTATAAACCATCATTTCTCCTTATGTTTCCAAAAATTTAAACTCATCCCCATACTTAAATAAAAACATCTTCTTTTTAAGCTTGTACACGTCGGTTTTAAATCCCTTAACATCTTCAACAATCCAAACCTTTTTATTATTATCAAAATATTTAAAATCAGCCTTATACACAACTTTTCTGATAGTTTTTCCATTATGAATTAGTTTAGGAATAAGATCAAAACTAGGTTGTAACTCCAAACAAGAAATAGCCTTTCCTCTTTCAAGTAGTTTCAATTCCTTGTATCTCCTAGCTTCTTTCTTGCTATCAAACTTAATACCATCAATTTCAGTTTTTACTGCTCCATATTTGCTATACCTTGGCACTTTTCAATCTCCCTGATTTAGTAAACTTCTCAACTTTAAGCTTACTCAAACCTATCTCATTAAGTAAATCAGGGAAAGTTACAAAATCAAGATTAATACAATCAAGAAGCGAATTAACCCTAGCTCCATACCTATCAATACGAGACTTCCCAAAACCAAACTCTAACCTCAACGCTTCAACAGTAACCGCCAAAAAATCTACAACAAGTTTTCGATTAGCCTCTTCATTCTCTTTTCTAAAATGTTCACTAAGATTATCAAGTTCCCTATCACTTAACTTTAATTTTTTATTGTAACGTCTTTTTTCCTGCCTATTCATTCAAATCCTCACTCTTTATCTTTCAATTCTTCCATTTTTTCAAAAACATAATCAACTGTAGATCGAATTTCTTTTTTACTCATTTTACTAATATCTTGTATTTCATAATTTTTAGTTAAAGCTATAAGATACATTTCTTTTTTATTAGGTATTAAAATTGTTGAAATTACTATAATAATCCACAATATAGAAAACTTTAAAGTTGTAATTTTCAGTTTTTTCTCAAATCTTTTTTGCTCATCTTCTTTAAAAAAATATACGCTATCATAAGCATAAACTATTACAAAACCTACTACCATTGGAATTAAAACAAGTAAAATAAAATTAACTACCCTAATCCCACTTAAAACTGAAATTAAATATATAATCTTTCCCATTTACAAATCCTCACTTTTTACAAAAGTCCCGTTGATAGTCTTTCCACGCCTTTTACTAATCTTCTTGTAAGCCATCTCCAAACATACAACAGGGTCAATTTCCAAGTCCTCGCATAGGATAATAAGTGTTACAAAAATATCTCCCATTTCATCTTTCAGTCTGTCAACAGCTTCATCAACGTACGGATCATTGTAACTTAGCTCATTATCCATCTCCTTCTTAAACTCAAAAACTTCCTCAATAAATTTCATAAATTGCTTATCAGCATTTTCTTCGTGAAGCAAATCCTTATCATTTGCCCATTCCAAAACCAATTCTTTTAATTCTCCAAAACTTTTATTGTTCATTAATCAAATCCTCTAATTTTTTAATAATTTCTTTAAGCATCTTGCTTCCTTCGAAGTCTTCAAAATTTGTAATGTACGTAATCCTACATATCTTTTTTGAGTTGGATTTAGTGCTCTATTTCCCCATAACTTATATTTTCCTAATAGTTTTGTTTCTGGTATAAATAATTTTGGTTTTAATACTTTATAAATCATTGTTCCACCTCTTTCAAATCATTGACAACAGTTTCAAAAAACTTAATCAAAGCCTCTTTTCTTTCTTCCCTATTAGCAATTGAAACATAATCGTCTATATCATCAAATTCTCTAAAATCATTATTTAAAAATATCTTTATAAACTCACCAACTATACTTTGTGGCGTGTCATATTCACACACGACTAAATCTTCCCATTGACTACCACATAAACATTCGTCATTTTCTATAATTAATTGATATAACCTTTCCACGTTTCTTTGATTAATCATCTTTTAACCTCCAATTTATATTAGTTACCTCAATATAGATAGCTAATAAAATTATTGAAATTGTAAATAATTTATCAGTACCCTTCCATAAAAAAACAAAGTAGTAACTAAAAATAGTAATCTAAACCTTAATAATTCTTGTTCTTTAATCATTCTTTCTCCTCTTTCAAATCCTCATCAAATAACATAGGTATTGGTATAAAAAATTCTGCTTCATTTTCTGGAAATTCAGTATCAAGAGGAGTCCCTATATATACAGGTTCAAAAAATTCTTTATAATATTCTTTATTTCTTCTAAACCAAATACAAGTCCAATAATCCTCGTGCCAATCTTCTTCTTTTCTGAGTGTCAAAGCATCCTCTAATTTTCCAAGCCTATTAGTAGCTATCCAATGAGCAAAAAACGTATCATAATCTTTATACATATTAATCAAATCAAGATTACCTAGTGTCTTTAAACTAAAATCTCCACCTACTGATGGTTCAGTCATTTTTTTGTTTTCCCATTCTTTTGGGTCTGGTCTAAAATTCATTCTTTAACCTCTCAATATCTTTTTTCATTGATTCCAAAGATTCTACGCTTATCTTAATTTTTACTTCTTTTCCTTTTATTTCTTTAAAAGTTTTACTATCAATAGCAATCACTTTCTCTTTTCTTTTATCAGCGTCATCTACAATTAAACTTAAAATATTATAGAGTTTTCTTTCTGTATCATTCATTTTAATATCTCCATATCTCTTAATTTCTCAATTGCTTCATCTTCCTTAATTTCCGTAATTCTATATTTTAAATGTAAATTTAATCTTAATACTATATCTGAATCAATTATCCTATAATGATTTTTTACACAAGAATCGATATAAGCATCCATTATGCCAGTAATAACTTCTATTTCTTTTCTAGTCATAATTACAGGGTATTTTTTATCACTCATTTTTCCACCTCTTCTTACCTCTCATTAATTGGGGTAGCTGCATATTCAAAACATAATCTGTAAAGTTCTTCAAGTTCATAGGATTTCTCTATCGGTACATAACAATTACCACTTACAGTATTTATAGCATAAGTGCTCTCAGTCCACACTGTAATCATTGCATTATCGTCTTTGTATATTTGCACACCACTGAGATTACCAAATGAACCCCATATAGTTATCACATTATCTGCCAGTTGTTTGGCTCTTTTTATAAATTCTTCAGTTTTCATATAAATCTTTCTCCTATAATTCTTCAATTTCCTTTATAGCTTTTTCTTTTATCTTTTTAATAGCTTCCTTTTCTCTTTGATCATAGTTTTTAAACCATTTATTCTTAAATTCTTTCAAAGATTTTCTATAAGTTTCTTCTCCATAATCAGCCGACAACCACCATTCCAAATCATGAGTTAGTTCAGCGAAATCTTTTACAAACTCATTCATAAACTCATCATACATTTCTCCAACTAACACATCTTCAATGGTGTAGCAAATATAATTTAAAGAACCTCCACTCATTCTTCCACCTCCATTAACTCCAATTCTAAGTCATTTGCAAAAATTTCAAGGTCATTTTCTAGTTTATCTATGCAGTTAAACAACTCCCCAACTCTTTTATTTCTAAAATTTTTAATATCAGACAAGATTCTGTCAATCTCTTTCAATAGTTCATCTTTCGTATCTTCTGTCATCTCTACAATTAACATTCTTCCACCTCAATCCAAATTTCAATAACTCTATCTTTTTTTAAATATTCCAAATGAGAACTATCCTCGCTACTGCAATTAATTACATCATCGTCACAATACCAATCATCCCAAAAATCATTTATATTATCAGTTTTTATAATCTTACAAGGATAATCATCATCGGAATAGTGTCTACAGTCATCATAATAAAGTCTTACAATCATTCCTTATCCTCTTTCAAATTTTGAAATCTTTTTGTAAAATAGCTAAAGAATTATACCTTCCGTTTACATATCCATGCATAATAGTAAGTCCTAGAGTGTCATCTTCTTCATAAAAAACTTCCACTCTCATACTAAAGTTCTCATGATTCCTACTATTCACAATTATTTTTTTAAGTTCCATATAACTTAATTCGCATCCTTTAGGTGTTAGTTCGCCACTAAAAGTGCAGGTATCAAAGTCAATTTCTTCTTCAAACTCACTAAAGCATTTTTTCATAATCGACTCTCGTTTAGACAAATTACTCATTCTTCTACCTCTAACTCATCAATTTCATTATAAAGTTCAGCAATCTCATTAAACACCATTCTCATTTCACGAAACATGTCTTTTAAAGGTACATCTACTAGATTGTGAAAATCTCTCCCTATTTCATCTAATCTATTTAATAAATATTGTTTTTCTTCTTTGTTCATCATTCCTTAACCTCCACCAACTCAAAGTCTTTCAAATCCGTATTAAGCTTTTTCTTGATTTCCTCATACTCTTTAAAGGTAAACTGCGCTTGGTAAATGTGGCTATCCACCTTTAAATTAATAGACCTATACACATCTTTTAACTTATTCCAGACCAAATTTACAGGAAGTAAATTCTTACTAACCATAAACTTATGCTGAATCCAAAACTTTTTTTCCTCCTCCCTATCCTCGATAGGTGTTTCTGCAAATTCAACCACTGCTTTAATCATGTTAAAATCTTTATTATCACAATGTTTACTTTTAATAAAAATTAGATTTTTCTTTATTAAACTTATTGTAATAACATTTGAAATAAAACCGTCGAAAGTTACTTTCCTTTCTAAGGTAATTTGTTCGATTTCTTTTTCTTCTTTTAATTCATAATCATTTTCTTTAGCGATTGTTTTTAATTCACTAATTTTCATTCTTCCACCTCTCACTCACACACATTCGCATAAATCAACAACGTAGCACTAAAAAATCCAATAAGAATTCCCATTGTTAAATCTCTATATTTCTTATCTTTATAAACCCCATAGCCTGCTATAATTAGTAAAATCAAGCAAGCTACAAGGTTATATTTAATTGCTTTTAACATAAATTATTCTTTTGCCCCATCATTACTTTCTAATGGTGCATAGTAAACATCTTTTATTTTAAATGCAACAACAGAATAATAGTAATCTCCATTTCCATTATCAGCATATAAATCTGCCTGAGCTATTTTATTCTGATTGTGTACAAATACAACCTCTTGTGTTGAATAAGTTTCGTCATAATCATCAAAGCTGTTCAATATAGGAGTTTTAAATCTAATATCAGTAATAACAGCATTAAGTTTCACATCTTTAAAATTTCCATAAGCTGTAGCACAACAATCAAACTCGGTCATTTCAATTGTTATAACACTCCCGTCATCTAGTTTTAGCCTATCTTCTGACCAATCTATAATTTTCTTGCCGACAAGCCTATCTATCATTTCTTTTTCAGTTTTATATCTCATTACTGTCTCCTAAAATGGGATTCTATTATCATCTTGCACTTCTTCAAAATCATCATCAAAGAAATTATCGTTATTTGCCCCATAATTGCCCTGTGAGCGATTTTGATAGCCTTGTCTAGTATTTGTATTAGAATTATATTCTGTCCCATCTTGCGTTGTTCTATTAAGAAATTCGACGTGTTGAGCAACAATGTCTGTGGTGTAAATCCTATTACCGTTATTATCTTCATAAGATCCAGTCTGAATTGTTCCATCAATTGCACACTGACTGCCCTTTTTTAAATACCTACTAGCATTTTCGCCCATCTTTCCCCAAACAATAATTCTAGGAAAATCAGCAGTCGGTTTATTTTGTGCTTCCATCTCCTCTTTTTTGTCCTTAGATAAATTCTTATTTACCGCCAAAGTAAATTGGCAAACTGCCATTCCCGATTGTATGTATCTTAAATCTGGGTCTTTTGTTAATCGACCAATTAATATAACTTTATTCATTTTTAATCTCCTAAATTCTTCCTCTAAATCTATATAATTAATATTTTTAATAATAATTACTCTTCCTCTCCTGTAAAAGGGATAATATAAATAACATCGTTTAGATTAATAATAAAATCATCTCCTCTTAAATATCCCATATCATCAAAATACATTTCATTTAGACTTCCTTCGTAAAATATAGTTGCTTTTCTTCCATCTTTAAATTTAACTAAATATTCCATTTTCTAGCTCCCACTTATCATTTTTTCAAATCTCTTTGCCCTTGCCTCTTCTGCATAACTTTTTTCACTAGATTGATATCTAGGGCTTTGTTTCTTGTCGTTGTAATTGCCCTCTAAAACCTTTATAAAATTATTAGGCTTTATAAACCAATCAATAGTTATCCTAAAATCACTTACATATCCCTTTAGAAATTTACTTTGATCAATACTTTTAATAGCTTTGATTACAGTATCTAATCCATGTTCATTAATTCTTGCCTTTAACATGTTATATCTTTGTGTATTTGCATTTAATGTTTGTATTCTGGGAATATTTTTATCAAGAGAGTTCCAAGTACTTAATATTTGTGTTTTGAAATCCTCATCATCAACATGACTATTATTAGTATTCTTATCTATATCTAATCTATTCTTATTCTTATCTATTCTATTCTTATCTGGTGCGTTACGTAACGTTACATTAACGTTACTAGGTTCTAATTCTTTTTGTTTTGCTCTAAATTTAGCCACTCTTTTTCTTGTTTGCTCTCTTACTCTGTCCATTCCCTCAATATTTTGATGTTTCTCCCAATTTGATATGCTTATAAGTCCATCTTCTCCAAGATTAATCATTTCAAATTTCTCAAATGCTTTAAGAGCAATCCTAACAGTATTCAAAGGCTGGTTACAAATAGTTGAAATCATCTCATCAGTGTAGTTCATGTGTTGACCGATATAGACTGCCCCATTGTCATTGGTTTTTCCAGCTAAACAAAGGAGTTGGATCCATATTAAAATTATTGCATCACCCTCTGGCATTGACTTTATAAGTTTTATTTTTTCATCATCAAAAATATTTACCGATAATTTAATCCAGCTTATTCCTGCCATTTAACACACCACCACCTCAATTCCTGTCGTTTCTTGTATAGTTCTTTTTATCAGCTTTTCGTCTGAGTTTCCGTCTGATAAATGCAACAAATATATCTTTTTACACCTGTCTAAACTTGCAGCCCTTAAAGCCTCCACAAGACTTTCTAAAGACAAGTGATTTTTTACAATCCTATTTCTTAAATTTGTATTTATATTTCCTAATCTTACATTTTCATCAAGCCTAGATTTTACATAGTTACACTCAATCATTAAGACGTCACAAGCTGGTATTTTATATTTCATATAAGCTGTATCAGTAACAAAAACTAAATTTTCATCATCATCTCTAGTTTTAATAAAATAACTTACTGGCTCGGCTACATCGTGGACTGCTTCAAATGGTAAAATTATCAAATCTTTTAAAAGTTTGAAATTATATTGCCAACCCCTATCTGGACTTTTATAAAAATTATGAAGTCTATGCCCATTTACCTTTAAAGCTTCTGCAGTCCCCTTGGTCATATAACAATCGACCCCTGCTTTCATTAAATCTTTTACAGCCTTTGCATGATCCATATGCTCATGAGTTACTAAGCAAGCGTCAATTTCTGATACCTTAAAATTAAGCTTTTTTTGAATAACCTTGTATGGCAGACCACACTCCAAAAGAAGTGTAGCCTTGCCAATTTTAACCTTGTAGCAATTGCCACTTGATCCAGTTCCTAATACTTCAATTTCCATTAGAATGGTGCCTTTTCTAATGCTTCAAATTCTTCCCCAAAAAAGTCTGATTGCCCCTCGATTGGTTCTTCAAGGATTTCTCCCGTATCTTCATCTACATTTTCTGGTACTTCCTTGCTTTGATTTTCTTCTACTAGCTCATATTCAACATTCAGCTCTTGTTTGTTAGCCTCTTGTTCCATATCAATAGCTAGGCTTGTATCTGCTTCAATCATTTCTGCGTTTTGCATTTCAACACTCAATACTCCATACTTGGTTAAAAGTCTTCTAGTCATTGTTTTAAGAGCCATTTCATCAAAGTTACTATCCCATACAAATTTATCAGGCTTGTAATATTTGCCTTGTTTTGCTTTTTCCATAGCACCATAACCTTGTGAGTGCTTCTTTGCGTGTTCTATAACTTGTTCTTTTGTCCAGTATAGGACTTTTTCAAAACCGTTTATTAGCTTAAAATAGCTAAAATAACCTATTACTTTATCACTTTTCTTTTCACCTTCGATTTTTACACTACCTGTCAAATAGTCTTGGGTTACTTCCATTCCTTCATAGACTATATTAGCGTTTATGGTTTGATATTGACCTGTTCTCATAGCAAGTTGGATCAATCCTTTATATCCAATTTGAAACTGAGGATGAGCGACTTTCATCCATTGAGTTTTTCCGTTTTCATCTTCTATTTTGGTATTTTTTTTATAAGGGATAATCCATGCAAAACCTAAGTTTTTGTTTATAGGTAACTTTAAGGTTGCAGCTTTTAAAGCCTCCATTACAACTTCTTTTGGGTTACATTCACATAGAGTTCCCGCTGGGTCTGAATAAACCTCAATGATAGATGATAGGAAAGCTCCTGCGTTTTTCCCTAAACTCTCTCTAAACATTTCTTGTATCCCAGCGTTGCTGGTTAAATCTTTCATTTTATTTGCTGGTGTCAATTCTTTTTCTTGTTTTCTAACTTCTAAATTGTTTATCATTTCATTCTCCTTATTTCTCAATCCTCAAATTTTTATATTTACTAACAACAAGCCTTATCAATTGGCTATCTACATCAACTAATTCATTTACACTTTCTGCATTGTCCACAAATATTGGTATTTGCTTTTCAAATTTCTTTGCTAAAGCATTTATAATATCAAGACCTGCATTTATTTTCGCTGCATTATTAAGTGATCCATAAGGCACACCCTTATAAGTTGCCTCGGCTGTTTCTTGAATTCCTCCGTTTATTTGCTTATCAAAAAGCTTAAATTTTACAAAGGTAAATAAATTATTTACTTTTTCGCTTACAAGCTCTGTATAAGCTCTTATATATTCATCGCACAAATATAAGATTTTTTGTTTTTCTTCAAACTCACAAGACAGTTTCTTTTCTTCCTGCTCATATTCTTCGATTTTCCTATCTAATTCGGCGTTAAGTCCCTTTAGTGATACTTTTCTATTAATATCATCTAACTTTTCGTCTAAGGCTCTTTTACGGTTTAATAATTCGGTATTGTCATTTTGACCCCTGTTTTTAATTTCTTCCTCGATTTTTTCTATCTCTTTTTCTATTTCCTCTTTTCTTTTTTCTTCGCTTGGGCGAATTTTTAATTCTTTCGCTCTTTCTATTAGTTTTTCGTTTTTTTCTTTTTCTTCTTCTAGGCTATTTTTCTTTTCATAGATTTTTTTAGCATCTATTTCAATTTGCTTTATTTCTTCCTCGTCTTCTTCTATATTTTTTGTATATTTATTAATATCTCCATTAATTTTTTCTCCTGTTTTTCTAAGCTCTTCTATTTTTTTACTTTTATTTAGATTGAATTTTTTCTTTATTTCTTCTTGCTTTTCTTCTGGAAATTCTTGCCCACAAGTTGGACATATAAAACTATCATCACATTTATTTTTAACAATCTCTTCCCACTCTTTTCTCATTTCTTCAAGTTTAAGCTTGGCTTCTTTTATCCTATCTTTTTCATCTTTTATTTTTTCTTTTATAAACTTTGTTCTGTCTTTTGCATTTTCAAGCTCGTATTTACAAGCATCTAACTTTCCTTTTATTTCAATATTTCTATTAGTAAATTCTTGCATTCTTTCTTTTTTGCTTTCTTCATATACGCTTATTATTTCTCTAGCTTCTTTTTTTAGCTCGCTTATTTTCTCGTATTTTTCATCAAGTATTTCGCTTGCTGATCTTGCCCCTGCAAGCTCTTTGTCTATCTTTTCAAGCTCTTTTTTTATTCTTTCTTTTTCACTTTCAAGCTCTGTAAAATCTTCACTAGTCTTTGCCTTATTTAGTTCATCAATCCTTGCTGGGATTTCTATTAGTTTTTCATTTATTTTTTTACAAGTGGACTTTGCCATTGCCTTTAATTCGTCAATTGTGTAATTTTCTAAGTCTAGTTCTTTTAAATCCTCATTGATTTTAAAAATATCATCTGGGCTTACATCATCTACCAAGGATAAGAGAATTTTTCTTCTTTCTTTTTTGTCAATAATTGTATTAAAATACATTGGATTAGATAATAAATTAAATTCATCTTCGCTTACTATCTCACTTATAAAGTCCTCATACTCTTTCTTTTTCCTTGGTACTTCATTTATATAAAAATCTGTTGTGTGTCCTGAAAACTCTGAATCATTAGATCCCCTTTTCTTTTTCCAAACTTCTTTGTAAACTCTTTTTAAAACATTTTCTTTTCCATCTATACTCAAAACACCTTCAACGCTTGTTTCTACATTGTGGATATTTTCCCCGTCTTCTTGATAAGGCTTTATTTCATAATCTTTTCTATTTTGACTATCCTTGCCCCACAAAAGCCAAGAAAAGCCATCAAATATAGTTGTTTTTCCCGTTGCATTGTCCCCACTTATATTCGTTAAATCTTTTTCAAAATCAATTTCTTTTCCCTTAAATCCCTTAAAATTTTTAAAGGATAATTTTTTAATTATAATCTCCACTTTTACACCTCATATAAATCCCCAAGCATTGCAATTTGTTGCCTATCTCTTCTCTCTAACTCTTTATCTAATGCTTTTAATAACTTACAATTATCAAGGTTTGCCCCTTGTTTTTCTAAATGTATAATTCTGTTTTCTATATATTCAGTCTTCCAATCTTTTATAACTTTTTTTATGTCTTCCATTTTTTCTCCAAATCTTGTATAATATTCTTATAATTAGTTTTAAATTAGCCGATTTCCGTCGGCTTATTTTTATGCGAAAAATGCCATTAAAGAACTAATAAACATCATCACAACACCAGCATTTTTAATAGTTTCATTAGGCCCACCAATCGCCAAAAGCATTAACATAGCCACAATAGAAACTCCCAAAACCTTATCCCTCATCCTTTCTTTTTCTGGTTTGGCAGTAAATCTCACACAAGCATCATCAACTTTTCTTCCGTCTAATAACTCAAAAACTTCACTTCTTTTTTTAATTCTTCTTTTGCTCATAATTTCCTCCTACAAATTATTTAAAAATTCCCTAATATCACAAGCCCTGTATAGCTTGGATTTTTCTGTCAATTTGACAACCTTTAACCCTCTCTTTTCCCAATCTCCAAAAGTCTTTGGATCTTTGAATTGAAAATATTCTTTCATATCAGAAAGTGTCATATATTCTTTTAAGACAGTAAGTTTTTCCTCCATTTCTACCTCCTATCCTAAAAACTTATTAACAAAATAAATCTGTCCTTTGCCAGTAACTTTGGTTGTACTAGTAACAACGTTGTTTCCTTGCCCATCAAGTCTAGTTCCTTTTTTAATCTCAAATAAACCTTGTTCTACATAAGCTTGCTTAGGTTGGTTTTTTCTTTCTCCAGCCTTGCACAAATAACCTTTATTTCTCATCCAAGCAAAAAGTTTATTTTGTCCTATCTTTTTCTCTAGTTTTCCTTGCCTTATTGCTTCTTGACTTATCATCTTGGCAAGTTCTCCCATAAGACAAGACCTCTTTGAAGCTGATACAGTGTCGGCAAATAATACCTTTGGTTTATTTTTCTCATTTATTGCCTCTGCCAAGGCTCTTTTTGCCTTTTCTTCCTTGAGATTAGTAGCAAGCATTATCAAATAATCAGGATCTGTAAGAGTTCTTTCTATAACTCCGTCTGTCATATATGCACCGTGTTTTCTTATAGCTGGTAAAACTTCGCTTGTTACCCAATCTGCAAATCTTTCTGCTTCTGGTTTTCTACTTTGAAAAATCAGCTTGTATAAGTTAGATTCATTAATCATCGTTACATCTGTTCTTCTTCCTAAAGAATCGACACCGTCGGTAGTACCGACACCGTCTATGTTTAATCTAGACTTAGCATCTCTTGGATTTTTAATTTCTAAAATCCTACAAACATCATTCAAACTAAAATACGGCTCATCATCTATAACAGTTGTTCTCACTTCTCCAAATTCATTGTTTTCAAAAATTTTTAAATCTTTCATTCTTTCTCCTTTAGTAATTATTAGTTACTTATTTTATATATATATGTTTCTTATAGTTACATTTTAGGTTAAAAAAATATATCGTCTATCGGCTTATTAAAAAATAAAGAATACTGTTTTTTTACCTTATCAGATGGAACTCTTCTTCCAGTTTCATAATAAGATATAGATGCAGGGGTTACTCCAAATAAAATTGCCAACTCTTGCTGAGTCATATTCTTTTGAACCCTTAATCTCCTAAGCTTATTTGCTACTTTAATACTTACCTTTTCAATAACAACCACCCCCTTAAATTTTTTCTCAATCTCCAATGGTATAATATAAATAAAACACCAAGGAGAAAACTATGTCATTTTTAAAAAATAATTCAGAAATAATATCTACAATTATTTCAATAATAGCCCTCTTTCTATCAATCTATTCAGTTATAAAGTCTAATAAAATAAATAGATTTGAAATAACGATAACTGATGTAGAATATGAACCAATCTCAAATAAAATAAGAATCAATTTCTCTTTATTCAACAATTCAATAAAATCAGTTTTAATCAATAAGATAGAATTCTTTTCAACCAAAACCAAAATTAAATATTATCCAGATAACTTTGATATTGACGCTTATTACAAGCAAAAATCAGAACAAAATAAACCAAAGCCAAAACCAAAAGATTCTTTGTTTGGGAACTTGCTTAATACACCTGATTTAGTAAGTTCATTCACAATGCCTGAATATGCCAAATCTTACGAATACCCATCAGAAACGTCTAACTTAATAATCAAGCCAAATGATTATCTAAATCTAACCTATTATTTTGATGAGATTAACGCAGAAACAACAATAAAAATCACTGCTAATGAAAGGCTTACTTTCTTTTCAAAGGAAAAATCATTCTCAGTCATCCCTATTAAGTCTAAATAAAATAATAGAATTCATAATCAAATGAATTACTAACATTACAAGAATTAATAAATCCATTATTCCTCCTTTTTTAATTATCTTACACTAAACTGTTTGATGATTTATTTAACGCTTTTTACAAACAGTACGAAGATAATTAGTAAAAATTTTATTTCCGAGCCTTTGCTTGTTAGGCTAAGGCTCTTTTTTATCTTTTTCTTTTTAAAAGTTTTCTTATCTTTAATCTTCATACAACAACCACCAATCAATTTCATAAAATTTACCAAGTTTTTTTGCATATCTTACAGGCAATTCTAACTCTCCTTTTTCATACAAATAATAAGTATTAATATGGCAACCTAAAATTTTTGAAACCTTATTTTTGCTCAGTCCTTTTTTCTCCTATAAAACCTTAGTCTACCACTTATGGTATCTTTCATTTTTACCTCCACAATATCTTGTATATAATTATTTTTTTAAGTATAATATTATCAAACCAGAAAGGAGGTGAGATAATGCAAGTCGAGAAAAATATACCTATTACACTAGAAGTTGGCGACAGGAAAATCAGAGTTGTCGAAAATGACGATTCTACCATAAGTATTGAAGTATTTCCTATGAAAGAAGGGGAAATACTTAAAAAACTACTAATGCATCCTGATGGAACAATTGAAGAACTAAACTAAATTTAATTTTAGATATAATAGCCTTAATATTTACTACTCTTTTAAAGATATTAAGGTTATTTTATTATTGTTTTTGATTTTAACATCTCCATTGAAATCAATTATTATTCCATTTTCTAATCTGTTTTTAATAAATACAAAATCATCTTTTAACTCGACTTTTATACCAAGTTCTTTTTTATCAACTTTTTCTTCCATACATCCCCCTTTCTTGTTTTGTTAATTATATTATATGTAACTTTTAGTTACTTGTCAAGCGTTATTTTATAATTTTAAAACACTTAGTTTCTATATGTTACAATTTAGCTATTTACAACTTAACTGAAAGTTAATATAATAATTATAATATAACCACAAGTTACGAAGGAGGTATAAATGAGCACTGGAAAAAGATTAAAAATGCTAAGAGAAGACTTAGGCTTAAAACAAGATAGTTTAGCCGATTTATTGAATGTTAATAGAGCTTCAATAAGCCTTTATGAGAGTGACAAAAGGAAACCTAGTCAAAAAATATTGATGAAATACGCTGAAATTTTTGATGTCAGTACAGATTACATATTAGGAAATTCAAGGAATTTAAAGAAAGGAGAAGACTATGCAACAATAAACGTCTATGGCTCAATCCCAGCAGGAATCCCCATAGAAGCAATAGAAGATATAACAGATACAGAAGATATATCCTTTAAAGATTTTGATAAAAATAAAACTTATATAGGCTTAAAAGTAGAAGGAGATTCTATGTATCCCAAATACCTTGATGGCGACACCATTATATTAGAATTGACCCCAGATTGCGAAAGTTACACAGACGCTGCCGTTTATGTAAATGGATATGATGTTACCCTTAAAACAGTAATAAAAAACAATAATGGCACTATAACATTAATGCCAATAAACACATCATATCCCCCAAAAACATACAGCAAAGAAGACGAGCCTATAAAAATATTAGGAATTGTAAAAGAAATTAGGAGAAAAATATGAAAATTAAATCTTTAATAATATTAATGATAGGAACTATATTTCTTACCTCTTGTGGAAATAATAAAAACGAAAACAAAACCGAAAAAATCCAAAATTCTACAGAAGTAGTATCAAAAGAAAAAAGCAATGAAAGTCCAAAAGAAAGATTATCCAAACCTTTTAAAGATATAAGCAAATTTGCCTTTGGTGATAATGTAGAAACAGAAGTTATTACTATCCCAGATAACAATAACAACGAAAAAGTAACTAGAGTAAATGTTACATATTCGGCAGATACTATAACAAGTGAAAAAGGTGCTATAGACCCATTCTTGATTAAAGTTTTTAGTTATTTAATAAAAGTTAAAGAACAAAAATTAGATTATGAAAGCATATTTTTTACATTTAAAACAAAGAAAACCGATGAAAAATATTATCCGTTAGTTAAAATTGAAATCACTAAAGAGCAAGCTGATAAATTTGATTTTGACAATAAACAACCTCAAGATTTAAAATCTATCGCTAAAACTTATGATTCCCCAGAAAATAAAGCTCCAACTAATAATAACAATGATAAAAATAAAGAAGCATTAAGAAATGTAGTAATAGAACAAGCCAAATCAAGTTTTTCTGAATTTTGCGATGTAGAAACAGAGACCAAAGATAGTGTATTATTTATACATTTATATCCTAAAGGTAATTTAAGCAGTGAAATAATACAATATTTAGCAGGAGGAAACAACCAATCAATAAATCAAGGATGGGATAATATGACTGAAGGAATATTATCCGCTTCAAAAGCTTATAATGAAACCTTGGGAGAAAATGTATCTTTTGTTTTACACAATCCAGCAAATGAAGAAAATATAGTATTTAGTACATTAAATGGAGTTGTCCATTATAACGTAAAAGATGATCTAAATAAATAATTATAAGCCCTTTAACAAGGGCTTTATTTGTACCAAGAAAGGAGGAGAAAATGAAAATAACAAAATACCAAAAACAAAATAAAAATTTTTACAAATTTCAGGTGCGATTGGGTGAAAAAGTAACTACAAGAGCAGGATTTAAAACAAGAAATGAAGCAATTTTTGCATACACAAAAATACTAGAAGAATACGAAAAAGAACAAGAAGGCAATATTTCTTACGAAAAAATCTACCAGCAATGGCTAGAAATCTACAAAACAAAAGTAAAAGAAACAACCTACCAAGCTTGCACAAGCATTTATGAAATTCATATCCTACCAGTATTCGGACAAACAAAAATAAAAGAAATCACAGTCCAAGATTGCCAAAAATTCGCCCTTTCCCTAAAAGACTACGTAAAAGGAAAAGAATACTTTGGATATGCAAAAAGAATAATAGACTTTGCAATAAAAATGAACTACACCAAAGAAAATCCCTTTAACAACGTAATTTTGCCAGAATTTAAAAAAAGCAAAAAGCAAATAAACTTTTTAACCATAGAAGAAGTATACACTCTCTTAGATTTTTATAAAAACAACCAATATTGGTACACCCTATTTAGATTAATGATCTATACAGGACTAAGAAGAGGAGAAGCTTTAGCCCTAACTTGGGAAGATATAGATTTCAAAAACAAAACCCTAAGAATAAATAAAACCCTAAGCATAGGTGAATATAAAAAAATAGTCCTATCAACCCCAAAAACAGAAAGCTCTATAAGAACCATAGACCTAGACGATAAAACAATCATAGAACTTCAAAAGCTAAAAATTCAATCAAAATATAATCTTATATTTCCAAATAAAAAAGGAGAATATTCCAGATTATCAAACATAGCCGATAAATTAAACCAAGCAACAAAAGAAACAAGCATAAAAAAAATAAGAGTGCACGATCTAAGACACACCCACGCAAGCCTATTATTTGCAAGCGGAGCAAATATAAAATACGTTCAAGAAAGATTAGGACATAGCGATATAAAAACAACCTTAAACATATATACACACATCACAAAAGATACAAAAGAAAAAGATTTAAACAATTTTGTAAAATACATGGAAAATCAAGCATAAAAAAAGGGACAGTTTCAACGACTGCCCCTTTTATATATAAAACATAAGTAACTACAAAAAAACTACAAACACGTCTTTTTCTATCCTTTTATATCCCATTTTATCCAAATAATTTAATAAATATAAAAGGATATTCGCTTATTTCTACGAATATCCTTTTATATCTTTGTATAATTTTTCTATGGTGCAGGATAGAAGACTTGAACTTCCACGTCCTAAAATCGGACACAAGATCCTTAGTCTTGCGCGTCTGCCAATTCCGCCAATCCTGCAAGCTACCTTAATATAGTACCAACTTAAGATAGCTTTGTCAAATTTTTTATAGAACTTTTGATAAAAATTCTTTGCTTCTTTCTTCTTTTGGATTTTCGAAAAATTCTTTTGGATTTTGGGATTCTTCTATTATTTCTCCATCGTCCATTATAATTATTTTATTTGAAACTTGTTTTGCAAATTCCATTTCATGGGTTACTATTGCCATTGTCATTCCATCGTTTGCAAGATTTTTCATCAAATCTAGTACGTCTTTTACCATTTCTGGATCAAGGGCACTTGTTGGTTCGTCAAATAAAATCAATTCCGGCTCCATCATCAAGGCTCTTATTATTGCAATTCTTTGTTTTTGCCCTCCTGAAAGCTCTTTTGGATATGAATTTTTCTTTTCTGATAGTCCAATTTTTTCTAATAATTCTAAGGCTTTTTCTTCTGCCACATCTTTTTTCATTTTTTTTGTATTTAATGGTGCTGCTAATAAATTTTCTAATATAGTCATATTTGAAAAAAGATTAAATTGTTGGAATACCATTCCAACTTTTTCCCTTAGTTTGTTTATGTCTAGTTCGTCTATATTTTTATTTTCAAAATATATATTTCCACTGGTCTTTTTTTCTAATTTGTTTAGTGTTCTAAGTAGCGTGGATTTTCCTGAGCCTGATGGTCCTATAATTGCTAGTATGTCGCCCTTATTTATTTCTAAATCTATTCCTTTTAAAACTTCTTTTTCTTTGAATGATTTTTTTAAGTTTTCTACTTTAATCATGGGCCATCCTCTCTTCTAATTTTTTGAATATTTTTTCAAGTAACAAAACAACTATTAAATATATTAAGGCTGCTGCAAAATATGGTATTCCTGCTGAAAATGTTCTTGAAATTATAATTCCTGCTCCTCTTGTCAAATCTACTAATCCTATGAAACCTGAAATGGATGTTTCTTTAAATAGGGTTATAACTTCATTTCCCAAGGCTGGTAATGAATTTTTCATAGCTTGTGGAATCACTACAAGTTTTGCTGTTTTTTCGTATGACAAGCCTAAACTTCTTGCCGCTTCTATTTCTCCCTTGTCAACAGAGTTTATTCCTCCCCTAAAAACTTCTGACATATAGGCTGATGAATTAATTGTAAATGTTACTATTGCTACCAAAAATAAGGAATCTGTATTTGCTAAAATTACATTGTAAACAATAAGTAATTGAATAGTAGATGGTGTTCCCCTTACGATTGTTACAAAAATATTTGAAATTCTAGCTAAGATTTTTATAAGTATATATTTTATTCCCTTATCGTTATCTTCTAAATTTTTATCATAGTCTTTTATTATTGCTATAAACATTCCTATAACTAGGGCAAGTATAAGAGAAATTGCCGTAACTGATAGGGTTGTTTTTAGTCCGTCTATTAAATATTTGTAGTTATTATCTTGTATTAAATTTTTTTCGATTTCTTCTAAAAATTTATTCATTTTTTTGATTGTCCATATATTTTTTGAAAATTTTATCAAGAGTTCCGTCTTTTTCAAGTTCATCTATTGCCTTGTTGACTGCCTCTAGTAATTTATCATTTTTCTTATCAAGAGCAATTGCATATTCATCTTTTGCTAAATCTTTTTCAAGAACTGTTAAGTCTTTGTTTGCTTCTGCAAATTTTTGAGCTGTTTGGTCATCCAAAACTACTCCATCAACTTTTCCATTATTTAAGGCTACAATTGCATCCATATTTTTGCTAAATGATTGGATATTTTCTTCTCCATAAGTATCTTTTGCAGCTGCTTCTCCAGTTGTACCAAGTTGGCTTGCGATTTTTTTGCCTTTTAAATCTTCTGGATTTTTAAATGCAGAGTCTTTTTTTACAATAACTTTTTGTACAGATTTTCCATAAGATTTTGAGAAATTAACATTTTTCTTACGTTCTTCTGTTGCTGTTATTCCTGCAATTCCTCCATCAAGTTTGCCTGATTCAATTGATGCAATAATTGATGAAAAATCCATATCTTTAATTTTTACTTCAACGCCAAGTTTTTTTCCAATTTCCTGAGCTATCTCAGCATCAATTCCTACGATTTTATTGTTATCATCATAAAATTCATAAGGTGGGAAATCAGCACTTGTTCCAAGATCTATTACTCCATCTTTTACAATTTCACTAGCTACACTTTTGTTTGAATTGTTTGACGGATCATTTTCCTTAGAACTTAAATTGTCTTTTTGATTTTTTCCAGAACAAGCTACCAATAAACTTGTAGTTACAACTGCCAATAATACTTTCTTTAAATTTTTCATTTTTTTCCTCTTTTCTATATTTTTTTATTTTTTTCAACCTACTGAAAGCAAATAAATTAAATTTCCATCGAAAATAAAATAAAAAAAATCTCCGTCCAAAAGGGACGAAGATCGCGATACCACCCAAATTTTTCTATTTTTCACAAAATAAAACTCATCAAGTACAAACATACTCTAACTCTGTAACGGGAGTTCCCGTATGGGATTTTTATTTCCCACATGCTCCAAGGTTCTTTTCATTTTACTTCCACCTATCCTCTCACACTCTACAGGATTCGCTTTAAGTTTTCATAAAACTACTCTTCTTTTCGATGCATTTATTTACTTCATTACAAATTATATAGCATATAAAAAATTTGTCAACTCTTTTTCCAATTAACACTTTGCGGTGATAAATTCTAAAGCTTTTTATTGAAATTATAGGCAAAATATAATTCAAAATTTTATAATGTTTCAAAATAAAAATGAGAATAAAAATTTTATTTTTCAAATTTATGCTTCAAGAGCTTGTTTTATATCTGCTAAAATATCTTCTATATCTTCAATTCCTATTGATAATCTTATTAAATTTGCACCTATTCCTACTTTTTCTAATTGTTCATCTGATAATTGCCTATGAGTTGAGCTTGCTGGATGAAGAGCATAAGATCTTACATCTGATACATGAACGCAAAGACTTAATAGCTCTAATTTTTCAATAAATTTTTTCGCTTTTTCACGTCCACCCTTTATTCCAAAAGATATTACTCCTCCACCAGCTTTCAAATATTTTTTTGCCAAATCATAATCTTTACTTGATTTTAAATAAGCATAATTTACAAATTCTACCTTGTCAGAATTTTCTAAAAATTCTGCAACTTTTATGGCATTTTCGCTTGTTTTATTTAATCTTAATGATAGAGTATCCAAACCTAAAAATGTTAAGTAAGCATTAAAAGGTGAAATTATTGAACCGATATCTCTAAGACCTACTGTTCTAAGCCTTGCAAGATAAGCAGAATTTCCAAATTGTTTTGTATAGATAAGTCCATGATAAGATTCATCTGGCTCTGTTAGGCAAGAAAAATCTCCCTTATGCCAATCAAAATTTCCTGAATCAACTATAATTCCTCCCATAGCTGCTGCATGACCATCAAGATATTTTGATGATGAATATGTTACAATATCGCATCCAAATTCTATAGGTCTTAAAAGGGCAGGGGTTGCAAGAGTGTTATCTAAAATTAATGGAATATTATTTTCATGGGCTAATTTTGCATAAGCTTCTATATCAATAACATCTGCTTTTGGATTTGATAAAGTTTCTCCAAAAATTAATTTTGTTTTCTCATCAATTGCATTTTTTGCTTCATCTAAATCATTTGAATTTACAAATCTTGTTTCAATTCCAAAATTTTTGATTGTATTTGCTAATAAATTAAAAGTTCCTCCATAAATATTATTTATTGCCACAATATTATCTCCACTTTTTGTTATATTTAACACAGCAAGAAGATTTGCGGCTTGTCCGCTTGAAGTTGCTATTGCTCCAACTCCCTTATCAAGAGCTGCAATTTTTTTCTCAAAAGCATCTATGGTTGGGTTTGCAAGTCTTGTATAAAAAAATCCTTCTTCTTCTAAGTCAAACAAGGCTGCCACAGTATCTGGGCTGTCATATTTAAAAGTTGTAGATTGAACTATTCCTGGTATTCTTGATTCTCCATTTTTTGGATCCCAACCTGCTTGTGCACAAAGTGTATCAAATTTATCAAATTTTTTTGTCATTTTTTTCTCCTTTCAAACAAAAAAAGAGCCTTCATCCAAAGGACGAAGACTCGTGTTACCACCTTTATTTATTATATGCTCACACATATAAACTCATCAGCTACAAAATTATAGCCTAGCTCTATAACGGGAGCTCCCGTAAAAATCTAAATATCGACTTTTCCTAAAAAAAGACCATCTTCACAAAAAATCCATCTACTTTTTTCACCAAAACAAAGCTCTCTGTAATCAGTTTTTTCTGCTACTCTTCTTTTTATAAAGTTTGAATAATTATTTATTAACTCTCGTACATTTTAACTTCTATTTTAATCTTTGTCAAGATATTTTAAAAATTTATATATTTTAATATTTTTCTTTAAGATTTTCTTTTAAATTTTCTCTTGCTTGGCTCATCATTAATTTTACTCTATTTATTTGATTTACCTCGCTTGCTCCTGGATCATAATCTATTGCCACTATATTTGCTTGAGGATAAATTTCCCTAATTTTTTTCATTACTCCCTTTCCAGTTATGTGGTTTGGAAGGCAACCAAACGGTTGAATACAAACTATATTAGGTGCATCTTGATGGATTAATTCTATCATCTCTCCTGCAAGAAGCCAACCTTCTCCAGCTTGATTTCCAAGACTTGTAATTTCTTTTGCATATTTTTCTATATCATTTATATAAATTGGTTCAGAAAATCTTTTTGATTTTTTTAAAGCCTTTCTAATAGGTTTTCTGTAAAATTCTATTGTATTCATAGCAGTTTTCCCAAAAAATGCCTTTATCGGACTTTTGCCATAAAAATCTTTTCTTAATTTTGTATTTGCCAAACAATACATTAAAAAATCTGTCAAATCTGGAACTATTACTTCTGCACCTTCTGCTTCCAAGCTATCTTGAAGATGATTGTTTGCTTCTTGTAAATATTTTACAAGAATTTCTCCAACAATTCCTGCTTTAGGTTTTTTGATATCTAAAATTTCTACATCATCAAATTCTTCTACAATTTCTTCTATTATTTTTTTATAAGTTTTTGAACTCATAGCATAAATATTTTTACAGCAAATTTCAATCCATTTTTCTTTTAATTTATTTACTTCTCCCTTATTTTTTTCATAAGGTCTTGTTGCATTTGAAAGTCTATTTATTAAATCTCCCAACAAAATTGATCTGAGTAAATTTATTACAAGCGGAATAGTTGAAATTTTTTTTAAATCAAAACCTGAATGAGATTCTATTCCTTGAGCTGAAAGAGCTATGACTGGAATTTGTGGATAGCCTGCATCTTTTAGGGCTTTTCTAATATATCCTACATAATTTGAAGCTCGACATGCCCCACCTGTTTGGGTCATAAGAAGAGCTAATTTATTTGTATCATATTTTCCAGAATTTACAGCTTCCATAAGTTGACCAACAACGGTAATTGATGGATAACATGAATCATTATTTACGTATTTTAAGCCATTTTCAATTACTTTTTCATCAATTTTATCCAAAAATTCTATATTATATCCAAAGCCTTTAAGTAAACTTTCCATAATTTGAAAATGCTCTCTAGCCATTTGTGGAGCAAGAATTGTATAGCCATCTTCTTTCATTTTTTTTGTAAATTCATAATTTTCATATATGATTTTATCTTTTCTTTTTTTCAAATGAATATTTTCATTTTCTTGTTGGTCAATAGCCTTAATTAATGACCTAAGCCTGATTTTTATTGCTCCAAGATTTGAAACTTCATCAATTTTTAATAGGGTATATATTTTTCCACTTGCTTCTAATATATCTTGGACTTGATCAGTTGTTACTGCATCCAATCCACAACCAAATGAATTTAATTGAACCAATTGAAGGCAAGGATCTTTTCCTACAAATTCTGCTGCCCTATATAGTCTTGCATGATATGACCATTGGTCTAAAACTCTAGTTTTATTTAATAAATCTTCTGTAGAATATGCAATTGAATCTTCAGATAAAACCGGAATTCTCATCGACTCAATCAAATCTGCAATCCCATGATTTATTTCTGGATCAATATGGTAAGGACGACCTGCAAGAACTATGGCATTTTTTTATTTACATGGACATATTCTAAAATTTCCCTGCCCTTTTTTCTTATATCTTCATGGTAGTCGGCTTGTTTTTGCCAAGCATTTTTTCCGGCATTTATTATTTGATTTTTCTTTAAAATAAATCCATTATGCTCATAGCCTTCAAAAACTTCAACTAGCCTATTGCAAATTATTTTTTCAGATTCAAAAGAAAGGTAAGGTGCCATATATTTTATTTTTTTATTCCGTCGACATTATTTTCAATTACATCTGGATATCCTGAAACAACTGGACAATTCATATGGTTTTGTGCCTTATCAAATTGCTTGTATTCATAAAAAATTGCTGGATAAAAAATCATATCTATATCTTTTTCAAGTAGGTTTTCAATATGACCATGGGCAATTTTTGCAGGATAGCAGGCAGTTTCTGATGAAATTGTTGCAATTCCTTTTTCATAAATTTTTCTGTTTGATTCATCTGACAAAACAACGTCAAAGCCAAGAGATGTGAAAAATTCATGCCAGAAAGGATAATCTTCATACATATTTAAAACTCTTGGAAGTCCAACTTTTCCAAAAATATTTTTTTCTCCTAAAGTTTTTCTATCAAACAAAAGTTTATTTTTAAATTTGTACATATTAAGATTTGCCAAAGTTTCTTCTTTTTTTACTCCAGCTCCTCTTTCGCACCTATTTCCAGTTATAAATCTTGATTCATCTGGAAAAATATTTATTTGTAGGGAGCAATTATTTGTACATCTTCCACACCTTGTAGATTTTTGTGTATAGGTAAAATCATCTATTTCTTTTTCTGATAAAATTTTTGAATGGCCAGTTGATTTTTCTTTTGAAATCAAGGCCATGCCCATAGCCCCCATAAGGCCCGAAATTTCTGGTCTGGTTACATCACGAGCTGATAATTTTTCAAAAGCTCTTAAAATTGCATCGCCATAAAAAGTTCCACCTTGGACAACTATATTTTTTCCCAAAGATTTTGGATCACGAATTTTTATAACTTTTTGGATAGCATTTTTTATTACAGAATAACAAAGACCTGCTGCTATGTCTGAAACATCTGCTCCCTCTTTTTGAGCTTGTTTTACTTTTGAATTCATAAAAACTGTGCATCTTGAACCCAAATCCGCTGGATTTTTGGCAAAAAGTGCCTTTTCTTGAAATTCTTTTACAGAAAGTCCTACACTTTTGGCAAAAGTCGACAAAAATGAGCCACAACCTGATGAACATGACTCATTTAATTGGATTGAATCGATTATTCCATCACGAATGTGCATAGCCTTCATATCTTGACCACCAATATCCAAAATAAAGTCTACATTTGGATTAAAAAATTTTGCTGCAGAATAATGGGCTATGGTTTCAACCTCACCATTGTCGATGTGAAGAGCCTTTCTTATAAATTCTTCTCCATATCCACAAATTCCTGATGAAACTATGCGAGAATTTTTTGAGATTTTTTTGTAAGCATCTTTTAACATAGAAATTACAACTTCAAGAGGTCTGCCCAAATTCATCCTATAATCTTGGTATAAAATTTCATTATTTTTGCTAAGTAGTACTATCTTTGACGTAGTAGAGCCTGCATCAATTCCAAGAAAAATTTCTCCGTCATAATCTTCAATATTTTTATATTTTATTAAATTTGTCTTGTGTTTTTCCTTAAATTCTTGGTAATCTCTTTCATTTTCAAAAAGTTTTTCCATATTTTTGGTCATTTCCATATCAACTTTTTTATCTTCTTCCAAAGATTTTATAAGAGATTTGTAGGAAATTTTTTCTTCATTTTCGGATAAAATTGCTGCACCCTTTGCTACATAAAGCTCGGCATCTTCTGGAATATAAAAATTATTTTCTTCTTCTCCCAAAGTTTCAATAAATCTATCTCTCAAAGATTTCAAAAAATGAAGAGGCCCTCCCAAAAAAGTTATATTACCTTTTATAGGTCTTCCACAAGCAAGATTTGAAATTGTTTGGTTTACTACTGATTGAAAAACTGAAATTGCTATATCTTCCCTGCTTGCCCCTTGATTTATTAGAGCTTGGATATCAGTTTTTGCAAAAACCCCACAGCGACTTGCAATCGGATAAATTTTTTTGTAATTTTTACTTAAATCATTCAAACCCGTAGCATCTGTATCAAGAAGAGTTGCCATTTGATCAATAAAAGCACCAGTCCCACCAGCACAAATTGAATTCATTCTTTGCTCAACAGAACCCTTTAGATAAGTTATTTTTGAATCCTCACCACCAAGTTCAATTATTACATCAGTTTGAGGAATAAATTTTTTTATCGCCTTTGTTTCAGCAATAACTTCCTGAACAAAATTAATTCCCAAATATTTTTCAACAAACATTCCACCAGAGCCTGTAACATTTACAGTAAGATAATCATCTTTAAATCTATCATAAGCCTCAAGTAAAACATTAGTAACTGTTTTCTTTACATCTGATTTATGTCGCCTATAAACTGAATAAAGAGTATTAAAATTATCATCAGTAATAACAATTTTTACAGTTGTAGAACCGACATCAAGTCCCATATGTAAATTCATACATTTTCCTTTCCTATATTACAATATATTAAAATAGAGCCCTAAGCCCTAGATTCTAAATTTATATAATTTTTCAAAAATAATATTCAAAAATTACTCAACTTGTATTAATTTATGATAGGACAAAAAAGAAAAATTTTCAAGGATTATTTAGAAATTGTTTCTATAAAATATAAAAATAAACAAAAAAATAACCTTCATAAATGAGATAAACCCTTAATCCATATTCTGGATTTTGGGCTTATCTCAAAAGAAGGCTTCTTATTTTCTTAAATCCTTTACCATTTTAGAAATTTCTTTAAAATTTTCATCCTTTGCATTGCTTGCCAAATCAAACATTATCATTTCTGTATTTACAAGACTTGCTCCCATATCAGATATAGCCTTTAGACCCAATTTTTTTTGTTGTTCATTAAAACTTGATACAGCATCTTCAACAACAAAAACCTTGTAGCCTTCAAACAAAAGTCTTCTTACAGTTTGGTAAACACAAATGTGAGTTTCAGCTCCAGTTATCACTACATTTGTAATCTTATTTTCTTTCAAAAATGAAAAAACTTCATCTGTTATGGCATCAAAACTTGTTTTTGAAAAAATACACTCATCATCAAGATTTTCTTTTATTTCACTTACACTTTGACCCAGACCTTTTGGATATTGTTCAGTTGCAATTTTTTTGATTCCATACATTTCAAAAACTTTCAAAAGTGTTTTTGAATTTTTAATTATTTTATCTGAACCATAAATTGCAGGCATCAATTTTTCTTGCAAATCAATCACCAATAAAATAGTATTTTCCTTATTATCATAAGTTTTTGTTTCAAAATTATATCCTTCAATATAAAAATTTCCTATTTCTCTTTCCATAAATCCCCCTGATTTTTATTTCCATCCTTTAATTTTTTATCAATTGTAGATAAAACTTTTGCCTTGTTTTTTGACCATATTGGCCAAATAATCCTATCACGACGCCCATCTCCGGTTAATCTTTGGACGACTATTTTGGGATCTAAGCTTTCCAAAATAAGTATAACACAATCAACAAACTCATCCAAAGTCATCTTAAATTCATTTGTGTTTTTCAAATAATAATCATAAATTCTGGAACCTTTTTCAATATAAAGATTGTGAATTTTAATGCCCCAAAATTTACTCTCATTTATATAAGAAATCGCCCTTAAATAATCATCTAAATTTTCATTTGGAAGTCCGATAATAAGGTGAGCCAAAGTTTTTATATTTTTTTCTTTTAATTTCAAAAGTCCCTCATCAAATTCCTTGTGAGAATAACCCCTATTTATAAATTCAATAGATTTTTCATTTACAGACTGAAGACCAAGCTCTACAATAAGAAAAGTTTTTTTATTTATTTCATCAAGTAGATCAATTACTTCGTCTGATAAACAATCTGCACGAGTTGCAATCGAAAGACCCATTATTTTTGGATTATTTATAGCCTCATAAAATAATTTTTTAATATTTTCAAAATCACCATAAGTTGAAGTAAAGTTTTGAAAATATGCCATATATCCTTCACTTCTGTTTTCTTTTTTTAATCTTTCTATTTGAAAATCAATTTGCCTATCTAAATTATCAAATTTCGTAAAATCTCCTGCCCCGTTTTCAGAACAATAAATGCAACCCAAATTTGAAAGAGTTCCATCCCTATTTGGACAAGTAAAATTTCCATCGAGAGGAAGTTTTATAATTTTTTTATTAAATTTTTTCTTAAAATAGGAATCAACATCCCTATATCTTTTTTTATTTATTTCCATAATTTTATTTTACTTTTATATAAAAAAAAGACACCCTCTGGTGTCTTTTTGCTTGCTTATTGAAAGTTTATATTCTATTTATCTTTAATTGTCTTCGTATGGCAATAAAGCTACTTGTCTAGCTCTTTTGATTGCTCTTGTGATTTCTCTTTGATGTTTCGCATTTAGTCCTGTAACTCTTCTTGGAAGGATTTTTCCTCTATCAGAAATAAATCTTTTTAGAGTTTCAATATCCTTGTAATCAATTACTTTTGAAGGGTCTTTGACAAATGGATCGACTTTTTTTCTTGGTCTGAAATTTCTACGCATTTTATCCTCCTAATACCTAGAAAGGAATTCTTCCGTCGTCTTCAATTTCTGTAAAATCATCGTCAAAAAAGTCATCATTATTGTTTATGTTTTGATTGTTATTTTGTTGGAAATTATTTGAATTGTTGTAAGGATTATCTTGGTTCATATTTGCAAAACCATTATCTTGATTCATAGGATTATTATTCATATTTGAATATTGACCTTCTGATCTTGATTCCAAAAACTCAACTCTGTCTGCAACAATATCTGTTGTGTAGACCATTTTTCCATCTTTGTCTTGGTAAGATCCTGTTTGGATTCTACCATCTATCGCACATTGATTTCCTTTTTTTAGATATCTTGATACATTTTCAGCTTGCACTCCCCATACTGTAATTCTTGGAAAATCAGCTGTTGGACGATTCATTGATTCCATTTCTTGTCGTTTTTGTTTACTTAAACCTCTATCAACTGCTAAAGAAAAACTAACAACCGCTTGTCCTTGTTGAGTGTATCTCAAATCTGGATCCTTTGTTAATCTTCCTATAAGAAAAACTTTATTCATTTAGTCCTCTTTTCTGATTACCATGTATCTAAGAATTAAATCAGATATTCTAAGTCTTCTTTCAAATTCTTTGATGTGGTCACCACTAGCTTTAAAATCAACTATATAATAATATCCTTCTTTGATGTAGTTGATTTCGTATGCAAGTTTTCTTTTTCCCCAGTCATCTACAGATTCAACTTCTCCACTATCAGCTATAATGCCTTTGAAGATTTCTAAAGATTTATTTCTTTCTTCATCTGAAACTTCTGGTTTGTAAATCAATACTGCTTCGTAGTTATTCATCTTATTCACCTCCCTTTGGTCTTTGACCCCGATCTATTGTCGGAGTAGAGAATTCTTATCTATGTTACTATAAAAAGTTGTAAAAGTCAATTATTTTTCCAAAATAAATTCCCTAATTTTTTTTATTTTTCAAAAAATTTTTTTTATTTTTTTAAAAAAATAAGAAATTATTTTCTGTAATTTTCCATCATATTTTCAAAAACTTCTGCGGATGATGGGGCTGTGTAGGAAATTGCATTTGCTCCAGCTTCTATTGTTTTTAAAATTGATTCAGGCTTTTTACCACCTGTTGCTATAATTGGAAATTCATCTCCAACTAATTTTCTAATTTCGCTAACAAGCTCTGGTGTTTTTGGTCCACCTGATATATTTAAAATTTCTGCACCAGATTCTATTTTTCCAATTACATCATCCTTAAAGCCAGTTACAGTTGCTATTACTGGAATATCTACAAATTCTGAAATTGCTTTTATATCTTTATTTGGAATTGGAGAATTAACTACAACTCCATAAGCCCCCTCAAGCTCTGCATCAAAAGCTATATATTTTGACCTTGCTCCTTGAGTTGTTCCTCCACCAACTCCAATAAAACAAGGAACAGATGCAGTCGAAATAATTGATTGGGCAATTGTATTTTGTGGAGTGTAAGGATAAACCGCCATAATAGAATCAGCATTTGTATTTCTAATTATGGCAAGGTCCGTTGTAAACAAAAGAGATTTTATTCTTTTTTCGTAGATTTTAATTCCACTTGCTCTATAAATTTCCTCTGGCACTGTTATAAATGATTTTCTTAATTTTGAATGTACTTGAGGTACAAATTTTTTCTTCTTTTCTTCCATAAATATCTCCTTTTTTTATATTTTATATTTTTTAATTGGACAAGTAAAAACAATAGACTCGTAAGCTCTTAAACTTATGCTTTTAAACATTTCTCTTTTTGAAATATTGCCAATTAAAAAATTTGCTCTTTTGCTATCAAAAAAATTCTGGCAAATTTATAAAAATATCCTTTTGTGATAAGTTATTTAAAATTACCAAAGCCCTACCATCCTTATAATAAAAATAAGAAAGTATATCCTCATTTTTAAAATTTAAAGGAAAATATTCCTCTTTTAAGATATCAATATAATCATATCTTATTAAAAAAATTTTCCTATAAAAATCAAAAATCTCCTTTCTTGTAGAAAAATCTATTTCCTTTACAAAATATAAGATTTCCTCCCCCTCTTTTATATAAATATTATCAGACCTTATTATAGATATAATAGCCATAAGTTTTGAACAATTTATGTAAAAATGCTTAAAATCCAAAAAATCTTGGCAAAAAAATCCAAAATCTTTGTTAAGGGCAAAAGAAAAATCATTTTTATTTTCACCTAGAATATATTTTCTAAAATTTATGTTTTTATAGTTTTTTTCAAAAGATAGGTCAACATATCCATCGAAAATATCATATCTTTTTCCTTTTTTGTATTTAAAATAAATTTTACATCCTTGTAGATGTTTTTTAAGGATGAAATATTTTCTTCAAAAATTTTTTGAGAATTTGAAAAATCATCCAAGATAAAACCATAAATTCCCTTATTAATCCAAAAATTTAAAATCGAATGTATGGTGTTTTTGCTTATTTTTTAATTTTGCTTAAATCAAGCCTTAAAAAAATTTCAAGAGAAAGGTCGTGAGCCTTTAATATTTGATTTTCAAAATCTTGACTCTGACCCAAATTTTCATTTATTTGGGAAAAATCTAAAAAATCTCCATCTATTTTGAAAATATCTTCGATTATTATATAATCTATTCCCAAAATTTTTCCAATCATAAATCTTTTGTCAAGATCATATATATCGATAAAGCCCAAATTCGATTCATCTTTATTTAATTTTTTTGGATAAGTCCTATAAAAAATTTCTCCCATAATTTTTCCTCATAATCATTATATTTTTTAAGTTGAAATATTCAAAAGAATTGATTAAAGAGTATAATCATCAAATAAGAAAATAGAAAGGAAAAATATGTTAGAGCTTAAAAATATTAGTAAAATTTATAAAACAGGAGAAAATATTCAAAAAGCTCTTGATGATATAAGTATTTCATTTAGAAAAAATGAATTTGTTTCGATTCTTGGCCCATCTGGTGGTGGAAAAACTAGCCTTTTAAATATAATTGGTGGCCTTATGAATTATACATCAGGAGATTTAATTATAGACGGACGCTCCACCAAAAAATTTAAGGATAGGGACTGGGATTATTATAGAAATAGGTCAGTTGGTTTTGTTTTTCAATCTTATAACCTAATTGGCCACCAAAATATTTTAAAAAATGTAGAACTTGCCTTGACTCTTTCTGGAGAAAAAAAAGATTTAAGGGAAGATTTGGCAAAAAAAGCCTTGGAAAGGGTCGGACTTTCCAATCATATTTACAAAAAACCTGCCCAATTATCTGGAGGACAAATGCAAAGAGTTGCAATCGCTCGTGCCCTTGTAAATAATCCAGAAATAATCCTAGCAGATGAGCCGACTGGAGCTTTAGATACTGAAACTTCAAAAGAAATTATGGATTTATTGAAAGAAGTTGCCAAGGATAGGCTTGTAATTATGGTAACTCACAATCCCAATTTGGCTGAAAAATATTCTACAAGAATTGTAAGATTAAAAGATGGGAAAATTTTATCAGATTCAAATCCTTTTGAAGAAGAAAAACAAAAGATGAATTTAAAACAAAAAAATTATCTCTCTCCCTTCCAACTGCCTTGAAACTTTCTTTTAACAATCTTTTAACCAAAAAAGCAAGGACAATCCTTACGGCCTTTGCAGGGTCAATTGGAATTATAGGAATTGCTTTAATTTTATCTCTTTCAAATGGAGTTGATGCTTTTATAAAGGAAAGTCAAAGAAAAACTTTGAAATCTTATCCAATAGAAATCAAAGAAGAAAGTCTAAATTTGGGAGATAATTTTATGAAGGACCCAGCAGGGGATAAAAAATATAAAAAAGATGATAAAAATGTCAGGGCAAACAATGATATTTTGAAAAGAAAATTTTCTCTTTCCTCATCAATTACAGAAAATAACCTCTCTCCTTTTAAGACCTACCTTGATAAGAAAAATTTGAATAAAAAAATTGGCAAGCATGCCATAAATTATATATATGATTTGAATTTTGAAATCTATGGAAAAGATGAAAATGGAGAGCTTATAAATACTGATGGTTCAGATTTTGAAGATGAAAATGACTCAATGTTTAAATCAAATGGCCCATCATTTTTTAATATAGGCTCAAGCGAACATAAAAATTTCAGACAAATCATTTCAAATAAGGACGGATCAATTTCAAATATAGTAAAAGAAGAATATGATTTAATTGATGGAAAATGGCCAGAAAATGCCAACGAATTGCTTTTATTTACAGACAAAAATAATTCTGTTGATAGGGAAAGTTTGTATGAACTTGGAATTTTGCCAAAAAAGATTACAAAAATATCCTAAATAAATTAGAAGAAGGCAAAAAAATAAGGCTTGACGATAGGAAAATAAAAATAAAGACCTTTTAAACCATGAATTTAGCGCCCTAATGCCAATAGATTTTTATAAAAAAGAAAATAATAAGTACAAAAATATAAAAGAAGATGAAAATGAAAAGAAAAAGATAATTGAAAATGCCTACAAAATAAAAATCGTAGGAATTGCAAGGGCAAAAAAAGATGGTGAAGAAAATCAAAATACAAAAGCTCCCCTTGGTTTTACTTCAAAATTTACCGACCAAATGATAAAAAGAGCGGGCGAGTCAGAAATCGTAAAAGACCAAGAAAAAAATAAGGAAATAAATATTTTAAATAATATTGCCTTTAAGGCAAAAAATCAAGATGAAAAAAGAAAGGCTAGTAAATCATATCTTGAAAACTTAGATCAAAATCAAAAATTAAAGGCCCAATCATTTTTACTATCGAATTCAGAAAAATTAAAAGAAAATATAAAAAAAGCTTCAATGAATTCCATTAATAATCCAAGTCAAAATCAAGGGCAAAACATTGATATAATTGGACTTTTCCTAAAAGATCCAGAAGATAAGGTCTTGGATAAATTATATGAGGAAGAACTTTCGTCAAATTCCTACCAAAATAACCTAGAAAATTTTGGTTTTGTTTCAAAAAATGCACCATCAGAAATAAAAATCTACGTGGAAAATTTTGAAAACAGAGAAAATGTAAAAAATATAATAAATGACTTTAATAAAAACAAAAAGAAAAAGATAAAATCCACTACACAGATTTTGTAGGACTTTTAACTTCATCAATTAGAACAATAATACATGCAATTTCCTATGTTTTGATTGCCTTTGTCGGCGTTTCCCTCGTTGTTTCATCAATAATGATTGGAATAATAACCTATATTTCCGTTTTAGAAAGAACAAAAGAAATTGGAATTTTAAGGTCAATCGGTGCAAGCAAAAAAGATATAAGAAAAGTTTTCTTGTCAGAAACTTTTATGGAAGGACTTTTGTCAGGACTTCTTGGAGTTTTTGTGACAATTTTATTAAACATACCAATTACAAAAATCATGAGAAATATGACAAATATTTCCTATATCGGCTCATCCCTTCCAAAAAAGGCTGCAATAATTCTTGTAATAATTTCAGTATCTTTAACACTTCTTGCAGGAATTATCCCCTCATCAATAGCCGCCAAAAAAGATCCAGTTGAGGCTTTGCAAAGTGAATAAAATTTAAAAACAATTTCAAGTCAAACCTATTTAGATATTTTTCAAAATAGATTTGACTTTTTTTATTTTAAACCCTATAATAAAAATAGCTATTTAGATAATTATCAAAATAGAATGGAAGGGAGTGATAATTTGTTCTCCGATACTTTTAAAGCCTTATCTGATCCAGTAAGAATTGAAATTTTAAATTTATTGAGAAAAAAAGGACGAATGAATGCTGGAGAAATTGCAGATAATTTTAACTTATCAAAAGCTACAATTTCTCACCATCTAAAATTATTAAAGAATGAAGATTTAATTTATGAAACAAAAAAGAAAAATTTTATTTATTATGAGCTAAACACAAGTATTTTTGAGGAAATAATGGCTTGGTTTATTAAATTTAAAGGAGGAGAAAATGAAAAATAAAATAAAATTTAAAAAAGAAAGCATTATATCAGTAGCTTTTTCAATCTTGCTATTTGCCCTTGTAAATTTCTTATTTTACAAAAAAATGCCAGAAACTATACCAACTCACTGGGGCTTTAACAATGAAATTGATGATTATTCTACTAAATTTAGTGCCTTTATAAAAACACCAATATTTTTAATATTAATAAATATTTTTTCTTGCTTTATGCTCGACAATGATCCAAAAAACAAGAATAAAAATAAGCTTATAATATTAATTGGAAAAGCTACTGTTCCGCTCGTTTTACTTATAGCTTTTATGATAAGTGTTTTTTATGGTTTGGGTAGAGAAATAAATGTTATGGTAATAGTGTCTTTATTTGTTGGTTTTCTTTTAATTGTAATGGGAAACTATCTTCCAAAAACTAAAAGAAATTATACGGTTGGAATAAAACTTCCTTGGACTTTAAACAGTGATGAAAATTGGAGAAAAACTCACAGACTTGGTGGCTATACTTTTATACTAGGAGGGCTTTTTTTCTTACTAAGTCCTTTTGTGGGAAATCAATATTTAATTTTAATAACCATAGCCATAATAGTTTTTATTCCTATGATTTATTCTTTTTATCTTTACAAAAATGGAATATGAGATTTAAAAATATAAGATAATTTCAAATATATTACTTAAACACAAAAAAG
>NZ_HE978617.1:79179-173260 GCF_000307225.1 Anaerococcus vaginalis
AATTTCTTAGGAATTGGAATTCCCATAGCAAGAGAATTTTCAAGTATAGAAAGGCCTTCATTTGCTATATAAAAAAATATTACGGCACTTCTTATCATTGGCTCATTTTTTATCAAATTTTTATCGCACAGATTTGCAACTCCAACTATTATAAAAATTATAATTTTTTTAGCTATTCCTTTAAATCCTACATTTGATGATAGTTTTTTCTCAAATCCCGCCTTAATAACGCCTGTAATATAATCACAAATTACAAAGGTTAAAAGAGTATAAATGAAAATATCCATATCTCCAAGAAAAAATCCCATAAAAGATCCAAAAATTGTAAATATAAACTTAAATATATCCCTAAATCTATTCATATTTTCTCCTTTCAAAATTTTTTCCACAAAAAAATCACCTCCTACTTATAAATAAATAGAAAGGTGATTATCTCCATTAAAATTAATCTTCAAAGGATTTTAATTCTATGCTTTTTTTAATTTTATTTATCTCCTTGGATTTTTCCTTAGAAAGTTTTTTGATAAGAGTGATAAGTTTTTTCTCAGACTTTTGAATATCAAATTGTTTTTTTCTCATATCAATTCTTAATTTCATATCAGAAAGAGCATTTCTAGGACTTGAAAATTCACTAAGTTTATAGGGAAGATCAAGAATGCTTGCAAGTTTTGGATCAAAAGTCAAAAGATTTGTATGAAGTTTTAAAAGCACATCTTGAATCCTATCAATAGATTTATTAATAGTATTATTTTTATTTGCTCTTAAAAAATTTCCAACAATATTTCTTCCAACAAGACCAGTTATAGAATAATCAGATACTTTGCCAACTCTCCTACTTGCCCTTTGCAAAACTCCAAGAGCATTTTTTGCCTCATCCAATAATTTATTAATTTCTTTTATTTTTGTATTATTATAATTATAATCTTTCATAAACTTCTCCCCAAAATTTTCTCTATATTACATTATACCCAAAAGTGAGTAAAATATCTTTTTGGGTATAGTAATAAAAAAAGAAAGGAGATTTTATGGCATTAATAATTTTATTTAACGCTTGTGATATAGAAAAAGAAAAATTAAAAAATTTATGTGAAAATGAAAATGTAAGATTAAAATTAATAGAAATGGAAGATATTGAGCAAAAAGTAGGATATCTTGCAGAAATTGAAGGATATGAAAAAATCGAATTAAAAGGAGAGTACATAAAAGAATTTGATTTTACCTTTGCTTTTTTCAAAGATTTTGAAGAAAAAGATTTGTTTGCCTTTATGGATAAGATGAGAAAAAATGAAATTATAATCGAACACAAGGCAGGAATAACACCAACAAATATAAATTGGACACTTAAATATTTGCTAGAAGAAAATGACCAAGAACACAAAACCATGCAAATTGTAGAAGAAATAAATAAATATCTGGAAAAAGCAAGCAAAATAAAAAAAGAAAGCGGAGAAGAAAATCCAGAAATAAAAAAATTGGTAAAAGAATTAAACCAATATTTCCAAACATCTGGAGAAAATTTCGACATAAAAATTGCTGAAGAATATAAAGAAAAGATAAAAAATTAGTAGGAAGTTTATAAAAAATATATGGTTTTAATTTATTTTAAATCTAAAATTTGAATTTTAAAATAAAAACACTTTTCTACTATCAAGGCATACTTTAATAAAATAATTATAAAAATATTTGACAATTTATATAAGTAATGTTATCATCATTATAAATACTTAGAAGAGTTTAGTAGATTAAAAAATATCAATCTCAGAGAGGTTCTGTTTGCTGAAAAGAACTATGGTACTTTTAATTGAAAAGAGGCTTGAAATAGTAGGAAGTATAAATCATAAGCTTCCCGTTAACTGCGTTTAAGTTTTCTAATGAGGCAAATTTTATTTGTGAATTAGGGTGGCAACACGTTTATATCGTCCCTTTATCGGGGCGTTTTTTTTATAAACTTTTTTAAATTTTTGCCATAAAATATTTAAAAAAGTTTATAAAAAATAAATATTTGGGAAAAATATGATTTTAAAAATTAAAGGAGGTCCTAATGAAAAAATTTTCTAAAATCAATAAAAAAGATTTAGGAATTTTAAAATTTCCAATAAAAAATATACTAGGAAATTTGTACAATAAGTTAGAATGAAATAAAATATCCTAAAATATATATAAAAAATACGCTTAAACTAAAATATATTAAAAAATACGCTTAAAACTAAAATATATTAAAAAATACGCTTAAAACTAAAATATATAAAAAAATACGCTTAAAACTAAAATATATATTAAATTACAGATATATTCTAAAAAATACGCTTAAAAAAATCAGAATATATCAAAAATACGCTTAAACTAAATATATATACATACAAAAATCCACCTTCTTGGTGGATTTTTTGTTTTTAAAAAAATAAAGCTTTTGCAAAAGTGAAATGCTTAACCTCTCACTTTTACAAAAGCTTTTTATATATCGAAGAATCCTCTCTCATATTTTTGCAAAACTTTCCTATACAAAAAAATTATTGCACCTATAATTACAAGAATAACAAATAGAAATCCTATATAAATATTTGTAAACTTATAAATTAAGTATGTTACAACTCCTACAATAAGTAAAACAAATCCCTCAATAAGAAAATATCCAATATTTTTGGATGATCCCTTTGTGAGCTCTCTTTCTTTTTCCCAATGGATATTTATTGAATTTGTATCCATCAAAAGTCCTTGAAAAGATGAAACAAGACTTGCCATAAAAAATCCAGCAAAAATGGAAAAAATCGCCAAAATATTTATCTTTGTAATAAAGCTTAAAACAAGGCAAAATAATAAATTCATAATTAAGCTAACAAAATTTATCGAAAGTGCCCTCGCCAAGATATTATCTTTTGGACTTATTGGCAAAGTTAAAGTTTGATAAAGACTCTCTCCTTCCCTTGAAAGCGAAGAATTTATTCCAACATCATTTCCAGATATTAAAAACCTGAAGGCAAAAGCACCAAGACATATAAGAATATAAGACTCCTTATTTTGATAATCCATATTTCTTATAAGATCAACAAATCTAAACGATCCAAAGCCAAACAAAAAAGCAAACATAATCATTGATGATAAGATAGGAAAAAGATAAACTGGGCTTTTTATAAGATCTTTAAAATCTTTTTTAAAAATGGCAATTATAACTGATGATTTTTTGTAGGAAATATTTTCACTTTTCTTGTGAGATTTTCTTTGTTCATTCCCCCTAAGCGAATCAAGATAAATTTTTGATGCAAGCTTTGAAAGAAGAAATAAAACAAAAATCGCATACAAATAAAGTAAAAATGTGTACAAAATAAAATCAAGCCCATTCCCACTTAAACTTTTTGCATATATCCTTGTATGAAAAAATAAAAATGAAATTTTCCCAGAATACTTTACAAATAATTTCATTAATTTTGAAATTAGCTCACTTGACCTTCCAGACTTTGTGTATAATGAAAAATATACAAAAGCAATTCCAAATAAAAGAAATCCATAACCTATAAATTTCAGGCTAGTTTTATAAGCTCTTATATTTGAAAACCTCATTATTAACATTACAGGAAAAGAAATAAGGGCAAGGGAAATTAAAAATATAGGAAAAGCATTGATTATAAGACCAAAAAATCTTATAAAAGAAAATCCCATATTAAATAAATAAACACAAACCATCAAAAAATAAAAATAAAATATTTCAAATTTTGATAAAATTATTGCCAAAAATTTCGACATATATATTTCTTCATCCCTTATAGGCATGGCCATCAAAATATCTATATCCTTGCTTTTTGAATAATCCGAAATCAAATCAATCGCACAACCAATTACAACAAAAATACTTATTGTTAAAGAAGATATCAAAAAATAAGAAAATTCATCATTTTTACCAAGATAAAAAAAAGCCAAAAAAGAAAAAGCACCAATTCCCATCAAGCTATAAAATCCATACATCAAAAGTATGTATAAAATCCTTAAACTATAGTCGTTTGGAAGTCCATAAACTTTTGTTCCCGGAAGATATTGGGAGATTTCTTCCTTGAAATTTTTCTTAAAAAGTAATTTTAATCTTTTATTTTTCATCTGTAAGCTCCAAGAATAATTCCTCCAAGGACTTGTTTTCATCAAGATTTTTTCTAATCTCATCAAGACTTCCTTTAGCTACAATTTTCCCCTTAGAAATTATAGCAATTCTATCACAAATATTTTCAGCAACTTCCATAACATGAGTTGAAAAGAAAACCATTTTTCCTCTTTCTTTTCTTTCCCTCATTATTTTTTTAAGATTAAAAGAAGATTTTGGATCAAGACCAACCATTGGTTCATCCAAAATCAAAAGATCTGGATCGTGGATTAAGGATGAAATTATAGCAAGTTTTTGCTTCATTCCATGAGAGTATGAAGAAATTAAATCAGCCATAGCCTGTCTTATATCAAAATAATCAAGATATGTATTGAGCCTTTCATCCCTTGTTTTTTCATCAATACCATAAATATCCGAAACAAAATTTATATACTCAACCCCAGTAAATTTATCAAATAAATCAGGATTATCAGCAAGATAAGAAAATTTATTTTTATATAAAAGTGGATCATCTTCAAGTCTTATCCCATCAATATTAATCTCACCACTACTTTTTTAATTAAGCCAACAATAGCCTTTATTGTAGTAGATTTTCCTGCCCCATTAGGCCCCAAAAATCCAAAAATTTCTCCATTATTTACCGAAAAAGAAATATTATCAACAGCAAGTTTCCCATTATTATATTTTTTTGTAAAATTTTTGACCTCTAACATAAATCCCTCTCATTATAAATATATAAAATATATACCCAAAAAATTTAAAAACAAAAAAATAAAAACTTCAGCAATTAAAAAAGCTCACAATCACCCATCTCGACCTTGTGGAGAGATCTCATAGAAAAACTAAGATAAAAAACAAAGCACGCGTCAAAAAAATAAATCTCTCTAATCATAGAATATATAAAATATTTGCCTCAAAAAAATAAAAAAAGAACTCCTTTTACAAAAATCTTATTTTTATAAAAAAAGTTCATTTTAAAAATTTTATTTTGCACTATCAAAAGTTACAATTTGTTTTTCATATTCACTGTGAACCTTAACAGGATCAACTGTAATTCTTGCTATATTAAAGGCGTGATCACCAATTCTTTCCACTGTTGATGCTATGTCAATAAAGACTGAGCTTGCAACCGTAGATAATTTCTCCCCTTGAGTGAGTCTTTTGTAGTGAGCCCTTCTTAAATTTTGCTCCAATTGGTCCACTCTCGCCTCATCTTCCCTTAATTTTTTATACAAAACATAATCATCAGATTCAAAAACTTCAATTGCATTCATATAATTGTTGATAACAAGTTCATAAATTTCATTCAAATCAGACAAGGCCTCAGCATTATATTTTTCTCCAGCCTCATTAATTTCATCAAAATATTCCCCAAGATTTTGAGCAAGATCAGAAACCCTCTCAACATTTATTTGAACTTGCAAATAATTATGAATTTCCTCTTCAAGTTCACTAACCAAATTAGATTTTGAAATATCTAAAATATATTTTTGAATTTTTGTATCCATTTCATTTACTAAAGCTTCCGCTTGGTTAGCAGTAGATAAATCATTTTTATCCCTTGAATTTAGATATTTTTGAGATGCCTTTATAGTTTCAAGAGCAATTTTACTTTCCTTTATAATTGCAGTTTTCGCTTGATCAAGAGCAGCCGCAGGAAAAGCATTTATTAAGCTTTCCTCAAGTTCAAGCTCTGAAACATCGGAAAATATTGAATCTTTTCCAGGAATAATCTTGTGAAGTAAGTTTGAAACATATTTTATAATAGGAACAAACAAAATCATACCTACAAAGTTAAAAGTAAAATGTCCAACCGCTATAGTCATCATAGGATTTAAAGAAAGTTTACTAGTAACCAAAGAAATAAATCTCTCATAAGGAGAAAGAATAATCAAGAAAATCCCAGAAACAATTACATTAAACAAAACATGGAATAAACTTGTTCTTTTTGCAGACAAAGAACCACCCAAAGATGCAAGAACACCCGTTATACAAGTTCCAATATTTGCACCAAATAAAAATCCTAAAGAAAGATCCAAGCCAATCGCTCCAGATGCAAATAATGATTGAACAATTCCAATAAAAGCTGAAGAAGATTGAATAAGAGCGGTCAACAAAGCCCCAACCATAACAGCAATTATAGGATTTTTGCCAAGACTTGTTACAACCCCTTCAAAACCAGGGATATTTTTAAGCTCAGCAAGGCTGTCTCCCATCATTTTTAAACCAATAAATAAAAGACCAAAACCAATTAAAATTTCTCCAATATACTTGCCTTTTCTTTTTTTGGCAAATAAAAAAACAACCACACCGACAAGGCAAATAAAATAAGACAAATAATCCAAATTAAAACCAATCAAAACCGCAGTAACAGTTGTTCCAATATTGGCACCCAAAATTACACCAATAGCTTGTTCAAGACTCATTACACCAGCCCTTACAAAAGAAATAGCTATAACAGTAGTTGCCGATGACGATTGAATTAATCCCGTAATAACAACCCCAACTAAAACTCCCTTAATAGGATTGGATGTATATTTTTCTACATATCCCCTAAGTTTTGGTCCAGCAAAATTTGTGAGAGCTTCCCCCATCAAATTAATACCAAACAAAAATATCGCAAGTCCCCCTGCAATCAAATTCCATTGCAAAGACGATAAAGCCGATAATTGCATAATTCCTCCAAAAAATTTATTTAAAATAAAAAGATTTTTAAAAAATCTCACCTAGTTATAATATTATCACAAAAAATACAAAACAACAATTGAAAAATAAATATTTGCAAAAAAATAAAATCAATTTTTGAAAAATAATTAATAAAAAAATTTGAATGAATACTCTACATTTTAACTTGATTTTTCCCAAGAAATCTCTCCACAAGGTAGAGATGAATGAGTGTGTGCTTTTTTTAATTACTAAAGTTTTTATTTTTGGTTTTTTAATAAATTTTGAATTTATTATTTTATTTTAATGCATACTTTATCTTTTGCCTTAGTTTTTCCAAGAGATCTCTCGACAAGCTCGAGATGGGTTATGATTTGCTGGATTTGATTTCTGAAGTTTTTATTTTTATGTATACTACATCTACAATTATGTAAGGATATTTTACCCTACTTAGGTCACTGTTTCTCCATAAGTTTATTCCTTCATCAAGCTCTTTAGTTAAGGATGATACAAAGGATTTGGAATATGTTTTTCCACACATATTTTCTATTACCTTGGATATTTTCCTTGTTGATACTCCTTGGACATACATTTCTAGCATTGTTGTCAGTAGTGCTTTTTCATTTCTTTGATATCCTTCGAAAAGTTCTGCCCGGAATTTACCATCTCTTGTTCTAGGACTCTTAGGGTTAATGTTCCTATTTTTGTTGTATAGTCACGCTCATAGTATCCATTACGATAAGTACTTCTGTTAGGATCTCTTTGATAGGCTGTATTTTCTAAGTATTCATCTCTCTTTTTCCATAAGTTCATTAAAAACTTTTGTTAATATCGATTTAGCAATTTCATTATTTACAGATTCATTAATTAAATTTTGTATTTCTTCTTGATTAATTGTCAAGTGTAATTGGGTCATTTGTTCCTCCTAGTTGTTTTTGTGGTTAAAAACATTGTACTAGTTTGGGTTTCAAATGACCTTTTCTTTTTACACAATTATATGGACTCTATCTAAATATTTAAGTTGTTATAAATATAAAGATTAGTATATTTTATCTAAATTATTAGTTAATATATTTAATATTAAATATTATATAATGATTCAAATTATATATTAACTGTTTTAAAAAATTAAAAGAGCCATTATAAATTATCATGACTCTATCAATATTGTATTATTTAATTATTATTTACATACAGATATAATTTAAATATTTAAAAGTTCATTTTTCTTTATTTCAAATTCTTCCGCTGTTATTATTCCAGAATCAAAAAGTTCTTTATATTGTTTTATTTCCTCAAATTTATTTAGAGAAGAAGTATTTTTTAAATTATTTACATTGTTTTTTGAAATCATCAATAACTCATTTAATTTTTTAACAGCAGTATCATAAAAATTTGAACCACCACCAAAAGTTAAACAATTATCACATCGTGATGCCATATTTTTTTTATCATTCGTCCAATATGACAAATTTTCACGATTCTGCATGCCTATACCTACAATCTCAATATAACCAGCACCGCCAAATTGTTTATGCAGTTGAATAGCACTAACAGAACTATAATCCAACTGAAAGATTGAAAATCCAAAGGTATGACCAGTCATATACCCAAATTTATAGATATATATTTTTTTATCTGAAGCAATTAAGTACTCCTTAAATGCTCCTTTTATTCCTACATACACAACTTCATTTTCATTACAATATTTATTAGCAATTGATTGAATAGTAGTTAATACTTTCTCATTATTACTGAAAAATCCTTTTTCTTTATCTAATTTTATCATGTAAATACCTCTCAAAAAATTATATTATATTACAATTGTATAGCATAAATGTACTAAATTTAAATTTATTAAGCAAAGCAATTAATATAATAATATCAATACGTACATTATCATAATTAATCACATGGTTTTCAGTCTTTTGGTTTATCTTCTTCTGGTATATTTTTATTATCGTATGGGGATTTGTAGATTGATTCTTTGGCAAATTGTTTTACTGCTTTTCCTGTTTGTAATTGTGATATTAGGGTTCCTGGTCCTCCTACGCATCCTCCTACGCATGCCATTCCTTCTAATAAAAGTCCGTCTTTTCTTCCGAGTTTTGCCATTTGGGCAAGTTTTACGCAATCAGCAAGTCCTTCTGCTTTTTCTACTTTTACGTCAAGGTCTGGATTTATTTCTTCTATTCTTCTTTTTACTGCTTCGGCTACTCCTCCGCTTACTGCATAATTTCTTCCTGTTTCTGATGCGTCTTGCCAATCTTCTTCTATTTCTATTTCTGCTGGATCTATGTCTTTTGCTAAGAACATTCCCATTAATTCTTCGTAGGTTATTACATAGTCTATGGTTTCTGCAACTTCTGGTCGTCTTGCTTCTAATTTTTTTGAAATGCATGGTCCTATGAAAGCAACTTGTGCTTTGTCGTCCATTTTTTTGATGTGTTTTCCTGAATAAATCATTGGTGTTGATGATTCTGAAATTTTATCGTTTATTTCTGGGAATTTTTTCTTTACCATTAGCTTCCATGAATAGCAACATGATGTTCCCATAAATGGTATTTTATCTGGTACGCTTTCTACGTATTCGTGTGCCTCGTTTAGGGTTGTGAGGTCTGCTCCAAGTCCTACTTCTATTACATCTTTGAAACCTAATTTTCTTATCGCTTCTTTTATTTGTACTGGTGATGCCATTTTTCCAAATTGTCTTACGAATGATGGTGCAACTATTGCATAGACATGGCTATTATTGTTTAGGGCTTTGGCTAATTGGTAAATTTCTGTTTTGTCTGAAATTGCTCCAAATGGACAAGCTGTTATGCATCTTCCACATGCTACACACTTATCGTCATCTATTTCTGCCCTATTTAATTTATCGCTTTTTATTGCTTTTACTCCGCAAGCTTCGGCACATGGTCTTTTTGTGTGGGCAATTGAATTGTATGGGCAAGCGTCTACGCATTTTCCGCATTTTATACACTTAGTTTGATCAATTATTGATCCTTTTGATGTATAGGTGATTGCATTTTTTGGGCAAACATTTACGCATGGATGGGCAATGCAAGCTCTGCATGTGTTTGTTACTTCTACTTTATTTTCTGGACAAGCTTCGCAGGCAATTTTTATTACTGAAACAAGGGGTGGTTCGTATTTTTTTATATCGTAATCTTCATCGTCCAAACCATCTGTAATTGCTCCTGTTTTGTCTGCTGTTCTTGCGTGAAGTCCTACTCCCATTCTTAGTCTTTCGCCCATTACGGCTCTTTCTCTAAAAATATTTTCTCTATATGAGGCTTCTTCTCCTGGAAGAATTTCAAAAACTTCTGTTGCTATGTCATATATTGGCCTATTTTCAAAAGCAATTTTTGCTATATGTTCAAACGCCATTCTTCTTATGTTTAATATATTTATGTATGTTTCTTTCATTATTTATTCTTTCCTTGAAATTTTACTTGAATTTTTCTTCAAAAGCCTTATCTAGTATATATTCCATAATGACTTCTGTCTTTGCGTTTGTAAATACTTTTTCGTCTACGAGTACTACTGGGGCATTTTTTTTGTTTTTCTTGCATTCATCGTTACAGGTTATCATTTCTATTTCAAGTTTTATATCTTGTATGTCAAGATCACCCTTGTAAACTTTATTATTAAATTCTTTTACAAAATCTGATAATCTATTATATATTATGTCAGATCCTAGCATAGTACATCTTGCGCCTGCACAAACTTTTATCTTCATATCTACTCCTTAAAAATTTTTAATAATTACTTGTCTTAATTATATCAAATAAGTTTAAAAAATTAAAATTATAAAATTTATTTTGATTTTTTTGTTTCTTTTTTTAGTTTTTTTGAAAAATTTTATTTTAATTTTATCTAATCTTATAATTTATGATAAATTATATAATTGGAATAAAAATTGTGAATTTTGTTCCTAATCCATATTCGCTGTCAACTTTTATGCCATAGTTTAAGTAATCGCATATATGTTTTACAATTGATAGGCCAAGTCCTGTTGATTTTAACGTTCTTGTTCTTTGTTTATCTGCAACATAAAATCTTTCAAAAATTCTAGGAAGATCTTCTTTTTTTATTCCAATTCCCCTATCTTCTATAAATACTTTAATCCCCCTATCATTTTTTTCATAATTTATTGAAATTTTTCCATTTACTTTGTTGTATTTGATTGCATTTTCGTAAATATTTGATATAAGGTCAGCAAAAAGTGATTCGTGAGTTTTTATATAAATATCGTCAATATTATTTTCAACTGTGATATTTTTCTTATCAGAAATTCTTTTAAACCTACTTATACTTTGGTCAACTACATTTTTTATATTTACGCTTGTTCTTCCTTCGGCTAAATTTTCTTCGTCAAGTTTTGAAAGTTTTAAAATATCGTCTATTATATTTAGTAGTCTATTTCCTTCTTCATTTATGATTTTTCCAAATTCCTTTATGTCGTCATTTTTGGCAAGGCCTGTAGATATTAATTCTGCATATCCATTTATGCTTGTTAATGGGGATTTTAATTCGTGGCTTACATTTGCTGTAAATTCTCTTCTCATTATTTCTGCTTTTTTATTTTTTGAATTATCAATTACTATAATCATATAGGATACAATTTCTCCATCTATTATCGGGTCTATATATAGTTTTAAAGACAAGTCATCAAGATTAAGCTCTATATTTTTTCCTTTTTTTAGTAGCTTTGTTTCTTTTATAGCAAGTTTGTAGGCATCATTTTCTACTAAATTTTCTAATTTTTTGTCTTTTTTGATATTTAATAATTCTTTGGCAGCCTTATTTATTATTAAAATATTTCCGTCTTTATCAAAATAAATAAAACCTTCTTCCATATTTGAACTTACTTTTTCAATGTCTAAAATCCTTGCTTTTAAATTTGAATTTTCTTCCTCCACATTTTTCTTTTCAAATCTTAAATTTTCAATATAATCTTTTGGATTTTCTTTAAAATGATAAAATTCTTTTTTGTCATCTATCCTTTCTTTAAATGGGTTTGTTATTCTTTCATATAGGTAATTTGTGAAAAATTTATTTATTATTAGAGCAAAAATTATTTCAAAAATTAAAATATATATTCTTTTGAGAATATAGAAGATAATTGTTTGATTGGAAAATTCTATGGCAAGAATTTTGTCATTATATTTTTTAGCAAAAATATTTATTTTTTTCCCTTTGTAATTATTTTTAGATTTTTTAACAATATCAACATCATCAAATTCGTAATTTTTTATTATATTTTTATTTAATCCTGAATTGTATAATATCTTTCCTTCTGTATCTTTTAATAATAGGTCAACATTATAGGATTTTTTAAAATTATCTAATTTATTTTCATCAAGTTTTTTATAAGCAAGAAAGCTCAAGGAATTTTCTACAAATTCATCTTGAGCTTTTGTTTGTTTTTTATATGAAAATAAGGAAGACAAGACAAAAATAATAATAATTAAAGAACTTGTTATGATATTAATATTTCTATTAATTATTTTTTTCATATTTCTCCAAGTTTATATCCTAAATTTCTTACTGTTTTTATATGCACTCCTGCAGATTTTAATTTGTTACGAAGGCTTGCTATATGAACATCTACTGTTCTTGTTTCTCCCTCATAATCGTAACCCCAAATTTTTAGCAGAAAATCTTCTCTTGTTATAACATTACCAATATTTGCCAAGAATAACAAGAGCATCTCAAATTCTTTGTAGGTTAAATCTATTTTTTCTTCACCAATTTTTACAGTTCTTTTTTTGATATTTACTTCAATATTTGCATAGGTTAAATGCTCCCTGTCTTTTTTCTCGCTTCTTCTTAAAACCGCCTTAACTCTTGAAATTAATTCTAAAATAGAAAATGGTTTTGTAATATAATCATCTGCTCCACTTTCAAGGCCCAAAACTTTGTCATATTCGTCTGTCCTTGCAGTAAGCATTATTATTGGAACATTTGAAAATTCTCTAATTTCTTTTAAAATTTCTATCCCATCTTTTTCGGGTAACATTATATCTAAAATTAATAAGTCTACATTTTCCTCTCTTGCAGATTCTACAACATTTAAACCATTTTCAAAACCCTTTACTTCATAATTTTTTCTGATAGGGCATATAAAACTAAATTTCTTATTGCCTTATCATCTTCTACTACATAAATCATAATCTTGTTGAATAGTCGGCTATTTTTGCTAGCCTATCTCCAAGTCTTTCAAAGTATTTATAGAAAAGTACTTTTTCAGACAATTCCATCGGTGTTATTTGGTCTGATTTTGTCAATTTTACAAGATAATGTATGCAATTTTCAAATAGTTCGTTGTTAATTTCATCGTCTCCAATTGTTCTTAAAGCAAGTTCGTTATTATTATCTTCAAAGCTTTGGATACCATTTACATTCATATTTTTTTGATTTTTAATAAATGATTTTACAAATTTTTTTTCTTCATCTCTTAAAGGAAACTCTAAAATAATTGCAGCAGCTTGAGCTAGATGGTTTGAAATTCTTTTGTAAGTTGATGCAAGTTTAATTGACATTTGTAAAAATCTCAAATCTCTTGCAACTGGTTGTTGCAATGCCAAAAGATCATAACAAAATCTTTCTATATCTGATGAATATTTTCTTGTGTCATGGTCAAGATCAATTATTTCTTCAAGATTATTTTTTTGACCATTTTCAAGATATAGAATAAATCTATCATAGGATAGTTGAATCAATTCTGATATGTTTTTTTCCATTTCTCTTATTTTTTCTAAATCTTCTATATACCTTGTTCTCATATCAACCGAACCTTCCTGTTATATAATCTTCAGTTCTTTTATCTTTTGGATCATTAAATATTTTTTTTGTTTTATCCATTTCTATAACTTCTCCTGTTAAGAAAAATGCAGTTTTATCTGAAATTCTTGCTGCTTGTTGCATATTGTGTGTAACTATTACTATTGTATATTTACCCCTTAAATCTTCTAATAATTCTTCAATTGATGCAGTAGAAATTGGATCTAGGGCACTGGTTGGTTCATCCATTAAAATTATTTCTGGATTTACAGAAAGGGCTCTTGCTATGCAAATTCTTTGTTGTTGACCACCTGAAAATGAAAGAGCATTTCTGTCTAATTTATCTTTTACTTCATCCCAAACACTTGCAGCTTTCAAAGATTTTTCTACAATTTGATCAAGCTCATCCTTATCTTTTATTCCATCGATTTTTGGACCATAAGCTATATTTTCATAAACTGATTTTGAAAAAGGATTTGGTGTTTGAAAAACCATTCCTACATTTCTTCTAAGACTAACTACATCTACATCTTTTTTATTTATATCTTTTCCATCAATTTCAATTAAGCCTTCAATTTTGCATGCATCAATTAAATCATTCATCCTATTAAAACATTTTAAAGTTGTAGATTTTCCACAACCACTTGGTCCAATAAAAGCTGTAATTTCATTTTCTTTTATTTCCATATTTATTTTTTTTAGGGCTTGAAAATCTCCATAATATAAGTCTAAATCTTTTACATTAATTATTGTTTTTTTATTTTCTAAATTAAAAGATTCTTCTCTTCCAAAAAATGTTTCTATTCTTCTTTTATCCTTAGATAAATATTTATTTTTATCTTTTGTTTTTTCCATTACTCTCTCCTTATTTTACTATAGCCTTAGAAATTTTTGCTGATACAAAATTTAGAAGTATTACAAAAACTAAAAGTAATACTGCCGTTGCATAGGCTTCTTTTACATGGAAACCTTCTGTTGATAGGACATACATGTGAACTGCCATTGTTCTTGCAGAGTCAAAAACAGATGTAGGTGTTTTTGCTACTGTTCCCATGGTATAAATTAGGGCTGCAGATTCTCCAACTATTCTTCCTGTTGATAAAAATATTCCTCCCAAAATTCCATTTATAGCTTCTGGAATTATTATTTTAAAAATAGTTTGAATTTTTGTAGCTCCAAGAGCAAGTGATGCATGAGCTTGGAGAGGATTTACATTTAAAATTGCCTCTTCTGTTGTTCTAATTATAGTTGGAAGAATCATAATTGAAACTGTCAAACATCCTGCTATTAAGGAATATCCCAAATGAAGGGCATCAACAAAAAATAAATATCCAAACAAACCATAAACAATTGATGGGATTGATGATAAAATTTCTGTTGCAAATCTTACTGATTTAATTAAAATTTTATTTTTTGCATATTGCGATAAGTATATTGCAGTAAAGATTCCTATCGGCAAAGTTACAAGAAGGCTTATTACTATTGATAAAAATGTTGTAATTAAGGCTGGAATTATTGAAACATTTTCTGACGAATATTTAAGTTCAAAAAGTGATGGAGAAATATTTGGTATACCATTTATCAAAATATAGGCAATAACAATTCCCCCAGCTGCAAAGCCCAAAAATGACAATAAATAAATTAATATTTTAAAAATTTTTTTCATCATCTACCTCTACATTCTTGCTTGATCTTTATTTCTGATAAAATTAAATATAATATTTATCAAAAGAATAAATATAAATAAAATCATACCTGTTGCTATAAGGGATTGTCTGTGAAGTCCAGATGCATAGCCCATTTCCAAAACTATATTTGTTGTAAGAGTTCTCACTCCATCAAAAAGACTTTCTGGCATTCTTGGTTGATTTCCAATAACCAAATATACTGCCATAGTTTCTCCAACTGACCTGCCAATAGCAAGAATTATTGAAGAATAAATTCCACTTTTTGCATAAGGAACCATAACTTTTCTAATAGTTTCTTCCTTTGTAGCTCCAAGAGCAAGAGATCCTGTATAAAAAACTTCTGGAACTTGTTCGAGGGAATTTTTCGAAATATTTACCATAGTCGGAAGAATCATAATTGATAAGAGAATTGATGCAGTGAGCATATTCATTCCTCCTGTCTTAAAAGTTTTTGAAATAAATGGAACCAAAACCATCATGGCAAAAAATCCATAAATAATTGAAGGAATAGCTGCCATCAAATTTATAAGCCCATTTAAAATTTTATAAGATTTTTTCGCATAATATGCCATAAAAATTGATATAGAAAGACCAAAAGGAATTGCAATAATTGCTGATAAAAGTGTTACAATTATTGATCCAACAATCATTGGCCCTATTCCAAAAAATGCTGGTTTTGCAGTTGGAGCCCATTTTTTTCCACTAATAAATTTTATAAGTCCATATTGCCTAACAAAATCTATGCCTAATCTAAAAATAAAAAAGGTGATTAGAATTATTAAAAAAATGGACATTATGGCAGAAATCAAAAATAAAATTTCTCCAAATTTTTCCTTAAAAGATTTCATTTTATCTTAACTCTCCTGTATTTCTTATTTCTCCTCTATAAATATCTCTCAATTCTTTCATTGTCAAATCATTTATTTGAGTATTTTCTTTGTTTACAATAATTGCTATTCCATCGATTGCAAATATTTCTGATGAAAGACTTTCATCTTGCAATTTATTTGAAATCATGGCTATGTCTACAACATTATCTTTTACATTTTTTAAGCCTGTTAAAGATTCATTAGATAAAACTTCAACTTCGACATTTTTATTTAACTTTTCATAATTTTCAGCAAGTTTTTCCACAATTGAGCTTAGTGAAGAAGATCCTGTTATGGTTAATTTTCCTTGAATATTTTTTGCCTTGTATTCTTTTTCGTTTGTAAGAGCAAGAAGTCCATCTTCTTCAATTAATTTTTTTGCACTTTTACTTTTTACATATTCCAAAAAATCTTTGGATAAATCTGTCTGAAAATCTTTTTTGTAGCAAAGTCCAAATGGTCTTTGCAATTTATATTGTCCACTTTCGATTGTAGCTTTGTTTGGACTTACTCCATCAATTTTAATTGCTTTAACTGAATCATCCAAGGCTGTGAGTGATATATAAGCAATTGCTGTTTTATCAACTCCAACAGCCTTTAAAACTCCATTCGTAGAATTTATTACCATAGAATTGTCTGTAGTCATATCTTCATAATTTCCTTTTTATTTTCTTTTATCAAGCCAACTTGTTCTATAAAACTTTTTCTTGTTCCTGATCCATCTTCCCTACTTGTAACAGTTAGGTCAAAATTTTTACTATTTTTAATTTCATTTTTTTTATTAGAGCAAGATGTTATCAAAACTAAGGTTGATAAAAGTAATAATAATTTTTTCACCATAAAAACTCCTTCTTATTTTCTTTAATAATAATATTAAATTCTTGTATCAAATTAATAAATCTTATGTAAAATCTATGTAAAATTAATAAATTTCACAAAAAAATAAGCTCATAGGAATTTGCCTAGAGCTTATTTTAAAAAATTATTTGCTTAAATCAGCTGTGTTTTTTATCTTTCCAGAAAAAATTTCTTTTAATTGATCTTTTGTTAAATCATTTAATTTAGAATTATCTTTATTAACAATTACTGCAATTCCATCTTTTGCCAAAACTTCTACTTGAAGCTTATCTTTTTCATCATCTTTTAATTCTCTTGATGCCATAGCAATTTGACTTACATCAGAAATTGTTGATTCTATTCCTGAAGAAGATCCTGTAGATTGGATTTCAATATTTGCATCTGGATTTATATCCTTATATTTTTCTACAAGTTTTTCCATTAAAGGAGTAACTGATGTTGAACCTGCAATAGTTAAATTTCCTTTAATTTTTTTACCCTTGTATTGTTTTGATTCTACTTTAATATATCCTTCTTTTTCAACTATATCTTGGGCATCTTTGCTCAAAACAAATGCCAAAAAGTCTTTTGCTAAATCATCAAGCTTATCTTTTTTGAAAGCAAGGTTGAAAGGTCTTTGCAAAGTATAATCTCCAGACTCAATATTTTCATCAGTTGCTTCTTTGCCTTCAACTTTTAATTTTTTCACCTTATCATTAACTGAGCCCAAAGAAACATAACCAATTGCTGACAGATCTTGAGATACAGTTTGCATAACACCGTTTGTAGAATTTTGAACTACTGCTTCATCAGTTGTTGTATCTTTCTTTTCACCATTTTTTTCTTCTTCAAGTCCAACGAGTTCAATGAAAGCCCCTCTTGTACCAGAACCATCTTCTCTTGATACAACAGTTATATCAAAATCTTCTTGATTAGAATTTTTTGTATCTCCATCTTTTTTCTCATTAGCTGTGCTAGCATTTTCAGTTGGATTTGATGATCCCTCCTTAGCCTTGTCATTTTTATTTCCGCAAGCTGATAAAATCATTGATAAAGAAAGGACCGCTACTATAATTTTTGAATTTTTAATTTTCATTATTTTCTCCTTTAATATTTTTAACTTCACAATGAATAATAAGTTATTTTTATTTCAAATTAATTAGACCTATGTAAAGTTTAGGTTAATTTTTAGAATTTCTTGTAATTTATGATAAATGATATATAATTTAATAGTAAAAAAAAGAATAAAACCATAGGAGATAAAATGAAAAACGTAAAAATACCAGAAAATTATCAAAGTGATAAGAATTTGTATGAGACACAGTTGCTGATAAAAGAAATAAAGGACTTTTTCCAAATTAATTTATCTAATAATTTGAATTTGAAAAGAGTTTCAGCACCTTTATTTGTAGAAAATTCTAGCGGATTAAATGATGACCTATCTGGTGTTGAAGAAGCTGTAAAATTTACTCTACCTGAAGCTAACAATGCCAATATGGAAATTGTTCATTCTCTTGCCAAATGGAAAAGATATGCTCTAAAGGAATATAATTTTTCTATGTATGAGGGTCTTTATACTGATATGAATGCTATAAGAAGATGTGAAATTCCAGATAACACTCACTCATTTTATGTTGACCAATGGGATTGGGAGAAAATAATTAAAAGCAGTGATAGAAATGTTGATTATTTAAAATCTACTGTTATTACTATTTTTAATACTCTTAGGGCATTAGATGAATATCTTTGTAAATTGATTCCAAAAAGAGTTAAATTGTTGCCAAATAATATAAAATTTTTGACAAGCCAAGAATTAATTGATGAATTTCCTGAATGTAAAGATAGCAAGGAAAGGGAAAATGCTGCTTGTAAAAAATACAAGGCAATATTTTTAATGCAAATTGGAAAAGTTTTATCAAATGGTAAAGTTCATGATTTAAGAGCTCCTGATTATGATGATTGGAATTTGAATGGAGATATTTTAGTTTACAACCCTGTTTTAGATGAAGCTTTGGAATTATCTTCAATGGGAATAAGAGTCGATTCAAATACTTTAAAGGAACAATTAAAAATTGCTAATTGTGAGGAAAGATTAAATTTAAAATATCACAAATTATTGGCAAATAATCTCTTACCACAAACCGTTGGTGGTGGAATTGGTCAATCAAGACTTTGTATGTTCTTTTTACAAAAAGCTCACATAGGAGAGGTTCAAGTTTCATATTGGCCAGATGAAATGAGAGAACAATTGAAGAAAGAATCTGTTATTTTATTATAAATTTGAAAATTAAAAGAGGACTTTTTAGTCCTCTTTTAATTTTCAAATTCAATAATTTTACTAATAAACAAGTCTCCATATTGAATTAATTTCTTTTCGCCTACACCTTTTATTTTCAAAAAATCTTTTTCGTTTTTTGGTTTTAATTTTGCCATATCTATTAAAGATGCATCGGAGAAAACTATAAATGGTGGAATATTTCTTTTTTTGGAAATTTCCAATCTTAATTTTTTCAAATTATTGAACAAGTCCTTATTGTAATCATCATTTCCACTAAATTTTTCGATTTTTTCTTTTGTCTTATCTTCTTTTAAATCTCTTATATAAATTTTCTTTTTTTCAAATAAAATTTCTTTTGCTTTTTCATTTAATTTTAAAATCGGATATTTTACACCTGAAACCTTTATATATCCATCTGCAACTAAAACTCCTATTAAATCCTTTATGTATTTTGAATTATTTCCTTTCATAATTCCAAAGGTTGAATAGGATTTTAAATTTTTTCTTTTGAATTTTGGCTATTTGAACCTTTTAGGCAATCAACAATTGTTGATGTTCCATATCTTTGATCAAGTCTATAAATACAAGATAAAATTTTTTGGCTATCAAGGCTTACATCAATTTTTTCATAATCATCAAGGCAATTTGAGCAATTATTACAATTTTTTTCTGCATCTTGACCAAAATATTCTAAAATAAATGCCCTCAAACATTTGTTTGTGTTTACGTAATTTATTATTGTTTGTAATTTTTGTAATTTTACCAATTGATAAGCTTTGTTGCTTGATTGGGAAATTAGGTATTTATTTATGACTATATCTTGGGTTGAATATAGCAAAATTGCATCGGATTTTTCGCCATCTCTTCCTGCTCTTCCTGCTTCTTGGTAATATGATTCCATATCTTTTGGCATATTAATATGAATTACATATCTTACATCAGACTTATCAATCCCCATTCCAAAAGCATTTGTTGCGACAATTATATTTTTTCTATCGTAGATAAAATCTTCTTGATTTTTCTTTTTGTCCTTATCACTAAGGCCTGCATGGTAAAAGGTAACATTATAGGATAATTTTTTTAAATATTTATAGCAAGCCTCTACTCTTTTTCTTGTTGATGCATAAATTATTCCTGACATATCCTTTTTATCTTTTAAATATGATGAAATAAATGCCATTTTATCTTTTGGTTTTCTAACTTCAAATAAGAGATTTTCCCTATCAAAACCTGTAACTTTTACAAATGGATCTTCTAATTTCAAATTTTTTATTATATCTTCTCTTACAGACTTGGTTGCTGTTGCTGTGAAGGCTGCAATTTGAATTTTTTTATCAAAAAGAGGATAAATTTGTGGAATAAGTTTATAGGATGGTCTAAAATCGTGTCCCCATTGAGAAATACAATGAGCCTCATCTACTGCTATAAATGAAATATTAATTTTTTTTATAAAATCGATAAAAAACTCATTTTCAAGCCTTTCTGGAGAAATATATAAGATTTTTATCTCATTTCTTTTTATTTTTTTAAAGTTTCTGTGTAGGTTTTTATATCTTGACTTGAATTTATAAACTCTGCTTTAATTCCATTTTCTTTTAAGGCATCAACTTGATCTTTCATAAGGGAAATTAGAGGAGATATTACAAGGCAAATCCCATCGAGCATTAGGGCTGGGAGTTGATAACAAATTGATTTTCCTCCACCAGTTGGCAAAACTCCAAGCGTATCTTTTCCTTTTATTATATTTTCGATTAACTCTTCTTGACCTTTTCTAAAAGAATCAAAACCAAAATATTTTTTTAAACTTTCTAAAGTATCCATATTCCACCTTTTTTCCTAAAAAAAATAATTAAGCCTAAAACTTAATTATTTTCTTGGTTTTTATTTGTATTTTCATCGTTTGAATTAGAATTTGAATCTGAATCCGAATTTGATTCTGGACTAGGTGTCTTTATAAATTCTTCTTCTTTTATAGAATTTTCGTCTTTTTGGTTAAATAAAATATCCCCAACATCTGTTTTAAGATTTAAAGTTTTCTTTTTGTTTTTTCCTGTCATATATCCGTCAAGAATATTTCTATATGAAATATCACCCAAAACAAAATTTCCTACGTTTAATCTTGCATTTATATTAAATTCTTTTATGGATTCTGGAATTTTTATTTTTATATCTCCATTTTCAGTTTCCATTTTTTCATCTGACAAGAGTTTAGTATCTGAAACTACAATATTTCCAATTTTTGTACTTAGGTTAGAATTATTAAGTTCAGATTTTTTTATCAAAATAGATCCAACATTATTGGAAACCGAACCAGAAATTTTGGAATCTTCAAAACTTATGTTTCCACTTTCTAATTTAAAATCCAAATTCTTGCAAACTAGCCCACTAATTTTTATATCTCCAGCACCAAGTCTTGCTTTAATGCTTTCAATTTCCTTATTTTTTGGCAAAAATATCCTGACAATTTGAATTTTATTTTTCATATAAAGTTCCTTGCCCTTTATATCAGAAGATAATTTCAAATTACCATTTTTATATTTTGTTTTCACTTCATATGAATAATCATCTTTGTAAAGATTTGTATATTCAACATAAGGATTTGTTGAAGATTGTTGAATCCTTACATCACAAGTATTTAGGTCAAAATCTATAGATTTTAATTCATCAAGGTCAACTCTCATAATCTTTGAAGAATTATAAGAATTTTCGTTGATTTCTTTAGAAGATTTGCCTTCATTATTGGCAAAATCTATAGTTCTTGATAAAAAGAAGATCAAAGCCAAAACAAATAAGGCAAAAAATCCTATAGCTATTTGCTTTTTATCAAGTTTAAAGCTATTATTTTTTTTATTTTTACTCATTTAACTCTCCCATAATAATAACTAACTTTTTAAATTGCTATAGTCTATGCTATCAAGGTAAAGCCCTCCAGCTTTTAAAGTTGGATTTGCCCTTCTTGTATTATTTTTTCAAAATAATTTTTAAAATCATCAAGGCTAATTTTTCCACGACTAAGCTCAATTAAAGAACCTGCCATTATCCTAACTTGGTTGTGGAGAAAACTTTCAGCCTTAAAATATAAATATAATCTATTTTCTTTCAAAACAAAGTAGCAATCGTCAATTTTTCTTATTGTATTAATTATATCATTTTTTTCACTAAGCATAAAGGCTCTAAAATTATGCTCACCTTTTAAAATTTCCATTCCTTCTTGAAGTTTATCAAAATCAAGTTTATAAGTTACCTGTTCCATATAATTTCTATAAATTGGATGGAGAAATTTCTCCAAAGAAATAACATACTTATAAGTTTTTGTTTTTACAGAAAACCTGGCATGAAAATTTTTATCTACTTTTTTTGAAGATAAGGGCAAAATATCATCTGGCAAATATTTTTTAAGATGAAAATAGAATTTATCTGCCCTAATATTTTTTGCAGTCAAAAAATTTATATACATTTCATTGGCATGAACTCCACTATCAGTTCTACCACTTGCAATAATTCTATTTTCTTCTCCAGTAACTTTTCTAATCGCATTTTCTAATTCTTTTTGAACAGTTCTTTTATTTTTTTGAATTTGAAATCCCTCAAACAAAGAACCATCATATTGAATTTTTAATAAAATATTTTGTATCGTCATTTGAAAAAATTAATAATAACTACAGTTGAAAATAAAATAAAGAAAATCAAAACCAAATAATCAGTCTTGGTCATTTTTATTTCATTTAGCCTTGTTCTTTCCCTGCCAATTCTATAAAGTCTTGCCTCCATTGCAGTGGCAAGATCATCGCTTCTTTTAAAAGAATTTATGAAAAGTGGAACTAAAAGAGGAATCATATTTTTCGCCCTATTTATAATATTTCCAGATTCAAAATCTGCTCCCCTTGCCATTTGTGCCATTTTTATTCTTTGTGCCTCTTCAAATAGGGTTGGAATAAATCTTAGAGAAATTGAAACCATCATAGCAAGTTCTCCTGCTGGAAAACCAAATCTTTTTAAGGGTCCAAATAATTTTTCTAATCCATCTGTAAGCTCCATTGGAGATGTTGTAAAAGTTAAAACTGAGGTTGAAACAACTATCATAATGATTCTTATAAACATAAAAATAGTTTTATATAAACCTTCATAGGTTGCTGTTAGTGAAAAAATTGTAAAAAGTGTTTTTCCACTTGTTGTAAATAAATTTATAAGTCCAGTTATAAGTAAAATCCAAATTAAGGGTCTTATACTCTTTATTAGTGATTTTACTGGAATTTTTCCTTCTACAATCATAAATGCTAATAAAAGCACAAAGGGAATATATCCTACAAAAGTTTCTACGAAAAATATGGTAATTATAAAAATCAAGGATGCTATTAATTTTACTCTTGGATCAAGCCTATGAATAAAGGTATCGTATGGTAAATATTGACCTATTGCTATATTATTCATTCTTAGCCTCCAAATATTTTTTTAATTCTATAACTGCATCTTTTACCGTATAAATATCATCCCTAACATCTTTTCCCTTTTCTTTTAGAGCTTTCATAAATTTTGTAACTTGGGGAATATCAAGTCCTATTGACAACAAATCTGTTTTTGTAAAGGTATCATAGGTTGATTTATCAGAAAAAACTTCTCCCTTGTTCATAACAATAACCCTATCAACATATTTTGCTACATCTTCCATAGAATGTGAAACTAAAACAATTGTAAGTTCTGGATCATTGTTGTACAATTTTAAAATTTCTCCAAAAATATCATCTCTTCCTTTTGGATCAAGTCCTGCTGTAAGCTCATCTAAAACCAAAACTTTTGGATTCATAGAAATTATTCCACAAACTGCAACTCTTCTTTGTTGACCTCCTGATAATTCAAAGGGAGATTTATGAGCTATACTTTTATAGTCAAGTCCTACAGCTTCCATAGAATCTTTTACTCTTTTTTGAATTTCTTCATCATCAAGTCCCATATTTTTAGGACCAAAGGCTATGTCTTTTGCAACAGTTTCTTCAAATAATTGATTTTCTGGATATTGGAAAACAAGACCAACCTTAAATCTTATATCTCTTCTAGTTTTTTATTTTTTGTATTTATTCCATCTACAAAAACATCTCCTTTTGTTGGAATCAATAAACCATTTAGAAGTTGTACAAGGGTAGATTTTCCTGATCCTGTTTGCCCAATCAGACCAATTATTTCATGCTTATTTATCTCTAAATTAATATTTTTTAGGGCGTAGTTTTTTTCTTCACTTTCTTCATTATAAATATAATCAACATTTTTTAGTTCAATTTTCATACTAGCTCCAAAAATTCTTCTATATTTAAAGGCAATTTTTCAAATTTGTAGCCCTCTTTTTCAAGTTCGTAGGCAATTTCTGTAACTTGGGGAACTGTTAAACCCAAATCTTTCATCTCTTTTACCTTTGAAAAAACTTCTCTAGCACTTCCTTCGAGAGCTTTTTTCCCTTTATTTAAAACAATTATCCTGTCTGCAAGGGCTGCTTCTTCCATATAATGAGTTATATGAACAATTGTTTTTTTATATTTTTTGTTCAAATCTTGTATTATGTTCATTACATCAACTCTTCCTTGAGGATCAAGCATAGCTGTTGGTTCATCAAATATAATACAATCTGATAACATCGCTATAACTCCTGCTATAGAAACTCTTTGTTTTTGACCTCCTGAAAGGGCTGATGGAGATCTTTTTACATAATCTTGCATACCTACAAGTTTTATTGCCTCGTCAACTCTTTTTCTCAATTCCGGATTTTTTACTTGTAAATTTTCAGGTCCAAAGGCAACTTCATTTTCTACAGTTGTCGCTACCATTTGATTGTCTGGATTTTGAAAAACCATAGAACACTTTTCTCTGATTTCCCAAATTTTTTTATCGTCTTTGGTATTCATTCCACAAATTAAAATATCTCCTTTTGTTGGAAATATTTGTGCATTTAAAAGTTTTGCCAAAGTTGATTTTCCAGAACCATTATGCCCTAAAACAGCTACAAATTCCCCATCTTTTATAGAAATATTTAGATCATTTAAGGCATGAGTATATTCTTCATTTTCGTTTTCGTCTGAAATTTCTTTATAAGAAAAATTTACATTTTCAATTTTTATCAATTTTTCTTCCTTTCAATTATTTTAAACACAAAAAGTGACTATCTAAAAATAGATAGCACTTTTTAAAAATTAATATAACATATTTGGTGAGTAATTTGTTGATGATTCATAAACTACTACTGGTGTGTTCATTTTTACAAGTGAGAATAATTTTTTCACTTGATCTGGTGGCATATTTACACATCCATTTGAGCCTGAATATAAATAATAATTTGATCCAAAAGTACTTCTCCAACCAGCATCATGTAGTCCTTCTCCATCCCATCCTATTGGCATCCAATATTTAACTGGAACTGAGTAATTACTTCCGTCAAAATTTGTTCCTTTTAAATCTTTATTAGTTTCTTTTGAAAGAATAGAACCTACTCCAATATTTGTAAAGCCTTTGTTTGCTACATCTCCTGTTACTACCGGAGTTGAAAGCATAAGTTGTCCATTTTGATAATACCATAAGTGTTGTCTTGAAAGATCAACTTCAACATAGGTATCTTTTAAATCAGATCCATCATCATATCTTTCAAAGCCTTCTCTTTCATAGACAGGATCTATTTCTTTAGATTTTTTATCATCGAAAGCTTTTAAAAAGGCATTTATTGTTTTGTCCTTATTCATAATGAAACCATAAACACCAGGGTTTACAGTTATTTCTCCAAGCTCTGTTGCATTGAATTTTCTATTTTTTCCATAAGTATCTGTTTCTTCTGCCATTTTTGAAACATATTCTGAAACTTTATCATAATTTAGGCTCAATTTTTTATCTTTAAATTCAACCATCTTTGCTAAGCTTTCACCTTCTATTTTATAATCAAAACCCTTGATATTAAATTTGAAAGATAATTTCAAAACTTCATTTGATTCTTTTAAGGCTTTTTGTAAGTTTTTATCCTTGGCGTAAACTTTTGGACGTTCATAAAATGATTCGTCCATTTTTATATCTGAATTTCTAGTTTTGATTGCATCAATAGCAGCATCTTTTAATTTTTTATAATTTACCTTATTTCCTTCAACTTCATCTTTGATTTTAAATTCTTTTCCATCAAATTCTAATTTTGCATCTTCTGATTCTACAACATTGTTCATAAAAGGAGAAGATTTTAAAATTTCGTCAAGTTTACCTTCATCGAAGTTTACCTTGTAATCAAAATTAAAATTTTCTTTTGTTATAAAGCTTATTGGCCATTTTAAAGGATTTTGATCAAGGCTTGCTCCATTTGGAATATTAGCCTTGTAGTCTACATCTTTTGAATTAAAACTTAATTCTCTTTCATCTAAGCCTTGAAATTTTATGTCAAAATCTCCAACACTATCTCCTATTACGGATGCTTTTGGAGCATACGAAACATCTTTTCCATTTACATGGGTGTTTGGTAAACACACAAAGCTAAATAAAACTGTACCTATTATATATATTCCTATAATAACGCCTGCGATTGTAATAATTATTTTTTTGATTTTTTTTCTGTTTGCATATAATTTAATGCCTCCTAATAACTGTAATTATATTACCACTTAAATATCAATTTATCTATCTTTTTTTGGTTTTTTACCAAAGTATTGGTAGAGGTCAACTTTTTGTCCTCCGTTGTACAATTTTCTTTTTTTTGATAATTTTCTTCTTATATTTTTATCAATTTTTTCATCTGATGAAATCATAAAGAGTGACCAAGTATCCAATTTTTGGAATTTATCATTTATCATTTTTGATATTTTTTCCTTATCAAATCTTGACAGTCTTTCTCCGTAAGGTGGATTTGAGATAAATATTCCAAAATTATCTCTTAAATTTATTTCTCTAAAATCCTTGTTTAAGAAAGTAATGTCTTCATAAACTCCTGCGTTTAAAGCATTATTTTTGGAAAGTTCTATTGCTCTTTTAGATATATCTGAACCTAAGATATTTATTTTTTTATTGTAATCAATTTTTTCGTAGGCTTCTTTTTTTATTCTTTCAAATCTTTTTTTGTCATAAAATTTAAAGGATGTAAAGTCAAAATCTCTATCAAGACCTGGGGCTATATTTCTTTCTTTTCTTGCCGCCTCAATTAAAATTGTTCCTGAGCCACAAAATCCATCAAATAAAAATCTATCCTCCCTATAAAATGATAAGTCTACCAAGGCTGATGCTAGATTTTCCCTAAGGGGAGCTTTAACGCTATCTTGTCTATAGCCTCTTTTGTGAAGTCCATCTCCGGATGTATCAAGGCATACTGAAACTATATCTTTTTCAATCATAACTTCAATTTTAACACGAGATCCATTTTTTTTAAAAGTTGAAATTTTATATTTTTTTCTTAATGAATCAATTATTGCCTTTTCACTTATAGACTGTATTGATGAAAGAGAAAATAATTTTGACTTATAAGTCCTTGCATTTACAATAAAATTATCATCGCTTGCTAAAAAATCAAACCAAGATATTTTATTTACATTTTCAAATAATTCTTCAAAACTTTTTGCTTTAAATGATTTTATTTCTAAAAAAACCCTATCGGCCTGTCTTAAATGTAAATTTAGGTAGGCTATGTCGTCTAAGTTTCCATTTAAAATTATTTTCCCATTTAAAACTTTGAAATCCGTGTAATTTTCTTCTTCTAATTGTCTTTTTACTAAACTTTCTAAGCCGAAGCTTGTAGTTATTATAATTTTTTCCATAATAACTATATTATATCAAATTTGGAATTTTAAAAAAACTATTATATTATTTTGTTATTTTTCTATAAGCTTGGGTATTAATATAGATGTAAATAAAAATAGGAGGATTTTATATGTTATTAACACAAACAGTACAATCAGGTGATTGGAAAAATGAAAAACACGTACCAGAATTAGAATATAAAGAACTTGGTGAAGGAAAATATGAAGTCACCGCTTTTGTTGGTAAAGAAATTGCTCATCCAAATAATTTAGAGCATCATATTTCTTGGATTAAAGTTTTCTTTGTTCCACAAGGTGCAAAATTACCAGTAGAAGTTGCAAATTATAATTTTTCTGCTCACGGCGAAGGAGAAATTCTTACAACTCCAAAATCTATTGGAGAATTTAAGTCAGATAAAAAAGGTACTTTATTTGCCTTATCTTATTGCAATATTCACGGACTTTGGGAAAGTTCTTTAGAAATTAAATAATATTTTTATTAAAGATTTTTATTAAAAAGGGCCGTTGCAAGGCTATGAATAAATATCATCTCATTTCCTCTAATGAAGTGATTGTTTATTCATTCTGCAACAGCCCCTTTTTTTTTGCAAATTAATGATATAATATTTTTAAGAAATTAAATCAAAATTTTAAGGTGAAAAAAATGAATGACAAAATAATTATTGTTGATGATGAAAAAGAGATAGCAGATTTGTTAGAATTATGCCTAACTAATGATGGATTTTCTGTTTCTAAAGCTTTTAATGCAAAGGATGCACTGGACTTGGTAGAAGCTGAAAATTTTGATTTGATGATTTTGGATATAATGCTTGAAGATATGGATGGATTTTCTGTTTGTAAAAAAATCCGAGAGAAGCATTATTTCCCAATCATTATGTTGACTTCAAGAATAGATTCAAATGATAAAATACTTGGCCTTACAATGGGAGCGGATGATTATATAACTAAGCCTTTTAATCCTTTGGAAGTTATTGCAAGAGTAAAAACTCAGCTTAGACGCTCACAAAAATATAATAAGACTGAAAATATAAAAGATGATGAAGCTTATGATATAAGAGGTTTATTAATAGATAAAAAAAGTCATAAATGTTTTTTGTATGATAAGCAAATCCAACTTACACCAATAGAATTTGAAATCATTTGGTATTTGTGTAAAAATCAAGGCAAGGTTGTTTCATCTGAAGAGCTTTTTGAAAATATTTGGAAGGAAAAATATCTTGATAATAACAATACTGTAATGGCTCATATAGGAAGGATTAGGGATAAGATGAATGATTCTGGTAGAAATCCAAAATTTATAAAAACTGTTTGGGGTGTTGGCTATGAAATCGAATAATCGCCTCCTAAATTCAGTTTTTAAAAATTATCTAAAAAAGTGTTTTGTCATAACAATTTTTGTTGCGATTTTGGCCTGTATCCTTATTCCTATAATTAACAATTACATTTATAATAATTTTGAAAATGCCTATATGTTCTACAGATCCCTATATTTGTTATTTCCAATAATAATTATATGGGCACTACTGATAATGCTAGAAACATATAAACTATTTAAGAAATTGGTCAGTTACGTTGATGAATTACAAGAAGCAACAAACAAACTTTTTGACAAAGGTAATAATTACATTCACCTATCCGATGAATTGTCAGAAATTTCCACTAAAATTAATAAATTAAAAATGCAGTCTATAGAAAATGAACGACTAGCTAATGAAAATAGAAGGCAAAAAAATGATTTGATAATGAATTTAGCTCATGATTTGAAAACACCACTAGCATCAATTATTGGATATTTGGAGTTGTTAAATGGGAATATTTCTTTAGATGATGAGCAAAGAAAAAAATTTTTAGGTATCGCTCTTAGAAAATCCAAACAGCTATCGGATTTGATTAATGAATTTTTTGAGATAACAAAATATAATTTATCAAAAATAAAAATAAATTATTCTAGGACAAATCTCACTATGATGTTAGAACAGCTTGTTTTTGAATTTAAACCAATGTTTGAAGAAAAAAATTTAACTTGTAAAATTAAGGCAGAAAAAAATGTAGTGATAAGCTGTGATGTAAATAAAATTTCTCGTGTTTTCGATAATTTGCTCCGTAATGCTTGCCTATATTCTTTTGAGAATAGTGAAATTCATATAGACTTGAATGTCAAAGAAGAAAATGTAGAGATAATTTTTGAAAATAAAACTGAAAATATTGATGAAGATAAATTATCAAAAATTTTTGAACAATTTTATCGCCTAGATTTTTCAAGAAATTCAAAAGGTGGATCAGGTCTTGGTCTTGCTATTGCAAAAGAGATAGTACTCTTACACAAGGGGGAAATTAGTGCTAAAAGCGAGGGCAATTGTGTCAAGTTTTGTGTGATTCTTCCTAAAAAATAAAAAGTAGGAAAAAAATAGGAATTTGCATAGGAATCTTTAAGAAATTATCATAAAAAACAAATAAACTAGCTTATAAAGCAAGTTATAATAATCTTACAGTTAAGGAAAACTTATCTGAATTATTTTAAAAGGAGATTTTTATGAAGTTAAGTTTAAAAAAAGTTCTTAGTTTTTTGTTTGTAATGGTATTAATGGTTGGATTTTCATCTTGCAAAAAGTCTAGTGCAACGTCAAATTCAGAAAATAGTGCAAAAGATTTTGTAAAATATGATGATATTCAAAAAGAATTTAAAGAAACAGTTAATAAATTAAATTGGCCAGAAGGATACAAGGCTCCTGAAAAATTAGACGATGATGTAAATGCTGTTTATCAAGAAGGCTATGGGGATACCTTGGCATCAAATTATTGGGAATGTGCATGGCAAGAAGAATGGTTGAAAAATTACAAAACTAATCCACAAAAAGCACAAAAGGCAATTGAAGAGTTAGAAAAAGCTTTGAATATGAGATATTTAAGTAAAGAATGTTGTGATGATGCCACAAGAAAATTTTTCAAAGATAGACTAGATAAGGCAAAAGCAAATGACCCATCTGGTTTTGAAGAAAATTTAAAATTAAATGACCCAAGATAAAAAAATAAAATATTTTATAAATGCTATTTTATAAACCAAAAAAGGATTCAAGCAAAAATATTTCTTGAATCCTTTTTTATTTGCTTATAAATATTTAATTAAAAATCAAGCTTGAACAATATATTTAATCAAGTGGCAAAAATCCAAAGCCAAATAAGCCTGGACCTGTATTTGCTCCAAGACTTGGGGCTATTTGTGATGTCAAAAAGAGGCTTGATTTTTCTTTAAAATCTTTTAATTTTTCTTCTAAAATTTCTGAGCCTTTCTTGTAGCCTCCATTTGAAATTATCATATAATATTTGTCCAATTTTCCTAGATATTCACTCGCAAGTTTTTCCATTTCCTTTAAAACTTTTTTCTCACCCCTGCAAGTTTTAACCATATGATATTTTCCATCAGATGGATCACAAACAACTATAGGTTTTATATTTAAAAATTCTCCAACCTTGCCAAAGGCTTTTGGTACTCTTCCACCTGCAACTATATATTTAAATGTATCAATAGTGAAAAATATTTTTGATTCTTTTTTCTTTTTTTCTATTCTTTCCACTATTTCTTTAAATTCATATCCTTTTTTTATTAAATCTTTTGCATATATGGCAAGCAAACCACTTGTAAGAGCTACTGATTTTGAATCTATAACTTCAATTTCCAAGCCATCATATTCTATTTGTGAGCACATATTGAAAAATCCTGTGAAATTTTTTGATATAGTAATTATTATTAATTTCTCATATCCATCATTTTTTATTTCATTGAATTTTTCTACCAACTCTCCTGGTGATGGGATAGAAGTTTTTGGTAATTTTTCGTGTTTTTCTATCCAATCATAAAATTCTTCCGCCTTTAATTCTACTTGTTCCTTGTAAAATTTTCCGTCTAAATTCACATAAAATGGCATCAAATAAATGCCAAATTCTTTAGCTTTTTCTAAGTCTATATCTGATCCAGAGTCTACTAATACAGCTATTTTTTCCATTTTTTTACCTAATCCTTTATATCTACAATAATTTTTTGTCCCTTATCAATTATTGATCTAAACACTGTTTGTTCTAATTTTACTTCCCTTGCAAATTTGAGACTAATTTTTTCATGATCCCCGCTATGAATTGGAAACATCAATTGAGGCTTTACAGTATCAGCAAAAATTTTTGCTCCCTTATAATAATTTTTTCCAAGCCTATAATCCACTGGGAAGAATGCTATGTCTATAGGGTTATTTTTATTTTTTCTACTTGTTCAATAAAAGCATAATACTCTTTTTTGATTCTTTTGTCATCATAATCTTCCCATGCCCAATAATTTAAGTCGCCAGCATGAAAAATCGCTATACCATCTACATATAAAATTAATGAAATCCCAACATCTGTCGAAGAAAAAGTTTTTACCCCAATTTTTTTACCCTTTATTTCTATTTCCTTAAATTGATAAGGATCAAATAAATAAACATTTTTAGAATTATACAAAGATTTTAATTGGTCCATACCAAGTTTATTATTTTTTATATAAATAATATTATCATCACTTTCCAAATGCCCAATATCGCTCGATAAAATATAAGTATAATCTTTCATCTTAGGAATTTTTAAAATTTCCGAAGTATAATGATCTGAATGACCATGACTTGCAACAAAAATCACATTTTTATCCTCAGGAATATTTAAAATCCCCTTATAATAATCAAATATAATAAAATAATCCCCTATTTCAACACTATAGCAGGAATGATAAATATATGTTATTATAATTTTTTCAATCATCAAAACTCTCCTAATTTATTATAAAATAAATATACCCAAATTTCATCATTATTAATGAATTTTTGTTTTTTTCTAGTAATATAAAAAAGAGAGGAGCTATTATGGGAAAAATTAAAACAAATGCAATGAGAATTTTAGAAAATAATAATATAGAATACGAAGAAATAGAATACGATTTAGGTGGAGAATTTAAGTCAGCTGTTGATGCAGGCGAAAAATCACATTTAGATTTGAATATGATGTATAAAACCATAGCAACAATTTCAAAAGACAACGAAATTATAATCTATTTACTAAGAAGCTATGATTCAATTGATATGAAAAAAGCTGCAAAAGCTGCAGGAGTAAAAAGTATTTCAATCCTTCCTACAAAAAATTTAAAATCAAAAGTAGGATACCAAAGAGGAGAAACATCACCCCTTGCTATGAAAAAAGATTATCCAGTTTATATAGACGATAGTGCAAAAGAGCTCGAAAAAATGGTAGTATCCGGAGGAAAGTGTGGACTAAGCTTAAAAGTAAATCCATTTGATCTAGCAAAAGTTGTAAAAGGAAAATTTGAAAATATAAGACAATGATAATAAAAATATTTAAAAATAAAAAACTATACCAATACCAAGCAAAAGATGTTTTTGACCTTGATAATAAATTAAAAAATAAAGATTTTTCAAAATTAGAAAAAATAGATGAAAAAGAAAAAATAATTATAAATTTTAAAAATGATAAAGAAAACGAAACTTTAAGACTTTTAGTAATCTTATCCCCAATTTTTATAACAATTTTTGATAATTCAACAAGTCTTGAATTTTTTAGAGAAAATTTAGAAAAATCAAATTTTAAATATGGCCTATATCCAAATTTTTTTGAAGATTTCTCAAAGGAAAAATACTTTGAATTTTACGAAAATCACAAAAAAATTGAAGATATAATCTTAAACAAGGACGAAAGCATAGATTTTACAATAAATTATATAGAAAATAAATATCTTTTAGCCTTACTTGCAATGATTGAAGTAATTTTTTCAAAATACAATAGAAAAAATTTGATAAATTATTTTAAAGAAATCAGAAATGATATAGTAATAAACGGAAGAAGATCAATACTTGCAAATGACATTTACGCCTTTTATTTGTCAAAATATTTAGTAAATTGGGCACTTGATCTTATGAAAATTGCAAGATATAAGGATAAGGAAAGGTATCTTTATATAGAAGAAATCTATAAACTTACAAACAATTTAAAAAGACCAATTAAAAAGATAGTTTAGAATAAATTAATCTAAACTATCTTTTTTTATTTTTTCCCCTTCATTAAAACCAATGAGCCTGTCAATACTAAAATTAATCCTAAAAATAGTCTTATTGTGAAAACTTCTCCCAAAATTATTACTGATAAAATCGAGCCGAAGATTGGGATGAATAGTTTGAATACGCCAAATTGGTTTGCGCTGTGATTTTGTAAAACTATAGTCCATATTGTAAATGAAGTTGCTGTTATAAATGCTCCATAAAAAATCATCAAAAAGGCTTTTAAATTTACATAAATTGGGTTTATGGATAAAAATCTTCCGCATATTATTAAGGGAAGGGATCCTAGTAAAAGGACAAATCCGTTTAGAATATAGGGGTCTGATTTTTTGAATATTTTCTTAATAAAACTGAGGCTAGGGCGTTTATAAATGTTGATGTAAATATAAAGCCTTCTCCTGTTAGTTTAAAACTGTGTCCCATTTTTTGTTTTGAATTTACTAAAATAATTCCTGCTGTTCCTATAATTAGGGCAAGGATTGTGTTTGATGAGATCTTATCTTCTGGTACTAAAAATAGGGAAATTATTACAATCATAAAAGAGTTTGATGCTTGTATGATTGATGATTTCACTCCGCTTGTGTTGGAAAGACCTATATAATAGAAAAAATATTGCAAACAAGTTTGTAATATGGCAAGGGCTATAACTAGTTTAAAGTTTACTTTTTTTATTGAAATTTTATTTTTTCCAAAAATTATTGCGTAAAAGAATGCTAAAATTCCTGCAATAAAAAATCTTATTCCTGCCACGTAAACTTTGGCAAAGGTATCATAGGTTTTTATTCCCATAACAAGGTAGGTGGATTTTATAAGGGGGATTGCACTTCCCCACAAAAACATTGCTATCAATGAAAAAATAACTGCATTTTTTTTATTTTTCAGCATATCTCTCCTATCTATTTTTTCCAAAATATGATAAAGAATACATCCCTGGTCCAACGTGAGAGCCTATCAATGATCCTATTGGGGCAAGACTTACTTTTGCTTCTGGATATTCTTCTTCAATCATTTCTTTTAAACTTTTTGCATTTTCGTCAAAATATGCGAAGCCTATAAGAACTTGTTTTGATATTTCTGCTTTCCAATTTTTTTGGAAATTTTTAAATAAAAATTTTACTGCTCTTTTGTTTCCTCTTTCGAGTTTTAAAACTTCGAGTGTTCCATCTTCTGTTATGTGAAGAACTGGTTTTACTTTTAAAAAATTTCCTATATTTGCACTGGTTTTTGAAATTCTTCCACCCTTGTATAGGTATTTCAAACTATCTACTCCAAATTGTGAAACCATATATTTTGAATTTTCTTTGATAAAGGCATCTATTTGGTCTATATCTTTTCCTTCATCTTGCATTTTGCTTATAATTTGACACAAAAGTCCTGCTCCTGTTGATGCTTGATTTGTATCATAAACATAAATTTTTCTTTCTGGGTATTTTTTTTCTAAAATTTCTTTTGCTTTAATAGCATTTTTATAGGTTCCGGATAAGGCATCTGTTAGGCCTATATAAAATACATCTTCTCCATTTTTCAAAACTTCTTCAAAATATTTTTCAAATGAAGCAAGGTTTACTTGGCTTGTTGAGACATTTTTGTCTTCTAGCATAAACTCATAATATTTGTTTAGATTTTCCAAATCTGTTCCTATAATTTCATAAACTTCATCTTCCATATTTGATTGCATGGGAACTATGATAATATTTGATGATTTTATAAAATCAACATTCATATCACTTGACCCATCTGTAATTATTTTAAATGACATAATTCTCCTTAAATATAATCAGATATTTCATCAATTTTTACGCTAACTTGCTTTCCATCTTCCATATCTTTAACAGAAACCATCTTCTTTTCAAATTCTTCTTGTCCGATTATCAAAACTTTTTTTACGCCAATTTTATCGGCATAGTTAATTTTTTTCTTAAATTTTCCTTCTTCAAGATATATATCTACTTTATACCCTTGATTTTTTAAATTATTTGCAATTTCAATAGCATAAAAATTTAATTTTTCATCCATAGGAATAACTAGGCAATCTGTGAATTTTTTTCTATATTTTTCTAAAAGGCCAAGTTGTTGAAATTGGTAAAATAATCTGGTAAGTCCGATTGAAAGTCCTGCTCCTGGAAGGTTTTGCTTTGAGAAATTTCCCGCAAGATTTTCATATCTTCCGCCTGAACAAACACTTCCAATAGATTCATATCCATCCAAAAATGTTTCATAAACTGTAGAAGTGTAATAATCAAGACCACGAGTAATGGAAAGATCTATCATTATTGACTTATCATCTATACCAAATTTAATCATATAATCATAAACTTCTTTTAATTCTTTCAAACCAATTTTATAATTTTCATTTAAGTCTAAAGTTTCAAGATAAGTTAAAAGTTTTTCATTTTCTCTCTTGTTATTTACAAGATCCATAAGCTTATAAGCTTTTTCTTCTCCACAAATTTCAACTAAAAGCTCTTTTGTGCTTTCATCGCCAATTTTTGCTTTTTTATCAATAGTCCTTAAAACTTCTTCCTTATTTTCAATTCCTATTGATTCAAAAAATCCATTTAACAATTTCCTATTGTTGATGTGAAATTTTATCCCATCAAATTCGAGTTTTTGGAAAATATCATAAATCACCTTTGGCAAAAGAGCATCATTGTGGATTGATAGGGAATTATTTCCAATTATATCAATATCACATTGGTAAAATTCCTTGTATCTGCCTTTTTGATTTCTCTCTCCCCTATAAACTTTTGCAATTTGATATCTTTTAAAAGGAAAATTTAAGTCAGAAAAGTGTTCAGAAACATATCTTGCAAGAGGAACTGTCAAGTCAAATCTCAACGACATATCCTTTTTTGATGAGTCTATTCCAAAAATTTGTTTTTCAGTTTCCCCGCCACCCTTGGCAAATAAAATATCATTTTTTTCAATAGCTGTTGTATCAATTGGCAAAAATTGATAAGACAAAAAAGTTTCTTCAATAATTTTTTTAATATAATCAAAAACTAATTGGTCTTCTGGCAAAAGCTCCATAACACCTGCAATTGTTTGTGGTTTTACTATATTCATTCTAATCTCCTTATCATATCCATATCAAAGATCCAGTATCTAATAAATTAGTATCTGGATATAATAAATTTAATTTTTCTTTATCTACTATATTTTTAATTATATCATAGGAATTTAATCTTTCTATATTTCCATTAAATAATAAGGTTTTTTCATCAATTTTTCCAAAACATCCACCCAAAAATCCCTTGTCAAATCCATCAAGAGGAATTTTTTCTTCCTTTAATAAAGTTATGGGAAGAATATTTTTCAATTTTTTGAAAATTCCCATATCAGAAGTCATTAGATTTTCATTAAAAACAAGCATAGAACATCTTGTATAACCCTGTTTTACAAATAAGTGTTTAATATTTTTTTCTTGAAAAAATAATTTAATATGTTTTTCCGTAAAATCATTGTGGATATAAAATTTTTTAAATTTTACAATATTATAAATGGCATCATAGGGATATTTTCCTAAAGCCTCATCTCCCCTTATTACATTTATATTTTTGAGATTTTTTTTGTAATAATCATAAACATTTTTATCAACAATTAAATTTTTATCATCCAATTTAAAAATCGAAAGGTCTGGATGATCAGAAATTCTCTTGTCAAGATTTGGATTATCTATAGTTTTTAAATATTTGATTTTTTTGAAATCCAAAAAATCTGTAAATTCTTTTTTAGATTTATGGCTAATAATTAACATAATCCTCCTTAAATTTAGGTACAAAAAAAGTCCTCAATGAGGACAAATTTGGAGGCGCCACCCAGATTTGAACTGGGGATAAAGGTGTTGCAGACCTCTGCCTTACCACTTGGCTATGGCGCCATATGGAGCGGAAGACGGGATTCGAACCCGCGACCCTCGCCTTGGCAAGGCGATACTCTACCACTGAGCCACTTCCGCACTTTCTGGTGCCCAGAGGCGGAATCGAACCACCGACACGGGGATTTTCAGTCCCCTGCTCTACCGACTGAGCTATCTGGGCAAACATTACTTTTATAGTATAAGACAAATCAAAATTATTGTCAAATATTTTTCCATTTTCAAAAGATTTTTTCGAAATTTTTTCTATAAAGTTTGCAAAATGAATTATACTATTAAAACTTATTTTTGCAAAATATTTATAATTTTTCCAAAACAAATATTAAGACTAAATACACTTTTAATAACATTCAAAAATTTTATTTTTCATTTGGGTAAAGATATAATATAAAAATTTTAGGAGGTTTTATGAAATTTAAGTCAATACATACTTGTATATATACTGATAATGACAAGGAAAGCATAAAATTTTATGAAGATGCATTAAATATGCATATAACAAGCAGAAAAGATTTTGATGAAGATGAGTTTTCCCTAATTTATATGGCAACAGAAGATGGGGCTTATGAACTTGAATTAACTTTTAATCATGACGGAAGAAAATATAAACATGGATCTTATTATGGTCATATGGCTTTTAAAGTAAAAGATTTTGAAAAAGCTTATGAACTTCATAAAAAAATGGGAGTTGTAAGCCAAAAAATTGGAGGATTATCTGACGAATCAGATAAATTTTATTTTATAAAAGACCCACAAGGTTTTTCTATTGAAATAATTGAAGAAAAATAATTTATAAAAAACTTAAAAAATGGACCTGTTTGGTCCATTTTACTTTGTAATTTTATATAAAATTTTTTTATCCTAAAAAGCTATTTTTTAAATTTTAAACTTTACTTATATTTTTTTATTTTAATTTTTTTCAACATTTATTTCTCTTTTAACCCTACATGGATTTCCAAAGGCAAGAGAGTTTTCTTTTATATCTTTTGTTATGACTGAGCCTGAACCAATCACTGTATTATCTCCTACTTTTACACCTGGATTTATTACTACATTTGCCCCTATCCAAACATTTTTTCCTATTTCTATCTCATAAGCGTATTCTAAGCCTTCATTTCTTTTTTTATAGGATAAAGGGTGTCCTGCAGTTGATATTATTACATTTGGTCCTATAAATACATTATCTCCAATTTTTACTTTTGCACCATCTAAAATTGTTAAATTATGATTTGCATAGAAATTTTCTCCTATCTCTATATTGAAACCATAATCGCAATAAAATGGACTTTCTATCGTGAAATTTTCTTTAGTTTTTATTTTTAATTTTTTTATTATTTCTTTTTGCTTTTTTCTATTTGATGGTTTAGTTTGGTTAAATTCGAAGCATAAATCTTGAGCTTTTTGTCTTAATTTTAAGATTTCCTCATCATTATTCGCATTATAAATTTCTCCATTTATCATTTTTTCCAATTCTTTCATCATTCAATCCCCAAAGATTTTTTTGCCAAAAAATCAGCCTTATCATTGTATTTATCGTTTGAATGAGCCTTTACTTTTATAAAGTGTACTTCTATTTTATCTTTTGCTTTTTGGAAAAATTCATAGTATCTTTTGGTTAACTCATTATTTCTTTTCCAATCTCCTTTTGCCCAAGATTCTATTCCCTGGTAGTCAAAATGAATATATATTGTTTTTTTTCCATCAACTATTGCCTTATTTATTGCACCAACGCTCGCTTTTACTTCTCCTGCAACGTTTCTATGGATATGAAATTCATCGTCAAAATTTTTAGATATTTCTTCTATTTTTTCATCTGTTATATAGACTATACCAACCCCATATTTTTTATCTTTTTTTGAGTATGAACCGTCAATATAGGCTATTACAGAGTCCTTGTCGGCCTTTATTTCTATTTCTTTATCTTCCAAAAAATCTATCGCATCTTCTTTTTTCTTAAATGACTTATATATTGCTCCCTTATATCCTTTTACTTCTTTTAAACACAAATCCCAGGATGTATATATCCCAGGATTTCTGCCTTTTTTTACTGCATAATATTTCATTTATATTAATTTTCCTTTTCTGCCCAATATGAAACTGACCCAGGACCAACCTCAAAAATTCCATTTCCATCTTCATCGATTGTAACTTGGTTTTTGTTATTTCCTGACAAGTCTATATAGGTTTTTCCAGCCTCTTCTTCTCCAACAAACATTTGTTTTTCAGCCATATCTCCTATAGAAATCAAAACTGCAAGAGATGAAGTTTTAGCATCAGTTCTTCTTACCCAACCTACAACTTGTGGATTGTCAAAATAATCATCTTGATTTCCAAAAGCATATTTTTTTCTCACATCAAGCATCTTATCAAGCATTTCTTTTAAAGGATCTTTTTCAATTTCTCCTTTTAGACCATAATAATCTCCTGCAAATATGCAAGGATATCCATCTTTCCTTAGTAAAATCAAAGAATAGGCAATTTCTTTAAACCAATCTTCAACCCAAGATTCTAAAGATTGATTTGGTTGAGAATCGTGATTGTCGACAAAAGTTACTGCTTGGAGAGGATGATTTTCCACAATTGTGTTTTTGAAAATATTTCTCATATCATAATTTCCATTTGACTTGCTTGCCTCTTCAAAATGAAAATGAAGTGGAACATCAAATAAATCAATTTTCCAATTAGTATCATCCAAATATCCATCAATTTGACCCTCGTCATATTGCCAATATTCTCCAAAAAGATAAAAATCATCTTTCTTTTTTTCCATAATATATTTGGATAAATCATAAATAAACTCATCAGAAATATGTTTTAAGGCATCATACCTAAATCCATCAACCTTGGTTTCTTCAATAAACCAATCAACCCATTTGAAAATTTCTTCTCTTACTTCTGGGTGGGAATGATCAATATCGGCGTTCATTAGATAATCAAAATTTCCTTTTTCATCACTTACGCCCTCATCCCAATATTTTCCATCACCAAGGATTCTAAAAATTGCCTTTGTGTCTGTATTTGCATCATAATCAACGCCTGTAAAATGATAATAATGCCAAACAAAATCAGAGTATTTTCCAGATCTTCCAGGAAAATTAAAACCTGTCCAAGCTTTTATTTTCATATCTTCTGATACATCTTTTTCCCTGTTGTTTTGATCTACCATTCTCGCCATAAATTCTTCTTCAAAATCGGCATTTCCCTTGTGATTTAAAACAACATCGGCATAAACTTTCACCTCATTTTTGTGAAGTTCATCAATTGCTTCAAGAAGTTCCTTTTTTGTTCCATACTTTGTTCTGACTGTGCCTTTTTGGTCAAATTCTCCCAAATCCCACAAGTCATATATTCCATATCCTACATCTTGGTCGCCACCACCCTTACACATTGGTGGAAGCCAGAGAGCATCAATTCCTGCATCCTTTATATTTTTTGCATTTTCCTTTAAAAATTTATAATAGCATCCATCAGCGGGAGTATCCCACTCAAATGCCTGCATCATAACAAAACTCATTTTATTTTTCGCCTTCAACTATGGCAATTGATGCAGAACATCCAAGCCTTGTTGCTCCAGCGTTTATCATTTTAATTGCATCTTCATAAGAATGGATTCCTCCACTTGCCTTAACTCCCATTTTTTCTCCAACAGTCTTTCTCATAAGAGCCACATCTTCTTCTGTTGCCCCACCATTAGAAAATCCTGTAGAAGTTTTTACAAAATCAGCACCAGCTTCTTTAGAAAGTTCACATACCTTTATTTTTTCATCATCAGAAAGTAGGCAAGTCTCAATGATAACCTTCAAAATTTTATCCCCACAAGCCTTTTTTACTTCTTTAATATCTTCCAAAACAAAGCCATAATCCTTATCTTTTAATCTTCCAACATTAATTACCATATCAATCTCATCTGCCCCATCCTTTATGGCATCTTTTGTTTCAAAAACCTTTGCCTTTGTAGTCATAGCACCCAAAGGAAATCCTATTACAGATGTAATTCTAATATCCTTATCCATATCTCTAATAAAAGAAACATAAGAAGAATTTACACAAACAGATTTGAAGTCGTATTCATTTGCCTCGTCAACAATTTTTTTAATTTCATCCTTTTTTGCATCAGCCTTTAATAAAGTGTGGTCAATATATTGGTTAATTTTCATTTTTTTCTCCTTTATAATCAATTAAAGCAAGGCTTATATCATCATCTTGCTCACCCCAAGTAAACTTTTCCAAATCTTTTAAAATATAATCAAGATTTTTATTATCTTTAAGTTTTTCCATTAATCTTTCTTGGGAATATTCATTTTTGCCAATATCCTTGCTTTCAGTAACACCATCAGTGTAAAATAAAATCTTATCTTTTGAATTAAGCCTAATAGTAACTTCTTGGTAAATATTTTGTTCAATAATATTTGAAATCATCCTGCCAGAAACAACAAGTTTATTCACACGATTTTTCTTTTCAAGTAAATGAAGAGGCGGACAATTATGACCTGCATTTGAGTAGGTTAGGCTATCTTTTTCCATATCAAAAATACCCAGCCAAACAGTAAAATACTGAGAAGAATTCATATCAAGTTTTACAAACTCTTCCCTAAGCTTTTTTAAAACTTGAGCAGGCGAAAAAAAAGGCTCCCTTTCAAAAATGCCACTTATGGATAATTTAACGAACATAGTCATAATAGAAGATTTCACTCCATGGCCCATAACATCTGCTATATAAAAAGCATATTTATTTTCATCAATCTTTATAATATCAAACAAATCCCCCGAAAGATCATTTGAAGGAACATATCTTCCCTCCAATTTTATATCCCCATAAGTCTTATTTTTAGGTAAAATATTAGCTTGAATTTTCCTAACAAATCTAATATCTTCAAGCATTTTCCTATTTGCATTAAAAAGATCAACTTTCATCTTGGATTCGCTGGTTATATCTCTATAAACTTCAATAATCCCAACAAATTCATTATTATTATAAAGAGGAGAAGACTTGATAGAATAATATTTTCCATTAATAAGTTTTTCTTCCTCAATTGTAGTATTTTTAAAAATATCTGCTTTTTCGCTAAGCTTTTCCGTGTCAATATTTTGCTCAATGAGTGATCTATCAAGATGTATATCTCGTTTCATTTTTTCATTAATAAAAACAAGCCTCCCGTACTTATCAAGTATCCTGACCCAGTCATCCATTGAGTTTAAGACATAGAAATTATCATCCCTAAATTTTTCTATACTTTTCTTATCCATAAGAACCTCTTTATGACTTTTATTCTTCTTTTATGGTAACATTTATAGGATATATTTTCAATTAATCACTTAATCTTTACAAATTTTTATAAAAATCAAAATTTTTTTTAAAAAACTTTAAAAATTCTAAGAAAACAAAAAATCTTATATATAAATAATTTTAATAAAAGTAAATTATATTTTTCATCATGATTTTTAAGTAAAATACAAAACAAAATTTTCAAAAATAAAAAAATCCAAAAAAAAGCACCTTATTTTCATAAGATGCTATAGAGTAAGTTTTATACAAGTTCTAGTATTGCTCTTTCTGAACCATCACCTTGTCTTGGTCCAAGTTTCAATACTCTAGTATATCCACCGTTTCTATCTTCATATTTTGGTGCAATTTCACCAAATAATTTTTGAACTGTAGATGGTTTATATATATATTGAGCTGCTTGTCTTCTTGTGTGAAGTGTATTTTTCTTTCCTAATGTAATCATACGATCAGCCATTTTTTGAGTTTCTTTTGCTCTTGTTAGTGTAGTAGTAATTCTACCATTGTCTAACAAAGAAGTTACTTGATTTCTAAGTAGGGCATTTCTATGATCTGTTCTTCTACCAAGCTTTCTTTTATTAGCCATCATATCCTCCTATTCTTCTCTTAAACTAAGTCCTAAACTATGGATTTTGTTTATAACTTCTTCAAGTGATTTTTTACCGAAATTTTTAATATCCTTTAGTTCAGATTCGCTTTTTTCTATTATCTCACCAACAGTATTATATCCTGCTCTTTTTAGACAATTGAATGATCTTAATGAAAGATCTAATTCCTCAATAGTTTTTGATAATTCAACTTGATTATCATCTTCTTCTAAGATTTCTTCAACTTCTTCTTCCTCATCTTCTGGTGGGAATTGTTGTCCTGGAAGGTCTTTGAAAAATCTTATATCTTCCATTAATATTGAAGCACCTTCAGATAAGGCCTCTTGTGGAGTAATTGTTCCATCAGTCCATACTTCAAGAATTAATTTATCATAATCTGTAGACTCGCCAACTCTTGTATTTTCAACTGTAAAGTTTACACTTTTAACTGGAGTAAATGATGAATCTATAGCTATAGCTCCTATTGGGTCAGTATCTTTTTTATTTTGTTCAGCTACTCTATATCCTTTACCATCAGTAACATCAAGAGCTACAAATAGTCTTCCCTTATCATTAACTGTTGCAATGTAATGATCAGGATTTGCCACATCAACTTGGGCATCTGTTTTTATATCTTTTGCTGTAACAATTTTAGGTCCTTCTATATCTAAAAATAGTGTTAGATCTTCTTTAGTATGTTTTTTAATATCAATACCCTTGATATTTAATATTAATTCAGGTACATCTTCAACAACTCCTGGAATTGTAGAAAATTCATGTAGTACCCCGTCTATAAGAATCTTTGAGACGCTAGAACCAGGTAAGGATGATAAAAGCATCCTTCTCATACTGTTTCCTATGGTAGTACCATAGCCTCTTTCGAGTGGATATAGAACAAATTTTCCGTAATTTTTATCTTCGTCTATATCTAAAATTTCAATTTTTGTATCTAATTTCTCTATCATTGTATCTCCTTAGTTCTAACAATTTAACTAATTCTATTTAGAATAGAACTCAACAATCATACGTTCTTCTACAGGTATATCTATATCTTCTCTTGTTGGGAAGTTTGTAACTTTTACCTTTAAGTTTTCTAAATCTGAATCTAGCCATGAAACTACACCAAAAGATTTATTTGTTTCTTTGATAGTTTTAAATAATTGGCTTGATCTTGATTTTTCTTTAACTTCAATAACATCTCCTTCGCTTACAAGTATTGATGGGATGTCTACACTTTTTCCATTTAATAATAAATGTCCGTGTGTAACGATTTGCCTTGCTTCTCTTCTTGTTCTTGCAAGTCCTGATCTAAATGCTATATTGTCAAGTCTTCTTTCACAAAGGATAACTAGGTTTTCACCTGTTTGTCCTTGCATTTTTGAAGCTTTTTCATAATAGCTTCTAAATTGTTTTTCACTTACTCCGTAGATGAATTTAGCTTTTTGTTTTTCCCTTTGTTGCATACCATATTCACTAAGTTTTCTTCTTTGATTAGAGTTTGATCTTTTTGATTCTCCTGAGTAACCTAAATATGCTGGGCTAATTCCTAAGCTTCTACATCTTTTAAATATTGGATCTCTATTTACTGCCATAGTTTCTCCTTATTAAACTCTTCTTCTCTTAGGTGGTCTACAACCATTGTGAGGAATTGGTGTTACGTCTTTTATCATTGTTACTTCAAGTCCTGCTGCTTGTAAGCTTCTGATTGCAGATTCTCTTCCTGAGCCTGGTCCTTTAACAAATACTTCTACACTCTTTAAACCATATTCCATAGCTTTTTTTGCTGCTTCTAAAGCTGCTTCTTGTGCTGCAAAAGGAGTTGATTTTCTTGATCCTCTAAAACCTAATTGTCCAGCACTTGCCCATGATAAGGCATTTCCTTGTGCATCTGTCAAAGTTACCATTGTATTATTGAATGTTGAATTGATATGAGCTTGTCCTCTTTCGACATTCTTTTTAACTCTTCTTCTACCTCTTTTAGCAGAAGATTTTTTAGTCTTTGCTGCCATATCTCCTCCTAATGTCTTCCTTTTCTAGTTCTAGCGTTATTTTTTGTATTTTGACCTCTTACAGGTAAACCTCTTTTGTGTCTAATTCCTCTGTAGCAATTAATTTCTCTAAGGTTTCTAATATTCATAGATACTTCACGTCTTAAATCTCCTTCGATTGTATAAGAGTCTAATATCTCACGAATTTTACCTAATTCGCCTTCTGTAAGGTCTTTCATTTTTGTATCAGGATTAATTCCTGCTTTTTCTAATATTTCTTGTGCTGAAGATTTTCCTATACCATAAATATAAGTTAATCCGATTTCTGCTCTTTTTTCTCTAGGTAAGTCTATACCAGCTATTCTTGGCATCTAAAACCTCCTTAACCTTGTCTTTGTTTATGTTTTGGATTTTCGCAAATTACCATAACTTTTCCATTTCTTTTGATAATTTTGCATTTATCACACATTTTTTTAACTGATGCTCTAACTTTCATTATCGTTCTCTCTTTCTTTATCTAAAACTTTAAGATTCAAAATAACAAGAAAAAATCGTAGATTTTTTATTGTTATTTACGTCTCCAAGTAATTCTGCCTTGAGTAAGATCGTATGGAGATAGTTCTACTGTTACTGTATCTCCTGGTAATATTCTAATGTAGTTCATTCTAAGTTTACCTGAAATATGTGCTTGTATCTCATGCCCATTTTCTAGTTCTACTTTAAATATTGCATTTGGTAGAGCTTCTCTAACTACTCCTGTTACTTCTATAGCATCTTTTTTTGACATCGATAAAATCTCTCCTTTTCTTTATATTTGATCTATTAATGTCTGATTGATTCTTTTTTTAACAACAAGACATAATATAGATATCTTTAATGAAAGACTCTATCTTTATCTCGTTTTCGATTTTGTAATTCATTGAAAAATCTAGCATATTTGTTAATATTTTTTTCTTATTTTTTTAAGCTTTTTTTAATTTGATCAAAAACTTCATCCGGAGTTTTTGCACCGTCAATAGTAACTAATATACCTTTTTTGTTGTAGTAATCAATCAAAACTGATGTGTGTTTATTGTAAACATCAAGTCTTTCTTTTACTGCAGCTTCTGTGTCATCTTCTCTTTGGATTAATTTTTCTCCTGTTTCATCATCTATTCCTTCAACTTTTGGTGGGTTGAATTTTATATGATAAACTTTTCCGGTTGACACATTTACTCTTCTTCCAGATATTCTTTCAATAATTACATCTTCAGGTACGTTGATATTTATTACCTTATCAATCTTGTTATCTCTTTTTTGCATTCCTTCATCAAGTGCTTCGGCTTGAGTAATATTTCTTGGAAATCCATCAAGTAAAATGCTTTTTCCATCTTCTACTTTATCTAATGCATCCCAAACTAAATCTATTGTTAATTCATCTGGAACTAATTGACCTTTATTAATGTATTCTTTTGCCTTAGCTCCTAAAGGTGTATTATTTTTAATATTTGTTCTAAATATATCACCTGTTGATATTTGAACTGCGTCTAATTCTTTTATTAATCTTTCTGCTTGTGTTCCTTTTCCGGCTCCTGGAGGGCCTAACAATATGATATTCATAATATTACCTATTTAAAAATCCTTTATAGTTTTTCATAGTAAGCATTGCTTCTATTTGTTTCACTGTTTCAAGTATTACTCCAACAACTATTATTACTGAACTTCCTCCAAATGATAGGTTTAGTCCTAAAAATCTTGATGATAGAGCTGGTACTACTGTAAGTAATGCTAATGAAATAGCACCGATAAATGTTATTTTGTTTCCAACTTTTGCTAGATAATCGCTGGTTGGTTTTCCTGGTCTTATTCCTGGAACAAAACCACCGTTTTGTTGGAGTTGTTTTGCATATTCAACTGTATTAAATTGTATCATGTTGTAAAAATAAGCGAATACTAAGATAAGTACAGCTTGAACAACTAGATATATTATAAAACCATGTCCTGATTTACTGAAGAATTGGTTTAATCCTCCGTTTGCTTTTCCCATAAATAATGAGATTGTTGATGGTATTGCTAATACTGCTGAAGCGAAAATTATTGGCATTACTCCACTCATATTTACTTTTACTGGAATGTGAGTTGATTGTCCGCCATACATTTTCCTTCCAACTACTCTTTTTGCATATTGGACTGGTATTTTTCTTTCACCTTCTGTAATTCTTACTGTAAATACTACTATAAAAATTACAACAATTGCCATAATTAAGATTGAAATCCATGAAATTGTATTGTAGTGAAGACCAGCTTTCCATGTTCTTAATGTTCTTGGTACATTTGCTATGATGCCCATAAAGATTATAATTGATACACCATTTCCGATTCCTTTTTCTGTTATGGTTTCTCCCATCCATGTAACAAGCATTGTTCCACCGATTAGAACTACATTCATAACTATTTTTTGAAATGATGTTGCAGATGATAGGGCTGCTCCATATAATCCATTTGTTATTGCTACTGCTTGAAATATTGCAAGAAATATTGTCATATATCTTGTATATTTTTGTATAGCTTTTCTACCTGCTTCGCCTTCTTTTGTTAGCTCTTCTAGTCTTGGTACTACAACTGTTAATAATTGCATTACGATTGATGCTGTAATGTATGGTTGTACTCCAAGGGCAAATATTGATAGGGTTGAAAGTCCTCCACCTGTTAGCATATTCAAATAATCTACAAGTGTTCCTTCCATTCCCTTATATGCTGCCGCCAACTTTTGTGCATCTATAAATGGAATTGGGATGTTATTTCCTAATCTATATATAAATAACATCACTAGAGTGAAGTAGAATTTTTTTCTTATTTCTTCTTCACTCCAAGCTCTTTTTAAAGTATCTAACATTAGATCACCTCAGCCTTTCCCCCTTGGGCTGTGATTTTTTCTTCTGCAGATTTTGTAAATTTATGAGCTTTAACTGTTAATTTCTTTGTAATTTCTCCGTCACCTAAAATTTTAATTCCAGCTTTTGCTTTATTTTTATTTAAAATTTTATTTTCAAATAGTAGTTCAGGTGTAATTTCTGTTCCGTCTTCAAAAATATCTAAATCGCAAACATTAATTGTTTCGTATTCTTTTCTATTGATATTTTTAAATCCTCTTTTTGGAAGACGTCTAAATAGTGGCATTTGTCCACCTTCAAATCCTGGTCTAACTCCGCCACCACTTCTTGAGTTTTGTCCGTCTTGACCACGACCTGCTCTAGTTCCGTTTCCACTTCCTGGACCTCTACCTTTTCTTTTTTTGTTTTTAGCTTTTGGTTAGGTTTTAAATCGTGAAGTTTCATTTTACACCTCCTAGCTTAATTCTTTAACTTCCAACATAAATGGAATTTTATTTATCATTCCTCTTAATGCAGAATTGTCTTCTCTAACTACTTTTTGACCAATCTTTCTAAGACCTAGTGCTTTTGCTGTAGCTATTTGATCGTCTTTTCTGCCTATGAAGGATTTTTTTAATTTGATTTCAACTTTTGCCATAGAATACTCCTTAATAATCGAATTCTTCTATTGATTTACCACGTAATCTTGCAACTTCCTCTACTGTTTTCATAGAAGCGAAAGCTTTTAAGCAAGCATTTATGATATTTTTTGGATTTGATGAGCCTAAATTTTTAGCTCTTATATCCTTGTATCCTGCAAGTTCACAGATAGCACGAACTGGGCCTCCAGCTATGATTCCTGTACCTTCTTTAGCTGGCATTAATAGTACAGATCCTGCACCTTTGTTTGCCAATGTTCTGTGTGGAACTGTAGTATTTACTATAGGAACTGTAATCATATGTTTTTTTCCATCTTCTGTTGCTTTTCTTATAGCTTCTGGAACTTCTGTTGCTTTTCCTGTTCCTACTCCTACATGTCCATTTTGATCTCCTACTACCACTAGGGCAGCAAATCTCATATTACGTCCACCTTTTACAGTTTTCGCAACTCTATTTATACTAACTACTCTATCTTCGAGGTTTAGTTTGTCTACATCTTGTTTTAATAAATACATCTAAATCCTCCCTCGTTAAAACTTAAGACCATTTTCTCTTGCTGCTTCAGCTAGGGCTTTTACTTTTCCGTGATAAAGATATCCGTTTCTATCAAAAACAACCTCTTCGATTCCTTTATCAAGTGCAACTTTTGCTATCATTTCGCCAACTTTTGTGGCAGCTTCTATATTTGCACAATTATTTAAACCTTCATTTACTTCTTTTTGTAATGTGTTTGCACTTGCTAGTGTTACTTGTGCATCATCATCTATTAATTGTGCGTATATATTAGTATTTGATTTGTAGACACTAAGTCTTGGTTTTTGAGCAGTTCCACTGACTTTATTTCTAACTCTGTATTTACGAGTTTTTAATCTTTGCTCTTTAGTTTTTTTAGCCATTATTGCCCCCTACTTACCTGTCTTACCAACTTTTCTTCTAATATGCTCACCTTCATAACGGATTCCTTTACCCTTATATGGTTCTGGTTTTCTCCATCTTCTTATGTTTGCTGCATATTGTCCGACAAGTTGTTTATTTATTCCTTTTACAACGATTGTTCTATCATTAGGAACTTCAACTTCAATACCTTCAGGATCATCCATTTTAACTTGGTGAGAAAATCCTAGATTCATTACCAATGTTTTGCCTTGTTTTTGGGCTCTATATCCTGTTCCTTCTATTTGTAGAGTTTTTTGATAACCTTCTGTTACTCCTAAAACCATATTTGCAATTAATGATCTGTATAGACCATGTTCTTGATTTTCAATTTTTGTAGGATTTTCAGATGTTATTACCAATAACTCGTTTTCTTCTTGTTCAAGTTTCAAGTTTTTTGATACTAATTGAGAATCTTCACCTTTTGGTCCTTTTACTGTAACCAAATTGTCTTTAACATCAATAGTTACTCCAGAAGGGATTTCAATTGGTTTTTTACCTATTCTTGACATTTATTCCTCCTTACCATACATAACACATAACTTCGCCGCCGACATTTAATTCTCTTGCAGCTTTATCTGTTAATAGTCCTTTTGATGTTGAGATTATTGCAATTCCAAGTCCATCTAAAACTTTTGGTACTTCGTTTGCTTTGACATAAACTCTTAATCCTGGTTTAGAAATTCTTCTAAGTCCTGATATAACTTTTTCGCCTTCTTCTGCGTATTTTAAGTTTATTGTAAGAATACCTTGCTTATTGTCCTCTTCTACATCAAATCCTTTGATGTAACCTTCGTCTAAAAGAATTTGAGCAATAGCACGTTTCTCATTAGAAGATGGTAAGCTTACAGATAAATGATTTGCCTTGTTACCATTTCTTATTCTTGTTAGCATATCCGCAATTGGATCTGTCATCATAATTATTTTCCTCCTAACTTACCAGCTTGCTTTTCTTACTCCAGGAATTTCACCTTTGTTTGCGAGCTCTCTAAAGCATACACGGCAAATACCGTATTTTCTTAATACAGAATGTGGTCTTCCACAAATCTTGCATCTTGAGTATGCTCTTGTACTATATTTTGGCTTTCTTTTTTGTTTCGCAATCATTGACTTTTTTGCCATTTTTTGCTCCTTTATTTTCTGTAAGGCATTCCCATTAATGTTAAGAATGCTTTAGCTTCTTCATCAGTTTTTGCTGTTGTTACAAATGTAATATCCATACCATGTAAGAAATCAACATCATCATAGTTAATTTCTGGGAATATTAATTGTTCCTTGATTCCTAATGAATAATTTCCTCTTCCATCAAATGAGTTTGGATTGATTCCTCTAAAATCTCTAACTCTTGGTAGTGAAATCGAAATTAATTTATCCATAAAATCATACATTCTTTCTCCCCTAAGAGTTACTTTTGTACCTATTGGTTGTCCTTCTCTTAGTTTGAAGTTTGATACAGATTTTTTTGCTTTTATTTCAATTGGTTGTTGACCTGTAATAAGTGCAAGTTCATTTTTAGCCTTGTTTAAAATGTTTTTGTTATCTTTTGCTTCACCAAGTCCGATATTTATAACAATTTTTTCAAGTTTTGGTACTTGCATTAAGTTTTCATAACCGAATTGATCCACAAGTCCTTTAACAACTTCTGATTTATATTTTTCTTTTAATCTACTTGTCATAATTACTCCTTTTGGATCTAATCGAATTTTTCGTCAGTTTTTTTGCAAACTCTAACTTTTTTTCCATCGATTATTTCAGTTGATGTTCTTACACCTTTTTTCAAGCTTTCTGAGTATAGTAGAACTTTTGATGCTGAGATTTTTCCTTCTCTTTCAATTCTTCCACTTTCTTCACCCATTTGTCTTGCTTTTTGATGTTTTGTTTGAATGTTTGCACCTTCAACTATAACTCTATTTTCCTTAGGAAATGCTTTAATAACTTCTCCTACGTGTCCTTTATATTCACCTGATATTACTTGGACTTTATCGCCTTTTTTAATATGCATTTGATCCTCCTATAATACTTCCGGTGCTAGTGAGATAATTCTCATGAATCCTTCATGACGAAGTTCTCTTGTTACTGGCCCGAATATACGAGTTCCTACAGGTGTTTTGTCGTCTTTTACTATTACAGCTGCGTTGTCATCAAATTTTATGTATGATCCATCGCTTCTTTTAACTCCTTTTGAAGTTCTTACTATAACAGCTTTAACTACTTCACCTTTTTTTACCGCTCCACCGGGTGTTGCACTTTTAACTGAACAAGTAACTATATCCCCAATGTTTGCGTATCTTCTTCCGGCTCCTCCAAGAACTTTGATAACTAAAAGTTCTCTTGCTCCGGAGTTATCTGCTACTCTCATACGAGATTCTTGTTGTATCATAATAATCTCCTTTACCTAATTAAGCACGAACCGCAGTTTCGTTAATTTTAACTAGTCTCCATCTTTTTGTTTTTGCTAATGGTCTAGTTTCCATTATTGTTACTGTATCGCCAACTTTAGCTTCATTGTTCTCATCGTGAGCTTTGTATTTCTTACTTACTTTTAATCTTTTCTTGTATACAGGGTGTTGGATTTTTGTTTCAACTTTTACTGTGATTGTTTTATCCATCTTATCTGATACAACTACTCCTTGAACGGATCTTCTACTATTTCTTTCCATCAAGTTAAGCCTCCTTATTTATATTGAGCTTTCTCTCTGTTTGGATTGTTTTTACTCTAGCTATATCTTTTTTAACATTTCCAATAGCAGCTGGGTTTTCAAGTTGACCTGTAGCCAATTGGAAACGAAGATTAAATAATTCAGATTGTAAATCGAAAAGTTTTTTATTTAATTCGCTTTCACTTAATTTTCTGATTTCTACTGCTTTCATTAAGCTTCCTCCACTTCTTTGACTTCAAGCCTTTTAACGAATTTTGTTTTGATTGGTAGTTTTTGGGCTGCAAGTCTCATAGCTTCTCTTGCTACTTCTTCGCTTACTCCACTCATTTCAAACAACATTCTGCCTGGTTTTACTACTGCTACCCAATATTCTGGAGCACCTTTACCAGATCCCATTCTTACTTCTGCTGGCTTCTTTGATACTGGTTTGTCTGGAAATACTTTTATCCAAATATTTCCGCCTCTTTTTATATATCTTGTCATAGCACGTCTTGCAGCTTCTATTTGGTTTGCTGTAAGCCATGTGCTTCCAAGTGCTTGTAATCCGTATTCACCATAAGCAAGGGTATTGCCTTTTTGGGCTTTACCTTTCATTCTTCCTCTATGTTGTCTACGATATTTTACTCTTTTAGGCATTAACATAATCTTGTTTCCTCCTTGAGATAATAATCTTATCTATCGTTATTTCTTCTATTTGGACGTCTTTTCTTATTTCTTTTGTTTTGCTTTGGTTGTTTTATGTCTGGAATTCTTTTTGCTTTTTCTCCAGGAAGAACTTCTCCTCTATTTATCCAAACTTTACATCCGATTTTACCGTATTGGGTATCTGCTTCTGCAAAACCATAATCAACATCTGCTCTTAGTGTTTGAAGTGGTACTTTTCCTTCATTGTATCCTTCACTTCTTGCCATATCAGCTCCACCAAGTCTACCAGATACTTGTGTTTTAATTCCTACAGCTCCAGCTCTCATTGTTCTTTGAACTGCTTGTTTCATAGCACGTCTAAATGTGATACGATTCTCAAGTTGTGCTGCAATGTTTTCAGCTACTAATTGGGCATCAACGTCTTGGTTTTTAATTTCTTCAACGTTTATGATTACTCTTTTTTCAGGAGCGATTTTTTCTACTTTTTTCTTTAATTCTTCTACTCCTGCTCCGCCCTTACCGATTACCATTCCTGGTTTTCCTGTATAAACTGAAACTTTTATGTTATTTACTGCTCTTTCAATTTCTATATCAGAAACTCCTGAATCGTAAACTTCTTTTTTGATTAATTGTCTTATCTTATGATCTTCTACTAAAAGTTCAGAAAAGTCTTTTTTATTTGCATACCATTTAGAGTCCCATTCTTTAATTATGCCAACTCTAAAACCTTTAGGATTTACTTTTTGACCCATTATTATGCCTCCTCTACTTCTTCTTCTGTAAGAACTACACCTATGTGAGATGATCTCTTAAGGATTGGATAAGCTGCACCCTTTGCCTTAGGTCTCCATCTTTTCATAGTTGGAGCGTCGTTTGCGAAGGCTTTTTTAACAATTAGCTTATCTCTTGATAAACCATTATTGTTTTCTGCATTTGCTATTGCACTTTTTAGTACGTCTGAAAGTAATCTAGCACCTTTTTTGTTTGTGAATTTTAAAATATTTAGTGCTTCGTCTACTTGTTTACCTCTAATTTCTCTACATATATAATTAACTTTAAGAGGAGATATTCTTACATATTTAGCTGTTGCTTTAACTTCCATTTATACTCTCCTAACTTAATCTTGATTTCATTTCAGTCGCTTTTTTAGCATGACCTTTGAAAGTTCTTGTTGGAACGAACTCTCCTAGTTTATGTCCAACCATATCTTCTGTTATATATATTGGCACATGTTTTCTTCCGTCGTGAACTGCTATTGTGTGTTCTACAAATTCAGGAAATATTGTAGAACGTCTTGACCAAGTTTTAACTACCTTTTTATCATTTTTTTCATTTAATGCTTCAATTTTTTTCATTAAATGTTCATCGACAAAAGGTCCTTTTTTTAGTGATCTAGCCATTAAATCCCCCTATTTTTCGTTTCTTCTTCTTACTATATATTTAGAAGATTTATTTTTCTTCTTTCTTGTTTTAAGACCAAGTGCTGGTTTACCCCATGGTGTTGATGGTGCTGGTCTTCCTACTGGTGTTCTTCCTTCACCACCACCGTGTGGATGGTCTACTGGGTTCATTGCTGATCCTCTTACGTGTGGTCTTTGTCCCATATATCTTGTTTTTCCAGCTTTACCAACTCTTACTAATTCGTGTTCAATATTTCCAACCATTCCAATTGTTGCTTTACAATCGTTGTGGATTAATCTTGTTTCACCACTTGGTAATTTTACTGTAGCAAATCTTCCTTCTTTAGCCATAAGTTGAGCAGAAACTCCTGCACTTCTTACAAGAATTGCTCCTCTTCCTGCTTTAAGTTCGATATTGTGAATTTGTGTACCTACTGGGATATCTTTTAATTCAAGTGAATTTCCTGGTTTGATATCAGCTTCTTTTCCACTCTCAACTATATCTCCTACTTTTAAATCTCTTGGAGCTAGTATATATCTTTTTTCTCCATCTGCATAAGCTAAAAGAGCAATGTTTGCTGATCTGTTTGGATCGTATTCAATAGCTTTTACTCTTGCTGGTATATTATCTTTGTTTCTTTTGAAATCAATGATTCTATATTTTCTTTTAGCTCCACCACCTCTATGGCGAACTGTTATTCTACCAGTATTATTTCTTCCGCCTGATTTTCTTAAATCAGTTGTTAGAGATTTTTCTGGTGCTTTTTTTGTAATGTCAGTGTATGTCATAACAGACATATTTCTGTGTCCGTTTGATGTTGGTTTTAGTTTTCTTATAGGCATTTAAATCCTCCCTACATTCCGTCGAAGTATTCAATTGCTTCAGAATCATCTGTTAAAGTAACGTAAGCTTTTTTCCAATCAGCTTTTTTACCATAACCATATCTAGTTCTAACTTTTTTTCCTGTAAAGTTTAAAGTTCTTACTTTTTTAACTTTTACTCCTTCAAAGATAGCTTCGATTGCGTGTTTGATTTCTGCTTTGTTTGCATTTTTGTCTACTTCAAAAGTGTATTTATTTTCTTCAATTAATTCCATACTTTTTTCAGTAATTATTGGTCTTTTTACTATTGCGTAAGGTGATTTCATTATATAAATACCTCCTCAAGTTTACTTATTGCATCTTTTGTGATAACAAGTTTGTTATGTCTTAAAAGATCATAAACATTGATTAAGTTTGCTTTTTCTACATTGCATCCTTCAATGTTTCTAAATGATCTGTAGATTTTATCATCATTTTCAGCAATAACTATATATGCTTTTTTGTCTGCTTTGATATTATTTAAAATTTCGTTTGCTTCTTTTGTTTTGTATGAGTCTAGTTTTAATTCATCAAGTACAATTAATTCATTTTCATTTACTTTTGAAGTTAAAACTGAGTAAAGAGCTTTTCTTCTCATTTTCTTAGGAATTTTGTAGCTATAATCTCTTGGCTTTGGTGCAAATACAATTCCACCGCCTGTGTAGTGAGGAGCTCTTATAGATCCTTGTCTAGCTCTACCTGTTCCTTTTTGTCTAAATGGCTTTCTTCCACCACCTCTTACTTCTGCGCGAGTCTTAGCGGATTGTGTGCCTTGTCTTTTATTAGCTAGTTGGTTTTTAACTGTATCATAAACAGCTGTTTCAGCAATTTCTGATGCGAAAAGAGTTTCATTTAACTCGATTTCACCAACATTTTCTCCTTTAATATTTAAAACTTCTACTTTAGGCATTTATTCCTCCTTATTATAGGCTCTTGATTGCTTGTTTAACTTGTACAAGTCCACCTTTTGGTCCTGGAACTGCGCCTTTAACTAGGATGTAGCTGTCTTCTGTGTTTACTTTAACAACTTTTAGGTTTTGAACCGTTACACGTTCATGTCCCATTTTTCCAGAGCCTTTTCTACCTTTGAACACTCTAGCTGGATCAGAACCTGCTGCTCTTGCTCCTGCTACTCTGTGTGATTTAGAACCGTGGCTTGCTGGTCCTCTTCCATAATTCCATCTTTTGATAGCACCTTGTGTTCCTTTTCCTTTTGAGATGGCAGTAATATCTACTAATTCGCCTTCTTCAAATTGATCAACACCAAGTGTATCTCCAGCATTTAATTCGGATTTTTCAGAAAGTCTAATTTCTTTTAAAAATCTTTTGTAAGATGCGCCAGCCTTATCAAAGTGTCCTTTAATAGGTTTTTTAACATTTTTTTCTTTTTTGTCATGATATCCGACTTGGATTGAATTGTAACCGTCAACTTCTTCTGATTTAACTTGAACTATTACATTTTCTTCAGCTTTAAGTACAGTTACTGGTGTAACAACACCGTCTTCATCAATGACTTGAGTCATGCCTACTTTTGTTGTAAATATACTCTTCATTTGAGTACCTCCTTAATTACAGCGGATTGATCCAATTTTTCGGAAAATCTTCAATCATTCTAATTACAGTTTTATTTCTATATCAACACCAGCTGGTAAATTTAGTTTCTTTAAAGAATCTAAAGTTTTTGCATTTGGTCCAATGATGTCGATTAATCTTTTGTGTGTTCTTTGTTCAAACTGTTCTCTTGAGTCTTTGTATTTGTGAACCGCACGAAGTATTGTTATAACTTCTTTTTCTGTTGGTAATGGAATTGGTCCACTTACTTTTGCTCCTGATCTTTTTACCGCTTCAACGATTTTTTCTGCAGAGCTGTCAATTATTTCATGATCATATGCTCTTAGCCTAATTCTTATCTTTTGATTAGCCATTTTTCCTCCTTTTGATGTGCCACCCTACCGGGCGTTTAATTATATTTGGAAAGCACTAGAGATCATTCTCTAGCTTGCTTGGTGGAAATTACCTTCCACATCTGGCTTAAGTGTGAAAGCAACCTCCCACTTCATAGCACTTAAATATAATACAACAAATCATAAGAAAAATCAAGTGATTTTAACATTTTTTTAAAATTTTGAAAAATTTCTTTCTGATTTTTGTATTAATCCGTTCTATTATATATATTTTTTTAAAGACTTTCAAGTTTTTTTTGTTTTTTTATTTTTAGAGAAGGTAAAATTTTTTCATTATTTTCATTATATATAAGGTGATTTTTATAATAAATTTTTTAAATTATCTTTATCTATAATGTAAATTTCTCTTCCCTTTATTTTTATTATCTTTTCATCTGCCATATTTGATAATTCTCTTGATAAAGATGGTCTTGTTGTGGATAGAAAATCTGCTAGTTCTTCTCTTGTTTGGTCCAAAATTACTTTTTCATTTTCTTCTTCTATTAATAAGAAATTTGAAATTTTTTGTCTTAGGGTAAATTGATTTGTTATTTGGTTTTTTTGGCTTAATATTAGACATTTTTTGCTTATTAAGTTTATATAATTTATTAGAAATGATTTTGGCATTGATTCATTTATTAATTTTCTAAAATCTTTTATTATAATTAATTTTGATTTTTTTTGAACGTAGGCTGAAAAATCGAAAGCTTCTTCAAGGTAGGCATAAATTTCTCCAAATATTGCTTTTTTATTAAAAGTTTGTATGATTGATCTTTTACCATTTGTGTCGAATTTTGCTACTAGTATTGAGCCTTCTTCTAGGAAATACAAGTCTTTTTTTATATCGCCTTGCTTAAAAATATAGGATCCTTTTTCATATATTTTTTCTTCTATTTTTATATTTTCTTTTAAAATTTCTAAATCTTTTTCTGATAAATTTTTAAATAAGGGTATTTGTCTTAAATTCATTTTTTCACCTCTATTAAAATTATATCTTATATTCATTTTTTTTAAATTAAAAAAGGGGCTCTTACAAATTTATGAACAAGCATAATTTGCAAGAGTCCCTTTCTTTTATAGAAATTTATTTCTTTTTGTATCAAAATCTAATTCTGATTTATAAATTTCGTCAATTTTTATTTTGTTTTCTTTTGCCAAAGGCTCGATTTTTTTAATATCTTCCTTATTATATACATAAACTGAAACGCCACAAGCATGACTTGCCTCTCTTGGTGTTGGAGCAAGGGTTGCTTTTATTTTTTCTTTTCTCAGGATTTCTAATAATTTTGTAGCTATGCTTGCGTTTTCTACTAGGATAAAATATTTCATTAATCAAGCATCTCTATGAATGCACCAATTCTTGTTTTTAATTGTTCTGCATCTTCGTCAGTGTAATCAGTTTCTATTCCAATGCATGGAATATTTTCTTCTTTCAATCTTTTTTCTACAAAATATCCTTCTGTATCGTAAATATTACAGAATTTAAGGTTGATATCTATTACTCCATCGGCATTGTATTCATGATAAAGTCTGATTATATCGTCAATTCTTGATGTGTTTGGTGTAAAACAAGCGCAATTTATGCTTCCTAAATATCTTTTTGCAAGATTTTTAACTTCTGTATCTAAATCGCCCTTGGTTTCGTCAACTGGATTTTCTATGTATCTGATTCCTGTACACAATTCTTCTCCTACAACTGCTCCACCGTTTGTTTCAATTATTTGGTGTAATTTCCAGTTTGGAATTGAAAGTGGTGTTCCTGTAAGGAGAATTCTTTTTGTTCCTTTTTCAAATACTGATACATTTTCCTTAACTCTTTGGTCAAGTTCATCGCAAAGCTCATTTACTTTTTGGGTAAATCTTACTGGATCATCGAAAAATGAAATTTGTGTAATTAAAAGTGTATCTCTTCCTGAAATTGGAACATTGTCAAGTTTTCTAAAATCGTAAAGTCTTTGCATAGCACGTCTTTTGTTATTTATCATTACAATTGCATCGTGTAAATTTTCTGCTGTAACTTTATTTCCTGTTAGCTTTTCAAGTCTATCGATGTATAATTTGATTTCTTTTTCCCATTTTATAAAATCTTCATCCCTTTTCATTTGTGGGATATCCATTATGTACATTGGAGCATCTTCTGCCAAAATTTCCCAAGCTTTTTTCTTGCCATCGCAAGTTGTTTCCCCAACAAATAAATCTGCAATTCTAAAAAATGGGCAAGTTCTATCAAATCTTGCTCCAAGTGATGCCTTTATCAAAGGGCAAGTTGCTGTTGGTAATTTTTTTTCTCCACCTGGAACCCAAAATTGTGAACCTGAACAAAGTCCTGTAGAAATTCCATTTGCTGCCCAAACAACTTCTTCTGGAACGTGAATACAAAAACTTCCTATAACTTTTTGTCCATTTTTTTGAGCCTCTATTAATTCAGCAGGTCTTACTCCATGAATATCTGCTGTAACTGCATTAAAATAATCCATTTTTTCTGGTCTATTTTCTTGTGATAAAAAAACATCACCAAAAGCTTGTGGTAAAGCTTCGCACAATAAATCGTGCTTATCAAGATCCATACTCAATCCGTCCCACATTTTGTGATTTTTATCCATATCATTTCTCCTTATAAGTTAAGATTTTATCCGCCTTATATATACATTTTCCAAAAGTAAATTCAGGATTTTTTGACTTTATAATTTTATAATTCCCACTAATATTTTTGTCAATAATCTCACTAACCGCAAAGGGACAGCTTGCTTTTATAATTTTTCTTTTTATATTTTTCTTTTTATATTTGGACTTTATGTATTTTAAAAAAGAAGTTCTTTTGTCCAAATCTTTGATAAATCTTATGTAAAATTCTAATTTATAAAGCAAACTCCCATTTATATCACTTTGTTCCAAATCCCTTAAAAGAATTTTGATTTTTTTAAGTTTTTCTTGACTTTCCTTGTAAATTTTTTCATCGAATTTTCTATCTTTTAAATTTTCAAGATAAACTTTCAAATCATTTTCATATACTAGGTCTTTGCCGGTGTTTTTTTTCAAATAATCATTGAAAATTTCGCAATAATTATCAACAACAAAAAATTTCGATGAATATATAAGAGGACATTTTTTAGTTTTTAGATAGGCAATAGTAGAATTTATTGGATCACAAACATTATCTACTTTAAAATAATCAAATATGTAGCTGTCTAAGCCAACAATCGGATATACAATAAAACCATAAGAAATCAAAAGAGCCTCAAATTTATCAGAAAAAACTCCAACAACATTATCTTTTTCCATCTTTGCATAAATTGCATCGACATAAGCCTCTCTTCTAAGATCTTCTAGTTTAATTTTCATAAAATAGCTGCTCCAATTGCTCCAGCAAATCTTCCATCTGGATGACTTTCGACCTTGCTATCAAGTTTTTCTTCTAGGGATTTCATTATGTAGTCATTGTTTGAAAAACCACCTGTAAGAAAATATCCATCATCGGATTTTTTTTGAGCAAGTTTTGAAACTTTTGAAACTATAGAGTTAATAACTCCACTTGCTATATCTTCTCTTTTTGTTCCTTTTCCCATCAAAGAAACAACTTCAGATTCTGCAAAAACCGTACAAGTCGAAGAAAGTTCTATGTCCTTGCCATCTTTTGCCATTTGGAAAAATTCATCCAAATCAAGACCAAGCCTGTTTGCCATAACTTCCAAAAATTTCCCAGTTCCAGCCGAACACTTATCATTCATCAAAAAATCAATAACCCTGTCATCATTTTGAACAATTACTTTTGTATCTTGTCCCCCAATATCTATGACAGTTTTATCTTTTGAGCCTAAAAAATGTGCGCCCTTGCCGTGAGCAGTGATTTCTGTGATAACCTTGTCAGCAAAATCTACAGCAATCCTTCCATAGCCTGTGGCAGTTATATGACTTTCTTGTCGATCATAGCCCAAATCCTCTAGCTTTTTAATAATTTTTCTACCAGTTTCCTTGCTATTCCATCCACTACTTATAACTTCTTTGTAAAGTATTTCATTTTTTTCATTATTTAAGACAACAAATTTACTCGCTGTCGATCCAATGTCTATTCCAATATAATACATATTAACCTCTACATATTATGTTAACATAAATGAAAACTTTTGCAAAATTATAACTGATTTTTTTACAAAAAATTTTTAAATGTTAAAAATCCCCAAAATTATTAAAAATTTTGAGGACTTTTATTTTTTGTATATAATTTATTTTCTCTTAATTTTAATTTATTATTTTGTCATTTCTTCTAAATCTTTTTCTACACTTGTAATTGGTGAAATATTGAAATTTTCTACCAAGAAATTTACAACGGTTTCTGACAAAAATGCAGGAAGAGTTGGTCCAAGATGGATATTTTTACTCCTAAACTTAACAAGGCTAATAAAACTATTACAGCTTTTTGCTCGTACCAAGCTATATTAAATTCAAGCGGCAAATCATTTACTGATTCAAGACCAAAGGCATCTTGAAGTAAAAGTGCAGTTTTTACCAAAGAATATGAATCATTACATTGACCCGCATCCAAAACTCTTGGAATTCCATTTATATCGCCAAGATTTAATTTGTTGTACCTATATTTTGCACAACCTGCTGTCAAAATTACATAATCTTTTGGCAATTTTTCAGCAAATTCTGTGTAATAAGATCTTCCCTTATGTCTTCCGTCACATCCTGCCATTACAACAAATTTTTTAATATTTCCAGCCTTTATTTCTTTTACAACATCACCTGCTAAAGCTTCAACTTGATTGTGGGCAAAACCTCCAACAATTTTTGTATTTTCTAAATTTTCTGGAGCCTTGCATGATTTTGCAAGTTCAATTATTTCTGAAAAATCTTTTTTTCCATTTTCATCTTGATTTATGTGTTTTGCACCAGGATATCCTGCATTTCCTGTTGTAAATAACCTATTAAGATAGTCATTTTCTTTTTTAAGTGGAACTATGCAATTTGTTGTCATCAAAATTGGTCCATTGAATTTTTGAAATTCTTCATTTTGGCTCCACCAAGAATTTCCATAATTTCCGTGGAAGTGGTCGTATTTTTTAAATTTTGGATAATAATTTGCAGGAAGCATTTCTGAATGGGTATAAATATCTATTCCCAAACCTTTTGTTTGTTCCAAAAGCATTTCCATATCATTAAGATCATGACCTGAAATTAAAATTCCCGGATTATCTCCAGCGGAAAAATCAACTTCTGTGATTTCTGGATTGCCAAATTTTTCTGTATTTGCCCTATCCAAAAGCTCCATAGCCATAAGACCATATTTTCCAGTCTCCATTGTTAAATTTATCAAATCATTTATGTCTTTATCATCCTTTAGAGTTTTTTCCAAAGTTTTACAGATAAATTTATCAACATCTTCATTTCTGAAACCTAAAACATTAGCATGATGATTATAAGCTGCCATTCCCTTTAAGCCATAAGTTACAAGTTCAACCAAAGATCTTTCATCTTCATTTACTATATTTAAAACCCCAACTTCGATAGCTTTTCTTTTTAGCTCATCCCTATCATCACTTGTATATTTTGCCACCTCTGATAAATTTTCAAGTTTATTTTCCTTGATTAATTCATCTTTTGTTTTAATAGTCTCTTCTACCTTGTCTAAAATATCCTCTTCATCAAAATTTGCATTTGTAATTGTTACAAACATATTATTTGAAATCAAATCATAATATTTTGAATCGATATTTTGAATTTTATTTAAAACTTCAGCTAGTCCTTTAGTAACATAGATTAATAAATCTTGGCTATTTGCAGTATTTTCATTTTTCCCACAAACACCAACTTTTGTACAGCCCTTGTTGCCGGCTGTTTCTTGGCATTGAAAACAAAACATATAAAATCCTTTCTTTTTTACAAATTTTTCTTACAAACCTATAATACAAGAAAAAATTTTATTAATCGGTAACCTATGTTACATTGAACCTTAAATTTGAAATTTATTTCGATTTTTTATAAAAGAACTTATAATTTTAAAACACTTGAAATCCCCCTATCACATATAAAATTTTTAGAAAAATCACAATGATTAAATTTGAAAATTAAATTTTTTTCTAAAATCTACATAATTTTTTAAAAATTTTTTCAAAAACTATTGACAAAAATTAAGAAGCCTTATATAATCTTATTAATGAAACGTTTTCAATGGGTAGTTACTATTGAATTAGGCTAAACCAAACGAGGCTATCATGAGATAGCTTTGTTTGGTTTTTTTTATTAAAATTTGCGATGGTACCGGTATGAAAATATATAAGATTATCAACAACAATATAATTAGCGCTAAAGATGAAAATGATTCTGAAATAATCCTTATGGGAAAAGGATTAGGCTTTAACAAAAAGAAAGGAGATATAGTCGACGAGGAAAATATAGAAAAAACTTATCATTTAGATAATAAAACACATTTAGAAAGGCTAATAAATCTTTTGTCCTCAATTCCAATTGAACACATTGACTTGTGTCTTGATATTGTTTCATATATTCAAAATAAATTCGATTATAAGTTGAACGAAAATATTTACATAAGCCTTACCGATCACATTTCTTTTGCTATAAAAAGAAGAGAGAAAGGTTATATTTTTACAAACCCTCTTTTACATGAAATTAAAAATATTTATAAGCTAGAATTTGATTTGGGTCTTTATGCTGTAAACTATCTAAATAAAAATTTGGCCATCAATTTTGATGAACACGAGGCAAGCTCAATAGCCTTGCACATAGTAGATGCAGAATATGACAGAAATCCTTCAGAAATTGTTTCTCATATCGAAGATATAAAAGAAATAATTAAAATCATAAACAAAGGAGATTTGTCTGAAAATTTATATGGAAAAGATTATATACTGTATGAATATATAGAAAAATTTATCACAAGAATACAAGAAGGAAAGCAGAAAAAAATTGACGACAAAAAACTCTATTATTTTATTAGGAGTAATTACAAAAAAGATTTTACAACTATGCTTTCCGTAGTAAACTTTGTAGAAAATAAGTATAAAATTACAGTTACAGATGAAGAAAAAACTATGCTAACTTTACTAATTAACAGAAAAAATGATATTAATATATAAAATTTTTTAATTGTCTAGGAGGAAGATATGAATTTTAAAGACAAAATTAAAATGGGAGTGCAGGATTTTGCCCATGCTATGCTACAACCTGTATTTTTCTTGGTTATTCCAGGTTTGTTGATTGCACTTTGTTCAATACTACAACTAAATATAATGCCTGGATTTATAAAAAGTGCTGGTAACTTTATTTTTACAACTTTCTTATTAGGAAATATTGCACAATTATCAGTGATTTTTTGTGTAGGACTTAGCGCTGGACTTGCAAAAAAGAATAAGGGACAAGCTGCAGTAGTAGGAATTTTAAGTTTTCTAATTTTTATTACAGCAAATAATTTATGGTTAAAAGGACATGATATGCTTGCAACAGCAGATCCTCAATTTGGTCTTTCAGGAACTGGTCAGGCTATGGTATTAGGTGTTCAAAGTTTGGACATGGGAGTATTTTCAGGAATACTTTTAGGATGTATTACAGGATACATTTTCAACAAATATTCAGAAGTAGACTTTCCAGTTTCTCTAAGCATTTATGGAGGACCAAGATTTGCTTATTTAATTGTCGCAGCAATCGATATTTTTCTTGCTATAGTTCTTTCATATGTATGGCCTGTTGTAAATAACGGAATCAATTCAATTACAGACATAATGTCAAACACTGGAATATTTGGTTTATATATTTATGGATTTTTAAATAGATTCTTAATACCTACCGGACTTCACCACTTGGTTTATATGCCATTTATGTACACAAGTATAGGTGGAACAGCAAAAATTGCTGGAGAAGTTGTTCAAGGAGCTGATCCAATTTGGTTTGCTCAAATGGGAATTGCTCATAATTTAAAAAGTATAAATGAAGCTGCAAGATATATGAACTGGGGTTTTTCAAAAATATTTGGATGTATTGGAATCGCTCTTGCCTTTATAAAAACTGCAAAACCAGAAAACAAAGCAAGAACAAAAGCATTTATTATCCCTACACTATTGACAGCAGTTTTATCAGGAATTACAGAGCCATTTGAATTTGCTTTCTTATTTATTTCACCATTATTATGGTTAATCCACTCCCTACTTGATGGATTATTCCAAATATTAATCTACCTATCAGGAGCAAGAGTTTGCTTTACTGCTGGAATTATAGATTTAGTTACAAAAAATATAGTTATGCCAATTGGGCTTACTAAATTGTGGATAGTGCCAATAATAGGAGTAATCGGAACGGCAACTTGGTATTTCTTGTTTGTATATTTTATAAAAAAATTAGATTTACAAACACCAGGAAGAGAAGATACTCCTGAATTAAAATCAGATGGAACAAATGCAGATTATGATGCTATAGCCCAAGATGGAAATGATCCAATGTATATAGTTGAGGGTTTAGGAGGTGAGGAAAATATAGATTCATTAGATTCTTGCTTTACAAGATTAAGAATTAATGTAAAAGACCCTAGCTTGATAAATAAAGATATAATAAACAAATATCCAAACAGTGGAATTGTTCACAAAGAAGGACACAAACACATACAAGTAGTAATAGGAATGAACGTTGCAAAAGTAAAAGATCAAATCTTAAGTAAAATTCACATAGACTAAAAGGAGAAAAAAATGAAAAAATATAATGTAGTAATAGTTGGTGGTGGAAGTAGATATACACCAGGAATTTTGAGAATGTTAGTTTCACAAAAAGAAAGATTTCCAATTGGAAGATTGGTTTTATATGATATAGAAAAAGATAGACAAGAAAAAATTGGAAAATATGGTGATATCTTATTTAAAGAATATTATCCAGAACTTGATGAATTTATATATACAACAGACAAAGAAGAAGCTTACAAAGATTTAGACTTTGCCTTTGTACAAATTAGGGCTGGAAGATTAAAAATGAGAGAACAAGACGAAAAAATTGCCCTTAGACATAATTGTATAGGTCAAGAAACTTGTGGACCAGGCGGATTTGCTTATGGAATGAGATCAGTTCCAGCTATGATTGAAATAATAAAAGATATTAGAAAATATTCAAAATATGCTTGGATACTAAATTATTCAAACCCTGCAGCCATAGTTGCAGAAGCAACAAAAAGAGTATTCGAAGGTGATGAAAAAATAATAAATATTTGTGATATGCCAGTAGGAATTATGGCAAGCTACGCAAAAATTTTAGGTCTTGATTATCATGATTTAGAAGCAAGATATTTCGGTCTAAACCATTTTGGTTGGTTTACAAATGTTTTAAATAAAAAAACTGGAGAAGATTACCTACCAAAACTTAGAGAAATTCTAAAAACACCACAAAGTTTGATTGATGAAGGAAGTGATCAATCATGGAAAGACACTTTCACCTTTATGAGCAAAATGATAAAAGACTCTGACGAATATTTACCAAACACTTACCTACAATATTACCTCTACCCTCAACATATTTTGAAACATGAAAATCCAGAATATACTAGAGCGAATGAAGTAATGGATGGAAACGAGAAACAAGTTCACGAAATGTGCGATAAGGTAATTGAACTTGGTAAAATAAAAGGAACAGAATTTGAACCAGATCCAAATAGTATGGACGGCCATGCAGGATATATTGTAGATCTTGCCTACGCAATTTCACACAACACTGGAGAAATATTCTTGTGTATGCACGAAAATAATGGAACAATAGAAAACTTAAGCCCTGGAATGATGATAGAGTCTCCAGTAAGAGTTGGAATAAATGGAGTAGAACCATTAACAGTTGGACCAGTAAAAACTTTCTACAAGGGACTACTTGAAAATCAATACGCTTACGAAAAATTAACAGTAGACGCAAATCTTGAAGGATCCTACCAAAAAGCAGTTCAAGCATTGACACTAAACAGAGTTGTAGATGATTTTGATAAGGCAAAAGAATTACTTGATGATTATATAAAAGTAAACAAAGATTATTGGCCAGAATTAAATTAATTTTATAAATTTTTCTTAAAAAAAGATGCTATTTAAAAATAGCATCTTTTTTAATATAGCGGGGATTTTTTAACTATAATTTTCTATGAAATTTTTGTACCAATGTCCACTTTTTTTGATTTTTCTTTCGAGAGTATTAAAATCTACCCCTATTAATCCATATCTCTTTTTATATCCATTTGTCCATGATAGTAAATCAATTGCAGACCACACATAATAAGCACTTATATTTATATCTTTTTTTTCTTTTAAATACTCTATTACTTCTATATGCCTTTTTATATAATCAATTCTTTCATCGTCTTCAAAATTTCCATATTTATCAGGCTGATCATCAAATCCCATTCCATTTTCAGCTATTATAATTTCCATATCTTTATAGTCATTTTTAATGTGAAGTAAAAGATCTGACAAGCCTTTAGGATAAATTTCCCAATCCCATTTGGTGTACTGACCTCCTGGAACTTTTATAAAATTAAATTTATCTTCAATAAATTTTGAATCCAAATTTTTTGCTTCTATCACCCTTCTCATATAGTAATTTATGCCTAAATAATCTCCTATATTTTCTTTCATTAATTTTTCATCTTCATCTGTTATTTGTGGTGAATTAAAATTACTTTTACAATATTCTAGCATATTTTTTGGATATTCTCCTATTGTCGCTGGAGAAATATACCAATCGCATAAATAATCTTTTGCAAAATTTAAGGCTTCAATATTTTTTTCATTTTTTTCTAATAAATAACATGGCATTGGATTTAAAACTATTCCGATTTTACCACTTAATTTCATTTGCCTAAATAGCTTTATAACTCTTGCACTTGCCACATTAAAATTATGAGATACTTGAAGAGCTTCGCTATAAGAATTTTTCATTTGTGGTGGGTGACTAGCTTGAACATATCCTTCTATAACTTCTGACATAGGTTCATTTATTGTTGCCCAAAGTGGAACCTTATCTCCAAATTCTTCGAATAAAATCTTGGCATAGCTAACAAAATCGTCAATTATTTCTTTATTTAACCATCCGCCTTTATCCATAAGAGCTTGTGGCAAGTCCCAATGGTATATGGTTACAAATGGAACAATATTATATTTTAATAGTTCATTAATTAAATTTCTATAATAATTTAATCCTTTTTCATTTATTTTACCGCTTCCATTAGGTAATATGCGTGCCCAAGAAATAGAAAATCTGTAAGTTTCAAGTCCAATTTCATGAAATAATTTTACATCTTCTTTCATTCGATTATAATGATCTACTGCAATATTTCCATCATAACCTAAGTCATTTTTTTCATAAAAAACATCCCAACTTGTTAGACCTTTTCCATCTTCTCTAACAGCTCCTTCAACTTGATAAGCAGCTGTTGCTGCTCCCCACAATGTTTTATTCTTTGCCAACTTCTTTTTCCTCCTTTAGTAATTGTTTCTCGTATGTTTTGAAAAATGGATACCACATCAAAATATCTAAAACTATTAAGAAAATTATCCAAAAGAAAGCGACAATACTCATAGTTGCTATGGCAGCACCAATAGGAGCTGGAGTTGTCCAAGGAACATAAGTATATGTTTTTCCTAAAATATCTAATTTCATCATAATATAAGTTAAAATTCCATTAACAGTTTGAACTCCAATAAATGGTATTGCTAATACTGGATTTAAAACAATAGGAACTCCAAAAATAATTGGCTCGTTAATGTTGAATATAGATGGTAAAATTGCTAACTTACCTAATGTTCTCATTTGTTTATCTTTACTTCTTAGCATTAAAATATTTAATCCTATAGTAGCACCTGCCCCACCTAATATCATAAAAAATGCACGGAATGGTTCAGTATAAATAAATTCTGGAGCTAAACCTTTTGTTACAGCTTCTGCGTTTGCTGCTAAATTTCCTAATTCAAAAGCTCCAACTAAACCACTTACAATTGATGAACCATGAAGACCAACTACCCATAATAATTGAGTTACAATTGAAATCAAAAATATTCCTACTACTGAATCAACGGCAAATACAAAAGGTGAGAATAATTTCTTTATTAAATCTGGAATTAATAATCCACCAGTTAAAGATTGTACTAATAAACTAATCAAAAAGATACCGACAACATTCACTACTAAAGGAATAATTGATGCAAATGATGCTTTAACAGGTTCTGGAACAGCATCTGGCATTTTTATAAGAAGTCCCCTATCTTGTAAAAATCTTGTTGACTCCGTTACTAAAAGACCTATAATTATAGCTGTAAAAATTCCTTCTGCTCCCAAATAATTCATTGGTAAAGCCATACTTTGTCCTTCAAGAGCTTTTTCAATAGTTTTTGATTTGTTTAATATATCTGAAAATACAACAAGATTTGAAGGCGCTGATGTTATAAGAAATGAAACTGCTGCAATAATCATTGTATTCATTGATTGCATCTTATAATTTTTAGCAAGAGAATTTGATATTGCCATACATACAAATAAAGCCATTAGTCCCATTGATGATCTAAATAAAAGTTCTATTCCTAGACCATGTTGTATTGCCCATTGCTTCCACGCAATTAAGAATTGGAAAAAAATATTTGTAGGTTTCATAGTTTCCAAATTTACAGGAGGTGATGTTACAATCAATGTCATTCCACCCAATAATGCCACAGGTGTAGCAGCTACCATTCCATCACGGATAGCTTTTAAGTGCGGTTGATTTGAAATTTTCGCACCTAAGGGAACTAGTTTTTCATTTAAAAAATTATTAAATTTGTTTTTGCCTTCCATTTTTTACTCCTTTTTATTTTTTCTTAAAACTATTACATCATAATTAATAATTTGATTGTAATATTCATACTTATTATTTATTAAAAGTTTTCCATCACTAATTTCACAGTTATTTTCTACTCCTAATATATCTACATTATTTCCTATTTCTTTCAAAAATTTATTTTCAATTTTAAATTCATTTCCTTTTTCTGGATTTATGAAATAATAATTAAATTTTTCATTTGTAGTACTATTAATAAATTTAAAATTTGCTCTAGTATTAAATATAGCTTCCCCACAACAATCTAGCCATTTTCCTACTTCTTTTAGCCTTTCTACTTGCAATGTCGGTATTTGTCCATCTGCTCTCGGACCTATATTTAATAAAAAATTTCCTCCTTTAGAAACAGTTTTATATAATTCTTTAATTATTTCTTTACTTGTTAAGTAGTCTTCTAATTTTTCTAGCCTATTGTAGCCGTATGATTTTCCTATTCCCCTACTTTCTTCAAATATATGATATTCTTCTAAAATCTTGTCATTGTATTCTGTTGAATAATAATCACCATGTTTGCCTTCCATACCCTTATAAAAACGATCATTGACTACTACTTCGTCTTTGACCGGAGATTCGTTGTATAGCCAGTATAAAAATTCTTTAACTTTAACTTCATCTTCCGTTAAATCCCATTCTCCACCATCGGCAAATATTAAACTAGGCTCAAATTTATTTACAATTTCATATAATTGTTTTTGCAATACTTCTTTTAAATAAACTTCTTTAGATAGGCCATATTTTTTTACATCTTTCATTGGTATGAAATATCCTCCATCACATCTGTGTGATGGAACACTCTCCCAATCAATAATTGAATAATAAAGTCCAAATTTTATGCCTTTTTTTCTAATAGATTCAGATAATTCTTTTACTAAATCTCTATGAGGACCTATATCAGCACTATTCCAATTGACTTTGTGAACATTATCTGTTTTCCATAAACAAAATCCATCATGATGTTTTGATGTGAGTACAGCATATCTAGCTCCTGATTTTTTTATTATTTCCGCAAAAGAATCCGGATCAAACAATTCGGCTTTAAAATCATATCCAAATTCCCTATACTCTTTATCTCCATAAACTTTTTTATGGAATGAGTCTTTATTATCGCCATGACTTCCATAAACTGTGGCATAGTACCACTCTGCATAAGATCCAAATTGTTTATCAACTACAGTTTTATATGCTGGAACGCTATATGGACCCCAGTGGATAAAAATTCCAAATTTTGCATTTGCGTACCAATCAGGCAAAGAACGATTATCTAAGTAATCCCATGAAATTTTCATTCTTCCCTCATTTATCAATATTTTCTAGTATAATATTTTCCATATTTTTGACACCAATTGGCGTTGGTGCATAAGCATTAAAAGGTGTTTGAGCAATAATTTTTCCACATTCATCAGCATTTTTCTTATATTCATCAAAATACATTCTAATTTGAGGGCTCAATAATATCATAGAATATTCATCAGATTTAAAAATATTTTCACTATTTGAAATTGTAGTTGCCTCTACAGATATTTCATATCCATCCTTTTGCAATTGTTTAGTTACTTCTTTTGCCATTAAAGAACTAGACAAGCCTGCATTGCATACAAGAATTATTTTTTCATTTATTTTCCTCCATTTTTTGTAATTTTTATTTATTTTTATCCACCTTTTCGCATTTTCCATAGCCATTGTAGCCATGGTAAGATGATCTTGTGCATGGACTAATATAATATTTATTTTATTTTTTTCGCCATTTGCTTCTTTAGTAAGCATATTTGTTTGAATTTCATGGCATTTTATAAATTCATCATTAGCCTTTTTTAATAAAGATTCAGCATAATCAAACTTATATAATTCTGCAGCATCCATTGCTTCTGATGATAAACTTCGACTTTCACCTGCATGGACAATTATATTAAAAACTAACTCGTATACTTTTTGATCTTCATCCATAAAACTAATTATTCCTCCTTTAGAAATATATTCATAAATTTTATTTTATCGTCAGCCATTAGAGATTCTGATATAAGATTTTTATTTGATAAAAAATTTCCAAGTTTATCATAATAAAGTTTCATATCTCCCATATCTTTTCCGATTACCAAGCTATAAATGAGTCTAATTTTTCTACCATCCCAGTCTATCGGTTTTTTCAGGATTATTATGATTGAATATGACTTTCCATCGACCTGATCAACAATATGAGGTATTGCAATATTATCAAAGGAAGTTTGACCCATTTTTTCCCTATCTCTCAACTGTTTTAAAGCTTTACTATTTAAAAAATTTGATTTAGTAGAAATTTTATCCGCTATATATTTGAGAACTTCATCCTTATTTTTGAATACCATATCCTTTACAAATATTGAGTTTAAAAATATCTTGTATATTTCATCTAAATTAGAATTTTCAAACGCTGTTTTCAATTTATTCAAATCACTTTTAGAAAAAATTACATCTACATATATAACAGATCTGTTAAACTTATCATTAATGTTTATAGATGATATGATCAAATCATATTTATTAATATCAAAATTTCTTAAATTTCTAACATCAGTTGTTGTTATATTTTCAATATTGCCTTTAAATTGTTTTATAAGCTGTGATTTCATTATCTGAGCAGAAGAATTTCCAGAACCACATACTATAAGAATATTTTTCTTATTCAAGGAATTATTACCAATAGCAGCCATTATATGCAAGGCAATATAACCTATTTCATCATCTGATAATTCTGTCATATACTTATCATTTATTATGTTTGAACCTATTGTTGCTAACATAAATGAAATTTTGTCCTTTTTTATATCCTCAAGTATAGGATTTTTCATATTAAATCCATATTTTATCCTATATATCAAAGGACCAAGATGTGTTGCTAAGGCAAAATAAAATTCTATATTTGACCTAAAATCATATTTTGATACCTTATATATCTCATCTATTATATTTTGTGATAATTCTAGGATTTCTGAAGATAATTTTTCTTGATCCCTAATCGTATTTTTTGCAATTAGGTGCATAGTTATATAAACCAATTCTTGATTTGGAATTTCTATTTCAAGCTTAGCCTGCAATTCATCAACAATTTTATTTGCAATTTTAAACTCTTCGTATGAAACAAGCTTTTTTTCTACAGATTTTGGCAATTTTACATATTCTTTTTGCTTAATTCTTAATATAGAAATATAGATATGGATAACAAGATTTTTAAAATTAACATAAGGCATATAATAATCTTCACCAAAATCTATATCATTTATTATTTCTTGAATTTTATTAAAAAGCCCTTTATTTTCATAGCCATCAAAAAGTTTTGGATCCTCTCCTATTTCATTTTTTATAGCAAGTCTTATATTTTTCTCGCTACCCTCAACTTTCATTCCATAATAAGGTTTTGAAATTAAATTTAACTTGTAATCATTCAAAGTCTTTTTTATTATAGGCAAATCTTTATTTATTTGAGATTCACTTACATGAAATATCTCCGCAAGTTCATATTGTTTAATATAGGAGTTAGAAAAAAGAAGCATTCTCAAAATATTCTCATATCTAATATCCTTAGAGCCATCATCCTCTTGAAAATAAGCATATTTATACCAATCATTCTTTAAGAAACTTTTAAATTTATCCTGATTTTTAATTTTAAATATAAAACCCTTTCCAGTTTTAGACTCTATTATCGCCCCCTTTTCCTTAATTATAGAGTTTAACAGATCTATCTCCTTCCTTATAGTTTTTGAAGATAATTCCATTTCTTTCCCTATTTCTTTAGAGGTGTGATAATCATAGTCTAAAGTTAAGTAGTCGAATATTTGCTTCATTCTTGTTTCAATCATTTAACCACCTCGTATTAATATTGTAATAATTAATGAAACAAACCTCCACACAAACATTTTCCTTAAACTTGTGGAAGGCACTTCATCTTTTTGATTAAATTTCTAAAATATATTAATTTAAAGAATTTAAAAAATAAAAAACAAAATTATATGTATTATCAAATTGTAATTTGATACTTTATTTCAATAAATCATTTCTTACGATAAATTTTTCAAACAAAAAAATGTATCAACCCTTATCCTTTTATCAGGATTTAGATTGATACACAAAATTATTTACAGACCCTTATGGACTTGAAAAATTCAATATTTCCATTTATATTATTTTATATAAACGAAATAAAATTAATATTATCATTATCTTTTTTAGCCTTATCATCTAGTTTATTTCTGTTTATCTGATTTTTTGCAAGCAGAAATTGATTTTTTGGAATCAAAATTTATATTTTATTTAAAATATTCATTCAATTTAGAATATACTTTTTTCTTTTCTCAATGTAAATAAGCTGCACTTGGCTTTCATATCTTTCTAACAAAGACGATAAGGCAAGCAAATTATTTCCTTTTATAATTAAGTTATCATCTTCTCTAAATTTTATATTTTCTACTATTCCGTCTTTTGTATATCTCTTAGCATTACCTAAAACTTTTGGAGCTAGAAGTTTATTTACCTGGTCTGGAGCTAAGGTTTCATTATAAAAAATTTCATCTCTTTTTTGATCTTCTTTGCTTTGTCCACCTTCAAGGATGCAGTCTTTATAAGGCCATACCAAGGAAACATCTTGTTTTTGACTAATTAGATTATTATTAGAATCAACAAGACATATCTTATTTTTATACATAGTAAAAGAATCCGGAAGAAATTCTTTTGATTCTAGGACCCAAACAAATTTATTTTTATCAAAAACATATATATCATCAACTTTTGTAAAGAAAACATCTTTCAACAATTTGTTACCGAGAAGTGCTTTCAATAAATTTTCGTCATTACTTCTTGCAGCATCTCCTACTTTTGTTTTTATTATCTGATTCTTTTCTCCAACAAATCTGTCATCTGCGCTCAAAACATTTTTTAATTCATCTAAAAATTTCATATACTAGCTTACAGCCTCCATACCATCTTAATTTACGCATCCAAGAGCTGAACAAATCTTTAAATAATTTCTAAAATTATACTTTTTACTTGATTATTTCATCAAGGCAAAAAGACCGCAAGTCATAGCTTGTGGTCTTTTTGCTTCTTCTTGTTTCTGTTTTTTTACTTGGTATAAAAATTCCTCCTGATTAGTCTCTCTTTACCTAATCAGGAGGTTTATATACATAAATTTTAACTTGCCTCTAACATTTTTATTTATTCTCGTTTGTGTAGATTCTTTTTCCCTTGGGAGATTTTTTAGGGTAGTCTAGAAACTTATTTAAAGCAAGAAACATTTCATCACTTGTGACATGCTCTAATAAATCTGATTGGTCATGGACAACTTCCCCATCAAGACCTAAGACATTAACAAGGAAAAATTCCCATATTCTGTGTTTTGATAAAACTTCCTTAGCAGCCCTATCTCCTAGGTCACTTAGATATATCTTGTTTTTATCTTGGATTACTAAGCCATCTTCTACTAGTTTTTTAATCATTTCACTAACAGATGGCCTGCTTATTGAAAAATAATCAGATATGCTTTTATTATTTGTATATCCCTTATCTTTTGAAAGCCTGTATATGGCTTGGATGTAATCTTGCCTGATAGAATTCATAGTTTACCTCATAGTGCGTAATCTTTTAACAAATTTATATATAAGATTCTACCCTTTTCAGTTAGTTTATAAATGTCTCCATCAACTTTTATCTTTTTTTCTGATATCAAAATTTTACTATATTTTTCTATATCTTCTTTTCGCCATGATAGATGCTTAGCGATTGTTGTAAGTCCTAACTCATCACTTGCATTTGCTCTTTCTTGGTGGTTGCCAACGTGAATCACAAATGTATCCTTTTTAAATTCCTCATGATTTTTCTTACGCCTTAATATTTTCATCAAAAATCCATTTTTGTTAAATAAAAATGTAAGAAGAAAAGTAATCCCTGCCATGGTTGCTGACATTCCAGACATGGATAAGTTGAAATACATGGCTAATAAAAATCCTAAAACAGAATTTATTATTGAGTAAAGGACTGATATTAGGATCATGACCCTTAGATTTTTGCTTATCAAGTATGCACTTGCGGCAGGTGCTATTAGAAATGATATTACTAAAATAGCTCCCACAGCCTCAAAGGCGACCACCGTTGTAAATGAAGTAAGGGTCATTAGGGCGTAGAATAAAAGTACTTCTGAAAATCCTGCAATTTTTGCAAATTCTGTATCAAAGGTTGTTAGTTTTAGCTCTTTAAAGAAAACTATAATAAAGGCTAAGTTTAATATCCCTATCACAGACATTTCAAAAAGGGATTTTGGAATTTCATAACCAAAGAAATTCATAGTATTTAGAGGTGCCATTATGACCTCTCCCATGAGGACGACGTCCACATCAAGGTGGACATTTCTCGCATACTTTGTTATAAGTATAACTGCCAAGGCGAAAAACATTGGAAAAACAATACCCACAGCATCATCATTTTTTACAAGTTTTGTCTTCGATAAAGATTCTATAGAAAATACTGTTATTATTCCAAAAAGTGCCGCCCCAAAAACTAGGTAAACTGAGCTAATATCCTTTACGATAAAATAAGCAATTACAATACCAAGAAGTATTGAGTGGCTTATAGCATCAGCTAACATTGACAGCCTCCTTAGTACCAAGAAAACTCCAATAAGACTGCAAGCTATAGCTGTGACTAAAAGCACTAATAAGGTTTGGTAATTCGATATAAATGAGTATCTTAGAAAATCAATCATATTTTTTCCTCACAATCATTTTTCTCATCCCCCTTGGACCAACTAGCATTGATAATAAAGATATAAAGCTCATTATCAGAATAATTGTAGATCCAGTACTCATACCATCATAGGCTGTGGAAATATAGGTACCTATACATGCAGAAATTCCACCAGATACTCCTGCAATTATTAACATAATATGAAACCTATCTGTCCACTGTAGGGCCGTAATTGCAGGAACTATAAGCATGGATGAAATCAATATTGCTCCAACAAGTTTAAGTCCTGTTGTAATCAAAAGCATAGTCGCAATTAAAATCACAGTATTCATCAACCCTGGATTTATTCCAATTGTTTTTGCATAAACTTCATCAAATACATAGACTTTTATTTCCTTATAAAAGGCTATGAGCATTAAGATTGAAAAAATTGATACTATAAATATTATCTTTACATCGTTTTTCATAATGTAAGAAGCCTGGCCAAAAATATAGTTTTTAAGGCCAGATTGGGAAACTCCAGCATAGTCAGGATTGCCTTGGATAAAACTTTTTAAAACCATGCCTAGTCCAAAAAAGCTTGATAATACGATGGCTAAAGTAGCATCAAGGTCTATTTTTGAGTTGTTTGAAATAATATCAATTAAGAAAAATGATATAGCACCTGCAAAGGCAGCCCCAAACAAAAGTATGATTGGGGATTTTTCCATTGATAGCATAAAGGCAATGACAATGCCAGGATAGGTACTATGACCTATAGCATCACCTATTAAAGACTTCCCCTTTAAAACGCTTATTGAACCAATTATACCAGTAGCCATGGCTAGAATTATTGTGCCTAAAGCTACTATTATAAATGAATAATTTCTTAAAATATCCATATCCTTACCTCACAAAGGCCTTGTCAACATTTTCTTTTGTAAAAACTTCAGAGACTTTACCTTGAGCTATTACTTTTTTATTTAAAATTATGATATGATCGAAGTATTTTTCTATAGTGTTTAAATCGTGATGAACAACTATGGATGTCTTTCCCTTCATTTGAGAATCCTTCATAAAGTCAAATATAACTTTTTCTGTCACCTTATCAACGCCAGCCAGTGGCTCATCCATGAAATATATATCAGCATCTTGGGCAATAGCTCTTGCTATAAATACTCTTTGCCTTTGGCCGCCTGATAATTCTGAAATTTGTCTGTCTTCAAAATCGTGCATACCAATTTTTTTAAGGGCGGATCTTGCAAGATCATAATCATGCTTACTCGGTCTTTTGAGCCAACCAAGATGGACATACCTACCCATAAGCACAACATCTAAAACTGTTGTTGGAAAATCCCAATTTACAGATGCTGTTTGGGGTATATAGGCAATTTTTTTCTTGACCTCTTCAAAGGACTTTCCCATGATAACCACTGACCCTGATAATTTTTTTTGTAAATTTAAAATTCCCTTTATCAAGGTTGACTTTCCTGCTCCATTAGGGCCAATTATTGCTGTAATTGAATTATTGACTATTTCAATATCATTATCCCAAAGAACAGGCTTATATGAATATGCAATTGTCATGTCCTCTACTTTAATAATTACATCTTTCATAAGCCACCTATTTCAAGTTTTCCACAATTAAATCGACGTTGTGTTTGTACATATCTATATAAGAGTCGCCTGCTTGACCTTCTGGTGCTAGAGAATCTGAAAATAATTCCTTGCCTTGGCCTGATACAACTTTAACATCAAATCCTTTAGCATTAACAGCTTCCTTTAACTTTTCCATCCTCATTGGATCAGTAGTTGATTCTGCAAAAATAGCTTTAATTTTATTTTTTACAATAAAGTTTACAGTATCTTCTATATCTTTGTTCGCAACTTCACTATCAGTTGAAACTCCTTGGGGTGCCTTAACTGGTATGTTATAGGCCCTAGAAAAATAATTAAAAGCATCATGTGGGGTAATTAGGTACCTACTAGATTCTGGAATTGAATTTATTTTTTCTTTATTTTCTTTATCTAGGTCATCAAGCTTAGCTAGATAGTCTTTTAAGTTTTTTTCAATGTTCTCTTTTTCCTCAGGAAGAAGTTTTTCTAAATCTTCTGCAGCATTTCTTGTTGCTTCCTTATAAAGATTTATATTAAACCAAAAATGTGGATCAACTACAACTTTTCCATCTTGCTCCATCTCCCCAACATCTTCCTTTTTAAAGCTTCTAGCTACTGCAGAGCCTCTCTTTTCTAAAACATCAACCATCTTTCCCTCAAAATGTAAACCATGATATAAAAGAAGGTCAGCCTTTTTAATCTTTTCCAAATCTTGTGGCTTTGCGGTATAAAGGTGTGGGTCCTCGCCAGCAGGAATTATAAGTTCCCTATCAACCTTATCCCCAACTAGGTTATATACCATATCATATAAAAATGAAGTTGTAACGGTAACAACTTTCTTCTCCTTTGATTGATTTCTAATATCTAAAGCATCTTTATTATCGTTTTTTGAACAGGAACTAACAAAAATAAGTACCGCTAGCATAATAAGTATCTTTTTAAATTTCATATTTCCTCCAATGAATTAATATTTTCACAAAAGTTAGGCGTGCCTAATTATTTATATTGTAGCTCTTCAATTTATTTTTGTCAATTATTTTTTGATAATAATTATTATTTGCACATGGATAAGAAGATCAATCTACATTTTAAGGGGATTAATTTATTAAAGCAATAAAAAAGTGATGTGCAGAACAGACTTACCTATTCGCCAACACCATCAAAGTAATCCTCCCGAATATTGTATTATTTCCGGGAGAATTTGATTTCTTATTAACTTTATTTGTTTACTTTCCAATATCCATCTTTAACGCTGCCATTATAGTCGATTGTTTTTTCAATTTTAAGAACTTTTAAATCTCTTTCAATCGTACTTACAGATACCTATAATATATGAGGTAATTCAATAGTTCTTATGTCGTCTGTCTGTTGTCTTTAACTTTTTACCATCATTTTCACCCTCATTTTACCCCTCATTTTGACCGTCATTTTGCTTGTCATAATTTAGATTTTTTAGAATTGTAGTTAAAGAAGATTCTGTGGATTAAACTCTGTCCTTAATCCTTCTTTATAATTTTCTTCCACATTCCTTTTGAACTGTCGATTTTAAGTTTACAGTTGAATTTTCTAACTAATAGTTATTAAGTATTGATTTTGCCTTAGTCGCTATTGTAAATAATTATTTCCTCAAGCCAAAAAGACCGCAGGTCTTAGCTTACGGTCTGATTTTATCTTTCTCTTGTATTTACTTTTATTAGCCTAGTTAGTAGTCTTTCTGGAGAAGGAGTTATGTTTATAGAATCTTTTCTTCATTATTTCTGCGACTGAAGCGTAGATTAGGGATATAGAAAGCATAGCGATTAGTACCTTGATAGGTAATGCAATTAGGCCTAAGCAGCTGTTGATAGGGCTGTAAATTATTGCAATTAAGCATATACTTACGGCTATTATTGATACTATAAGCTTCTTACTCGCCTTGCTTTTAAATACTGGTCTTGCAGTTCTTACTATTAGCATTACAACCATTGCAGAGATTACGGATTCTAACATCCAGGCGGTTTGAAAGAGTTTTTCATCGGCCTTAAAGAAAATCATCATTATAAAAAATGTTAGATAGTCAAAAAGGGAAGATGTTATTCCAAATACAATCATAAATTTTTTGATGAATTTCATATCCCATTTTACAGGACTTTTTAACCAATCATCGTCTACTGAGTCTGATGCAATTTGCAAGGATGGAAAGTCTGTAAATAAATTTGTTAGTAGAATTTGTTTTGGCAAAAGTGGCAAAAATTTTAGGAATAGACTTGCCCCAGCCATTGAAAACATATTTCCAAAGTTGGCGCTCGTTGCAACGAATATATATTTCAAAGTGTTAATAAAGGTCCTTCTGCCTTCTTTTATTCCAGATAATAAAACTTCTAAACTATTTTGTAAAAGAACAATGGATGCTGCATCTTTCGCTGTATCAGCCGCTGTGTCGACTGATATTCCAACATCAGCTTGTTTTATGGCTGGCGCATCATTTATACCATCACCCATATAGCCCACTATCTCGCCTGCTTCTTTGTAGGCTCTGATTATTTTTTCCTTTTGATTTGGACTTATTTCAGCAAAAATATCAATGTCTAGAACTTTTTTGTTTAGTTGACTTATAGAATATGAGCTTAAATCTTCGCCAAGGAGAATTTTATCTGGATTAAGGCCAATTTGTCCTCCAATATTTTTGGCAATTTCTTTATTGTCCCCCGTTATCATTTTTAGAGATACCCCTAGGGTATTCATTTGCTCAATTACATCTTTTATATCTTCTTTTAATGGATCGATAAATAGCAAGAATCCCTTAAAAATCATGCCTTCCGCCTTTTGTTTTTGGAAGTTACAATCATCACTTAATTCTTTATAAGAAAGGCCCAAGACTCTGTAGCCCTTGCTTGAAAACTCATCAAATAAATCAAATATATGACTTTTAATTTCATTAATGTTTCCAATAGAGCCATCGGATTTTTGATAAGAATTACTTATTTCTACAATGTTTTCGAAGGCCCCTTTTGTTACCATCAAATTTTTATTTGAAAAATCAGTTCCTGCCTTTACCATTATACTTAAAAGTTTATTTTCAAAGGAGTAGGGAATTTCAAAAAGCTTTTTATAAGATGAAAAATCGACCTTATTTGAACTTAAAATCGCTTCATCAATTGGATTTTTATAGCCTTCTTGAAAATATGAATTAATAGCCGCAAATTTTTCTAAAGAATCAGATTCTTCTCCATTAAAATCTAATGCCTTATCTAGCTTGACCTTTCCTTTTGTTATCGTTCCAGTTTTATCAGAACACATAATCGTCATGGAGCCAAAATTTTCTATAGCATTTAATTTTTTTACAATTACCCCTTCTTCAGACATTCTTTTAGCCCCTTGTGACAAATTCACACTTATTATAGCAGGCAACATCTGTGGGGTTAAGCCAACAGATAAAGCCAAGGCAAACATAAATGAGTCTAAGAAAGATTTATTTAAAATAATATTAAAAATAAATATTAAACCGATTAAAATAGTTGTAACACGTAAAATTAAGTTTCCAAAATTCTTAATGCCTTTTTCAAAATCTGTATCAGCATCCTTTTGGCTAAGAGATGAAGTGATTTTGCCAAACTCAGAATCCTTCGCTAAATTAACAACAATAGCCCTTCCTGATCCGCTAATAATATGGGTTCCCATCCAAAGGCAATTTTTCCTTTCAGAAAGAGAAGTCTTGGCAGGAACTTTCCCAACTAGCTTTTCAACAGGGAAGGTCTCGCCCGTTAGGCTTGACTCATCGCTCGTAAGTGAATTACCTTCAAGAAGCAAACAATCAGCAGGTATCATGTCGCCTGTTTTTACGCTAATGATATCACCAATGGTCAAATTTGCATTATCCAATTCTTTGAAAGAGCCATCTCTTAAAACAGCAGATGTTACACTTACTGATGAAAGGAGCTTTTTTACAGCATCCTTTGCCTTACTTTCATGAAGATAGCTTAAAAATGAAGAAATAAAAATTATAATCAAAATGATAACACCATCAGAATAATCCTTCAAAAATATAGATAGAACTGCCGCAAATATAAGGATCATAGTTATTGGACTTTTAAATTGCGATAAAAAAATCATAAAATTAGAGCTAGATTTCTTTTCCGCAAAAACGTTTTTACCATAATTTTCAATCCTATCACAAGCTTCTTTGCTTGATAATCCAGCTTCACTTGTATTTAACTCTTTTAAAATATCATCTTTATCATATGCCCAAAAATCTTTCATTCCTACCTCCTATTCGTTTCAATATATATCAAAAAAATTTAAAAAGCAATAAGAAAGACAAAATAATAAGATAAAAAACCAGACTTAGCTTTATAGCTAGTCTGCTAATCGCCCTAGTTTACATGCTTAAAATCTTTACAAGATCTCTTGCTATATAATCTCAGAAACTTTCAGTTACTTACCTTAGTTTTCAGACTCATATGCACTTCGTTTTAGTTGGACTTTGGAATCCTTGAAAATCACCCCGTAATATTAAGATTTTTAGTCCCGTCCCAGTCCCAGTACCGGACAAAACACGATAATAATTTTAATTAGAAAGTTTTTTAATATCTAATTGCTTTAATTTTTCTAAAGATATGAGTTGGGTCTTTGCAAGATTTCTAAGTTCAATCATTCTTTCTTTTTGCTCTAATCCTTTTTCAATTAGAATTGCATTGTAGGATTCCATATTAGCAAGTACTAATAGTTCATTAAAACTTGTATAGTCTCTCATGTTTCCTTTTAGGTCAGGATTTTCTTCACGCCACTGTTTTGCTCTTTTATCAAAGAGTTCCACATTAAGCATATCTGCTTCAATTGCATATTTAAATGATAACTGCTCATCTGTAAGGTCTTTTAATAAATACTCTTTGATGGCATCTGTATAAATTTTATAATTGATTTTAGATATTTCTCTATGCAGATTCCAAGTAAGAGATAGTTTTGAGTTTTCATCTTCTTTAAGTCTTTGATAATCTTTAATTATATAAAGTTCAAATTCTACAGATATCCATGAAGCAAATTTAAAAGCTATATCTTTATGAGCATATGTGCCACCATATCTACTCAACTTTACAAATAGTCCTACTGCATTAGTGGTTTTCTGCCATTTTTGAGGTGATAAAGTAAAAGCGTTGCTACCAGCCTCTTTTAAATACCCCTAGAATTCGAGGTGGTTAAAATCTGGATTATTTAACTGCTCCCAAATGCCAAGATATTCTATTGTATTATAGTTTCGCATCCAATTTGAAACAACTACATTAGGTTCTTCCTTGTTTTTATATTTTGCTATATCAGTAAGACTTATATAGTCATTTTAAAAATCTTCTGTGTAAACCTCAATATCAAAGCCTAAATCTATATCTAGTTTCCAACCGTCTTTGATACAATTAAATTATTTCTCTTAACCCTGAAACTCTTTACATTTGGGTATAGAAAAAGCACATGCTAAGTCCAAGTAAGTGCTTAGCTATAATTATCGATATTTATTATTTAGATACTCTTCATTTGCTTTTAGCAACTTCTTATAGTAATCATCATAGCTCTTGCTAAATTTTCTAATAAGTGGAATTGCTATTTCATAATACTGATTTTCCTTCATAAAGTTTTTAAGCTTATCTTGGATCTGTTTCATCATGCTATTTTGATACTCTTCACTATTTTTATAACTTTCATATTGAGAAATTACATCTTCATTATCTTTCATCCACTTTTCAGGACTCTCTATAGCATCTAGTTTAGCCTGATTCACATCTTTTAGGGTTTTCATATCAAAGGGTGAGCTAATCTTCTCAATGTATTTTCCCTCTTCTTCAGTTAATTCAAAAGAAGGGAGCCTATCAAGATAAGCTATATATTTATAAAAAGAATTCTTACCATCATTTTCTAATGGTGTATCCAAAAATGGTTGATAGGCAGCAAATAATATTTGTCCAAAATATCCTGGAAAGGCAATTTCTAGTTTTTCATAGATCGTTTGTTCCACCTCTAGTAGTGAAACTTTCTCATTGATTATTTCATTTCTTTCACCTCTAACAATCATTTCTAGTATTACTTTCCTTTTTTCATCAAGGTCCAATTGATGTTGTTTTTCCCTTAAAACAGAAGACAGAGTATCACCACCTGACGATATACACCGATAAATATCTGAGATACTCATTCCCAATTTTCTAAATATAGATACCTTTTTTAGAATCTCTAAATCCTTTATACTATAGTCTCTATAACCATTCTCAGATTTCTGAGGATTGATAAGTCCTTTATCCTCATAATACTCTATTGCCTTCCTAGTTAGACCCGTTTCTTTTTGAATTTCACTTCTTAACATGGTTATATACCTCCTTTGATTAAAGGATAACGCGGTCCCCAACGGACAGGTCAAACCCATACACTATATAAAATTCCCACTTATCTATAAACTAAAACAATACCTGAACATTTTTGCAAAGTGCTTATTTTCTTTTTGATAAATCTTATTCAAACAAACACTCAAATCGACATTTTATTGTCGCATAATTTACTTGTTTGCTATATAATCTAAATGTTCCATCAAGTATTCTGTCATAGTCTTAATAAATTTCACTATTTTATTTACCTTAATTAATGACCTAATTTATAACAACTTGCATAATTATATAAAATCAAGATTTTTAAAATGAAAATATGTAGGCAAAAAGACCGCAGCTTCAAACTACGGTCTAATTTTTTGTCCAAATTTAAACCACTTGGAACTATTATTTACATACCACCCGGTTGTTAGTTTTCTGCACCTTATACTTCATTATAGCTATTACTATTAGTCAATATTGAATTAATTCTGTATCTAATCATATATAATGCCAACATGGTGACTTTAAAAGCAAGTTTGAGCCTATAACCTTCAAAATAATCTCTTCCATGAATACATTCATTTCTAATGTTTAGAGAATTACTATTGTACATAAAGTGATATACGAATAATAAATCCGGAGCACTCTCGAAACCATCCAACTCCTCATATACGTTTTCTATTAGTTCTCTTAATATAGAACTTGGATCTTTAAATTTCATAAATTCACGTACATTTTCTTTAAATGGAACGATTCCAAATAACTTTCCAAGTTGTCTAATCTCAATTTCTAATAAAGGGAATAGTTGTGTTAAATGACCCAAAGAAATCTGTTCATTAAATGGAATTAACCTGACTCCAACATTTTTTTCTAACAATTCATATAACTCTTTTTCTTTATTAAATAAAGCAATTACTAAATATACGTTATTTATATATGTATCATGCATAGCAGAAACATAAATATCTGCATCTAAAACATTTATAAATTTATATCCATATCTTTCTATAATTTTCTCAACCTGTTTTCTTAAGATATCATCTGTTTCATGTCTATCAAAATTTATACCAGTGTCTTTAATTGGAAATATATTGTTTATTTCAACTCTACTAACCATATACATTAATGAATGATTAGAAGTTCTTTCAAGAACTGATATTAAATCATCAACTTTAGCTAGAACAGTACTATTAGCTACAATAATGGGATTATCCAAAATACTTTTATTGTATTTTTCAACTTCTTCTGTAGAAATTTGGATACTATTTGTAAATTCATGAAGATTCTTTGTTTGTTCTTGGTATCTATTTTTTTGCCAATCCTCTTGAATATTAATCATATCTTGTTTTACAATTCTTTTGTCAACAATTTGATTAGTTTGGTTAACAGATATAAGAAATAACATAGCTTGGTAGAATAAATTCGCAACCAAAATATCATTTACATTTTTAGTTAGATCCAAGAACTTATCCTTAGTTTCATTATAATAAGATTGATTAATATGTCTTGCTATATCGGTGTTTTCTAAGTATTGTGTTAGATTCGGAATGTCGTTGATATCTGAAATAGTCCTATATTGATTTTCTATATAATCTTTTTTACTTTGAATTTGGTCTCTATTTAGAGGAAAAGAAGAATGAAGTCTCATTAATAGATTTATGGAAGTTATGGAGTGTAGTTTTTTATAAAATCCTTTTATAACTTCTGTTTTTTCTGTCCTATCCATGACTCCTTCATCAAATAACATTGTCAAAATTTCATAGGTTGATGAAGTTAATATTTCATAGTCCTCGCCTTTACTAATCAGCTCTAAAAACAAGTTACAATGAGTCTCTATAATCTCTATATTTGGATCTTTTCGATTTAATAAAAAATCAACAGATTCTATTACAAAATCTGAAATATTGTTATTAAAATAGCTTTTTAATTGCTTTAATAAATCTGGAGTCCATTCTTTATAGTTTGGAGCTATACTATCTCCATTTGAATACATAGGAATTATTTCTCCATTTCTTATCGAAACCTGAAGCATATCTAATAAAGTATCTTCCTGCCAAGTTAGGCCTGTTTTTCTATCAAATGATTGAAAATCAAAACAGTTTGCTGAGAGTAATCTATCACCATATTTCTCAAAAAAATTTTCTGAAATTCCATAAACTACTCTATTTAAGTTATCCTCTATGTTACGTTTTATTATTTCAAAGTCTCTTAATTTTATTTTTTCCAAATATAAAATTATTTCTTCTTTATCATAATCAAATACTTGCATATTAAGTGTTTGATGGAAGTTTCTCTGATTCATAAATCTGTTATCAACAATATACTTTGAATCATTTCCTAAATTTTGTAATTTAGTTAACCAAACTGATAAAAATAGGATTTTAGAAAACTCGCTACTTATCTTTTTCTCACAGCTTTCTCTTTCTATTGCTCCTAAATAATATTTTGATATTTCATAAATCTCTTGTAACAATATGGTTTTAAATCGAAAGTTAGAATCACATATCTCTAAAATGTTAGCAAATTTGCTTAAGATACTAACTAGAGAATTACTTCTGTTTTTATATTCTATGTACGAACTTATGTCTGACAAGTCATAATTATTTTCAATATATTCAATAAACCATTGCCAGCTCTGACTTTGTTCCAATATCCCCTCAACAAATTTAACATGAATTTCATGATCTAAATAGTTTTTGTATTTTACTTCTGACAATTCTCTACCCCCCCCTTACTATTAAGTAATCCTTATATCTATTATTTTAATATAGATCATTATCATTACTTTTAGATAATTAATATTTGAATATAGAAATAGCCCCAGTACAAAGACCAGGGCTATCGCTTTTTTCTAAACCACTTGGAACTATTATTCAATTTATTCTTTTTGACAAATGTTCCCATTTTGATCCCAGTTACAGTTTTTTATCTTCTGTAACCGTTGATTTTACAAAGTTTTTTGTTTTTTTGCTACTATTCCCATTCTTCTTTTCCAAACATCCGATATATCCCAAATCATTCAAAATACTATATTCTAATTTTTCTAATATCTCTGAATCCACCTAATTATAGGACGTTTTCAAATTTTTAGTCCCGTCCCAGTCCCAGTACCGGAGAATATAATGTATTATAAGAATCGACTTATTTAATGTACTTAGATTAAATCACTTATAAACATGGTATAATATTATAGAAATACTGCACAAAGTAGAAGATTAATTTGAGGTGAGTTATGGGATTTTCCTATGATAAATTATGGAAAAAATTAATAGATGAAAAGATGAATAAATTAGACTTACAAAAAGCCATAAATACAACTCCTCATACCATAGCTAAAATGGGAAGAGATGAAAATGTTAGTATGGAAATACTGGGTAGAATTTGTAGGTATTTTAAATGTGATATATCGGATATATTGGAGTATAGAATTGAAAATACTAATGATTGAAGATGACAGCACAATTGCTTTTGCTGTTAAAACTTACCTAAACAAACATAATATTGAAACAATTATTTATAACAATCTTTCTCAGACAGAAAATCTTAATTTTAATGATTTTGATTTAATTCTACTTGATGCCAATCTTCCAGATGGATCAGGCTTTAATTTTTTAAAGTGGCTGAGGGAATTTTCTGACCTTCCTGTAATAATGCTCACCGTAAAAGACGAAGATGAGTATGTAATAAAAGGTCTTTCCCAAGGAGCAGATGATTATATTACAAAACCTTTTTCTCTTCCTATTCTAAAGGCGAGAATAGACAATGTTTTTAGTAGAAAAATTAAAAAAGTGAATGAGCTGACTTTTAAAAATTTATCTTTAGATCTCATTTCAAAACAAGCTTCGATAGATGGAAAAGATTTAGACCTTAGCTTAAAAGAGTTTGCTATATTGGAAATGCTTTTAGAAAACCAAAATATAAATCTACTAAGAGAGCGAATTTTAGATTATGTTTGGGGTTATGATTTTTATGAAGTAAATGACAATACCCTAACTGTCACCATAAAAAGACTCAGATCTAAACTTGGAGATTATGGCAGTCATATAAAAACTCTTAGAGGGATAGGATATAGGTGGGACAATGAATAAAAGCAAAAATATTTTACTTGCCTTAATTTTAAATATATTAATGTCTTTGTTTGTAGTTTATCTCAATCCAAGATTTGATATTCTAACACTTATAGGTTTTTTACTTATAAATATAATTCTGTTTCTAATTATTAGAAAATTTGAAAAGAAAAAAGAAATAGATCTAGAGGATAAGATTAATAATATATTTAGCCTCCTCCATTCACTTGATATAAACTCTGATAATTACGAAATTATAGACGATGAATTTGGCAAACTCAGAGATGAGATTATTAAAATTATTATAGAAAACAAGAAAATAGCTGAAAATGCAGAGAAAAATAAGGAAACTTTAAAAAAATATACTGAAGACATTGCCCATCAAATAAAAACTCCGTTGACTGGATCACTATTATTGTTAGACTTATTAGAGGACGAAGATGACAACTTTTCCGAAGAATATATAGAAAGACTTAGAGATAATTTGATTAGACTACACAACTTATCTGATATTTTATTAAAACTTGCCGCCCTTGATTCTGGCACAATAGAAATGACAAAAGACAGGATATCTGCTCGAGAATTAATTGAAGATATCATACAAAAGCTAAAAGATTATTTTATTAATGATAATGTTGAAATTATCCTTGATGGAGATGATTTTAATCTTATATGTGATAAGAAATGGACCTATGAAGCAGCATTTAATGTTATGAAAAATGGTCTAGAAGCAACAGAATATAGGCATATAGAAATTCACTTAAAAGAAACGAACTTATATAAGAGCATATTAGTAGAAGATTTCTCAGATGGCTTAGATCGACAAATGTTAGAAAAAGTTTTTAGGCGTTTTTATAAAGCGAATCCAAATTCAAAAGGCTATGGTATTGGACTTCCTATGGCAAAATCTGTTATGGAAAGACAAAATGGAGAGCTTTTATATCATAAGGGGAAGAAATCAAATGCCTTTGAACTAAGATTTTATAATTAAATTTTAAGACTGTGTCTAAAATAAGACACAGTTTTTTTCTAGTCACTTTCCAGTCACTTAAGCCTAATATTATATAGACAAGTTAAGGAGGATACAATATGAATATAGTAAAAACAGTTGATTTAACAAAAACATATAAGGGCGGAGTAGAAGTAAATGCCCTTTCAAATGTAAACTTTGAACTAGAAAAAGGAGACCTTGTTGCCATTATTGGAGACAGTGGCTCTGGCAAATCTACTTTACTTCATTTACTTGCAGGAGTAGATACACCAACAAGTGGTGATATATTTATTCAAGATAAAAATATTACTAAGTTTAACAAAGACGAAATGACAGTATTTCGCAGAAGAAATATTGGCGTTGTCTACCAATTTTTTAACCTAATTCCAAATATTAATGTGAGAAAAAATATCCTACTTCCTCTTTTATTGGACAATAAAAAGGCAGATGAAGAATATTTAAAGGAAATTTTATCGATACTAGGAATAGAAGGAAAGCTTGATAGGTATCCAAAACAATTATCAGGTGGCGAGCAACAAAGAGTTGCCATTGCCAGAAGTTTGATTACAAGACCTGCAATAATCTTAGCGGATGAGCCCACAGGAAATCTCGATAGAAAAAATTCTGAAGAAATCACAGGACTTTTTAGACTAGTAAATAAGAGATTGAACTCTACTATTATGATTATCACCCACGATGAAAAGGTGGCAAATGCATGTGATAAAGTTTATAAGATGATTGATGGTAGGTTAAGTTTCTTGGGAGATGAGTCTTATGACAATTATTAATGATCTTGCCAGTGGAGCTGTTAAAAATAATAAAAAAGACACTCTAGCCATTAAAATCTCCATACTTTTGGCAGTAATTTTACTAGGAACTGTTATTTTTATTTTCGACTCAATGAACACTGAACAGTATGAATATGTAAAGAAAACTATTGGAGATTATCATGTAGATATAGCTGAAATTGACGAAAGTTTTTATGATAAATTAAAAAACGATACAGACATAGAAAAAGTTTCTTTTAATAAAATCATTAATACAGACTTAAATGCGGTTATATATGAAAATGGAGATTCTGAAAGTCTTCTCGGCTATGAAATCAAAAATGGTAGAAAACCAGAAAATTCAAATGAACTTTTAGTACCAGAGAGATTTTTATTAAAAAATAAGGAGTATGATTTAGGTTCTGAGATTATTGAAAATAAAAAGACATATACCATAGTTGGTGTTTACAATGATTATGGATATTCTTTTGAAGATACTATGCTTATAGGTTTAGCAGATAGCAATAAAAAGGATTATCTATTTGAAAACAATGATGGAATAGAAGCATGGATTTGGTATAAAAGCATAAGGGATACCTATACAAAGACTCGAAAAATTTTGTCTGAAATGAATATTGATGAGAAACAAGCATTGGATACTGGAAGAGTGTTTTACAACAAAGATATTTTAGAGCATAGTATGGTTTATCCCAAAGGAATTATTCCACCTAAAAGCGTAATCAATTTAGCTATAGAAAAATATGGGATGGCTTTCTTTCTCTGTGTACTTTTTGCCTTTATAATTTATGGTGCTTTTAATGTATGGAATAATAGAGATTTAAAGGAAATTGCTCTTTTAAAAAGTACTGGAATGACTAAAAAGCAAGTCAGGCAAATGATTCGTAAGAAGGCAATTAAACTTTCAATCTTGCCAATAGCTTTAGGGACAGTCTTATCTTGGGCTTTTGCAAATCTGCTCTTATATTTGTTGTGGTTTAACAATGCTATCTCTTATAAAAAAATATCAAATATTTTAGGAGAAAGTTTAAAATCTCCAGGCTTTAAATTAGTAATACCAAGTATTGGGTCTATTTTAATAATTATTTTGTTATCCTTGTTAATGGTTTATTTTTCAGCATTGATTCCTGCAAAGAAAAGCTCAAAGATAAAGGTTATCGAGGGATTAAATGGTATTACAGAAAAAAATATTAAATTAGGAAAATCAAAAATAAATGGAGCTATAGAAAAAACTTTAGCAAAAGATTATTACAGATCCTATCGTTCAACCTATCGAATTATTGTAATTTCAATGGCTCTGTCTGCCTTTGTACTGACCACAGTCTTAGTTAGTCAGTCCTATAGAGCTTTGAATGAAAAATATAATTCTTATAAGAGTCCTTACAATTTTAATTCAAGTATTTACACTGATAAGAATTTAGATGAAAACTTATTAGCTGATTTAGAAAAAGTTGACGGAATAAAAGAGCTTCACCTATATCAAAGAAATGACACTAAGTTTTACCTTGACGAGAATAAAGACTTTATTTCTAAAGACTTAAAAAATTCTATTGATAGTGGAAAAATAGCAAAAGATAGACTATATGCAAGTTTATATGCTTTAAAAGATGAAGATTTTGAAAAAATTTTAAAAGAAAATAACATCTCTAATGCATCTTACTTACTGCTTAATAAGATAAGAAAAGACAGTAGAACGCCTTATGCTTTTAGCGAGTATATAAAAATTTCTGATAAGGAATCTGGAGATATTTCTTTAAAATATAATGCACAGGGGAAATCAATGAATATAAAGATTGATGCAAGTATTGATGAAATGCCTTATGACTTAGAAGCTTATAATAATAATGAAATACCCATCTACACAAGCACAAGTAATATGAAGAAATTTATTGATGAGTATGGAATAGATAAATCAGATCCTGTTTATTATTATTTTGTAAAAATAAAGGCTGAAAAAAACAAGGAAAAAGTATTTGAAGATGCCGAAAAAGTAATTTCAAATTATGTACCAAAGTCTGACCATGGAACAGCTACAGAAATTTTAAGAGAAGCAGCAAGCAAAGAGCAAACAAGGAATGAAAGACTTTTAAACCTAGCTATACAAATCATTCTTATAACCATCGCTCTGTCCAATGCTTATAATAGCTTTAAGGGAAATCTACGAGCGAGATCCAATGACTTTAAACTTCTATCAACTACTGGTATGACAGAAAAACAAGTTGAAAAGATGGTATTTGCTGAAGTAAAAATATTATTTAAAAATATTTTCTTAGCATATATCTTCATGTTTGCTATAGGTATTGTGTTAAGAGCCTATAGGAGTAACTATGAATTAGGCTTTGGAATAAAAGAACTGCTAATAAATATGAATTATACTCCTATATTAATAGTATTTGTCTTTATAATTGCAGGTGTCTTACTTGCAATAAAAAGTGGTCTTAAAACAATAAATGAAAACTCAGATAATACTTTCAAGAGTATATAAGAAAAAGGCTGTGAGCATTAAACTCACAGCCTTTTTATAGCACAAAACTACCCTAAAATAAAAGATTGTATTAGAATTCCAGACATAACTGAACCATTAATATCATTATCTTCTCGTGTTTTCATAAACTGAATATGGTCAATAGATGGATTACATTTGAATGAATATACTAAGATTCTTTCAATCTTAGCAATGTAATCCATTGACAAATTTAGAGTTGATTTTATAGGATGTATTTTTGTAATTGCCATACTAAATACCATAACTTTCTTTTGATTTATTAAGAAGTAGGGAATGTATATCCCATATCTCTTTTGCCAATTTTTCTATTTTTTGTCTCATATAATCTATATCTTTCTTGTAAATAACACCAGTTGTATTAGTTGCTTTTGCAATCTGATTTATATTATTTGTTACATTTGAAAGTAGCCATTGGAGATCTCTAAATGGTTCTAGGTCTACAATATAAATTTCTTTTTCTAATACACATTTTCTAAGAAAGTGGGACATGGTTTTACAG
>NZ_HE978617.1:173632-176577 GCF_000307225.1 Anaerococcus vaginalis
ATGGTTCTAGGTCTACAATATAAATTTCTTTTTCTAATACACATTTTCTAAGAAAGTGGGACATGGTTTTACAGTTTGCAAGTTTCATTTTCTTTTCAAAAAATTTCTTTTTCTTCATCTGTTAAATATATTTTTAGTTGATTTTTAAATTTATTTTATACTATATATCGCTTTTAAGTGTACAACCTATCAAATAAAAAAGAGAGTGTATCAGAATTTAGTCATTCTGACACACCCTCTTCATTTATATAGCTAACAATATCTCCCTCATCACATTTAAGACTTTCACAAATTCTTGCTAAAACATCCATGCTAACAATCTCATTCTTACCTAACTTATGAAGAGTTGCTGAGGACATCCCTGTATCTAGTCTTAAGTCTTCTTTATACATTTTCTTCTCGTCAAGCAACTTTCAAAGTTTGCTGTAATAAAATGCCGTATTTTTCTCTTTCATTGCTATATTATTATTCACGCTTTTTAACTCACAGTCTCTCTTTTATCTCATGAGTTCCTTCTTGTAAAAATTTAATATCATTAAGCCTGTTCATCTCTTCTACTGTTTTCTTCCTTAATTCGTCAGTAGAAAAACCTAGAATCTTTAGAATATGGAACTGTAGTAATATCCTTAGTTCAGCATTTACTAAAGGCAATTCTTCTCTTGAAAGTGCCTTCTCTTCTTTTTCGATATTATAATGAGTATAGTAATTTCTCGTATCTACTACCTTACTGATATATTCTACTTTATTGTAAGAACTAGGCCAGAAGGGTAATATTCCTTCAGCAAAAATTAAATCAGCCAAGCGACTTCTTAGATGTATCTTTTTACTATTTTGCTGATGCTCATCAAGTAAAAAATCGTGCCATTGATTCTGATTCTCATTACCCCTACAAAAATTATAAGTAATTTTTTCAACTCTAGTAATGTAATCTTTTACATCATCAGTGATAAATCTTGCATGAAAAGTCTCTAAAGCTTGAACCAAGTTTAAAAACAAGACTTCTGGTGCTGTAATTTTATTAGAAAAAACAGTAAAGTAAAGATCCAAGACTGGTTTAAGTTTAGAATATCTATTATTCCAATTTAAAAAAATATTTTGATCATTTATATCTCTTAAAGTAAAGATAAATTTGAACGGTCTAATACTTGCAGTAGATTTTTTCTCCCCCTTTCCAAACAACAAATCAGCTTTTAAAAAATGTTTAGTAACAGATCCATCTTTGTTTTCAAATTCTGAATATATTGTTGGGTGTTGATATTTAATATTCTCAATAACTACCTCATTATCAATACCAAGGCCTATAAGATACTGAATAGATAAAATATCATCTAGTATTTCATCAATCTCTTTAGGTTGATTATAAACAAAGTCTACAAGAACACTTTGACGTGCAATAATCTCCTTACTATATGAATTGCTTTCCATACTTCCCTGTACAGGATAAAATTTTATAAGTAAACCATCTCCAAATTTAAAATTAACAGGATCTTCATGTTCCCAAATCAAATTCACACCATAATTTGAGGAATAGTCCCAGTTATATTTGCACAATCTAGACCAATTTATTATCTCCCCAAAGTCAACGGTAACATTTGAAAACATTACCTCATCTTCAGACTTTATTTCTAGCCCCCAGAAAGCAAAATCAGAGTAAATAATTTGTTGTGTATATGATAATAGATATGTGTGCTCTTTACCCGTTTCACATTTATATAACAAAACTTTTGCTCCAGAAAATAAAGTGCCACATATATATGGAATCTTTCCTTTATAAGGTGGTCTAGGCATTGGATTACTATCACTGGCTGGAATAATTAATTCAAGAACAATAAAATTTTTATCCGAATCAATATGCAGTTCTCCTTGAAAAGTTTTCTCACTATCAAAAAATTTCCATGTTCCGCCATATTTTTGTATATTTCTCATCTAAGCCTCCTAAATATGATTCTCTGTATTAGAGCAAAAATAAGGTCCTAATTCTTCTTCATGCGTTTTTATATTTGTCCATGACCAATCGGAAGCGACAAGATATACCTCGTTATATCTATCGAGCATGTCTGCAGTAATTTCTTCAATGTTATTTTCAAAAACTTTATTTTCATCCCAAGGGAAAAATAAATTGTACCTACTTTATTTACCTTGTCAAAAGTTTTTCTCGCTTCATTTCCGACCAAGTAACTTCCCTTATCAATTAAATCCAAAAAAGCATGCCATATAAAATTACCTGAATCTCTAACTCTAAAATCTAAATCTTTTTTAGAGACATCTTTTGTAAAATGTTTTATCCATTCTTTCTCAAAATTCATAGAGATACTCCGTAGCGTTTTCATCTTCAACTTACTAAAGATTATTATACCAGATAAAATCAAATTTCTCATTTAAAAAGGTGCCGTATTTCTACGACACCTCGGTTTATTTATTCGATTTTATCAATCAAAGTTTCATTATTTCTAACAAAACTTTGATTAAACTTGAATAGTCCCTCTAACATATTTTTCATATCTGAGTGATAAACTTTCTCAAAATTCTCGTAACGATCTTGTACTTCCTGGAAGGTATCTCTCATGGCGTCTAGTTCCTTAATAAAATCCTCAATGCCTCCTAAACCTAAACATAATTCTCTTTCTTTTTCCAATAATCCTTGTTCATTCATATAAATTTTCATTCTTTCTTACTCCTGATATTCTTGTATTTTTTGAATTCTTTTTAATAATAAGCTGTGAATATCCCAGATTTCTTTGGATAACTTGTCTACGTCTTGCCTGATAGCCTGTATGTCATTTTTGTAAATAACACCAGTCATATTAGTAGCTTTTGCGATCTGGTTTATGTTATTTGTTACATTTGAAAGTAGCCATTGGAGATCTCTAAATGGTTCTAGATCTACAATATAAATTTCTTTTTCTAATACACATTTTCTAAGAAAGTGGGACATTGTTTTGCAA